>JBIIDV010000032.1:0-26457 GCA_044238185.1 Prochlorococcaceae cyanobacterium | reverse complement strand
CGCCAGCTGCGCCAGTAGGGCCCGTACACCCGGTAGGGATCGCCGGCGCCGGTGCTGAGGGCCTCCGGCTCCACCAGCAGCTGATCCCAGCCCGCCAGCACTTTGCGCCCATCGGCCTGCAGGGCCCGCGCCACCCGCCGGTCGCGCTCGCGCCCGAAGGGCTCCACGTCGCGGTTCCAGGCCACCACCGCGGCGCCCAGGGCCTGGGCTATGCGGGGCAGCACCTGCTCCGGATCGCCCTGCAGGATCAACAGCCGGCTGCCGGCCTGGTGCCAGGCCTCGGCCAGCTCCTGCAGGCTCTCCTGCAGAAACCACAGCCGCGCCGGTGCCACCGCTGCCAGATCGCCGGGGATCCCCTCCGGGGCCCGGGCTTCGAGGATCGCCGGGTCGAGCACAAACACCCCGACTATCGCCGGGGTGGCACGGGCGGCGGCGGCCAGGCCCAGGTTGTCGGCCAGGCGCAGGTCGCGGCGGTGCCAGAACAGCCAGCGCTCGGGTGCCATCCAATCCCTCCCTCAGATGCCCAGCAGCTGCTTGGCCCGCAGCCAGGCCGTCACGCTCTTGCCGTCGAGGTATTCATCGCCGCTGGCCAGCACCCCATCCAGCTCGGCCGGCTCCATCAGGAGCACCTCCAGGTCCTCGTCGTCGTCACCGGCGGGGGGCTGCTCCAAGGGGCTGAGTTCGCGGGCCAGGAACAGGTGGATCACCTCGTCGGAATAGCCCGGGCAGGGCAGCATCGCCCCCAGGGGATCCCAGCGCTCGGCGCTGTAGCCCGCCTCCTCCTGCAGCTCGCGCTGGATGGTGCTCAGGGGCGTTTCGCCCGGATCGAGGGTGCCGGCCGGGAATTCCAGCAGCCGGGTGGCCACGGCGAAGCGGTACTGGCGCAGGATCACCACCCGACCGTCGCCCAGCACTGGCACCGCCAGCGAGGCGCCGGGGTGCTTGATCACCCCGAAGCTGCCCTCCACGCCCATCGGCAGTTCCATCCGGTTGATCTCGAAGCGCAGCTTGCGGGCATCCAGGGCCGCCGTGGTTTCCAGATGGCGTGCGGGCTCGGGGGGTGGCAGGGGCGCCATCAGCAGAGGGGGCAGCACTGGTGCCAGCATCGCGCAGGCCCCGTGCATCCCGGCTGGTCGGCGTCGATCGCTGCCAGGGGCGCCAGCACGAAGGCGCGCTCCAGCAGCCGGGGGTGGGGCAACTCCAGGGCCTGACTGTGGTGCCAGAGCAGGTCGAGGTCGAGGCTGCGTGGCCCCCAGCGCTCGCGGCGCTGGGGGCCAAACCGCTGCTCCAGCTCCTGCAGTGCCGCCAGCAGCCCCTGGGCCGCGGCGGGGGTGGCCGGGACGGCAGGGCTCACCAGCACGGCGCCATTTGGATAGTGGGGCTGGCCGGAGGGGCCGCCCACCGGCGCCGTGCGAAACAGCGGCGACCAACGCAGAGGTGAGTGCGCCTCCAGGCCCTGCCCCAGCAGCTCCTCCAGCAGCGGCCGCACCGCCAGCAGGCTGGCCCGCGGAGGCCGGCGGGGCTGGGCAGATTGGCCCCCAGGGCGATCGCCAGGCCGCACTGGGCCTGATCAGCGAGACTGGCGCTCACGATTCAGGGCCCGGGCCACTCCATGGTTGCAAGCGGATCAGCTGCAAGCGCAGGCACCAGCACCGCGGCCCGTGCTTTTCCCCTGGCGGCCATCACCGGCCACGGCACCCTCAAGCTGGCCCTGCTGCTGGCGGCGGTTGACCCGGGCCTGGGCGGGGTGGTGATCGCCGGCGGCCGCGGCACCGGGAAGTCGGTGCTGGCCCGGGGCCTGCATGCCCTGCTGCCGCCGATCGACGTGCTCGATCTGGGCACCCCCGCCCCCGGCCAGCTGGCGCCGGCCGGGCTGAACATCGACCCCCTCCGCCCAGACGACTGGGACACGGCCACCCAACAGCGGCTCACCGAGCTGGGGGCCGATCCCAGCGGCAGCGACCCGAGTGCCTTGCTGCCCACCAAGGTGATTCCCGCGCCGTTTGTGCAGGTGCCCCTCGGCATCACCGAAGACCGCCTGGTGGGCTCGGTGGACGTGACCGCCTCGCTGGCCAGCGGCCAGGCGGTATTCCAGCCGGGGTTGCTGGCCGAGGCGCACCGGGGCGTGCTCTATGTGGATGAGCTCAACCTGCTCGACGACAACATCACCAACCTGCTGCTGGCGGCGGTGGGCTCTGGTGAAAACCGGATCGAGCGCGAGGGGCTGAGCCTCTCCCACCCCTGCCGCTGCCTGTTGATCGCCACCTTCAACCCCGAGGAGGGGGCGGTGCGCGACCACCTGCTCGACCGTTTCGCCATCTGCCTGAGTGCCAACCAGGTGCTGGAGCTGGAGCAGCGGGTGGAGATCAGCCGCAGCGCCATGGAGCACGCCGAAACCAGCGACAGCTTCCGCGCCAGGTGGCAGGAGGAGAGCGACGCCCTGGCCACCCAGCTGCTGCTGGCCCGCCAGTGGCTGCCGGATGTGCAGATCAGCCGCGAGCAGATCGCCTACCTGGTGAATGAAGCCCTGCGCGGCGGCGTGGAGGGCCACCGCAGCGAGCTGTATGCGGTGCGGGTGGCGCGTGCCCACGCCGCCCTCAGCGGCCGCGACCAGGTGGAGGCCGACGACCTGCAGGTGGCCGTGCGCCTGGTGATCGCCCCGCGCGCCTCCCAGCTGCCGCCCCCCGATCCTGAGCAGCCCCTGGAGCCGCCACCTCCACCCCCACCACCGCCGCCCCAGGGGGAGCAGCCGCCCGAGGAGCCCGAGCCGCCGGAGAACGAGCAGGACCCCGACGAACCCGAAGACGACCCCGACGACGACAGCGACGAGCCCGACGACCAGGACGAGACCCCGGAGGATCAGCCACCCCCCCAGGTGCCGGAGGAGTTTCTGCTGGATCCCGAGGCCGTGGCGATCGACCCCGACCTGCTGCTGTTTGGTGCCGCCAAGGCCAAGAGTGGCGGCAGCGGCAGCAGGGCCGTGGTGTTCAGCGATTCCCGCGGCCGCTACGTGAAGCCGATGCTGCCCCGCGGCCCGGTGAAGCGCATCGCCGTGGACGCCACCCTGCGGGCGGCGGCGCCCTATCAGAAATCCCGCCGCGAGCGCGAACCGCACCGCAAGGTGGTGGTGGAAGACGGCGACCTGCGCGCCAAGCAACTGCAGCGCAAGGCCGGCGCCCTGGTGATCTTCCTGGTGGATGCCAGTGGCTCGATGGCCCTCAACCGCATGCAGAGCGCCAAGGGAGCCGTGATCCGGCTGCTCACCGAGGCCTACGAAAACCGCGACGAAGTCGCCCTGATCCCCTTCCGCGGCGAGCAGGCCGAGGTGCTGCTGCCCCCCACCCGCTCGATCACCGCCGCCCGCCGCCGGCTGGAATCGATGCCCTGCGGCGGGGGCTCGCCGTTGGCCCACGGCCTCTCCCAGGCGGCACGCGTGGCCGCCAATGCGCTGGCCACCGGCGATCTTGGCCAGGTGGTGGTGGTGGCGATCACCGATGGCCGCGGCAACGTGCCCCTCAGTCGCTCCCTCGGCCAGCCGCAGCTGGAGGGCGAGGAGCCGGTGGACCTCAAGGAGGAGGTGAAGCAGGTGGCCAGCCGCTACCGGGCCCTGGGCATCAAGCTGCTGGTGATCGACACCGAGCGCAAGTTCATCGGCAGCGGCATGGGCAAGGACCTGGCTGAGGCTGCCGGTGGCAAATACGTGCAGTTGCCCAAGGCCAGCGACCAGGCCATCGCCGCGATCGCCATGGAGGCGATCAGCGGGGTCTGACGCCGCGGCTCGGCCCGGCTGGAGTCCTGGAGCGCTCCTGGTCCAACGCCTCCTGCTGTTGCTGCTGCAAGGCGGCCTCCCGGGCCGCCTTGTCCTTGGCGGCACCGGTCTGGGCCGGGTAGAGCTCATCAAAGAACTGGCCCAGGCCCACAGCCAGGCTGCGCAGGCCGTTCATGAAGCCCGGATCGCCCGTGAGCCGGTGCACGTCGCCACCCACGGCCTCCCACTGGGCGGTGAGCTGCTCGGCATTGGCCATGGTCTGCTGCAGGTCTTCCACCACCTTGGGGTTGTCGATCGAGGCCATCAGCCGGCGCAGGTGGGCCGAGCTGGCGTTGAGGTTGGTGAGGGTGGGCTGCACCTCCTGCACGGAGGCTTCCAGGCCCTTGGCCAGGGCCTTGCCGTCATTCACCAGACCAACACCGTTGCGCACCAGCACCACGCCGTCCTTCACCAGCACCCGGCCTTCGCTCAGGAAGGCGCTGGCTTCCTTGGAGGTTTGATCGATGCTCGTGGCCACCTTGGTGACCTTGGCCACCAGCTGCTCCTGCTCCACCTGGCTGAGCATGCGGTGCATGAGGGTGGTGAGGCTGGTGAGGCTGGCGCCCTCACTGCCACGGATCTTGGCGCCATCGCAGAGCATGCGCTGGCGGTCGCAGTCCCGGGCGCGCGGGCTGGCGGCATCATCCGGCAGGGGCTGGCCACTGCTCACCAGGGCCACCTGGGATTCGCCGCCCAGCACGGACACCTGGCCGATCTCGGCCACCGTGGGCTGGGCCAGCCGCAGGTTCGGGTTGGTGATCTCCAGTTCGGCGACCACCGCCGCTGAGGTGATTGCCACCGAGCGCACCGTGCCCACCATCACACCGCGGTACACCACGGGTGAGCGCACCGCCAGCCCATCGGCCTGGGTGAACTGGGCCTCCACCGTCCAGTGCTGGCGGGTGAGGGAGAGCCCCCGCAGCCACATGCTCAGGCCCACCGCACTGGAAATGGCTGCCAGCAGGGAAACCCCGACGATGGCTTCACGCACAGAGCGGCGCATGGATCACACCTCCGCCGGCTGCATGGGGCCTTGCAGACTACCGCTGCGAAACTGCACCACGTAGGGATTGTCTGTGTGGCGGTACGCCTCCAGATCACCTTGCCAGCGGAACTGCCCGTCGTAGATCAGCACCATGCTCTGCCCAGTGCGCTCGATGGTGCTGTGCACGTGGCTCACCACCACCGAGCTGCCCTGGGTGAGGGTGGTGGTGCGCACGATCAGATCCTCGATTCGGGTGCAGGCCACTGGATCGAGACCGGCCGTCGGTTCATCGAACAGCAGCAGGGGCACCCCGTCGTTCGGCTGACTGGGATCCTGGATCAGGGCCCGGGCAAAGCTCACCCGTTTCTGCATGCCGCCGCTGAGTTCCCCGGGCAGCTGGTCCTCGATCCCTCCGAGGCCCACGGCCTCGAGGGCATCGCGCACCCGGTCGCGAATCTCGCCGTCGCGCAGCCGGCTGAAGCGGTAGAGCAGAAAGCCCACGTTCTCCCCCACGGTGAGAGAACCGAGCAGGGCAGGGTTCTGGAACACCAGGCGCACATCCGGGGGATGCTGCTGGTCGAGTCGCAGATAGGTCTGGGGCTTGCCATGGAGCAGAAGGTGCCCGGAAGTGGGCAGCTGCAGGCCCGCCAGTAGCCGCAGGATGGTGGATTTGCCCACGCCGGAGGGCCCCACCACCACCAGCCGTTCGCCGGCAGCCAGACTCAGGTTCACCCCGTCGAGCACCCGCTTCCGGCCGAACTGGAGGCTGAGATCGCGCAGCTCTGCCACCGGCGCGCCGGTGGCTCCCTGCCTGGTGCCAGCTGCGGCGGGGGATGGGGAGAGGCTGGCCAGGGGTGTGTGGCGAAGAGCCCCATCCTGGCCCGATTTCTGCACGCTGGCTGCTGGTGGTGAGCGGAGCTGCCTACAGTTGTTGGAGTTCGGCCGGAACAGCCACCGTTCGTGCCTGTGCCAGGCTCGCGATCTACACAACGGCGGTCGCTGCGGCTGAAATCCCGCCCGGGTTGGATCGGTCGGGGTGACCTCCGTCAGAAAGACCTGGTGAGCCGCTCACGCCGGGCCGTGCGCTGGCTGCAGCCGGGCCTGGTGGTGAAGCGCTGGGTCTTCACCTCCGGCCTCGGTCTGTTGATCGCCCTGCTGGGAGCTGCGGTGTGGGCCGACCTCCAGCCCATCTACTGGACCCTGGCCGGCATCCAGTGGCTGCTCAAGAACCTCACCACGGTGCTGCCGCGGGAGTTCACCGGCCCGCTGGTGCTGGCCATCGGAGCCGGCCTGATCTGGCTGGGCCAGAGCCGCAGTTTCGGCACGATCCAGCAGGCGCTGGCCCCGGACAAGGACACCCTGCTGGTGGATGCCCTGGCAGCTCAGGGCCGGCTCAACCGGGGGCCCAGCATCGTGGCGATCGGCGGCGGCACGGGCCTCTCCACCCTGCTCAGTGGCCTGAAGCGCTACAGCTCCAATCTCACGGCCATCGTCACCGTGGCCGATGACGGCGGCAGCAGCGGGGTGTTGCGGCGGGAACTCGGGGTGCAGCCCCCCGGCGACATCCGCAACTGTCTGGCCGCCCTGGCTCGGGAGGAGCCCCTGCTCACCCGCCTCTTCCAGTACCGCTTCCAGGCCGGCGGCGGACTGGAAGGCCACAGCTTCGGCAACCTGTTCCTCTCGGCCCTCACGGCGATCACCGGCAGCCTGGAGGCGGCGATCACCGCCAGTGGCAGGGTGCTGGCCGTGCAGGGCCAGGTGGTGCCCGCCACCAATGCCGATGTGCGTCTCTGGGCTGAGCTGGAGAACGGCGAGCGCATCGAGGGGGAGTCGCGCATCGGCCATTCCCCCAGCCCGATCGTGCGGTTGGGCTGTACGCCTGAGCGCCCTCCTGCCCTGCCCCGGGCGATTGAGGCCATCGCCCATGCCGATCTGATCGTGCTGGGCCCGGGCAGCCTCTACACCTCCCTGCTACCCAATCTGCTGGTGCCGGAGTTGGTGGAGGCCATCGCCCGCAGCAAGGCTCCGCGGCTGTACATCTGCAATCTGATGACCCAGCCCGGGGAGACCGATGGCCTGGATGTGGAGGGGCATCTGCGCGCCATCGAGGCCCAGCTGGCCAGCATCGGCATTGAGCAACGGCTGTTCACCGCCGTGCTCGCCCAGGAGGATATGCAGGACTCCCCCCTGCTGGAGCACTACCGCCACCTGGGCGCCGAACCGGTGATCTGCGACAGCCGCCGGCTGCGGCGTCAGGGCTACCGGGTGATGCAGGCACCGCTCCAGGGAGCCAGGCCCACGGCCACCCTGCGCCACGATCCCCGTAACCTGGCCCTGGCGGTGATCCGCTTTTACCGCCAGCAGTTGCGGGTGTCCTGAGCGGGCTCAGTAGGCGTCCTGCATTTCGTAGAAATCAGGCTGCACGTAGTCCTTGCGCAGGGGCCAGCCCTTCCAGTCCTCCGGCATCAGCAGGCGCTTCGGATGGGGATGGCCCTCGTAGCGGATGCCGAACATGTCGAAGGTCTCGCGCTCCTGCCAGTCGGCACCGCGGAACAGGCCATAGAGGCTGGGAATGGTGAGATCGCCATCGCGGGCCAGGAACACCTTGAGGCGCACCTCCTCGGGCTTCACGTCGGCCGGCAGATGGGGTGTGGCCTCGCTCTGGTCGGCCAGGCTGCCCAGCTTCACCAGGTGATAGAAGCTCACCAGGCGCCCGCCGGGGCCTTCGTCGTAGCCCCCCTGGCACTGCAGATAGTCGAAGCCGTGGGCCTTGAGGGCCGTGGCCAGCAGGGGCAGGAAGGCCGGCTCCACCCCGATCACCTCCACCCCCAGATGGTCGGGGGGGAGCAGCTCGTGGTCGAACCCCTGGCTGGTGAGCCACTGGCTCACGGCACCGGGGGCCTGGGTGGCGATCGGCTCGCCGCTGGCTTGGGGAGTGTCCTCGGACATGGGCGTGGTCAGGGAGGGGATCAGGTGCTGGCGGATGTGCCCGGGGCAACGGCGGCCTGCCGTGCATCGGCCAGGGCCCCGAGGGGCAGTTGAGCGGCCGCGGCCAGGGCGGCCTGCTGGGTTTCGGCCTGCAGATAGCGGCCATCCACGATCGGCTCCACCGCCTTCATCTGGTGGCTCACCGTGCAGTAGCGGTGGCTCTGCTGCAGGTTGCCGCGCTCGGCCAGGGCCTCGTTGCCCACCTTCTTGCGCAGCTTGATCACCGCGTCGAAGATCGCCTCTGGCCGCGGCGGGCAGCCGGGCATGTAGAGGTCCACCGGGATCAGCTTGTCCACGCCGCGCACGGCGGTGGTGGAGTCGGCCGAGAACATGCCGCCGGTGATCGTGCAGGCACCCATGGCGATCACATATTTCGGTTCCGGCATCTGCTCGTAGAGGCGCACCAGAGCTGGTGCCATCTTCATGGTCACGGTGCCGGCCACGATCAGCAGGTCAGCCTGGCGTGGGCTGGAGCGGGGCACCAGGCCGAAGCGGTCGAAATCGAAGCGGGAGCCGAGCAGCGCGGCGAATTCAATGAAGCAGCAGGCGGTGCCGTAGAGCAGGGGCCAGAGGCTGCTGAGCCGGGACCAGTTGTGCAGATCGTCGAGGGTGGTGAGGATCACGTTCTCGGAGAGATCCGCGGTAACCGTGGGAGCGCCCACTGGACCGCAACTGGCGGCGCGCAGATCCCGCAGCGCGTCGATCGAGGGGGTGGTGGGCGTCATCGGTTCGGCGCAGCGACGAAACTGAGGGGTGGCGGAGACGAGCTGGTGAAGGGCTGGAGCGGCTGACGGTGGTCAGCTCCACTCCAGGGCGCCCTTGCGCCAGGCGTAGGCCAGGGCCACCACCAGGATGGCAATGAACACCAGGGCTTCGATGAAGGCCAGCAGCCCCAGGCGGTGAAAGGCCACGGCCCAGGGGTAGAGGAACACGGTCTCCACGTCGAAGATGACGAAGACCAGTGCAAACATGTAGTAGCGGATGTTGAATTGAATCCAGGCGCCGCCGATCGGCTCCATCCCGGATTCATAGGTGAGTTCCCGCTCGCCGCGCCGGCTCTTGGGGGAGAGCAGCTTGTTGGCCACCAGCGCCAGCACCGGCACCGCTGCTGAGATCAGCAGAAAGCCGAGAAAGGCGTCGTAGCCCGAGAGCGCGAACATGAACCTGGCCTACCTGGGTTGCAGTCTGGCATCCGCCAGCTGCCGCAGGGTGGCCTGTGCTGGATACAGTTCATGGGCCCTACGCGGTTCAGGGATGAGCAGCGACAGCCCCCGTGCCGACGCCCAGCCGCCCGCGGCTGAACCTGAGGCAGAAACTGCGGTGGTGGAGAGCCAGGCGGAGCAGCCCACCCCTGACCAGTCCGTGCCCGCCTCACCGCCCCCGGAAGACCTGGACGATCCGGCCCAGCACCGCTTCGAGTGCCGCAGCTGTGGCTATGTGTACGACCCGGCCGAAGGGGTGAAGAAGGTGGCCATCGCGCCGGGAACCCCCTTCCTGGAGCTCGATCCCGCCAGCTTCCGCTGCCCGGTGTGCCGCAGCAAGATGGGCGCTTTCCAGGACATCGGCCCCCGCGACAAGCCCAGCGGTTTCGAGGAGAACCTCAACTTCGGCCTGGGCGTGAACCGGCTCACCCCGGGCCAGAAAAATGTGCTGATCTTCGGCGGTTTTGCCCTCGCCTTCGCCTTCTTCCTCTCCCTCTACTCCCTGCGTTGACGATGTTCGCCCCGATCGCCACTCTGCGTCTCGGCCCCCTGCGCCGACTGTTCTCGCCCCTGCTCAGCCTGGTGCTGGTGGTGGCCCTGGGCTTCGGCCTCGGCGGTTGCGTCACCACTGGTCTGGCCAGCAGTGCCGACAGCCCCTGGCAGCCCGTGCCCCTGGCCACCAAGGCCAACCCGCTGGCGGTGGCCTTCACCGATGCCCGCCATGGCTTCCTGGTGGGCAGCAATCGGCTGATCCTGGAAACCAACGATGGCGGTTCCAGCTGGGAGGAGCGGGCCCTGGATCTGCCGGAGGAGGAGAACTTCCGTCTGATCAGCATCGCGTTTGCGGGCCAGGAGGGCTGGATCGCCGGCCAGCCCGGCCTGCTCCTGCACACCACTGACGGTGGCCAGAACTGGACACGCTTGTTCCTGGATACGAAGCTCCCCGGCGAGCCCTACCTGATCACCGCCCTGGGCCGCTCCAGCGCTGAGCTGGCCACCAGCGTGGGTGCCGTGTATCAGACCAGCGACGGCGGCAGCAGCTGGCAGGCGCGGGTGGAGGACGCCGCAGGCGCCGTGCGGGAGCTGCGCCGCAGCCCTGATGGCCGCTACGTGAGCGTGAGCGGTCTCGGCAACTTCTTCTCCACCTGGAATCCCGACCAGCCCACCTGGCAGTTGCACCAACGGGTGAGCAGCCAGCGGCTGCAGACGATCGGCTTCCAGCCGGACGGCGCCCTGTGGATGCTGGCCCGCGGAGCCCAGTTGCGCTTCAACCCCGATCCCGCTGATCCCGACCAGTGGAGCAAGGCGATCATTCCGATCACCAACGGCTACGGCTACCTCGACATGGCCTGGGATCCCCAGGGCACGATCTGGACCGGCGGCGGCAGCGGCACCCTGCTGAGCAGCGCCGATGGCGGCCAGACCTGGCGCCGGGATCCGGTGGGTGAGCAGCAGCCCTCCAACTTCACCCGCATCGTGTTCACCGACGACGGCAAGGGCTTTGTGCTCGGCGAGCGGGGTTCCCTGCTGCGCTGGGTGGGCTGAGCCCACCAACTTCTGTAACCAAGCCCTGGGCCAGCTCCCGGCTCGCCCGAGCCTCCCCTTAGGATCTTCTGGCTGAACGCTTGTCGCTATGGCTGCCGGCTCAACTGGGGAACGCCCGTTCTTCGAAATCATCACCAGCATTCGCTATTGGGTGATCCATGCGGTCACCCTGCCTGCGATCTTCCTGGCTGGCTTCCTGTTCGTGTCCACCGGCCTGGCCTACGACGCCTTCGGCACGCCTCGCCCAGACGACTACTTCCAGGCCAACGAAGCCAAGGCTCCGGTTGTGAGCCAGCGCTACGAGGGCAGGAGCCAGCTCGACCTGCGCCTGAAATAAGCCATGACCCAGTCCCCTGTCTCCACCACGCCACGCAACTACCCGATCTTCACGGTGCGCTGGCTTTCGGTTCACGCCCTCGGCATTCCCACGGTGTTCTTCCTGGGAGCCCTGGCCGCTATGCAGTTCATTCGTCGCTGACCATGGAGCGCAACCCCAACCCCAATAATCTGCCGGTAGAGCTGAACCGCACCAGTCTCTACCTTGGCCTGCTGTTCGTGTTCACGATCGGCATTCTCTTCTCGAGCTACTTCTTCAACTGACCTGAGGACTCCTGATGAGCGGCAAGAAATCCTCCCTGCCTGACGGTCGCATTCCCGACCGCCTGCCCGATGGTCGCCCCGCGGTGGCCTGGCGTTCCCGCTGGACCGAAGGCGTGCTTCCCCTCTGGCTGGTGGCCACCGCCGGTGGCATGGCCGTGATCTTCGTGGTGGGCCTGTTCTTCTACGGCGCCTACACCGGCGTGGGTTCGGCCTGAGCCCGGGTTATTCAGGACCCCTCCTGCCAAGATGCCCCGGATGCGTCTCAGTTCGCATCCGGGGTTTTTGTTGTCTGCCGCTTTTCCCTTGCACGTGCCGGGTCGGTGAAGAAGCGCACCCTGCTCAACCACTCCTGGTTGTCCTGGCTGGCGGGTGCCCTCCTGAATGCCTACGGCCAGCTGGTGTTGCTCACCTCCACGATCCGCATCCGGCTGGATCCGGCCACGGCCCAGCTGCTGCGAGAGCGCCAGCAGCCCGTGGTGTTTGCCCTCTGGCACTGCCATGTGTTTTTCATGCCGGTGCTGCGTCGCCTGGCCAGGCGGCCGCTGGCGGTGTTGCTCAGCGCCCATCGCGATGCCCAGATCGTGGGGGTGGCTGCCCGCATGCGGGGGGTGGAGCTGGTGGCAGGTTCCTCCACCCGGGGTGGTGTGCGGGCCTACCTGCAGCTGTTGCAGCTGCTCCGCCGGGGCAGCAGTGTCTGCATCACCCCCGATGGGCCTCGCGGGCCCGCCCGCGAGGTGAAGACCGGCATCGTGCATCTGGCCCAGCGTTCCGGCTGCCAGCTGGTGCCGATGGGGCTGGCGGTGAGCCGCCAGCGGCGGTTGCGGTCGTGGGATCGCACCCTGCTGCCCCTGCCCTTCGGCCGTGTGGTGATCACCTTGGGGGAACCGATCCCGGTGGAGCCCGGAACGGCAGCCGCTACCGCTGCTGCCCATCAGCTCGGCCAGGCCCTTGATGCCAGCAGTGCCTGGGCCGCCCGCCTGCTGGTCGCCCCCCGCCGATGAGCTGATGGGCCGGCTTGCCACTGCGCTGCTGTTGCTCAGCTACCGGCTGCTGCTCAGCCTGGCCACCCCCCTCGTGGTGGCCCTGTTGCTCTGGCGTGTGATCCGGGGCAAGGACGCCCTGGTTCGGCTGCCCGAGCGGCTGGGTTGGCCCAGTCGTCGCCGGCCGGCCGGGAGCCTGGTGTGGCTGCATGCCGCCAGTGTGGGCGAACTGGCCAGCCTGCGGCCCCTGCTGCTGGCCCTGCGGGAGGGGGCCGCGGCGGCTGGCAGGCCTGGGCTGCGCCTGCTGGTCACCAGCGTGACCCGCACGGCCGCCGAACTGGCGCCCCAGTTGCTGCCCGCTGGCGTGATTCACCAGATGGTGCCGGTGGATCACTGGCTGGCCTTTGCCCTGTTCCGCCGCCACTGGCGTCCCCAGCTCGGGCTACTGGCGGAGGCCGAACTCTGGCCGGAGCTGATCCACGCCATGCCGGCGCCCCTGCTGATCAATGCCCGCGTCAGCGCCCGCTCCTATCAGCGCCATCGCCGACTGGCCTGGTTTTCGCGCTGGCTCTATGGCCGCTGCAGCGGCTGTTTCGCCCAGTCGGCTGCGGACGCCGAGCGCCTGCGGCGCTTGGGGGCGCCGGCAGCGCTGGCCCTCGGCTCCACCAAGTGGGACGCGGAGGCCGCCGCCGTGGATGCCGACTGGCTGCAGCGGCTGCGCCGCTGCTGGGCTGGGCGCCGCGTGCTGCTGCTGGCCAGCAGCCATCCCGGCGAGGAGGACCTGCTGCTGGCCCAGTGGCCCCAGTGGTGCCAGCGGCTGGCCCCGGAGCGCCTGGCGCTGCTCCTGGTGCCCCGTCACCCTGAGCGGGCGGCGGCGGTGCTGACGGCGGCCCGGGCCGCTGGCGCCGAGGCCCGGTTGCTGGCGGAGCTCCAGGCTGGCGATGCGCCGGCGGTGGTGGTGGTGGATCGGCTGGGGCTGATGGGCAGCTGGATCGCCGCCGCTGAGCTGGTGATCATGGGCGGCAGCTTCCGCCCGGGCGGCCGCACCCTCGGCGGCCACAATCCCCTGGAGCCGGTGCGCGGCGGCAGGCCGGTGCTCTGTGGACCGGACATGGCCAACTTCAGCGATCTCTGCCAACAGCTGGAGCAGGCCGGCTGGCTGCGGCAGCTGGACCACGGCGCCGCCCTCTGGCCGGCGATCGCCGGCTGGCTGGCCCAGCCGCCGCAGCTGGAGCAGCTGCCCGCGATTCAGGGGCCCTCCCGCCAGATCGCCCAGTTGGTGCTGCAGCGCCTGGACGCCCACGGCGGAGGGCGCTGATGCCCCTGGCCACCCCCAGCTTCTGGTATGGCTCGCCGGCCAGCTGGCAGGCCCGGCTGCTGCGCCCCTGCGGCTGGCTCTACGGCCTGGTGGTGGCCGGCCATCGCGCCATCAGCCGGCCCCTGCGCCTGCCGGTGCCGGTGCTGTCGATCGGCAACATCACCCTCGGCGGCACGGGCAAGACCCCGCTGGTGATCGCCCTGGCGCTGGAATTCAGCCGCCGCGGTCTGCGGCCGGCGGTGCTCAGCCGCGGCTATGGCAGCGGCCGTCGCGATCCCCTGCTGGTGCATGGCGAGCTGCCGGTTTCCACTGTGGGCGATGAGGCCCTGGAGCTGGCCCTGGCCCTGGCCGGCAGCGGCGTGGCGGTGTGGGCCGGCTCCGACCGGGCGGCCTCGGCCCGGCGGGCGCTGGCGGCCGGGGCTGGGCTGCTGCTGCTCGACGACGGCCTGCAGCACTGGCGGCTGGCCCGCGACTGCGACGTGACCGTGCTCGACGCCCGGCAGCGGCTGGGCAATGGCCTCACCTTCCCGGCCGGGCCGCTGCGCGAGCCGGCCCGGGCCCTGGGCCGGGCCCAGCTGCTGGTGCTCACCGGTGCCGGTGAGCCCGGGCCCAGGGGGCTGCCCTGGCCCGAGGGAAAGCCCTGCCTGGCCGTGCCGTCGGCGCTGGAGCTGCCGCCGGCGCTGCGGGGTCGGCCGCTGCTGGCCTTCTGTGGCATCGGCCTGCCCCAGAAGTTCTTCGCCGCCCTGCGGGACCAGGGCTGCAGCCTGGTGGGCTGTGAGGTGTTCCCCGACCACCATCCCTATGCTCGTGCCGATCTGGAGCGGCTGTTGGCACTGGCGCGGGCCAAGCGGGAGGCCACCCTGGTCACCACGGTGAAGGACTGGCAGCGTCTGGCCCCCCTGCTGGAGGGGGTGCCCGAGGGCAGCGTGGTGCCGCTTTCCCTGCGCCTGGATGGGGCCGCTGTGGCCCGCCTGGCCGACCAGCTGCAAGACCTGCTGGGATGGGGCGATGGCTGAGCCGCTGCAGGTGCTGCTGGTGGCCGGGGAAGCCTCAGGCGACCTCCATGGCGGGCATCTGGTGGAGGCCCTCCGCCGGCAGCGGCCCGACCTGCAGGTGATCGGCATTGGCGGCGCCCAGCTGCGTGCCGCCGGCATGGACGTGCGCATCGACGTGGCCCAGCTCTCGGCCGCCGGCCTGGTGGAGATCGTCGCCAGCATTCCCCGTCACTGGCGGGTGATGCGCTGGCTGAAGCGGCGTATGGACCGCCACCGGCCGGCCGCCGTGGTGCTGGTGGACTATCCCGGCTTCAATCAGCTGGTGGCCCGCGAGGCCCATCGCCGTGGCATTCCGGTGTTCTTCTACATCGCGCCCCAGGTGTGGGCCTGGGGGCGGGGCCGGGCCCGGCGCATGGCCGGTTTCATCGATCGGCTGGCGGTGATCTTTCCGTTTGAGGAGCCGATCTTCAACAGCTACGGCCGTTCCTTCGCCCGCTACGTGGGCCATCCGCTGCTGGACGGCCTGGCGGTGACGCGAGGTCGCCTGGAGACCTGCAGGACCCATGGCCTCAACCCCGACCAGCCCCTGCTGGTGCTGATGCCGGGCAGCCGCCGCAGTGAGATTCAGATGCTGCTGCCCGAGCTGCTGCGGGCTGCCGAGCTGCTCCAGGCGGAGGGCTGGCAGGCCGTGCTGCTGCGGGCCGCCACGGTGGATGAGCCCTTCCTGCGCCAGGCCGCCGGCCGCAGCAGCCTGCCCCTGCCGGTGGTGGCGGGCGATGCCTACAACCTGCTGGCGGCCGCGGATGCCGGGCTGGTGAGTTCCGGCACGGCCACGTTGGAGGCGGCCCTGCTGGGCTGTCCACCGGTGATCGTGTATCGCTTCTCCTGGCTCACCTACTGGCTGGCGCGGCTGGTGATCGGCCGGCGGATCATGGGCCTGCCCAATGTGATCCTGGGCGAGGCCGTATTCCCGGAGCTGGTGCAGCACGACCTGCAGGCCGAGGCCCTGGTGCGCCAGGTGCGCCGGCTGCAGGTCCAGCGGGCGGAGCTGGAGCCGGCGCTCGAGCAACTGCGCAGCAGGATGGGCAGGCCAGGGGCCTCCGAGCGTGCTGCCCAGGAGCTGCTCCAGCTGCTCCCCCCAGCTCCCCCCTTGCCGCCTGCGTCGCCACGCTGCCCTTGACCCGTTCCCCGTACCGCCGCTTCCTCGCCTACGGCCGCCGTTACCTCTGGCCCACCTTCAGCCTGGCGCTGCTGTTCAACGTGGGCTACGGCGCCTCCACCGGCCTGGTGCCGCTGCTGATCCGCTACCTGTTCGACGACGTGCTGCCGTCCAGCGACCGCCAGCGGCTCTACCTGGCGCCGGTGGTGATTGTGCTGGTGATCGGCGTGCGGGCCCTCTGCCAGTTCCTTGGCACCTTTCTCACCGAGACCGTGGGCCAGTCGATCACCGCCGACCTGCGCGGCGAGCTGGCGGAGCGAGTGATGGAGCTGCCCCAGAGCTATCTCAACCGCCACCCCTCCACGGTGCTGGTGTCGCGGGTGCTCACCGACGTGACCCTGGCCAAGACCGGCATCGTCGACGGCGTGTCGTCCGTGCTGAAGGACGGCATCACCCTGCTGGCCCTGGTGGTGGTGGCCTTCTACCAGGACTGGCTGCTCTCGCTGATCGCCTTTTTCCTGTTCCCGCTGGGGGTGCTGCCGGTGTTGCGCACGGCCAAGAAGGTGAAGCGCCATTCACGTAAGGGGCAGACCCGGCTGGCCCAGCTGGCGGCCTACCTGCAGGAATCCCTGCTGGGATCGCGGGTGGTGAAGATCTTCGGCATGCAGGCCTATGAGCTGGAGCGCTTCCAGCAGGAGAACCGTTCGGTGCGCCACGAGGCCTTGCGCACCACCCGGGCCAAGCTGCTCAACCAGCCGCTGATGGAGGTGCTGGGGGCGATCGGCTTCTGCGCCGTGCTGGTGTACGGCGGCGAGGCGGTGATCAATGGCAGCCGCACCACGGGCAGCTTCTTCGCCTTCCTCACCTCCCTCTACCTCTGCTACGCCCCCTTCAAGGGCCTGGGCAAGGCGAACGCCACCATGCAGCAGGGCCTGGCGGCGGCGGAGGAACTGTTCACCATCCTCGACACCCCGCCCGACCCGGTGGAGGCCGACCATCCCCTCCAGGTTGCCGGGCTGCAGCAGGGGCTGCGGGCCGAGGGGCTGCACTTCGCCTACGGGCCGGAGGAGCCGGTGATTCGCGGGCTGGATCTGGAGATCCCCCGGGGCAGCACGGTGGCGCTGGTGGGTCCGAGCGGGGGGGGCAAGAGCACGATCATTGATCTCTTCTGCCGCTTCTACGACCCGACAGCCGGCCGGATCAGCCTCGATGGCATCGACCTGCGCGAGCTCTCGCTGGCCTCGCTGCGGGCCCAGATTGCCCTGGTGGATCAGAACACCTTTCTGTTCAACGACAGCGTGGCCAACAACATCGCCTACGGCCAGGGCGGCCATGGCGGGGTGGATGCCACTGCCATCGAGGCGGCGGCCAGGGCGGCCAATGCCCACGGCTTCATCGTTGAGCTGCCGGAGGGCTACAACACTCTGATCGGTGAGAACGGCACGATGCTCTCGGGGGGGCAGCGCCAGCGCATCGCCATCGCCCGGGCCCTGATCAAGAACGCCCCGATCCTCTTCCTCGATGAGGCCACCTCGGCCCTGGACACGGCCTCCGAGCAGGTGGTGCAGGAGGCCCTGGATCGGCTGATGCAGAACCGCACCACCCTGGTGGTGGCCCACCGCCTCTCCACCGTGATCAATGCCGACCAGATCGTGGTGATCGCCGGCGGCCGGGTGGTGGAAGCCGGCCGCCATGGCGAGCTGCTGGCTCGCGGTGGTGTGTACGCCGGCCTAGTTTCGACACAATTCGCAACCGCCGCAGCGGCGCCGACGGCATGACCCTCGCTCCCAGTGCGCCCGCTGCCCGCTTCGAGCGGAGCGACTGGGCCAGTTCCTTCCGCAACGTGGGCGTGGAGCTGAGTGACGTGCCCGTGGCGGCGGCCCGGGGCACGATCCCTACGGCCCTGGTGGGCACCCTTTACCGCAATGGGCCCGGGCGCCTGGAGCGCGGCGGCCAGTGGGTGCACCACCCCTTCGATGGCGACGGCATGATCACCGCCCTGCGCTTCGAGGGCGGCCAGGCCGTGCTGCGCAACCGCTTCGTGCGCACTGAGGGCTGGCAGGCGGAGGAGCAGGCGGAACGCTTCGTGTATCGCGGCGTGTTCGGCACCCAGAAGCCCGGCGGGCCGCTGGCCAACGCCTTCGACCTGCGGCTCAAGAACATTGCCAACACCCACGTGGTGCGGCTCGGGGATCAGCTGCTAGCCCTGTGGGAGGCGGCCGAGCCCCACGCCCTCGACCCCGACACCCTCGAGACCCGCGGCCTCTCGCGCCTCGATGGCCTGCTCAAGCCTGGCGAGGCCTTCAGCGCCCACCCCCGCTTCGATCCCGGTCACCACGGTGCGCCCCGGATGGTGACCTTCGGCGTCAAGGCCGGCCCCACCAGCACGATCCGGCTGATGGAGTTCGCCACGGCCGACGACCCTGCGCGCGGTGTGAAGGCCGGCCAGCTGCTGGCCGAGCGCCGCGACAGCTTCAAGGGTTTCGCCTTCCTGCACGACTTCGCCATCACCCCCAACTGGGCGGTGTTCCTGCAGAACGCCGTGGCCTTCAACCCCCTGCCCTTCGTGCTGGGGCAGAAGGGGGCGGCCCAGTGTCTGGCCAGCAAGCCCGGGGAGGCCGGGGCCTTCTGGTTGATCCCCCGGCCCGGCGGGGCGAGCGGGCAGGCGGCGCCGATCCAGGTGCCGGCCCCCGAGGGCTTCGTGTTCCACCACCTCAATGCCTTTGAAGCCGCGGCCCTTGATGGTGGCGGCCAGGAGCTGGTGGTGGATTCGATCGTGTATGCCGACTTCCCCTCGATTGGCCCGGGCACCGACTTCCGCCAGGTGGATTTCGACAGCATCCCCGAAGGCCAGCTGATGCGCTGCCGCATCAACCTGCAGACGGGGGCGGTGCGGCAGGAGTGGCTGGAGCAGCGCTGCTGTGAGTTCGCCTGCGTGAATCCGGTCCGCCAGGGCCTGGACGCGCGCTACGCCTGGATGGCGGTGGCCGAGCGTGAGCGCGGCAACGACCCCCTGCAGGCGATCGAGAAGCTCGATCTGGCCAGCGGGGAGCGCCTGGTGTGGAGCGCGGCGCCACGGGGCTTCGTGAGCGAGCCGCTGATGGTGCCCGATCCCACGGCCGCGGCTGAAGATGGCGGCTGGGTGCTCTGCCTGGTGTGGAACGGCGCCCGCTGCGCCAGCGACCTTGTGATCCTCAACGCCGCCGACATGAGCGAGCAGGCCGTGCTCGAGCTGCCCCTCGCCATCCCCCACGGCCTGCATGGCAGCTGGGTGCCGGCGGGGGTCTGACTGACCGGCTGCCGCGCTTGGTCGGGGTAACGACTTCAAACCCGGCCCGTGCCACTCAGCGGTTGTGATTTGGACAGCATCAAGATCGACACCCTTCTGTTCAGTGCGTGTCCCCTCGAAGGATCGCCCCAGCATGGATGTTGTGGTTGCCAGGTGAGCATGCCTTCACGGCGGAGTGCGAGAAAGAGACGAAATGATGTTGGAGTGCTGATCGGTTTGCGGTTGTCGATCCCGAATGGGCCGTCATCTGGCTTTGGCTTTTTCTCTGCATGATCCATTGACAGCCAAGCCAGCCCTGAAGCCGTTGGCGGCCTTGTCATTCATTGTTTGGAGAATGAAGCGTCTTTGGTTTCCCGGAAGGCTAGTTGTCGCGGGGGCTACCTGGGCCGTGTTTTTTAGATCGTTGGCGAGAGAGGATTGCTGTGGCTAGGGTGATGAAATCCAATGCGAAGACTGGGGCTCTGTCGTGTTGTTGACTCGCCGAGCCAATCGAATCGTCCTGCGCGATCAGGATCTTCGGCCGGCATGGTTTCCCATGGTAATAATAATTATTGGCGGCGCATTTGCTCTAGTTGCAGCGGCGATCAGTGGCCCAGGTTGGCACATTTTACCTTTGCTATCGTTTGTTTTGTTTTGGATTTTTGGATTGTACCAATCTCCTGTTAGTCATGTTGATTTCAACATTGCTAAAAAATGCGTGGTTATCAGGCGGCGCGGATTGTTTCGTCGGTCTCGCCATGTTTACAGCCTTCAAGATATTCGGCTTATCCATATAGTTCAAGTCATTGGTGGCGAAGGTGAGCTGTTCGATGAAATCCGGCTGAAGCTGATACGTGGCCGCGAGGTTCCCCTCAGTTTGGCGGTCTATCCCAAGGAGGTTCTGGTCGGTATTCTCGAAGAATTATTGGCCCATATTCCCCTGGGTGATAATCGAGTTGGTGAAAATCGAAGTGTTGGAGTGTGATAAAGACTCTTTGCGCCAATGGCTTGGAGCGCTGCCTACCCTGCCCCCAGCAGCTCCCGCAGCCGCGGCGCCAGCAGGGCAAAGGCTTGGCCTCGGTGGCCGATGCGGCCCTTGAGCTCTTTGTCCATCTCGGCGTAGGTGAGGCTCGCCTCGTGCACGAAGAACACCGGGTCGTAGCCGAATCCTCCCGAGCCGCGGGTCTCCTTCAGGATCTCGCCCGGGCAGATCCCCTCCACCTCCAGGCGGACGCTGCCGCTGGGATCGGCCACGGCCAGGGCAGCGGTGAACTGGGCCGAACGGTCGTGGGCACCTTGCAGTTCGCGCAGCAGCCGGGCGATGCGGGCCGCGTCGGTGTCGGCGTAGCGGGCGGAATGCACGCCGGGGGCGCCGCCCAGGGCGCGCACGCTCAGGCCGGAGTCGTCGGCCAGGGCCCAGCAGCCGGTGGCGCGGGCCACGGCTGAGGCCTTGAGCCGGGCGTTCGCGGCGAAGGTGTCGCCCGTTTCCTTCACCTCCATGCCCTCCGGCTGGGGGCGGATCTCCAGCCCCAGACCGGCCAGCAGGTGGGCGAATTCACGCACCTTGCCGGCATTGCCGCTGGCGATCACCAGGGCCAGCCGGCCGCTGGCAGGGGGGCTGGCTGCAGCGGAGCTGGAGGTCATGGCGATCAGCCCTGCAGGGCGTAGGCGCGGGCCCAGGCCAGTACCTTGGCCACCCGCTCGGCGCTGGGGGCCTCGCAGTAGAGGCGCAGCAGGGGCTCGGTGCCGGAGAAGCGCAGCATCAGCCAGTGGCTGGGGCCCAGGCGCAGCTTCACGCCGTCGGTGCTGATCACCTCCTGCACCGGGCTGCCCGCCACCTCTGAGGGTGGTGCCTCGGCCAGGCGGGCCTCCAGGCTGCGGCGGGCGGCCATGTCCGGCAGGCGCAGGTCGAGCCGGTCGTAGCTGGCGGCGCCGCCGTGGGCCTGCTGCAGGGCATCGAGCCGCTCGCCCAGGGGCACGCCCCCCTCCACCAGGGCCTCGATCAGCAGCAGGGCGGCAAAGGGGGCATCGCGCTCGGGCAGGTGCATGCCGAAGCCCACACCTCCCGATTCCTCGCCGCCCACCAGCACCTCGCCGGCCAGCATCTCGGCGGCGATGTACTTGAAGCCCACCGCTTTCTCCAGCACGGGGCGGCCCAGGCCCTCGGCCACCAGCTGCATCAGGTCGGAGCCGCTCACGGTTTTCACCACCGTGCCGCCCAGCTGGCGGGCCCTGGCCAGGTGGTCGATGAACAGGGGCATCAGCAGCTGGGTGCTGCAGAAGCGGCCGCGCTCGTCGATGGCGGCGATGCGGTCGCCGTCGCCGTCGAACACGATGCCCATCGCCGGCAGCCCGGCGGTGGTGCTCGCCTGCACTGCGGCGATCAGCTCACCCAGGTAGGGCGCCAGGGGTTCGGGCGGATAGCCGCCAAACAGGGGATCGCGCTGCGCCCGGATCTCCTGGATGACGCCGCTGGCCACGGCCTGCTCGCCCAGCAGGGCGGGCAGCACGCCGGCTGCCGAGCCGTGCATCGGATCCACGATCACCCGCAGCCCTAGGCGCTCTAGTCCCTCGGCGAGGGCGCCGGTGTTCACCTTGGCCCGCAGGCCGGCCAGGTAAGCACCGAGGGCGTCAAAGCGGGGCTCGCCGCCCGCCGGCGGTGGGATCGGCACCGTGATGCCCCCGGCGGCCAGGCGCGTTTCCACCCGCTGGGTGAAATCGCCTTCCACTGAGCCGCCGAAGGGACCCTTGATCTTCAGGCCCAGCCACTCGGGCGGGTTGTGGCTGGCGGTGATCACCAGGGCACCAAGGGCCTGGCGCTCCACCACCGCCCAGCTGGAGGCCGGCGTGGGGGTGGCCGAGTCAGCCAGCAGTGGTTCGAGATCCACGCCGCGCACGGCGCTGCAGATCGCCTCGGCCAGTTCGGGCGCCAGGAAGCGGCGGTCGTAGCCGATCACCACCTCGCGGCTGCCCAGGCCTTCCGGGGCCGAATAGGCCAGCTCCGCGGCGGCGGCGGCGGCCACCGGCAGCAGCCGCTCCACGGTGATGTCCACACCGAGGATGCCGCGCCAGCCGTCGGTGCCGAAGGCGATCGGAGCGGCCTCCAGGGGCAGGGGGGCAGAGGCCATCGGGGTGCGGCGGGCGTGCGGGGCCCCATTCAACTGCGTGCTGCGCCGCTGGTGAAGGGCGCCACCGCCAGCCGGGCCCTGGTTCCGGGAGGATCGCCATCAGCCCCCGGCCCGCCGTGACCTCCCCATCGCCCCAACTGCAGCGCTCCACCGGCCTGGCTGGCGCCCTGGTGATCGGCCTGGGCTCGATCCTGGGCACCGGCGTGTTCGTGAGCCTGGCGCTGGCGGCGGCGCCGGCCGGGGATGCCCTGCTCCTGGCGATCCTGCTGGCGGCCCTGCTGGCGGGGGCCAATGGCCTCTCGGCCGCCCAGCTGGCCGCCGCCATGCCGGTGAGTGGCGGCAGTTATGAGTACGGCCACCGCCTGCTCTCGCCCCTGGCGGGCTTTGCGGCGGGCTGGTTGTTCCTCTGTGCCAAGACCGCCTCGGCGGCGGCCGCCGCCCTGGGCCTGGCCGCCTATCTGGGGGCCTTGCTGGGGGTGGACGGTGCCGCTCTGCGCTGGTGGCCGCCCCTGCTGGTGGCGCTGATCACCGCCGCCGCCCTGGCCGGCCTGCGCCGCAGCCAGTGGCTCAACGGCCTGCTGGTGGCCGGCGCCCTGCTCAGCCTGGGGCTGTTCGTGCTGGGGGCCTTCAGCCTGTCGGTGCTGCCGACCGCTGCACCAGCCCTGCCGCCCACCAGCCCCGGCGCCCTTGCCCAGGCTACGGCCCTGCTGTTCGTTGCCTACACCGGCTATGGCCGCATCGCCACAATGGGCGAGGAGGTGGTGCAGCCCAAGCGCACCATCCCGCGGGCCGTGCTGCTCACCCTGGCCCTGGTGCTGCTGGTGTATCTGGCGGTGGCGGCAGGGGCGCTGCGGCTGGTGGGCCCCTCCGGCCTGGCCGCCAGCGTGGTGGCAGCCGGCGGGCCGGCCCCGCCCCTGGCCCGGCTGCTGCTGGAGGCGGGCTGGAGCTGGGGGAGCTGGATCGTGGCCCTCGGTGCCGTGCTGGCCCTGGCGGGGGTGCTGCTCAACCTGGTGCTGGGGCTCTCGCGGGTGTGGCTGGCGATGGGCCGGCGCGGCGACATGCCTCCCCAGCTGGCGGCTCTCAACGCGGCCGGCACCAGCCCCCAGCTGGCGGTGCTGCTCAGCGGCCTGCTGATCGCCCTGCTCAGCCTGGGCGGCCGGCTGGAGCTCACCTGGGGCTTCAGTGCCTTCACGGTGCTGGGCTACTACGCCATCACCAACCTCTGCGTGCTGCGCCTGGCGCCCCAGCAGCGGCGCTTCCCGGTGGCCCTGGCCTGGCTGGGCCTGCTGGGCTGTGCGGGCCTGGCGTTCCAGGTGCCGCCCGCTGCCTGGCGCAGCGGCCTGCTGGTGTTGGTGCTTGGCCTGCTCTGGCGCTGGGCTTACCGCCGGCTGCGGCCCACCGCGCCCTGATCGGGATCCACCGGCAGCCCGCGCGCGGCCAGGGCAGCCCGCCGTGCCAGCAGCAGCAGGGGGTAGAGCCGCTGGGCCCGCTCCGGCCCGGCCAGCAGGGGCGCCAGCAGCCGCAGCAGGGCGGCGCTGGGCGCCATCCGGGCGCAGAGCCACTGGATGGCGTCGGCGCCATGCAGCACCCGCTCGCCATCGAGCAGCATCGCCCCATCGCGCAGGTGGTAGCCCCGGGCGGCCAGGCTGGCTCGCAGGGCCTGGTCGCCGCGGCCGTCGCGGATCTTCAGGCCGGGAATGCCGCCGCGCAGCTCACTGAGCTCGGCGAAGTGGCGGCAGAACACACAGCCGCCATCGAACACCAGCACTGGAGGCGCCGGCTGGGGTGAGGCTGGGCGGGGTGTGGTGGTCACAGAGCCCCATTCTGGTGGCGCTGCGCCTGCTGCCGGGGATGGCGGTTCAGCCCAGGGAGCGGCCCTTCCAGGTCCAGCCGCGGCCGCTAAGGGTGCGCCACACCGAGGTGGGGCCCAGAACGCCCACCACCAGGCCGCCCGCCCCCATCAGCCACCAGTGGCGCAGGGGCAGCTGAAAGGCCCGGCGGGTCCACAGCCGCAGGCCCAGGTGCAGGCCGATCCCCAGCATGGCCAGGGCCAGGGCCGCCAAAAGCGGCAGCCGCAGCCCCGCGTGCTCGCCCAGCAGGGCCAGGCTGATCGCCGCCGCCGGGGCCAGCAGCCAGGGCCCGCTGAACAGCAGCACCACCACCGCCGCCGCCCCGAGGGCCTTGGCCAGGCTGCGGTCCAGGCCGCTGAACCAGTTCTTGCTCCAGCCCTCCCACAGGGCCGCGAAGTCGGCATACATGCGCAGGTCCACGGCGTCCAGGCCGAGCAGATAGCGCAGCCGGAAGCCGGCCCCCTTGATCCGCCGCGCCAGGGCCAGGTCCTCCACCACCTCGCCGGCCAGGGCCCGGTGGCCGCCGATCGCCCCATAGGCCGAGCGGCGGAACAGCATGAACGGCCCGGCGGCAAACGCCGTGGGGTCGGCGGGATCGTTGGCGGCGTTGATTGGAAAGCCCAGCCCCAGCAGGCTGGCCATGATCGGCTGCACCATCCATTCCGCCAGGCAGCCACAACAGAGCCTGGGGGCCAGGCTGAGCAGATCGGCCCCCTCGCTCACCGCCTGGCCCAGGGCCCGCTGCAGGGCGGTGGCTTGCAGGCGCACGTCGGCGTCCACGAACAGCACCCAGTCGCTCTGCACCTGCTCCATCGCCCGGCTGCAGGCCCAGTTTTTGCCCACCCAGCGCTCGCCGCTCGGGCGCGGACCCGCCTCCAGCAGCGAGAAGCGCCCTGCGTCGGCACCGCTGGCCGCGGCGGTGGCCCTGGCGATGGCGGCCGTGGCATCGCTGCTGCCGTCGTCCACCAGCAGCACCTGCCACTGGGGGCAGGGCGGGGCACTGGCCAGCAGGCTGTCGATGCAGGCGGCGATGTTGGCCTCTTCGTTGTAGGCCGGCACCACCACCGTGAGCGAGCCCTGGGCGAGGGGCCGGGCCTCCGCCTGCAGCCGCGGCGCCTGGCTGAACACCCGCACCAGCCCCCCCAACAGGATCGCCAGCCCCAGGCAGGCCGCCGCCGCCAGCCCCAGCAGGCTCCAGGCCAGCAGGTGCCCGGGAAACAGGGGCAGGGCGGAGGGGATCACCAGGCGCGGACGGGCCGTTCACCCCACGGTGGCAGGGGGGCCGGTCACTAGCGTGCAGCCATGGCCCAGGAGGTGCTCACCGACCGGCTGCTGCGCAGCTGGCTGCGCTGCCGGCGCCGGGCCTGGCTCGATCGCCACGGGGATCCGGCCCAGCGCCAGTGGACCGCCCACCGCGCCCTGGCCCTCAGCGACCAGCTGGTGAGTTTTCAGAGCCTGCTGCCCCAGAAGCCCGGCCATGGCGAGGCGGCCTGCGCCGCGGCCGCGCCCGGGGTGGTGGGCCTGCGGCTGCGCGGCCGCGGGCCGGCCGGTCTGGCCCTGGAGGCCCACCCAGCCCTGCTGGAGCGGGTGGCTGGCACGAGCGTGTGGGGAGAGCACGCCTACCGGCCCGTGCTGGGCCGGCAGGGCCGCAACCTCACCCGGGAGCACCGGCTGCTGCTGGCGCTGTGGGGCCGGCTGCTGGGCGAGCACCAGCGGGCACCGGTGCCCCAGGGCCTGGTGGTGGCGGGATCGGGACGGGCCCTGCAGCGGGAGCAGCTCAAGCTCACGGGGGGCCTGCAGGCCCAGCTGGAGGAGGCCCTGCCCAAGCTGGCCAGCGACCTGGCCCGCCACCAACCGCCGCCGCTGGTGGCCGACCGCAAGAAGTGCGTGCTCTGCAGCTGGCGCGGCCTCTGCGACCAAGAGGCCGCCCGCCAGGGGCATCTCAGTGAGGTGAGTGGCATCGGCGGCAAGCGCCGCGAGATGCTGCTGGAGCACGGGATCACCAGCCTGCCCCAGCTGGCGGCCAGCGATCCGCAGCAGCTGGCCGAGGCCTTGGCCGTGCACGGCGACCAGCACCGCGACAGCGCCGCTGCCCTGGTGGCCCAGGCGCGGGTGCAGGCCAGCGGCCGGCCGGAGCGCCTGGCCGAAGACAGCTCTGGAGCGACAGATCCATGGCCCGAACTGGCCGCGGCGCCGGGCCTGTTGCTCTATGACATCGAGTCGGATCCCGATGCCCGCGACGACTTCCTGCACGGCTTTGTGATCGTGCCCCGCCAGCCCGATGGCACCTGGCCCGCCCAGCCCGATCCAGGCTGGCGCTATCAACCCCTGCTCGCCCTGCAGGAGCACGGCGAGGCCCGCCTCTGGCGGCGGCTGCAGGCCCTGCTGGATCGCTACCCGGGCTGGCCGCTGCTGCACTACGGCGAAACGGAGGCCATCTCCCTGGTGCGCCTGGCCCAGCGCCAGGGCGCCCGGGAGGCCGAGCTCACCCGGCTGCGGGCCCGGCTGGTGGATGTGCATGCCCGCCTGCGGCGCAGCTGGCGCCTGCCGGTGAACAGCTACGGGCTCAAGGCGGTGGCCAGCTGGCTGGGCTTCCGCTGGAGCCAGAGCGGGGTGGATGGGGCCCGCTGC
>JBIIDV010000031.1:0-26519 GCA_044238185.1 Prochlorococcaceae cyanobacterium | reverse complement strand
GCCGCTGGAGTTTTTGAGGCCCTCGAGCTTGGCGCGCAGCTCCGGCGTGGCGATGGAGACCCCCCGCTTGGCCAGGTAGTTCACCATCTGCACCACCCCGTGAAAGCTGCTGGTGTTGGTCTTTCGAGGCACCAGGGGCTGGGAGCGATCGCGGGCCTGCGCATCCAGCGACGCCGGGGTGTGCAGACAGAAGCGCTCCAGCTCCTCCGTGCGGGCAAAGGCCTCGTCAGGGAAGGCACGCCCGAAGTAACCCCGGTCGGTGAAGCAGGAGAAGGGGTTGCGGTCCTTGGCCTTGGGGCCACCGGGCGCAATGTCGGCTTTGATCAGCGATCTGATCTCTCCCCATGTCTGCAAGGGGCCGCAATCAGCAGGAGGCTGTTCACCCGGAGCCAGGTGCAGCCGCCGCCAGTCGAGCCCTGGCCCGCCGCGCAGCAGATTTCGCTGGGCCGCCAGCAGTAGCTCTACCAATTCGCCGAGATCGCCATCCCGGTCGATCCGATAGCCGCGGGCGGACTGGCTACGACCACCTGCACGGGTTTCGTACACGTAGTAGTAGGGACTGTTCCGCCCTGGGTGCAGCCGAATCCGATAAGGACAGGCAGCAAGGCGTAAGCGACAGGAGGCCTGCTGCAGAGCACTACGGGGCTGCATCAGCGACTCCCCGTCTCACAGAATGAGACGCGTGGGAGATCTGTACCTAGGTACAGAAACGGGTCAAAAGGGGCCCGAAGTAGTCGTCTCGCGTCCCGACCTGTCGGATGTTGGCGATTCATGAGATCCAGCTCCCTGAGAGGGATCTGGGGCAGAATCGAGGCTGCGACTGGAATGGGTCGCCTGAGATTCGAACTCAGGACCAATCGGTTAAAAGCCGAGTGCTCTACCGCTGAGCTAGCGACCCGAGTGCCCGTCTGGCACGTATGGAAGGTATCACCCAGGGGGGGACGTCTCCAAGGGGCGGCCCGAGAATGGCACCCCCTCCGTGCTCGCCATGCCCACACCCCCTTGGCCCGAGCAGTGGCCGGAGCCCCAGGTGCACCCGCAGGCCTGGGTGGCGCCGGCTGCCGTTCTGATCGGTGATGTGCGGCTGGCGGCCGGCGCCAGCCTCTGGCCCACGGCCGTGGCCCGCGGGGATGTGTGCGCGATCACGGTGGGGGAGGGCAGCAACGTGCAGGAGGGGGCGGTGCTGCATGGCGATCCGGGCCAGCCGGTGCTGATCGGCGCCGACGTGACCATCGGCCACCGGGCCGTGGTGCATGGCGCCACCCTGGAGGACGGCTGCCTGATCGGCATCGGCGCCATCGTGCTCAACGGGGTGACGGTGGGCAGCGGCGCCCTGGTGGCCGCCGGCTCGGTGGTGACCCGTGATGTGCCTCCCGGGGCCCTGGTGATGGGGGCGCCGGCCACGGTGAAGCGTCAGCTCAGCCCGGAAGCGATCGACGGCCAGCGCGAGCACGCCCGCCGCTACCGCCGGCTGGCGCAGGCCCATGCAGGCCGCGCCGCCGGGCCCGAATGATTGCCAATCACTGCAACCGCGCCCCACGGCCGCGGTACCAGCGCAGTCGTCCGTAAGATCACCACATCGTTTTTCGCCCTCACCATGGACCTTCGGCTCGTGCTGGTCGCCGCTCCGATCGTTCTGGCCGCCAGCTGGGCCGTGTTCCACATCGGTCGGGCCGCGGTGGGTCAGCTGCAGATGTTCATCAGCCGCGGCCGGGCTGCCTGATGGTGCTGGTGATCGGTGCCGGCTTGGCCGGCACTGAGGCCGCCTGGCAGATCGCTGCGGCTGGCATTCCGGTGCGGCTGGTGGAGATGCGGCCGCTGCGCCGGTCTCCTGCCCACCACAGCGCCGAATTCGCCGAGCTGGTGTGCAGCAACAGCTTCGGGGCGCTGAGCAGCGACCGGGCAGCCGGGCTCCTCCAGGAAGAACTGCGCCGGCTGGGCTCACTGGTGATCCGCACCGCCGATCAGCACGCCGTGCCGGCGGGCGGTGCCCTTGCCGTGGACCGGGGCCGCTACAGCGCCGCCCTCACCGCCGCTCTGGAACAGCACCCGCTGGTGACGGTCGAGCGGCGCGAGCACACCGAGCTTCCCGGCCCGGGACAGATCGCCGTGCTGGCCACCGGCCCACTCACCAGTGAGCCCCTGGCCGAGCAGCTGCGCGCCTTCACCGGTCGGGCCGATTGCCACTTCTTTGACGCCGCCAGCCCGATTGTGGAGGGCGAGAGCATCGATCTCTCCGTGGCCTTCCGCGCCTCGCGCTACGACAAGGGCGACGCCGACTACATCAACTGCCCAATGGATCAGGAGCAGTACCTCGCCTTCCGCGAGGCGCTCCTGACCGCCGAGCAGGCGGAGCTCAAGGATTTCGAGCAGGAGAACGCCAGCTTCTTCGAGGGCTGCCTGCCGATCGAGGAACTCGCCCGCCGCGGCGAAGACACAATGCGCTACGGCCCGCTCAAGCCGATCGGCCTCTGGGATCCGCGCTGGGGCGATCTCAACGACCGTGAGGTGCGCCGGGCCAACCGCGCCTACGCGGTGGTGCAGCTGCGCCAGGAAGACAGGGACGGCCGCCTCTGGAACCTGGTGGGATTCCAGACCAACCTCAAGTGGGGCGAGCAGAAGCGGGTGCTGCGGCTGATCCCGGGGCTGGAGAACGCCGAGTTCGTGCGCTTCGGGGTGATGCACCGCAACACCTTTCTGGAATCGCCCCAGCTGCTCGATCCCACCCTGCAGTTCCGCCAGCGCCCCACCCTGCTGGCGGCGGGCCAGATCACCGGCACCGAGGGCTATGCGGCAGCGGTGGCCGGCGGCTGGCTGGCCGGCACCAACGCCGCGCTGCTGGCGCGGGGGCTGGAGCCGCTGCAGCTGCCGCCCACCACGATGACCGGCGCCCTCACCCACTTCATCGCCGAGGCGCCCAGCGCAAAGTTCCAGCCGATGCCCCCCAACTTCGGCCTGCTGCCGGAGCTGCCCGTGCGGATCAAGGGCAAGCGGGAGCGCTACGGCGCCTACCGCGACCGGGCCCTGGCCGACCTGGGGGAGCTGCTGCTCACCCGCCAGGCACTGTTCGCCACCGGGGAGCACGGCAGCCCCTCCCAGCCCGACGCCAACTCCTAGGGTCGCCCCCAGCCGCACCGCCCCTCCGGTGACCACCAGCTCCCCCACCACCTGGGACGTGATCGTGATCGGCAGCGGCATCGGCGGGCTTGTCACCGCCAGCCAGCTGGCCGCCAAGGGGGCCAAGGTGCTGGTGCTGGAGCGCTACCTGATCCCGGGGGGCTCCGGCGGCAGCTTCCGGCGCGAGGGCTACACGTTCGATGTAGGTGCCTCGATGATCTTCGGCTTCGGCGAGAAGGGCCACACCAACCTGCTCACCCGCGCCCTGGCCGACGTGGGCCAGCACTGCGACACGGTGCCCGACCCGGCCCAGCTCGAATACCACCTGCCCGGCGGCCTCAATGTGGCCGTGGCCCGGGATTACGGGCAGTTCCTGGCCGACCTCACCGCCCGCTTCCCCCACGAGGCCAAGGGCATCCGCGCCTTCTACGACACCTGCTGGCAGGTGTTCAACTGCCTCGATGCGATGCCGCTGCTGTCGCTGGAGGACCCGGCCTACCTGGCCAAAGTGTTTTTCAAGGCGCCGCTGGCCTGCCTGGGCCTGGCCCGCTGGCTGCCCTTCAACGTGGGCGATGTGGCCCGCCAGCACATCAAGGATGAGCAGCTGCTGCGCTTCATCGACATGGAGTGCTTCTGCTGGAGCGTGATGCCGGCCGACCTCACGCCGATGATCAACGCCGGCATGGTGTTCTCCGACCGCCACGCCGGCGGCATCAACTACCCCAGGGGCGGCGTGGGCGTGATTGCCGAGAAGCTGGTGGCCGGTCTGGAAGCCCATGGCGGCGCCATCCGCTACGGCGCCCGCGTCACCCAGGTGCTGATCGAGGGCGAGGGCCCCTCCGGCAAAGCCGTGGGCGTGAAGCTGGCCAATGGCGAAACGATCCGAGCCCGCCGGGTGGTGAGCAACGCCACCCGCTGGGACACCTTCGCCACCCCGGGGGAAGGGGCAGACGTGCACCGCCCGGCCAGCGCCGCCCTCGTGGATGCCGCCCATACCCCCAGGAGCGAAACCACCTGGCGGCGGCGCTACAAACCGTCGCCGTCGTTCCTGTCGCTGCACTTGGGCATCGACGCAGCAATCGTGCCTGAGGGCTTCCACTGCCACCACCTGCTGCTGGAGCGCTGGGATGAGATGGAGGCCGAGCAGGGGGTGGTGTTCGTGTCGATGCCCACCCTGCTCGATCCCTCCCTGGCACCGGCAGGGCGCCACATCCTGCACACCTTCACCCCCAGCTCCATGGAGCACTGGCAGGGTCTCTCGCCGGCGGCCTACCGCGCCAAGAAGGAGGCCGCCGCCGCCCGCCTGATTGCCCGGCTGGAAACGATCCTGCCGGGCCTCAACGGCGCCATCCGTCACCAGGAGATTGGCACCCCCCGCAGCCACCGTCGCTTCCTCGGCCGCATGGGCGGTAGCTATGGGCCGATTCCAGCACTGCGGCTACCAGGTCTGTTGCCGATGCCGTTCAACCGCACCGGGTTGAAGCACCTCTACTGTGTTGGTGATTCCTGCTTCCCCGGCCAGGGGCTCAACGCCGTGGCGTTCAGCGGCTTTGCCTGCGCCCACCGCATCGGCGCCGACCTGGGGATCAACCCCTGGGCTTTGCCGGCCTGAAAACCGATGGGCTGGCAATTCCCTGGGAAGCTTCACAGTTGGCAGCAACAGGAGCGCCAAGCCCTGGCCAATCCCGGCTGGCGCTCCATGCTGCGGGTCGCCGTGCCGCTGCAGCTGGTGCTGGTGGGGCTGGAGGGAGCACGGCGACTGCAGGAGAGAGCCCAGAACCTGGAGGAGAAACAGCAACAGGCGATCGATCTCCTCTATTGGCTGGCTGGAGAGCAGCGCCGCACCGCCCTCGACTGGGCCCATTGGGACGACTCACTGGCCTATGTGGAGGGCCGCAATCCTGCCTTTCCCAGCACCGACATGGACACGTCAGCCCTGCTGAGTGCGGGGGCTGTGATGGCGATCTGGGGGCCGACAGGTCAACCTCTGACGATCCGCGGCGGGAACCCTGAAGACCAGGCAGGCCTGAGCGCTCTGCGGAGCTGTCTGGATGGTGTGGAGAGCAAGCGCCGCAGCAGCAGGGCTGACCATCTAAGTGTGCTCTGTTCTGGAGGGGAACAGCTCTATGTGGGCTCGCTGGAATCGATCAGCGACAACACATCCACCATCCGCAGTGACGCCAGCCTGGCCTATGTGGTGCCCCTGCTCACCAGCGAGAGCAACAAGCCTCTGGCGGCATCCATGCGCCGGTTGCGTTCTGAACTGCTGCTCGCTGAGTCTGCTGGATCAACTGCCACGGCCAGAGTTCTGGCCCCGCCGCTATGGACCACGGGCGGCAAGATGGTCAGGGTGTTGCCCGCGGCCACCCTCCGCAATACGCTTCCGGCCCTGCAGCCCCTGGCGGGCCTGGTCTCGGCCTGCACCGCCATCGTGCTTGGACTGCGCATGAACTGGATGCTGGCCATCAGGGGCCAACGCCTGCGGGCCCGCCGCTCGGAGCTCGTCCAGGGGCGCCGCATCCGCAAGATGCGACGGGAGATTGGCCATCTGCTGGCACAGGGGCAGGGCCGGGGCCGCTCTGATCAGGTGGGCGCCTTTGCCCGCCTGATCCACCAGCAGAGCGCTCAAGGGGGTGAAGGCGGGTCTCCAGGGATATCCGCAGCGAAGGGCCTCGGAGCGGAGGAGGATCTGGTGCAGGGGATTGAAAACTTGCTGGCCAACGCCCGCGACCTGGTCCTTAACGACAGTCTTACCGGCCTGCCCAACCGCAGCCACTTCCTGCAACAGCTCAACCGGGAGAGTGAACACTGCCGAAGCCAGGGAGAAACCCTGGCACTTCTATTTATCAATATTGATCGTTTCAAGCGCATCAATGAGACTTATGGGCACAACGTTGGAGATCTTGTGCTCCAGCATGTGGCCAGAGACTTGCAGCGCCTGATCCAACCAGACGATTTTCTCGCCCGCTTCAGCGGGGACGAATTTGGCCTGATTCTCAACATCAGAAATCTCCGGAATTTAAGTGAATCAGCAGTCCGAGATCTAGCCCATCAACGGGCAGTGATGCTGCTAGATAAATTTAACAATAGCATCACCATTGACCTCGAAAAACTGAATATCAGCCTCAGCATCGGCATCGCTCTCAGCGATCTTCAAGGCAGCAGCCCTGAAGAACTGATCCGTCGCTCAGAGCAGGCCATGGTGATCGCCAAGCAGCGGCGCAGCAGCGCCGTATCCGTATTCGATATCAACTGCGACGCCTACCAGCTTGCAGACTATCGGCTATTCAATGCCCTGGAATCCGATCTGAATGAAGCATCCGAGCATTTTCAGATTATGTTTCAACCCATCGTGGGGCTTGACGGCTCGATGTTTGAAGTGGAGGCCCTGGCGCGCTGGCTGAACCCCCAGTTTCCTGGCATTCCCCCCGACATGTTCATCAACTTGGCCGAGCGCTACCGGTTGATTGAACGGCTGGGCAAGATTGTGATTGACAAGAGCTTATTGGGGTTCAGACAACTGCGCCAACAACTCCCCGATGGTTCCAGTTTGCAGCTAGCCATCAACATCAGCCCAAGTCAACTCCTCCACGAAGGCTTTGCGCCCTGGCTACTGGAGCAGCTCCGGCTCAGGGAGATCCCGCCATCGGCGATCACGGTGGAAGTTACCGAATCGGCCGTGATTGAAAGCACCGAAGATTTCACGATCAACCTGGCCAGCCTGCGCCAGGCCGGCGTGCGTCTGGCGCTGGACGACTTCGGGACGGGCTTTTCCTCCCTCAAACTGCTGATGGCCCTCAGGCCGGATGAACTGAAGATCGATCAGTCATTTGTGTCGGCCACCCTCAACGACGGCCTGGCCCTGCAAATTGTGCTGCTCCTGCAACAGCTCAGCGAGACGATGGGCTTGACCCTTGTGGCCGAGGGTGTGGAAGACGAACAGATCCGCGACCGGCTTGTGCAGGCGGGCGTGCGCTGCTTCCAGGGCTATCTGTATACCAGGCCTGCAAGTCCGGCCGATCTGATCGCCAGCCAGCGGCAAACCGCACCACGGTGGCAAGAGCAACATCCATAGGCTGTGCCCTAACTTCAGCAACTTCCAGCCATGACCGCTTCCGGCGCCGGTGCAGGCTCCCCCCAGCCCAGTGCCGCCGAGCTGGCCCGCTACCTCGAGCAGCGGGGCGAACTGAGCAAGCCCTGGATGCTGCAGTTGCTGCGCCTCACCAAATTGAAGGAGTCCAAAAACGAGCTGGATCCCCAGGAGTACATGGCCCGGCTGCAGGAAGCCCACGCCGATCTGATGCGCCTGGGAGAGTTCTGGAAGGGGCGCGAACGCGAGGTGTTCGGCGGCGGCTACAGACCGCCTGAGCTGATCGAACCCCTACCCGGCTCCGCAGACGATCGATGAGCACCGGCACGCCAGTTGAAACTGGATCACTGCCGGCCCATGAGCGCTACCCGATGGCAGCGCTGATCCGCTTCACTCTGGTGAGCCTCTACCTGGCCCTGGCCGCCCCCCTGCCCTGGCTTGCCCCATCGCCGCTGCAGCCATGGCTCTGGCTGGCCCTGGTGCTGGGGCTGCTGCTGGTGTGGGCCATCAGCAGCGAACAGGTGGAGCTCAGCGGGGAGGGGCTCCGCGTGGGCCACCCTGGCTGGTGCGCCTGGCTGCTTCGCCGGGGCTGGCAGTTGCCCTGGTCAGCCATCACGGCCATCACACCGGTGGCCACCAGCCAGGGTGGTCGGGTCTTTTACGTGCGCACGGCCAGACAAGCGCAGTTGCTGCCCCAGCGCATCGCCCGCTTTGAAGCGTTTCTCGAGCGCTTCAGCCGTGAGACAGGTCTTGACACCAGTGCCATCGGCCGCATCAGCCCACCTTGGACTTACCAGCTCCTGGCAAGCCTGAGCGGCTTGATGCTGCTCGGGGAACTGGCCTGGGGGATCACCAGCTTCTCTGCTGGAGCCGGCGGTTGAAAGAACGCTGGTCACCGTCCTGGGGCAGGTCGAGCTAGCTGCCTGTGATCAGTTGCGTGAGAGCGAATTGAGCGGTGGGGATCCGTTGGCTGGAGCCGCTGCAGCGCCGCTGGCTTCCGAGGCTTCAGGAAGGTTGTCGAGACTGAAGCGATAGCCCTGCTGCCGCATGGTCTCGATGCCGCCACCCTCGCCAAGCCCAGCCTGCTCCAGCTTGCGGCGCAGCGTCAGCACTTGCGTGTCCACGGAGCGGGGACCGCCGCTGAACGGCGGCCAGGCCATGCGCAACAGCTCCTGCCGGCTGCGCACCACTCCAGGTGGCATCAGCAAGGCACAGAGCAGGGCAAATTCCCTGGGGCTGAGCTCCACCGGCTGGTCGCGCAAGGTCACCTGGCGCAGCAGGAGATGCACCTCCAGCGGACCGACGCACACCCGCTCCTGCAGACCGCTGCCGGCTCGCCGCAACAGGGTGCGGCAGCGGGCTGCCAGTTCCTCCAGGCCAAAAGGCTTGCGCAGTACATCGTCGGCACCACCATCGAGGAGGCTCACCACGGGCTCGGAGCCAGAGCGGGCCGTGAGCACCATCACCGGGCAGTGCAACTGGGCTGCAAGGCGCAGGGCACTGCTCTCGTCGAGGAGCTCGGCACTCACCAGCAGGTCGGGGGACTGGTCGCGGCACAGCTCGATCGCCTCCCGAGCCGTGGCAACCGCGGCTGCCAGATGGCCGTCCTGGCGCAGGCGCTGGGCCAGGACGGTTCTCAGGGTGGCATGGGGGTCGACAACCAGAACCCGCTGTGCCCCAGAAGCCACAGCCGCTGCCGTGGCGGAGGCCTCGGAGACAGGGGCCGCGGCGGCAGAGCCAGACCGATCTAAAGGAGCGCTGCGACCAGTGGACAGCTGGCCGGGTCCCGGAGACGCAGGGTGATGGGGAGTGGCGGGGCTGTCGGGTGCCATTTGGGTGATGCCCCCGGATAGATCCAAGTTAACGGGCTGTCAAAGCCCGTACGGGTATCAGCGGATGCCTTTGCAACAGACCACTGGCGGAGAGCCGCCCTCCCCATCGGCGGGGTGACATGGGCAAAATGAACCTCAGGTCGAGTTCAACGATGACCGCGCTCCAGCATCCAGACGCCATCCGTCACTTTCAATCGCTCTGCGATGCCTGCCAGGAACTGGCCCATCGGCACCACGGACCAGCCGATCTGCGTCTGTACGCCGACGGCTATCTGCACGCCCTGCGGCGCACAGCTGTACTGGATCCCCTGGCGCAACGACGTCTGGAAGAACTCGTGGAGCGCTGGATCCTCGATCCCTCCAGTTTCATCGGTGCCGACGGGGATCCCCGCTCGCTCTACGAAGCCGAGCGCAGTTTCTGAGCTGGCTGAAGTTCAGGCCCGAACAGCTCAGCTGGCCAGGGCCACCTCAAGCTGCTCGCGCAGTTCACCAGAGTTGTACATCTCGATCAGGATGTCCGAGCCACCAATGAATTCGCCGTTCACGTACACCTGGGGAATCGTGGGCCACTCGGAGAACTCCTTGATCCCCTGACGGATCTCCGCATCAGAGAGGACATCGAAGGTTTCAAACGGCACACCGATGGCGTGCAGGATCTGCACAACATTGTTGGAGAAACCGCACTGGGGCATCAGCTTGGTGCCCTTCATGAACACAAAGATGGGGCTGCTGCCAATCAGGGTCTCGATACGGGCCTTGACGCTGGCGTCCATGGAATCAGTTGGGGGTTGAGGTTTGCAGGGCGAGGGCGTGGATCGCCTCACTGGCCAGTTCCTGGCGGAGGGCGCCATACACCAACTGGTGCTGCTTGATGCGGTTGAGACCGGAGAAGGCGTCGGACACAACCTTCACCTGCAGGTGGTCGCCGCCGCCGGTGAGGTCTTCCACTTCCACGCTGGCATCCGGCAGAGCGCGATGGATGGCTGCCTTGACCTGGTCGGGTTGCACCATCGGGCAGAAAACAGAGCGTTGAACTGGATTGCCTGGGAAATCTAGTGGGCTCAGCGAGCCGGCTGACCAGCCGTGTAAGGGGTGGTGGCGAAGCCGATCTCCACGAGGGTCTGGTAGGCCCGTCGCCCCTCGTCGCTGGTAGGAGTCATCACCTTCACCACTTCCACCAGCAGTGGCACGGCCACCTCTGGCTGGTTCTGACGGCGGAAGACGGCTGCCAGCCGCAGGTTGGCCTGGGCCAGGAGGGTGAGGGCCTCACGGCCGTTCTGGTCCATCTCCCGCGGGATGCGGGCATCGAGGCCGCGGAAGGAGCCACTTAGATCGCGGTAGAAGCCCAGCAGGCGACGGGTGAGGTCCCGGGCCTGGTCGTAGAAGCCGCGGGCCTCATCCAAACGGCCTGCGGCGGCAGCGGCATCGCCCCGGGCCAGCAAACTGCGCACCGTGGAGAGGCTGAGCGGATTGGTGGCGGCCACCTCCGCCGGGCTGCCTCCCTGGGCCAAAAGCGGCAGAGCGAGGGCTGGAGTTGCCAGAGTGATCGCGGCCAGAAGGGCTGCGGTTGAAAGCCTGTTGGGGCTGCGCACAGCGCTGCGATGAAGATGAGCGAACTCTAAGGGGACCCCTCCGGCGGGCCATCCCCCAGGCAGGCCATGGCCCGCTGTTCAAGCCCTGCCATCACCTCGGTGAGCTCACGGGTGAAGGTGAGGGCGCCATCTCGGCCCGCACCACTGATTCGCATCGGCTCTCCGATGCAGAGGGCGGCCCGATCGCAGGGAAGCGGAACGGCGTGGCTGTAGGCAATGCCGATCGGCAACACCGGCACGCTGACACCCCGGCTGGCAGCTAGGGCGGCCAGCCGGGCCAACCCCTGCTGCAGCCGCAGGGGTTGATCGTCCTCCCGGCGGATCCGTCCCTCAGGAAACACCACCACCTGCTCGCCGGCCTCCAGCAGCTCAAGGGCGTGGCGCAGGCTGGCCAGGCTGGGGCGGGCCTGATTCACGGCAAAGCAGCCCAGCCGCCGCAACAGCCAGCCCTGCACCCCACGCATCTCATCCAGGGTGACCATGAAGCGGCAGTCCCGGCCGGTGACCCGGCGACCGGCTGCATGGGGCACCAGCAAGGCATCCCAACGGGCCTTGTGGGTGGGGGCCAGGAGGACAGGACCGGCCTGGGGAAGCCACTCCTGGCCCTCCACCCGGATCTGCCTGAACCACACCGGCAGGGCCAGATCCTGGGTGGCCACCATCGCCACTGGACCCAGCCACGGACTCACCCGGCTGGACACCGTGCTCCCCCCGTTGCGGCCTGTCAGGGCAGTGGGCTGGGGCGAGGCAATGGCACTGGAGACAGAGGGGCCTTGTCCTTCAGGGTCGGGCGTCTCTTCAGCAGCACTGATGCCCTCGGAGATCACGGTGTCAGCAAGGGTGTCAGCAAGGGTGTCGGAAAAAGGAGCGGGCTGGGCAGCGAGATCGGCCATGTCCGCCGTCAACACCGGAGATCCATCGGTTCCAGAAACTAACCAGCCTGGCAAGGGCTGAGGCTGAGGATTGGGCAGTTGCCTGGCCGGCGCCATCCCAGGCCGAATTCCGGCTTAGGCACTCCATAGGATCCGGCCAGAGCAGCTCTCCCCATGGCCAGCCTCGGTGTCAACATCGACCACATCGCCAATGTGCGCCAGGCCCGGCGCACGGTGGAGCCCGACCCCGTCACCTATGCCCTGCTGGCCGAGCTGGGCGGCGCCGATGGCATCACCGTGCACCTGCGCGAAGACCGGCGCCACATCCAGGACCGCGACGTGGAGCTGCTGCGGGCCACCGTGCGCAGCCGCCTCAATCTGGAGATGGCCGCCACCGCGGAGATGGAGGCGATCGCCCTGCGGATCCAGCCCGACATGGTGACCCTGGTGCCGGAGAAGCGCCAGGAGGTGACCACCGAGGGAGGCCTGGACGTAGCCGGCCAGCAGGAGGCCCTCACCGCCCTGGTGGGCAAGCTGCAGGGAGCTGGCATCGCCGTGAGCCTGTTCGTGGATGCCGATGCCCACCAGCTGGAGGCCAGTGCCGCCACCGGCGCCCGCTGGGTGGAGCTGCACACCGGCACCTACGCCGAGGCCGGCTGGAGCGAGCAGCCCCGCGAACTGGCCCGACTCACCGAAGGCAGCTTCATCGCCTGCAGCCTGGGGCTGCGGGTGAACGCCGGCCACGGCCTCACCTATCAGAACGTGGAGCCGGTGGCTGCGATCGAGGGCATGGAGGAGCTCAACATCGGCCACACGATCGTGGCCCGCGCCCTGGCCGTGGGCCTGGAGCAGGCGGTGCGGGAGATGAAGGCTCTGGTCCAGAATCCCCGCCGCGACCCCCTGTTCGGCAGCCCCCGCCCATGACCACCTACCACTTCGTGGCCGCCAGCGAGCGCTTCCTCTGCGAGGAGGAACCCCTTGAGGAAGTGCTGCGCGAGCGGGTGCGCAACTACGGCGAAACCGGCAAGGAGATCGACTTCTGGCTGGTGCGCCGCCCGGCCTTCCTGGAAGCCCCCGAACTGGCCGCCCAACTGACGGCGGTGCCCCGGCCGGCGGCGGCAGTGATCTCCACCGACGCCAAGTTCATCACCTTCCTCAAGCTGCGCCTGGAATTCGTGGCCACCGGCAGCTTCGAGGCCCCCAGCGCCGCGATCAGCGATCCCCTGGCCAGCGCCGCCTAAAACAGCCCCAGAAACTTGCGGCGCCCCCCCTCGCCCTCCTGCGTCGGTTGGCGGCCCTGGCCGCCGTCCTGCTGGTAGCGGGGCTTGTTATCGCCGATCGTGAGCACGGCCTCCTTGTTCTTCCACCACACCCAGTCGCGGATCGGGGGCGTGTTGGCCAGCTGGTCACGGGTGAGGCCCAGTCCGAGCTTGGCGGAGGCATCGAGCAGCACGTCAAGCATCTCCTCGCCATTGCTGCAGCGGGCCAGCGCCTCATTGGTGCGCTTGGCCCCGTTGAGGGCCTTCACCAGGGCGTTCACCCGCTGACCCACCGGCAGGCTCTTCAAGTCCATGGGCTCCCCGGCCACGCGCTGGCCCGACCGTACCAACGGTGGAGAAGGTGACAAGCGACACCCAAAAGGTCAGACTGGAACCATCGCGCCAATCCGATGACGTCCCCAATCCGTCCCGCCCGTCACTGGGTCATCGGGGACGTTCACGGATGTGCGGAGGCCCTGCGCCGCCTGCTGAGGCTGCTGCCCGCAGACGACCGGCTGATCTTCAACGGCGACGTCATCAACCGCGGACCCCAGATCCTGGAGACCATGGAGCTGGTGTGGAGCCAGGTGCGCAGCGGCCGGGCGGTGTGGCTGCAGGGCAACCACGAGGCGGATCTGGTGGCCGCTCTCAACCGGGACGACCGCCAGACCCAGCGGGCCCTGGCCGGCTGCGACACCTACCGCCAACTGGGCGACCGCACCTGTCGCCGCTGGCAGCAGCGGCTTGAGGAGCTGCCCAGCCTCTACAGCGGTCGCGGCTGGATCGCCACCCACGCCGGCCTCGACCCGCAAACCTGGAAACCCGACCTGCGCATCCGCAAGCCCTTCTGGCAGGCCTATGACGGCCGCTTTGGCGAGGTGGTGGTAGCCCACACGCCAGGGCACAGCGTGCGGCGCCAGGGCTGGATCGTGCTGATCGACACCGGCGCCTGCTATGGCGGTGAACTCAGTGCCTACTGCCCAGAAACAGGCGCCATCGTGCAGGTTCCGGGCGCCCGCCAGCCCCTGGCGGCAGCGGCAGCCCAGCGCCAGGCTCTGTCGGCCGGCCGGCTCTGAGGCGGGGCAAGGCCCTTGCTCACGGTCTTCCGCAGCAACCGCGTCGAGATCCTGGCGGAGCTGCTGGCCAGCCAACTGCGCCTGAACCCACCGGGGGTGTTCGAGCAGGTGCAGGTGGTGGTCAACACCTGGCCCACCAGCCGCTGGCTGGGGGAGCAGCTGGCCCTGGGGCTGGGCGACCCCGAGTCAGCCTTCGCCGATGGCATCACGGCCAACCTGCGCTGTCCCTTTCCCGGCAGCCTGATGCGCCAGCTTGTGGACCAGGTGCTGGCGAACGGCCAGGCACCGGCCAACAGTGGGATGGCCGATCCCTGGCGGGCCCGGGAGCTGGTGTGGCCCCTGCTGGATCTGCTGCCGGCCCTGGTGGAGCGGCCGGAAGCGGCGCCGCTGCGCCGTTGGCTGAGCCAGCGCCGGATGGGGCCAGCGGGGGGCGGGAAGCGGCTCGACCGCAGCCTGTGGCAGCTGGGCCGGGCGATCGCCGACGCCTTCGACGACTACACCCTCTACCGGCCGGAGATGCTGGCGGCCTGGCTGGACGGCCGGCCCCTCGGCACCGATGGCCGGCCCCTGCCCGCCGAGCAGCACTGGCAGCCCCTGTTGATGCGCCAACTGGCCGAGCGGCTGGCGCAGCCACCCTTCGGCCTGCGGGTGCGCCAGGCCATCGCGCAACTGGAGCAGGCCTTCACCAAGCCTGGCAGCAGCCATCAGCTGGCCCTGGCTGAACCCCTGCCCAACCCCCTGCGCCTGTTCGGCCTGAGCAGCATGGCGCCGCTGCAGGTGGAGCTGCTCCAGGCCCTGGCCAGCGCGGTGGAGGTGGAGCTCTACCTGCTCACCCCCTGCCGCGAGCTCTGGCGCCGCCGCGACCAGGCCGCCAGCACGCCTCTGGGGGAAGACTGGCTGCTGGCGGTGCCGCGGCTGGAGGCCCGCTTCGGCCGGCTAGGCGCCGAGTTCCAGCAGCTGCTGGAGGGCACCGGAGCCAACCAGCTGGCCCAGGTGGAGGAGCGGGATCTGTTCCTGGGGGCGGCCACCGCCGCCGAGCTGGCCAGCCGCAGCCCCACCCTGCTGGAGCAGCTGCAGGAGCAGCTGGTGGATCCGCAGCTACGGCCAACCCTGGAGCTGCTGCCCGGCGATCACTCGCTGGAATTCCTGGCCTGCCCGGGCCGGCTGCGCCAGGTGCAGGTGGTGCGCGACCGGGTGCTGCAGCTGATGGCCGCCGACCCGTCGCTGGCACCGCGGGACGTGCTGGTGATGACGCCGGACGTGGAGGCCTTTGCCCCGCTGGTGGCGGCGGTGTTCGGCGACAGCGGCGCCACCGGCGTGCCCCTGCCCTGGCGGCTCACGGACCGCAGCCAGCAGAGCGACCCGGGCATCGCCCAGGGCCTGCTGGCGCTGCTGGCCCTGGGCGGCGAGCGGCTCACCGCCTCAGCCCTGGAGGCCCTGCTGGCCTGTCCGCCGCTGCTGCAACGGCACGGCATCGACCCCGCCGAAGCTGGCGCCATCACCGCCCTGCTGCAGCGGGCGGGGTTCCGCTGGGGGCTCGATGGCCGGGCCCGCGGCGGCGATCCCAGCCACAGCCTGGCCTGGGCGATCGACCGGCTGCTGCTGGGGCTGGTGCTGCCGGAGCAGCCCGGGCTGGCACCGTGTGACACCGCGCCCCTGGCCCTGGGGGTGAATCTGGAGCAGCAGTGCCGCTGGCTCGCTTTGCTGCTCGGGCTACGCCAGGCGCTGCACCAGCTGGAACAGCCACGCACGCCGGCGCGCTGGGGCGAGCTGCTGCGGCCGCTGCTGAGCACGCTGTTCGGCGATGGCGGCGACTGGAGCTGGGAGCTGCCGCCGATCCAGGCCGCCCTGGCCGACTGGCTGGCGGCGGCCGGCGCCAGCCCCCTGGAGCTCACGGCACCGGTGGTGGCGGAGGTGCTGGCCGAGCGCCTCAGTGCCGACAGCGGCCGCTTCGGCCACCGTTCCGGCGCCCTCACAATCAGTGGACTGGAGCCGATGCGCGCCATTCCCCACCGGGTGATCGTGCTGATGGGCCTCGATGGTGGAGCCTTCCCGCGGCAGCGGCAGCGGCCGGGGTTTCACCTGATGGAGCAGGGCCGCCAGCTGGGGGATCCCAACCCCGCCGACCAGGACCGCTACGTCCTGCTGGAAAGCCTGCTCTCGGCCCGCCAGCACCTGCTGATCAGCTGGAGCAGCAGGGACAACCGCAGCGGCGAGACCCTGATGCCCTGCACCCCTGTGCGCCAGTGGCTGGCGCTGCTGGAGCAGGAGCTTGGCAAGGAGGCCATCGCCCAGCTGCTGCGGGAGCCGGCCGCCAATCCCCTCGAGCGGCGCAACTTCATCGCCACAGGCAACCTGCCGCCGATCAGCAGCGACCGGCGCCTGCTGCAGGCCCGGCGGCGGCTGGAAGGGCCGCGGCCCCAGCCGCCCCAGCCCCTGGCTGCCGCAACGCCCGCGGCGCCAGCCAGCGCGGCCGCTGGACAAACCAGCCATGCCGACCTACTGGCCTGGCTGCAGGCCCCGCAGGCCGTTTGGCTGGAGAACCTGGGCCTGCGCCCAAAGGAGTGGGGCCAGCAGGTGCTCGATCGGGAATCGCTCAGCCTGGAGGAGCGGCAGCGCAGCCAGCTGTTGCGCGAGGCCCTGGAGCGCGAGAGCGACCCCGACTGGCTCGAGGAGCAGCGGGGTCGCGGCCTTTTGCCGGCGGGGGCAGCCGGTGCCCTGGAGGCCCGCCAGCTGGAGCAGCGCTGGCGTTCCCTGCAGGCGGTGCTGAACGGGCTGGGAGAAGAGGACTGGCGGAGCGCGGCCGCCGCGGGGCTGGAGGCCCAACTGCTGTGGCGCGGCGGCCAACTGGTGCTGGCCCACACTGCCCTGCCCCGGCCGGCTCAGCGGCTGGAACTGTGGCTGGCCCTGCTGCTGGCAACGGCCGCTGGCCAGCAGCCATCCGGCGCCCTGTTGGTGGGCCGGGAGCAGCACAGCTTCCGCGTGCTGGAACGGCTGGAGCCGTTGCCTGCCGCCCTGGCCGACAGCCTGCTGGAGCAGTTGCTCAGCCTGCGCCAGAGCCATCAGCGTCAGTGCTGGCCGGTGCCTCCCAGAACTGGCTGGGCCTGGGCCAGCGCCGAGCGACACAAGCCAGGCAGCGGCTTCAAGGCGGCCCTGAAAGCCTGGGAGGGAGACTTCGGCAGCAGCGCCGAGCGGGACGAGGCGGTGATGGCCCTCTGCTTCGGCAGCGGCACGACCACCCGTGAACTGGTTGATCCCCGCTTCAGCGAGACGACCCTGGCTCTGCTGGAACCGTTGCTGACCCAGCACAGCGAGGTGAAGGCAGGGGGCCGCAAGCGATGAGTTCCCCCCAGATGCGTGAACAGCTGGCGGACTTCGACGCCAACGCCGTGCCGCTGGAGAGCGGTGTGGTGCTGCTGGAGGCCAGCGCCGGCACGGGCAAGACCTTCGCCCTGGCCCATCTGGTGCTGCGGCTGGTCACCCGCGCCGGCGATCCCCTGCCCCTGGAGCGCCTGCTGGTGGTGACCTTCACCGACGCGGCGGCGGCCGAACTGCGCGACCGCATCGCCCGGCGGCTGCAGCAGGCCCTGGCGCTGCTGGAACCGTCCGAAGAAAAGAACAGCCCTCAACTGCCAGCTGCCAGCGACGCCGTGCTGGCGGCCTGGCTGGACGCCCAACCGGCCGATCCCGGGGCCCGGCAACGGCTGCGCGGCCAGCTGCTGCTGGCCCTGGAGGCGCTCGACCGCGCCGACATCACCACAATCCACGGCTTCTGCCGCCGCACCCTGCAGCGCCAGGCCCTGGAGGCCGGCCAGGGACCTGCCCTGGAGCTGGAGCGGGACGGCGGTGAGCAGGCCGCCCAGGTGATCCACGACTACTGGCTGCAGCAGGTGCTCAGCCTGCCGGCGGGGCTGTTGGCGGGGCTGCAGCGCCAGGGCATCACGCCGGAGCTGCTGGAGCGGCTGCTGCTGCGGCTCGACGGCGATCCGGCCCTGGAGCTCGAGCCCCTGCCACCGGACTGGCAGGGCGCGGGGTCCCTGGTTGAGGAGCTGCCGGCGTGGCTGGAGCGGCGCTGGCAGCAGTTCACCACGGCCTGGCGGGAGCGGGGCGAGGCCCTCGAGCAGGCCTTCCGCCAGGCCGCAGCCGACGTGCGCAGCCGCGGGGCCGGCGACCCCAAGCCCTACGCCCCCCGGCCCAAACGCAACCGGGCGGGGGACATCGACAGCTGGATCGCGGCTCTGGAGCAGGGGGAACGCAGTCCGGAATACGACGCGCTGCTTCAGCAGCCGCTGCTGCAGGACTACTTCCACCCGGCGCCCTTCACCAAGATGGCGGTGAAGGCCTTCGGCGAGTCGGCGGCCAGCCCGGCCTCCCTGCCGGAGCGGCCCCTGCTGGAGGCCATCGCCGCCCTCGTGGACGGCCCGGCCGAACTGGTGCTCAGCCATGCCCTGCACCACGGCCGGGCTGAACTGGCGCGGCGGCGGGCCGCCAGTGGCCGGCTGGGCTTCGGCGGCCTGCTGGCCGCCCTCGATCCCCAGGGCAGAGGCACCGCCGAGTGCCTGGGCTTGGTGGACGCGGTGTCCCGCCGCTATGGCGTGGCCCTGATCGATGAATTCCAGGACACCGATCCGATCCAATGGCGGATCCTGGAGCGGGCCTTCGTGGCGACCGCCGGCGGACCCGCCCGCCACCTGCTGGTGATGGTGGGCGATCCCAAGCAGGCGATCTACCGCTTCCGCGGCGGCGAACTGGCCACCTACCGCCAGGCCCGCGACCGGGCCGACAGGCGCTACAGCCTGCGCGAGAACCGCCGCTCCTCGGCGGATCTGGTGGCGGCGCTGAATGCCCTGATGGCCCCGGGGCTGGTGCGCTCCGATCTGCCGGTGCCACCGGTGCTGGCCTGCTCCAGCACCGGCGAGCTGCCCCTGGAGCCAGGCGGATCACCCCTGCAGCTGTTGCCCATCGAGAACGAGGAGCAGCTGCCGGGCCAGGTGGCGGCCCTCTGCCTGCAGCTGCTGCGGGAGCCGCGCTATGGCCCCCTGAGCCCGGCCGACCTCTGCCTGCTGGTGAGCACCCACCGCCAGGCCGAACTGCTGCGCCATGCCCTCGAGCAGCGGGGGCTGCCCAGCCGGCTGGTGAGCCGGGGGGATGTGTTCGCCAGCGAGGCGGCCACCGCCCTGCAGCGCCTGCTCGACGCCCTCGCTGACCCGGGCCATGCCGGTCGCCAGCGGCTGCTGGCGGCCTCGCCACTGCTGGGTTGGGACGCGGCCCGCCTGGGAAACGCGGCCACCGCCGACTGGGAGCGGCTGGCCGATCGGCTGGCGCAGCTGGGCCAACGGCTGGAGCAGGCTGGGCTGCTGGCCTGTGTGGGGGAGCTGCTCAGCACCGAGGGACTGGCGCGGTTGTCGTTGGGGGGGCGGCTGCTGGCGGACCTGCAGCAGGCCGCCGAGCTGGTGCAGGAACAGATGCACCGGTTGGGCCTGGGGACCGCCGCGGCCGCCGACTGGCTGCGCCGCATCCGCCTGGAGCCCGACCGGCGCGTGCCCGAGGAACACCAGCTGAACAGCACGGCCGCCGATGCGGCGATCGCCTTGGTGACAGTGCACCGGAGCAAGGGACTGGAGTATCCGGTGGTGATCTGTCCCTACCTGTGGCGCGCGCCGGCCGCCCCCACCAGCAAGGCCGGCGAACTGGGACGCCGCTGGCTGCCCCCGGGGGCCACGGCGCCGCGGCTGGATCTGCACCGCTCCCCCCACTGGGGCCACGGCCGCCAAGCCGCCCAGGCCGACCTGGCGGCGGCCGAGCAGGAAGCGGAGCGGCTGGCCTACGTGGCCGCGACCCGCGCCCGCCAGCTGCTGGTGCTGGGCTGGCTCCAAGACGAGCGCCACAGCACCAATCCCCTTGCCCCCTGGCTGCTGGAGGCGGGGGAGTTGCGCCACCCTGACATCGTGCCCCTGCAGCCTCTGGATCCTGCCGCCCTGCCGCCGGCAGGCGAGCTCTGGCGGCAGCCAGCACCCCAGGGAGAGCTTCAGCCCGGCGCCCTGCCCCGGCACCGGCTGGACACCAGCTGGGGACGCAGCAGCTATTCCAGCTGGGTGCACAGCGGCGGCAGTGTTCCCCCGGCAGCGCGGGACGAGGGCCGCGACACCAGCGACCCGGCGGCCGAGCTACCGAGCGAGCCGGGGCTGGAAGCAGTGGCGGCAGAAGCAGTGTCGGAGGAAGCAGTGGCAGAGGAAGCAGTGGCAGAGGAAGCAGTGGGCGAAGGGGAGCGCCAGGGTCCCCTGGCCCAGTTCCCGCGCGGCACCGGCCCCGGAGAGGCCCTGCATCGCATCCTCGAGCGCCTCGACTACAGCCAGAGCGTGCTGGCGGCCGAGCCCCAGGCGCTGATCGGCCAGGAGTTGGCCCGGGCCGGCCTGGCCGGCGACCTGGCGGAGACCCTCAGCGAAGGACTGGAGCGATTGCGGCACACCCCCTTCGGTGGCCCCTTGGGCAGCCTCAGCCTGGCTGAGCTGGAGCCGGGCAGCTGGCTCAATGAAATGAACTTCGACCTGCCCCTGGCGGTGTCCCGTCCTGGGTTCCTTGCAGACCGCCATGCCTCAGGAGCGGGCCGGGCAGGTGAGGAGCCTCCCCGGCTGCGCAGCGGCGGCCTGGCCCGCTGCTTCCACCAGCACCCCGGCGGCCTGTTCGGCCCGGCCTATGCCAGCCGGCTGGAGGCCCTGAGCATCGCCAGCCGCGGCTTTCTCACCGGCTCGATCGACCTGGTGTTCCGCCAGGGGGAGCGCTGGTGGGTGCTCGACTGGAAGAGCAACTGGCTGGGGGAACGGGACGCGGCTGGCGGCGCCATCGCCTGCGGCCCCCTGCACTACGGCCAGGCTGCGATGGCCGAGCTGATGGCCGCCAGCCACTACCCCCTGCAGGCCCATCTCTATCTGGTGGCCCTGCACCGCTACCTGCGCTGGCGCCTCCCCGGCTACAGCCCCGAGCGCCACCTCGGCGGCTACGCCTATGTGTTTCTGCGGGGGCTGCCCGGCCCCACCCCCGCCGCCCTGGCCCAGGCCAGCGCCGGCCGGGCCGTGGCGGGGATGCTGGTGGAGCAACCGCCGCTGGGCCGCCTGATCGCCCTCGATGGCCTGCTGCGGGAGGGAGAACGATGAGCACGAACCCCCCTGAACGCACCAGCGCTGCTGCCGCCGGAGCTGGGGCAACGGCGATCCCTGCCCCCTGGCCCGGGGTGCTGGCGAGCGCGCTGCGCGAGGCCCTGCCGCGGCTCTGTGCACCGCTGCAGCAGCTGGATCCGCTGGTGCTGGAGGTGCTCGGCGCCCTTGGCCTGGCCCTGGAGAGCGGCACCCTGGAGCTCAACTTCAGCGCTGAAACGCCCGAGGGCCTCGACCCTGGCCGCTGGCCCGAGGGCTACCGCCAGGCCCTGGAGAAGTGCTCCCTGGTGGCGGTGGCCCCAGCACTGGAGGCGGCCCCGGAGGCACCCTTGGTGCTGGTGGGCGAACGGCTGCGCTGGCGCCGCTGGCACCAGCAGCTGGAGCTCACCCTCGAGGCCCTGGTGGCCCGGGCCCAGGCGGAGCTACCACCGCCACTCCAGCCTGAGGAGCTGGCGAACGCGGAGCAGGAGGCCGCCGCCTCCGGTCTCAATCCCCAACAGCAGCAGGCGGTGCTGGCCGCCCTGCGCCATGGCCTGCTGCTGCTCAGCGGCGGACCCGGCACCGGCAAGACCAGCACCGTGGTGCAGCTGTTGGCGGCCCAGCTGCGGCGGCACCCCGAGCTGCGGCTGCAGCTGGCGGCGCCCACCGGCAAGGCGGCGGCACGGTTGCGCCAGGCCCTGGAGCAGGGCTGCCACAGCCTGCCGGAGCCGCTGGCCCGTGCTGTGCTGGCGGCACCCTGCTCCACCCTGCACCGGCTGCTGGAGAGCAGCGGCGAGCAGTTCAGCCGCAACCGCCGGCGCCCCCTGGAGCTTGACCTGCTGGTGGTGGACGAGGTGTCGATGGTGGATCTGCCGCTGATGGCGGCCCTGCTGGAGGCCCTGCCCGCCGGCTGCCGCCTGGTGCTGGTGGGCGACCCGGCCCAACTGCCGCCGGTGGGGCCGGGCCCGCTGCTGCAGGAGCTCAGCCGGCCCGCCCGCCTGGAGCAGCTCGGCCCAGCGGCCGTGACCCTGACCACCACCTACCGCAACGCCGGTGCCATTGCGGCGGTGGCCGGCCAGCTGCGCGGGGCCGGTGCGATCAGCCTGGCCGCCCTCGAATCCCAGCTGAAAGCCCTGCCGGCGGAGGCCAATCTGGGCTGGCTGCGGGCTGCGGCCCAGCAGCCCCCGGCGGCGGCGATCAGCGCCCTGGAGGAGCACCAGCGGCGCTTGGCGGCGCTGGCCGCAGACCTGCCCGATGCCTGGCTCCACGACTCCGCTGCCAATCAGTCCGGACCGGCGGCGTGCCCCGAGCTGCAGGCACGGCTGGACGACCTGGAGCGCGAACTCGAGCGCTGCGTGCTGCTCACCCCCGTGCGCCAGGGCCGCTGGGGCGTGGAGGGCCTACACCGGCGCTTGCTGGGGGAGGCGGCCGCCCGGCCCAGCAGCCACTGGCCCCTGGGCACGCCGGTACTCAACCGGCGCAACCTGCCCGAGCAGGGGCTGGCCAATGGCGATGTGGGGGTGCTGGTGGGCAGCGGCGGCGAGCGGCGGGTGCTGTTTACCGGCGGCCGGCTGCTGCATCCGGCCCTGCTGGGCCAGGCGGAGCCGGCCCTGGCGCTCACGGTGCACAAGGCCCAGGGGAGCCAGTACGGCACGGTGTGGCTGTTGCTGCCCCCAGGGCGTGACTGGGACGCCCGGCTGCTCTATACCGGCCTCAGCCGGGCCCGGCACCAGGCCTGGCTGATCACCCCCGGCTGAACACGGCGTGCCCCCCAGCGATTCCCCTTCCATCACCGCCGTCCCTCGCGAGGAGAGGCCCTGGGGCTGGTTCGAGACCCTGACGGTGGGTGATGGCTATCTGGTGAAGCGGCTGTGCATCCACGCCGGCCGGCGCATCAGCCTGCAGCGCCACCGCTGGCGCAGTGAGCACTGGCTGGTGGTGGGAGGTGATGGTCTGCTGGAGTGCGGCGGAGAGCAGTGGCAGGCCGGCCCCGGCACCAGCCTGGTGATCCCCCTGGGCGCCGTGCATCGGGCCAGTGCTGGCAATGCCGATCTACTGATCGTGGAGGTGCAGCGAGGGGAGCGCTTGCGCGAAGACGACATCGAACGGCTTGCTGACGACTTCGGCCGGCTTGCGCCAGCTCCGCTGGATTGAACCCGGATTGGTCTTGAATCAACCGGTACTGGTAGTGTTGATCTACGCCCTTAATTAAGGGACCCTTTTTCAAGGGCTAGGCAGACAAGGACAAAGCACAACGGCATCACCACGGGGCCGGACCCGATCCGCAACCCCACCGACGCATGCGTGCAATCCGCGTTGGAGAGGAGTCGCGGCCCATAGGTGGCCTGCGTCGATGGTCAGAGGCGGCTGTGCCGCCTCAGAGCACCACTGGGATCCTGCCGGGCCCGCGTGAAGGACTGACCTGTTCGCAGGGCCCAGCCCCAGTTCGGCCCAAGGACATCCGCGAGATCCCTTTTTTTGACTTCCTTGACCAACCTGACCAGCGGCGACACCCCAGTGGCTAGCGAGGCCGCCAGCCAGACTCCAGAGCAGGGCAACCAGGCCAGCGGCTTTGCCCGCTTCGGCTTTGCGCCCGAAGTGCTGGCCGCCCTTGATGCCATTGGCTACAGCGAGCCCTCTCCGATCCAGCAGGCCGCCATCCCCGAGCTGATGCTCGGCCGTGACCTGGTGGGCCAGGCCCAGACTGGCACCGGCAAGACGGCCGCCTTCGCCCTGCCGATGCTGGCCCGCATCGACCCAAGCCAGCGCAAGCCCCAGGTGCTGGTGCTCGCCCCCACCCGCGAGCTGGCCCTGCAGGTGGCCGCCGCCTTCAACAGTTACGCCGCCCAACTGCCCGCGGTGCGCACGGTGGCCGTGTATGGCGGCGCCGACTTCCGCGACCAGATCCACCAGCTCAAGCGCGGTGCCCAGATCGTGGTGGGCACCCCCGGCCGGGTGATGGACCACATGCGCCAGGGCACCCTCGACCTCTCCGAATTGCGCACCCTGGTGCTCGATGAGGCCGATGAGATGTTGCGCATGGGCTTCATCGATGACGTGGAGTGGGTGCTCGGCCAGCTGCCCGAGCAGCGTCAGGTGGTGCTGTTCTCGGCCACCATGCCCGCCGAGATCCGGCGCATCTCCCAGCAATACCTGAGCAGCCCGGCGGAGATCACGATCCGCACCAAGGCCGCCGACGCCGGTCGCATCCGCCAGCGCTACCTGGTGGTGCAGGGACCCCACAAGCTGCCTGCCCTGGAACGGGTGCTGGAGAGCGAGGGCGGCGAGGGCGTGATCATCTTTGCCCGCACCAAGGCGATCACCCTCACGGTTGCCGAATCCCTGGAGGCCCACGGCTACGACGTGGCCGTGCTCAACGGCGACGTGCCCCAGGTGCAGCGGGAGCGCACGATCGAGCGTCTCAAGAGCGGCCAGGTGGACGTGCTGGTGGCGACCGATGTGGCCGCCCGCGGCCTGGATGTGGACCGCATCGGCCTGGTGATCAACTACGACATCCCCTTCGACAGCGAGGCCTACGTGCACCGCATCGGCCGCACCGGCCGGGCCGGTCGCAGCGGCGAGGCGATCCTGTTCCTCACCCCGCGGGAACGCCGTTTCCTGGGTGGCCTGGAGCGGGCGGTGGGCAAGCCGATCGAGCCGATGGACGTGCCCAGCAACGCCACCATCAACCAGCACCGGCTCGACCGGCTGCGTCAGCGGCTCACCGGTGCCCACCAGCAGAGCAGCTGCAGCGCTGAGGAGCGGGCCCTGCTCAGCGAGATCCTGCAGCGGGTGGCCCAGGAACAGGGCTGCGATCCCGGCGCCCTGGCCCTGGCGGCCCTGGAGCTCAGCCTGGCGGGCAAGCCCCTGCTGCTCCAGGGCAACGACGACTTCACCCAGGTGCGGGCCAATGGCCCTGGCCGGGAGGGGCGCGACCGCGACCGGGATCGTGACCGGGAGCCTCGCCGTCGCATCGGCGGCGGCCGGCCAGAGCGCCCCATTGGCGAACCGGAGGCCGACATGGAGCGCTTCCGGGTGGAGTTGGGCTGGCGCGACCGGATCAAGCCGGGCAACCTGGTGGGGGCGATCGCCAATGAGACCGGTCTCAACGGCCGGTCCATCGGCCGGATTCAGATCTTTGACACCCACAGCGTGCTGGATCTTCCCAAGGGCATGCCGGAGGAGGTGTTCCAGAGCCTCCGCCAGCTGCGGGTGCTGAACAAGCCCCTGCAGATCAGCCGTCACACCGACTGAGATCGGCCGCATCGCCCCCCTTAATCGGGGGGCTTGCACCGCCGCACCAACCGGAATCAGTCGGCAGTCTGTGAGCGGCTGCTCACGGGCTGTTGCCCTGGGGATCGCTTCAGGCGCAAAGGCCGGTCACGTCACCCAAGGCAATCGAACTCACCTCCACCAGGCTGAGGGATTCCACTGCTGCCACGAGAGAGCCTTGCACCTCAAGGCTTTCTGAGCACACAAGGGTCTGCAACAGATCGAAGCGATCCTGCGGAGCCAGTTCGCCGTCCTCGCTCCAGGCGAGGCTCCAGGGGACAGGGGCCGTAATCACGATGCAGCGATGGATCAGGGTTTGCTGACAATGAGACAGTACTTGGGCTCGGAGCTGGAGCTAAAGGGTCTCTTCAGAACAGCTTCACGCTTCTCCATACCTGCCGCCGCCGTGGTCCTAGGCTTCAGGCTGATTCAAAAGGCGTTCAGGCTCCCTTCGGCTCGCTCAGGTCCAACTGGCAGGTCGAACTCGAGATCAATTTCGAGTTCGACCTGATCATCCCGGTCCAACTGGCAACCCCAAGGAACCCCGGCATCAGACGAATCGAAGACGCACCCTTTTATCCAGGTGCACCGTTCCAGGTTTTGCTCCATTAATGACCATCTACGTTGGCAACCTCTCGTTCCAGGCCGAGCGCGAGGACCTGCTTGATCTCTTCGGGCAGTACGGCGAAGTCCGCCAGTGCAGCCTCCCCCTCGACCGCGAAACCGGCCGCAAGCGCGGCTTCGCTTTTGTCGAACTCAGCGACGACGCCGCTGAGCAAAAGGCCATTGACGACCTCCAAGATGTGGAGTGGATGGGCCGCATGATCCGCGTCAACAAGGCCACCCCCCGCGAGGGCGGTGGTGGCGGTGGCGGCGGCGGCGGCAACCGTGGTGGTGGCGGCGGCTACGGCGGCAACCGCGGCGGTGGCGGTGGTGGCTACGGCGGTGGTGGCGGCGGTGGTGGTGGTGGCAACCGCTGGTGATCACCAGCTCAGCTGAACCCCAGCAGAGCCCCATTCCCTGGCCCTCGGGACCCCGGTCCTGGGGGCTTTGTCATGCCACGGGCCCATCTGAGCCAAGCTTCCCCCCTCGCACCGGCAGCGCCTGACCATGGTTTCCGCGCGAATGGTTCCCCCGGCTGACTCCAGCCCCGCCCTGCAACGCCTGATCCGCACCCTGCGGCCCCACCGGCGCCAGGTGTGGCTGGCCGTGATCTGCTCGGTGCTCAACAAGCTGTTCGACCTGGCGCCACCGGTGCTGATCGGCCTGGCGGTGG
>JBIIDV010000030.1:0-27172 GCA_044238185.1 Prochlorococcaceae cyanobacterium | reverse complement strand
AGCAAGCACCGAATCAGCCGCCGGCCAAGCCAAGGCGGAACGACTCCGAGAACAGCCGCCCCTCAGGCGCCAGGGGTGGCTCAGTTTTCGATGTCGGAAGTGGCTCAGTTTTCGATGTCGCTTGACAGCGGGATTTGCTAAGCAACAGCTGGCGCAAAAGCACTCGCAGAGGCCCCTGGCGCGGGTGGGCACAGCTGCTGCAGCGCGTCGGCGCCGAGTCAACGCATCGGCACTCGGTTCCTTCGCCCGGGGGTCGATGGAATGGTCCCTGCTGCTGGACCAGCCGGTGCTCCTGGAACAGCGCTGACTGGGCGTTGCTTTGCAGTCAAGCCAGGACCTGGCTCCCCTCCGGAGCGGGCACCCATCGATAGATCACGCCTTCCCCGCCAAGCGTTCCAGGCAGATCAAGGGATACCGCATAGAGCAAACTGTCTGGCCCTTTCTTGAACGAAACCGTTGAGATCGGAACATTGTCGAATGGGGTGATCTGGCCAACAGACCTGTCGTGGTTCAGGCTTGCAGCAAAAAAATTGCCTGTTGTGATGTCCCAAAATAGAAACGTGTTGTTATCGTAGAAGTCACTCACAATGATGGCGCCCTCAATGGCTCCAGATAGCTCGCTACGAGAAATTGAAATCAGCGGAGAAGCTGAGGGATTAGGATCAGGACTGCCAAGATTGATGTTGCCATTGTTATAGAATTTGATTGCTTGCTGCAGCAAGCGATAGCGTGGCGTCTGGTCATTTCCCTCCAAATAGGGCCAACCAAAGTTTGTACCCGGCTTTCCTGTATTAATTTCCTCTGCGGTAAACCAGCCGACATCTGCTACCAAGGGCAATTTAGTGACAGGGTCAAAGGTAAATCGAAATGGATTGCGGAAGCCATAGTAGAAAACCTTCGACTGATTGCTGTTGGGATCACCGTTGTAAAATGGATTGCTGCTGATTCCTTCGCCAGTGAGGGGATCGATCCTCAGTAGTTTGCCGGATAGATTCGAGGGATCCTGAATCCGAACTGCGCGCGGATCAGGGAAGTTGAATGAGGTTCCATCGCCTGTCCCGACATAAAGATACCCATCTGGGCCAAAGCGGACTGCCCCGATCGTGTGTGAAAGGCTATCATTAGCCAGAAAATCTCTAAGATTGTAATTTTGATTGCCGGCTTTGCCGGGATCATTATCCTGGAAGCCCTTGTCATACTCTACGCCTGGCAAAAGTGATGCGGCGTCAAAAACACCCGAGGCAGGAATGGATACGTCGCCAGTGCTGTCTACAGAGGGATTGAAGAATCGAATATCGCTATTGGAGCCTAATATCACTTGCAAAGAACTAGTATCTGCCACTAGGGTATCGAGATTAACTTGTAGCCTCACAAGTCGGCCTGGACGGTTGCCACCACCATCGCGCCCGGCTGCACCCGCAAGGAATTCAGTCTCGGGCGGATCGTATATGTGAGCGAGATAGATGTAAGGCTGATTATAAAAGTCAGGATGAACTGCTATCCCGATGAGGCCACGATCAGCCATGGAATTAACTTGATCACTGATGTCGACAACAGGCAAATCACGTAGAACTCCATTTTGCACAAGCCTGACAACTCCCTCCTTGCTGGCTGTAAATAGATATTTGCCATCCGGCGAAAAGTCGAAGTCGGTGGTACGAGGTACACTCACGAAGTCTTGGCGAACCAGATCAGAAAGGCCAGTATCGTCATCATCCAAGATAGATACCGGAATTTGATTGTTAACCAGCTCAACAGACGGCGGCGCATTGGATAAGTAGACATCAAATACTTCCGTACTTTCTTGAATATTATCGTCAATAATGTCAACCGATATGAATCTTTCAACTTCTCCTGGGCTAAATATTAACTTCGTGTTTTTTTGGGATATAGTCCAAGCCTGCCAGTGCTGATCCGTTGACAGTGGCAAAATCAACGTTTACTTCGTCGCTATTGTTGCCACTACGAACCACCTTAACTCCGACAGAGCCTTTGCTTTCCGTTGTGTCCAAAGCGGTGGCTAGAAAACCGATTTTTGCTGGTCCCTCATTGTCGATGATGTTGATATTCACGGTGCGTGGGAACGCAAGCACTCCATTGCTGGCTTTTTGAAGCCCAACCGCAAATGCCTCAGTCGTCTCTTCGATGTTATCGTTGACAATTGGCACACGAATGAAAGTTGTGTTCTTGCCCACCTCAAACACAACTCGGCCAGTATTCTCGCGGCCATCAACAGTTGGGGATATAAAATCAACTCCTGAGATAGCAGAGCTTTCGGCAATAACATATTCAAGTGTTTCACGGGTTAAGGCATTGCCGGTTCGTCGTACGGGTACCAGTGCATTGCCATCTGCTTCACCAACAACCAAGGTGTTGCCTCCTCCCATCGAATAACTCTCGTTAGGATCGGCGTACGAACCTGGACCAGCAATGGCCAATTTGGCCAGATTCCCGGAATAGCCGGTGATATCGATCAGTGCTACTCTGCTGGCCTGAAAACCTGGCTTCGTGTTATTCAGAGCCAAGTAAGTACGCTTGCCTACGTTGAAGGTGGCTGCGCGATTAGCTGCAAAAACCTTGGGTGTGAGCACACGGCGAATGTCCCGTGTGGTGAGCTTTGCCACTGCACCCGCCTGCACAACCGTGCCTGGGATCACGGCATTAGGGCCACCAATCACATCCGTAGCGATCTTCAGATTGCGAATGTGGTCAGGCCCGGGCCCTAGCAACAGTGAGTCCTGTAATGATTGAAATAAGAAGCTATTTCTTCCCGTTCCACCAACAAAGCTGTCCTTTCCCCTACCCCCAATGAATAGATTATTTTCGCCGCTGCCCACGAGTACATCGTTGCCTTCTGTTCCCCAGTAGATCTTATCGGTTTGGCCGGTGTTTTCGGGGATGTTCATTTATTTGGCGGCTTAGCGTATGCGATATGCGGGAGATGCGACAGCCAGGCAGCCCTTGGCTGTTGGAATGCAGCATAGTTGCAGGAATGGTTTTGAGTGTTTACCGATGCCGTATTTCATAGTCCAGGACGGTGCTCTAGGGTCGTGTTGAAGCTGTTGCTCGTTCCTGAGTCCCCTCAGTCGCAGGCGAGGCGGGCGCAGGCGAGGCGGGGCAGGGATCTACTTTCATCAAGACCTCGCTGAACAGGCCTCGCTGAACAGGCCTCGCTGAACAGGCCTCGCTGAACAGCAGGCCGCCGATGGCTGGTTCAGACTTCCCCGTAGGCAGGCTAGTGATCAGGCGCTTCACCGCTGAGGGGGTTGCGCGGAGGGGGTTGCGCCGATGAGTTCAGCCAGCCGGGCCGAGAAGATGCCGATGGATGGTCACCAGTGGCCGGTGCGGAAGATCCTGAAATGCTTCACCAGCAGTTGAACCAGGACCACCAGCCGTGCTTCGGTGACCGGCTTGGGCAGCGGGCAGCTATTGCCCTTCAGCAGGATTGCCGCAGAGCGCAAGAGTGACGTCGGGCTAATTTGCATTGATTTCACAGCCGATCCGCACACAGCGGTGTTGCTCGATGTTGTGGCCCAGAGAGGTTGCGGTTGCAGTGGCTAAAAAAACCTCGACGCGTCCAGCAGGCTGTAAACGCCGTTGCCGGTGAGCGCGTTTTCCACCATCCGCGTTCCGGGTTCCGCCGGGACAGGTGCTGCGCTGGGCTGAACTGCAGAAGATCTGTTCCATTTGGTGGCTCCTGCGGATGCCACGGCTACGCTCCGCTAGAAGCGCTGCGTCGCCCCCATGGCCCTCCAGGACTACCGACCCGGCACCGCCTTCCCCGGCGTGATCGGTCGCACGGTCGATGTGTCCACCCCCGCCTGGCCGATGCCCAACCGGGCCAAGGACGGGGCAGCCAACGTGCTGTACCTCGTGCTCGACGACACGGGCTTCGGCCAGCTGGGTTGCTACGGCAGCCCGATCGCCACGCCCAACCTCGACGCCCTGGCGGCCGACGGCCTGCGCTTCAACAACATGCACACCACGGCGCTGTGCTCGCCGTCGCGCTCCTGCATGCTCAACGGCCGCAATCACCACTCCAACGGCCTGGCCTGCATCACGGAGGGGTCGATGGGGTATCCCGGCTCGAACGGGATCATTCCCTTCGAGAACGGCTTCCTCTCCGAGATCCTGCTGCAGCACGGCTACAACACCTATGCCATCGGCAAGTGGCATCTCACCCCCGCCGAGCAGACCTCGGCGGCAGGCCCCTACGACCGCTGGCCGCTCGGGCGAGGCTTTGAGCGCTTCTACGGCTTCCTCGGCGGAGACACGCACCAGTACTACCCCGAACTGGTGCAGGACAACGCGCAGGTGGAACCCCCCGCCACCCCAGAAGAGGGTTACCACCTCACCCCCGATCTGGTGACCAAAGCCAGGGCGATGATCGCCGACGCCAAACAGGTGGCGCCGAACAAACCCTTCTTCATGTACTTCTGCACGGGCGCGATGCATGCGCCCCACCATGTGCCGAAGGAATGGGCCGACAAGTACAAGGGCCAGTTTGATGACGGCTGGGATGCCTACCGCGAGCGCACCTTCGCCCGCCAAAAAGAGCTCGGCATCATCCCGCCGGACACCGTGCTCTCACGCCACGATCCCGATGTGCCCGACTGGGATGGGCTCTCCGCCGAGGAACAGCGGCTCTACGCCCGCATGATGGAGGTGTACGCCGGCTTCCTTGAGCACACCGACCACTACATCGGCGAACTGATCACGTTCCTCAAGGAGATCGGTGAATACGAGAACACCCTGATCATGGTGATCTCCGACAACGGTGCCAGCTCCGAGGGCGGGCCCACCGGCTCGGTGAACGAGGGCAAATTCTTCAACAACGTGCCGGAGAATCTCGAGCAGAACCTGGCCGCCATCGACGACATCGGCGGGCCGAAGTATTTCAACCACTACCCCTGGGGCTGGACCCACGCCGGCAACACCCCCTTCCGCCGCTGGAAACGCGAGACCTACCGGGGCGGCACCAGTGATCCCTTCATCGTGAGCTGGCCAAAGGGCATCGCCGCCCGGGGAGAGATCCGCAGCCAGTACTGCCACGCGATCGACATGGTGCCCACGGTGCTGGATGCACTCGGCATCGAGCCCCCGGCCACGATCAAGGGCGTGACCCAGAGCCCGATCGAGGGTTTCTCGCTGGCCTCCTGCTTCGCCAATCCCGCCGCGCCAAGCCTGCATCTCACCCAGTACTTCGAGATGTTCGGCCACCGCTCGCTGTACCACGATGGCTGGCGGGCCGTGTGTCCCTGGCCTGGCACCTCGTTTGTGGAATCGGGCCGCCGCTTCGGTGATCCGATCAGCTACGACCAGCTGATCCAGCTCGATGCCCACGGCTGGGAGCTCTACAACCTCAACAGCGACTTCGCCGAAACCAACAACCTGGCCGAAGCGGAACGCGACCGGCTGATTGCCATGATCGGCATGTGGTATGTGGAGGCCGGCAAGTACAACGTGCTGCCGATCGACAGCCGTGGCACCCAGCGCTTCGCGGTGGAGCGGCCCCAGATCAGCCCCGACCGCCAGCGCTACATCTATTACCCCGGCACCCAGATGGTGCCCACCAATGCGGCGCCGCGGGTGCTGAACCGTCCCCATTCGATCTCGGTGGAGGTGGACGTGCCCGTGGGCGGTGCCGAGGGGGTGCTGTTCAGCATGGGCGGCAACGACGGCGGCTTCGCCTTCTACGTGCAGAACGGCCTGCTCACCTACGGCTACAACTACGTGGCAGAACAGTTCTTCCACGTGCGCTCCAGCGGCCCGATCCCGTCCGGCCATCACATCGTGAGCGCCGAGTTCACCCCCACCGGCGCACCCGACATCGCCAATGGCAAGGGCACACCGGCGAAGGTGGTGCTGTTCGTGGATGGCCAGGCGGTAGGCGAAGGGGATCTGCCGGTGACGATTCCGCTCAGCCTGGGCCTGGCCGCCGGGGTGGCCGTGGGCGCCGATCCTGGATCCCCGGCGCTGCCGGACTACAAGCCCCCGTTCGCCTACGCCGGCCGCATCCGTCGGGCCCTGGTGGATGTGAGCGGCACCCCGGTGGACAACCTCAAGGAGCAGATGCGGGAGATCCTGGCGCGGCAGTAGGAGGGAGGACCGGACCCGCCCGGCTCCCATCAGCCCCGGACCAGCGCCCACCGGATGGCGCGCCAGATGCAGGCCAATCAGCCATTGCATCTACAGCCATTGCATCAACAGCCATTGCATCAACAGATCGTGATGAACTGGGCAGTGCTCTGCTTAGCGCAGGCTCAGCTGGCAGGAGGACTCCGCCTCCAGCATCAGCATCACGCCCTGGGGCAGCCGCAGCCATTGGCCTTCCCGATTGCCGCAGAAGGCCAGGGTCACCTCGGGGTAGTGCTGATCGAAGCAAACTGCCAGCCGTGCCACACCGTGTTCGCAGGCAATCTGCACGCAGCGGCTTTGCTCAGCTGTTGCTCCTGGTGCTCATGCTGAAGGGGCTGGCGTTGATGGATTCTGTCCAGCGGATTTTCACCTGCCGATGGGTGTGGCTGCATTCAGCAAGTCATCCACGCCGCTTGGGTCCCGTTGCGACTGGGTGGTTGCTTTCCATTCGTCGTGCTGCGCTGCAGCGAACGTTGAAGCGTGACTTCGGCTACATCGCTGGGTTTATCGGCTACCGCAACCGTTCTCCCGTCGGCAGGCCGCGCTGGTGAGAGAGGTGTGGTCTGGGATCCCCGGCCGCCCGCCTGAGACAATCCACACCGCCCACCCCCAGGCAAACCCATGGCCGTTCTCGGCAGAGAGGCGATCCTGCAGGCGATCGAGCAGGGCTCGATCACGGTCACGCCCTTCGATCCCGAACGGCTGGGCCCCGCCTCGCTCGACCTCACCCTCGCCCCCTCCTTTCGCGTGTTCCGCAAGGTGCACGCGGTGATCGAGGTGCGCGAGCACACCGACTACCGCCAGCTCACCGAGAAGATCGACGTGCCCGAGGGCGGGCACATCCTGATCATGCCCGGCGAAACGGTGCTGGGCATCACCCGGGAGCGGCTGCGCCTGGGGCCAGGGCTGTGCGGCTGGCTGGAGGGTCGCAGCCGCTTCGCGCGCCTGGGCCTGATGGTGCACATCAGCGCCCCGTTCATGGGCCCGGGGATCGACAGCCAGCAGGTGCTGGAGATGAGCAACTTCGGCCCCGCTCCCCTGGCCGTGGTTCCCGGCACGGCGATCTGCCAGTTCGTGTTCCAGAAGCTGCAGGGCAGCGAGCGCTACGCCGGCCACTTCGCCGGCCAGACGGAAGACTCCTTCTGAGGGCCCGCCCGTGCCTGTTGCGGCACGGGCGGGCTGCCGGCTTTGACTCTGAACGGCTGCCATTCACCCTGTCGGTGCCCCGGCAGGTCGACTGCTGAAACACGAACGATGGTCAGGGGCGAGGGCGGCTGCGGCAGTCAGAAGATGCCCAGGGTTTTCTTCTTGCAGTATCCGGCCCCGATGTTCATCCAGCCCGGCTGGCAGGGCCTGCCGGCAGTGGGCTTCACCTCGTAGTAGATGGGTGAATTGCAATGTTGCTTGAGGTCGTTCACGTAGCCCAGCGGACACTCGTCATAGCCGGTGAGTTTGGGAATCCGCTTCTGGGCCATGGCGGCGCCTGGGATCAGAACTGGTGCCAGGAGGGTGGTGGCCAAAATCAGATTGAGCTTGCGCACCAGGCGAGTTGTCAGCTGATCCCACCCTAGTGAAGGGCTCCCGGGATGTCAGGACAAGCGCACATGCGCCGCCAGCCCCCCCCTCAGACAGGAGATGTGACACCGCGTCCGCAGCCGCTGGTTGGGGTATGGGTCGCACAGCTGCATTTCGATCGCCCATCCCCGCGAACGCTGGCGCTCACCGGATCGATCGGTTCAATCCAGAGTGTCCCTGGCGGTGTGCGCATTGCATTGCAACCGTGGGAGAGCGGGACATTGTCTGGTCGTTCAGCTGAGCGGATGTGCCCGCATGGGGGCAGCGCCCGTTGCAACCAGGCAGCAGAGTGAGGGTCACTCCCCTGAGCCAGGCCATCCATGCCTCTGATTCAGCGCGACGCGCCCTACCCCCACTGGGAATTCAGCGATCCCAGCAGCGGTGACCTACTGCGGCTGGTGCCCGAGCGTGGCGGCCTGATCAGCGGCTGGCTCTGCGCTGATCGCGAGGTGGTGTACCTGGATCTGGAGCGTTTCCTCGATCCCGCCCAGTCGGTGCGGGGCGGCTTCCCGGTGCTGTTCCCGATCACTGGCGGGCTGCCCAACAACCAACTGCCCCTGCCCCAGGGCACCTTCACGCTCCCGCAGCACGGCTTTGCCCGCCAGCTGCCCTGGACCCTGGAGGCCTTGGCGGATGGCCGCGGCGTGGCCCTGGAGTTATCCGACACGCCGGAGACCCTGCAGGCCTACCCCTTCCAGTTCCTGCTCAGGATGGAGGTGCGGCTGGCCCCGGGTGCCCTGGAGATCAGCACCACGGTGACCAACCGCAGTGTGGCGCCCATGCCCTTCAGCTTCGGGCTGCACCCCTACTTCAACCTCTCCAGCCTGGAGGGGGTGCGCTTTGAGGGGTTGCCCGAGGAGTGCCTCAATCACCTCACCATGGCTCCGGCGGCCACGGCCGAGCAGATGGAGCACGTGGCCGATGGCATCGATCTGCTGGTGCGGCCCACGGGCCCGGTGCGCCTGGTGGACAAGGCGGCCGGCACCACCCTCGAACTGCAGCTCAGCCACCCCTTCGATCTGGTGGTGCTCTGGACCGAACCACCCCGGCCGATGGTGTGCATCGAGCCCTGGAGCGGCCCGCGCCAGGCCCTGCTCAGTGGCGACCGCAAGATCGAGCTGGTGCCCGGCGCCAGCACCACCCTCCACACCCGCTACGCGTTGCTGCGCTCCTGATTCACACCTTGCCGGAGACCACCACCACCGCCAGCAGCAGGGCCACCAACACCAGCTCGCTCACGGTTGTGGTCATGGTGGTGTCCCGGGGAGATGGGCTTCACTGTCCAGCAAACAGCTGAATGGCGCGCCCCCCATGTGGGGGGAATGCCCCCGCCTGGGGACTGGGCCAGATCGCGTCCGAGGGGGCAAGGTTCCTGCCTGCCGAACTGTTGCCATGGCCACCTACAAAGTCACCCTGATCAACGCCAATGAGGGGCTCAATCAAACCATCGACTGCGCAGATGATCAGTCGATCTGTGATGCAGCGGCTGAGCAGGACATCGATCTGCCCATCTCCTGCCGTGCGGGCTCCTGTTCCTCCTGCGCGGGCAAGTTGATCAGTGGCACGGTGAACCAGGAGGACCAGGCCTTCCTCGATGAGGATCAGATCGCCGCGGGCTTTGTGCTCACCTGCGTGGCCATGCCAACGGCCGACTGCACAATCGAAACCCACGCCGAAGAAGCCCTCTATTGAGGCCGCGCATCAGCAACAGCCCAGGCCCTACAGGCCTGGGCCCTGCTTCAGCTCACCGATGAACAGGGCTGGGAATCAAGGCTGGACTGGGGCACAGCAGACACCTCCCGATCCACCTGGGCCAGCCGCTCCAGCACGAGGCTCAGGTCGAGTGCTGTGAGTTCGCCGTCGGCGCTCCATTTCAGGCAGGTGCGGCCGAGGCAGCTACCGGAGGCGTTCTGGATCGTGGAGTCCGTCATGTCCGGACCTCTTAATTTCTTTGGGATCAGTCTCTCGCCTGGAGCGCCGCTGCGATGCCCCCATATAGGGTCAATCCACTCCCTCTCTGGGCCTCAATGGGCCGCAGCGGCCTGGATCGGTCTCTAAAACAAAAGTTGGTCACGCTGGGGCGCAATGCCATCCACGCCCCAGCTGTTGACCTGTGCCGCCGCCCATGCCCAACCCGGCGCCGCAGTGGTGGAGGCTCTCGGCAGTGACGCCGATCGCGGCCTGAGCGGAGCGGAGGCCCACCGGCGCCTGCAGAGCCACGGTGACAACAGCATCACCAGCCGCGGCGGCAAACCGGCCTGGGCGATGAACACCTTCTTCAGCACATCGCCGTTGAACCTTCAGCAGCTGCTGATCTGCGCCCTGCCCATGCTGGCCATGCTGCCGGTGGCCTGGCTGGGGGAACGGCTCGATCCCACCGATGGGCGGCTGCGGCCATAGGGTCGTCCCCAGCAGCAGCACCAGCGATGCATCACCCGGTTCTGCCTGCGATCGCCGGCCGCGAAGCCGAGATCCTTTTGCTGGTGGGCGCCGAGGGACCGGTGGTGGCACCCCAGAGCAGCCTGCGCCTGGAGCAGCTGCGCTCGGGCTTTGCCTGCGCCCTGCACATGCACCAGCCCACGATTCCGGGCGGTGCCGGTGGTGAGCTGATCTCCCATCTGCAGTACATGCTTGAGCACCCGGGGGAGGGCGACAACCACAACGCCGAGCCCTTTGCCCACTGCTACAGGCGCATGGCGGAGCTGATCCCCCAGCTGATCGCCGAGGGCTGCCAGCCGCGGATCATGCTCGATTACTCCGGCACCCTGCTGTGGGGCGTCCAGCAGATGGGCCGCCACGACATCCTCGAGGCGCTGCGGTTTCTGGCCTGCGATCCAGCCATGCAGCCCCATGTGGAGTGGCTTGGCAGCTTCTGGGGTCACGCCGTGGCCCCCTCCACCCCCATCCCTGATCTGAAGCTGCAGATCCTGGCCTGGCAGCACCAGTTCGCGGCCCTGTTCGGCGATCAGGCCCTGCAGCGGGTGAAGGGCTTCTCGCCACCGGAGATGCACCTGCCCAACCACCCCGACACCCTGTTCGCCTTCATCACAGCCCTGCGCGAGTGCGGCTACCGCTGGCTGCTGGTGCAGGAGCACAGCGTGGAGAACCGCGATGGCTCCCCCCTCAGCAGCGATCAGACCCATATGCCCAACCAGTTGGTCGCGCGCAACTCCAGCGGCGACATGGTGAGCATCACCGCCCTGATCAAGACCCAGGGCTCCGACACCAAGCTGGTGGGTCAGATGCAGCCCTGCTACGAGGCCCTGGGGCTGGAGCGGCTGGAGCTGGGCGGCCTTGCCATCCCGGCCCTGGTGGCCCAGATCGCCGACGGCGAGAACGGCGGCGTGATGATGAATGAATTCCCGCCCGCCTTCCTCCAGGCCCACCGCCAGCTCTCCAGCCAGGCAAACGGAACGGCTGACACAAATGGCACGGCTGCCATCAATGGAACCGAATATCTCGAGCTGCTCGATGCCGCCGGGGTAGACCCTGCGGCCTTCCCCGAGATTCAGGCGGTGCAGCAACAGCGGCTGTGGGCGCAGGTGGGCACCACCCCCAGCCCCGAGCGCGTAGAGGCAGCCATCGCCGAGCTCAAGGCCAGCGATCCCGGCTTCTCGATGGCCGGCGCCTCCTGGACCAACAACCTCAGCTGGGTGGAGGGCTACGCCAACGTGCTCGAACCGATGGCCGAGCTCAGCGCCCGCTTCCACCAGGTGTTCGATCCCCAGCTGGCCCGCGATCCCGCCGTCAGCCGGAGCCCGGCCTACCAGGAAGCCCTGCTGCAGCTGCTGCTGCTGGAAACCAGCTGCTTCCGCTACTGGGGCCAGGGCACCTGGACCGACTACGCCCGCGAAATCCACCGCCGCGGCATGGCCGCACTGGCCTGAGCTTGCTTCGGCCGTCAGCGCTGCAAATTGTCCAACCGGCGTTTGAGCTCGGCCAGCTCCCGCCGCAGCTCCTGGTCCTGAGTGCGACGATCGTCAAAATCCGCACGGGGCTTGGAGCTGGGGTCTTCGGCCTGCTCGTAGGCCCGCAGACTGCGAAACATCAGGCCACCGCCACTGGCGATCATCACCACGTACACCGCCAGCTGCCACAGAGTCGCGGGCATCAAAGAGATACGCACACTGTTGAGAACGCCCGCAAACAGCGCTGCCAACGAACCCCACACCAGCAGCCGCGCCCAGCGCTGAAAACTGCCGGCGAACAGCAGACACACCCCGATTGCCAGGGGAATCATCAGTAGTCCGAGTCCGGGCGTGCCCCAGGCGAACGGTTGCCCCCCGCCCACACTCAAGCCACCAAAGCGACCCCAGAAACGCCCCATTCCGGATGCCGCGACATCCGAGCGCACGATCACCTGGTTCATGAACAGGAAAATGCCGCTGCCGAACAGGCATCCGCCAACCATGAACTGCACAAGTTCACCAGCCTGGCTAGATTGGCCACTGCTCATCGCTACAAGCTCCATTCTCTGATTGGAGAGTAGTTGCCCTGATCAGAAAAAACCTGAAGATCCTGCAAACCACTGGGCCCCTGTCCACAGGTAGTAGAGACCTGTGAGGATCAGGGCCAGGCTGCCGAAGCGCACAAAGGCTTCGGAATGCTGCAGAAGCTTGCGGCTGCTAGTAGCCAGGCCCGTAAACAGGCTGGCCATGAAAATCAGGCCCGTGTAGCCGAAGGCATAGCTCACCATGGTGAGAACACCAAGCAGCTGGGAGCCCGAGGCTGCCGCCGCCGCCAGAACGGCAAACAGCACTGGACTGGCGCAGGGGGAGCTCACCAGGGCAAAAGTGAGGCCCACGCCATAGGGGCCGGTAGCCGGACTGTCGAGCTTGAGCTTGGGCAGGGGCAGATGGATCACGCCAGCCAGCCAGAGGCCCATCAGACCCATCAGCAGACCCACGGCGAGGTTGAAATAGCCGCGGAAGTCCACCATCACCGCACCGGCGAAGGAAGACACGAGCCCAAACAGGCTGAGGATGGTCACGGAGCCGAGCACGAACTGGCCAGCCTTGAAGAAGGCATCACGCCGGGAGCTGATCTTCAGCGTGCCGATATAGCTGAGGTTCACAGGCAGCAGGGCCAGGATGCACGGGGAGAGACTGGCCAGCAGCCCGCCAGCAAAAGCCAGCGTGATCAACACCAACGGATTGGTGGTGTCCTGGTTGACCAACCAGCTCTGATAGCGGTTTTCCACCACTGCAATCAGCTGCTGAAGTGGCTGGCTGAGCCTGGGGCCCAGCAGCACGATGGCGAACAAGCTGATCAAGCCCAGTGCCAAAAAGGGCCAGATCCTGGGAAATCGGCCACGGCGAAACGACAGGCAAGCTGGCGTTGGTTGCGGCAGTGAGTGGGGTAGAGGCATGGTGAACTAGACAATGGGTTCGGGGCCGGCTCGACCATCAGCACCTAGTTAGCCAAAGCCTTGTTGAGCACTGAGGTATAGGCGCTGGTATTGGGGTTATTGCGCTGTTGGGCCAGGATCTTGCCCATGGTCGGCTCGATGATCGTCACCATGCCGGTCTGGGTTTTGTTGGCAGCCAGAAACGCCCCCAGGCCGAGCTGCCTGGCCTTGGCTTCTGAATGTTCGCTCTTGGCCTTGTCACTGACATCCAGCACCACGAAGTGCACGCGGGTTCCATAGTCCTGACGCAACTTCGACAGTGTGGGAGCAATGGTTCGGCAGGCCGGACACCAGCTGGCGTAGATATCGACCACCACAGGCTTGCCCTGCAGCTGCTTTGCCAGAGGGCCGCCCACAGTGGTGGCTGAGGGGCTGCTGACCTTGGCCTGGGCATTCACAACTGCAGCTTCAGCCACGGCCTGGCTCGAATCGCCCATCAGCAGTGCTGCACTTCCGGCGAGGGCGACGCCAAGCAGGCTGATCAGGATGGGGGGCTTGGGTTGACGCATGGTGCCTGTTCCATGGAAGGGACAGTCACAAGTGAACGCGAGCCAGATGAGCGCACGATGAAGCCTGGATGGATCTCTGGTCAAGATCCAGGGTCTCCTCACTCATCAAAACCTTATCCAGCCCTCATCTTGAGCCGTGAATGCAATGCAAGCTCACACCTACAGTACAGATGCTGAACCGATCAGGCGCACATCAGCCAGTTGCTGCGACAGCCATTCACCACCATTTCGATGGCCCGATTCAACCATCAGCAGCTCGGTTCGATCACACGCCGGGAACGGCGCTGGCTGCCAGGGCGCCTGACCCCTCGCTCTCTGCAGGGACGACTCACGCTGGAATTGGTGTCCATTTCCCTGCTGGGCCTCAGCGCAGTGAGCTTCTGGGCCGGCTGGCAATTGGAGCAGACCTTGATCGCGGGCCATAAACAAACCTTCGACTACATCGCTACCCGTTTTCCTGAACAGTTGGCCCTCTACATCCGCGATCAGCCCTTGCAGCAAGGGGTTGACCGCACGATTGAGAAAGTGAACGCACCTGGCTTGGTGGTGTGGGTGAAGAACCGGCGGGGTGAAGTACTGGGCCAGTCCACCAACTTCGATCCCCAGATCCCAGAAGCGCGCTTGGCGAGCTCACTTGCCCGCATGCCGACCCGCCCTCAGGTGATCCATTTCGATCGCTATCACATCGTTCTCTGCGTTTCGCCGCTATTGGTGAATGGTGAACCACTCGGTGAGTTGTATCTCTCCCGGGATATCACGGCTGATCAGGAGCGCCTGCAGACCCGCCTGCAGCAGTTGCTCTTGCTGAGCGTCCTGGCCGCGCTCGTGCTGGGCTGGGCCATCGTTGCCCGCATTTCCCAGGCCATAGTGCCCCTCAAGGCCATGAGCGAGGCGGCAGCAGCGGTCTCTGCCCACGATCTCCAGGGGTCGAAGCTGCAACTGGACCAGGCACCGGCGGAAGTGGCCGGCCTGGCCCAGTCGTTCAATGCCATGTTGGCCAGGCTGGCCGTGTCCTGGGAGCAGCAACGGGAGTTCATGGGCAATGTGTCCCATGAGCTGCGTACACCGCTCACGATTGTTGCGGGATATCTGCAGAGCCTCCAGCGGCGCAGCTCCAACCTCAACAACGACCAACAACTCGCCCTCGGCACGGCCAGGGCGGAAACGCAGCGGGCGATCCACCTGCTGCGCGATTTACTGGAATTGGCCCGAGCCGATAGCGGTCAGCTGAGCTTTGACTGTGTGGCCGTTGGCTTGACCATCATGGTGGTGGAATGCGCCGCCATGGCCCAGCAGGTGAAGCAGCGGACGATCCGATTGCACCTGCCGGAACAAGAGGTTGAGGTGGCGGCTGACCCTGAGCGATTGCAGCAGGTACTAATCAACCTGATCGATAATGCCGTGAACTATTCACCAGCCGAGCAACCGATTGATATCAGCGTGGAAGCCCACCTTCATACCGCTTTGATTCATGTGCAGGATTATGGTGTTGGCATTCCACTCAGCCACCAGCAACGAATCTTTGAGCGTTTTTACCGTGTAAGCGAGGGGATGACCCGTGGTCGTGATGGCACTGGACTTGGTCTTGCCATCGCCAAAGGGCTCATCGAAGCGATGGCTGGCACGATCACTGTGCGCTCCGAGCCCGATCACGGCAGTATCTTCACGATCACCCTGCCGCGATGGCGCGCTTGAGCGATCCATTCATTCTGGTTGTGGAAGATGATCCCAGCCTGGCTGGCCTGATCGTTTCGGAACTGCGGATCGAAGGCTATGCAGTGGCTGCGGCGGCCGATGGCATCGATGGCCTCAACCAGGTACGGGCACGACAGCCCGATCTCATCATTCTCGACTGGATGTTGCCAGGCCTCTCCGGCCTCGACCTCTGCCTGCGGCTGCGGAGCACCGGCATCACCACGCCGGTGATCATGCTCACCGCTAGGGATGAGATTGCCGATCGGGTAGCAGGGCTGTACGCCGGTGCCGACGACTATCTGATCAAGCCCTTCAGCATCGAGGAGTTGTTGGCACGCGTCAAGGTGCAACTGCGCAAGCTCACAGCGGATGCCCCTCGTCTGTTGAGATTTGACGACCTCAGCTTGAACAGCCTGGCCCGGCAGGTGCAGCGGGGCGAGCGCCTGGTCGATCTCACCGCCAAGGAGTTCGATCTACTGGAGTATTTCTGCCGCCACCCCCAGCAGGTGTTGAGCCGGGAGCAGATTCTCAAAGGGGTGTGGGGCTACGACTTCCTTGGTGAGTCGAACATCATTGAGGTGTACGTGCGAGCCCTGCGTCTGAAGTTGGAGGTGAACGCCGAATCGCGCCTCATCCACACGGTGCGGGGTGTGGGCTACGTGCTGCGCAGTGGGGCCAACCGCTAACGAAAAAAGGGGGGCGATCCCCCCCGCTGCGCCTCAGTGGGCGTAGTGATGGCCGCGGTAGGTGAGCTCCTTGGTGGTTTGCTCCGGCTTGAGCTCATCGTGGTGGGCATCCACGTAGGCCACGCCGCGGTAGGCCTTGGCCATCAGGAACTGGGCGTCATCGAGACGCTGGGCCTTGAGGATCTTGGTGCGGATCAGATCGAGCACGTTCATCACGGTCTCCACAGTGTCCGCGTCCCCGTTGCCTGGCGCGGATCGATCTGCGTCCACCGAGGGGTGGATCAACGTGCCTGAATTCTAGGAGTTTGGTAGCGGTTGCTACTACGCGATCGACCGATAACTTCCCACTTTCTTTGCAAATGGGGGAGTGGGCTGGTGGCTGTCGCCTCAGCCCAGCAGCGGCCGGCCGTCGTGGCGCCGGATCGCCACCACCCCTGGCCGCGGCGGACGCCCCGGCACCTGGGAGGGCCAGTTGGAGCCCAGCGGCACCTCCCGCAGCTGTTGGAACGAGCCGCCGTCGCGATCCTGCAGGGTGTGGGCCTGCACCTCCTGGGCGCTGCCGCCTCGTGTGCCGTGGGTCTCGCCGGGATGCTGCACCGCCAGAAACAGGGTGGTTTCCGTGTTGTCGAAACAGGGGCCGCACAGCTCGCACTCCATCGGCCCGCTGGCGAACAGCAGCGCCTCCCCGGCGCGGGGGCCGCGGGCGGGGAAGAGCCAGCAGGTGTTGTTGCCGAACACGTCCAGCTCAGCACTGCTGGTGGAGCGGTCGGTGACCATCCACACGTTGCCGCGGCGGTCCACCGCCAGGTTGTCGGGCATGGCGAAACCCATGCCGCCCTGCCAGGGGGTGCCGCCGGTAGCCACCATCCGCCAGCGGAAGCCCTGCACGTCGCCCTGCGGCAGGCCGTCGCTGAGGCGCATCACCCAGCCGTAGGGCCAGCTGGGCTCCCCCTGGGGCCCGCTGAAGATCGCCGGATCGGCCCGGCCCTCGCCATCGCTGCCGCCGGATGTGAAGGCGATCAGCAGATCACCGCTGCTTGGATCGATGTCGGTGTCCTCCGGGCGGGCGGCCGGCGTGGCGCCAACAGCATTGGCGGCCAGGTGGGCATCGATCAGGATCGCCCCCTGGCGCTCCTCGCCGCTGCCCGGGTAGAGGTCGGCCAGGCTGCGGTGCTGCTGCAGGTAGGCGGCCACATCCCCATCGCTGGCCAGGGCCTCGGCGCCGGGCTGGCGCCGGTCGCGGTGGGGCAGCAGGGTGGGCTGGCTGAGCCCGAAGCGCTCGTAGTGGCTGGGGAGCAGCGGCGCCAGCGGTGTCTCAGGGGCCAGGGGCAGCCAGCGGCCCGTGCCGTCGGGATCAAACACCGCCGCCTCCAGCCGGCCCCGCTCCAACAGCCGCGAATTGACCGGATCGGCCGGATCGCGCACCAACCCCTCGCTCACGAAGCGATACACATGGCCGCCGTGGCGGTCGCAGCCTGAAACCACCACCAGGGGCTGGCCCGCCTGGGCCTGCACCGCCACCGCCTCATGGCGGAAGCGCCCCAGCCAGCTGTGCTTCACCGCCGGCTGCTGGGGCCGGCGCGGATCCAGCTCCACCATCCAGCCGTACTTGTTGCCGGCCAGGCCGAAGGGGTTGCCCAGGCCATCGAGGCGGCTGCCCTCGAAGCGGAAGGGCCGCTCCGCCGGCGGCGGTGAGGAGCCGTCGGCGTACACCCGCTCCACCACCTGGCTCTGAAAGTTCTCTTCGGCCGAGAGCACCGTGCCCCAGGGGGTCTGGCCGCCAGCGCAGTTGGCGAAGCTGCCGATCACCCGATCGCCCAGGCCGTCGTCGTAGCCCTGGCGCTGGCGGCGGCGGAACACGGCCGCCGCCGGACCGCTGCAGTGGAGCCGCTGCTCGCTCCGCTGCCAGCCGCTCAGGCCGGTGATGCGCCGGTCGTAGCGGCCGGGGCTGGCGCGCCAGGCGCCGCTGGCATCGCGGCTGATCTCGGCCACGCCGATGCCCAGGTCGGCCATGGCGGCGGTGGCCACCGCCAGCAGCGGCTGGCGCAGGGGGTCATCCGCCGCCAGCTCGGCCACGTCCACCCGGCCGCCGCGCGCCGCCAGCCCCTGGCGCAGGACCTCGAAGGGCAGGGTGGTGCCGGTGGCCTCGCTGTAGCCCTCCATCCACACCAGCGGGCTGATGTATTCGAAGTTCACCGTGAGCAGGGCCCGCCCGGCCGCCAGCGGCGTGAACGCCAGGTAGTCGTTGTTGAAGCCGAAGCGGCCGTCGGCCAGGGGCTCGCCCCAGCTCAGCAGCAGGTCGCTGCGGTAGCCCTCCGGCACTAGCAGCCGGTCGTGGATGGCGATGCGGCTGTAAAGCTGGCGCTGCTGGGCCGCCGTGCGGCCGTCGCCGGGCAGGGGCATGGGCCCCGGCAGCGGCTCGAAGGGCAGGCCACTGGAGCCGGCCACTCGTGCTGCCTTGCCGGGCAGCGTGGGGGCCAGGGCGGCAGCACTGCCAAGGCCCAGCAGCTGGATCAGCAGGGAGCGGCGATTCATGGCTGCACCGGGCAGGCGACGGGGCTGCACAACCTCTCCATCCTTTGCGCTGCGCCGGCGCCACCGCGGCATCCCGGAACACATGGCGGCTAGGGGTCCAGCATGCGGATCCACAGCCACCAGAGCAGGGCCACCGGCAGGGCCGCCAGAGCCAGCACGGCCAGGCTCTGCAGTTGCTCCGGGGTCATGCCGGCCCAGCTGCAGCTGCCTCGGCCAGGGCCCGCTCCAGGGCCCCCAGCCGCCGGCCGTTCACGCCCAGATCGGAATCGCCGAGGCGCGACACGGAGCGGGCCTGCAGCACACCAGCGCGGGAATCGGCGTGCAATTCCAGGTCGTCCACAAAGCCGAACAGGGCGCTGCTACAGGTGGCATGCAGGTAGTTGGCGCTGCGCTCCAGCACCTGGGTGCGCGGCAGCGCCTCCACCACCGGCAGCAGCTGGGCCAGGGCGGCCTCCGGGTCGGCGCTGGCCCAATCGGCCCGGGCGCAATGGGCCGGGGAAGGGCAGGGGGCCAGGCTGCCGCCGTGCACACCCAGCTCCGCAGGAACCGGGCCCACCAGCTGGAACAGCCCCAGGGTGAGCACCAGCAGCCAGTGGGGCAGCAGAGAAAAGATCACGATCACAGCAGCTGGCAGGAACGGGGGGCGAGCTCTCACACTGGCATCGCCGCCCGCAACGCCGACGCGCCATGAGCACGAGCACCCCCAGCCCGATCGCCAGGTGTGCTGGCCTGCTGGCCGCCGCGCCGGCGCTGCTGATCGCCGCCGCCCCCGGCCCTGCCGGGGCGCAGTACTCCCCCAACTGCGAGCGCAATGGCCGGCGCGACTACTGCGCCTACACCCAGGTGGCCGGTGCCACCAATGAACGCCAGGAGTTTGCCCAGATCGTGTTCGCCGACCACACGGTGTACGAGGTGATGCGCAACGAGACCAGCTGCAAGCAGACGGGCAACGTGCGCACCTGCGACGCCCGGATCATCACCCCGCCCGGCAACCCCACACCGATCGCGGCCTGGTATCGGGGCACCGCCTACGAGGGGGGCTATAGGCACGAGTATGTGGGCCAGGGCATCCACATCACCTACGTGTTTCTCGACTGATGGACCTGCCCCCCTGGCGCCAGTTGATCAGCGGAGCCTGCAAGCGGGAGGGACGCTCCCCCGCAGCCCGCTGGCTGCAGCTGGCCAGCGTGGCCGCCGACGGCACGCCGCGGGTGCGCACCCTGGTGTTCCGCGGCTGGTCGGGCGATGCCAGCCTCGAGCTGCTCACCGATGGCCGCAGCGCCAAGGCGGCCGAACTGGCGCGCCAGCCCGCTGTGGAGCTGTGCTGGCTGCTGCCGAGGGCGCGGACCCAGTTCCGGCTGCGCGGCGCCGTTGAGCCGCTGCCGCTCGAGCTCGAACTGAGCGAGCGGCAGCGGCACTGGCAGGCCCTCTCCCCCAGCGGCCGGGCGGTGTGGGGCTGGCCCAGCCCCGGCGCTGCCCTGGAGGCGGACGCCCCCTTCCCCGCCGCCCTGGAGGACAACACACCCCTGCCTGAGCACCTACAGCTGCTGCGCATCGGCCTCACCCAGGTGGAGCTGCTGGAGCTGATGCCCCAGCCCCACCGCCGCCGCCGCTGGCGGCTGGCGGATGGCTGGCGGGAGCAAGCGGTCAATCCTTAGGCCATGCGATCCCAGGGCCCATCCCCCAGAGTGGTGGCACCTGATTGACAAACGATGAAAGAGGTGAGCGCGGCGGAACTGCTGGTGAAGGCGGTGGGCCGCTTTGCCGCCATCTCCGGCGGTATGGCCCTGATGATCTGGCTGTTCTGGGTGATGCTCGACTTCAAGAGCATGCAGTCGGGCTTCACCCTGCCCTGAGCCGCTGCCTTCAGGCCACGAAGCGCTTGTAGAGCCAGCGCACAAAGCCTCCCACCACGGGCACGGGCGCGAAGGTGGGGCCCACGAAGTCGAAATAGTCGCGGTGGTCCTCGATCTTCCCCCCGGCGTTGAAGCGCAGGCGGGTGGTGCCGGGATAGATGAACTCGATCCCCTTGATCTTCAGGCCCATCTCCCACTCCACAAAGGCCGTGTCGCCCTCGATGGCCACTGCCCCGGGGGTGAGGTACACGTCGTCGCAGCGTTTCAGCAGTCCTTCCTGGGCCTCCAGGTAGGCGGCGATGCCCCATTTCTCCTGGGTGGGGTCCTGGAAGTGCACGTCCTCGGCATAGGCCTGGCGCCACTGGGCTTCATCCGGTGCGGGGGCGCCGTAGGGCTTGGTGAACAGGGCCTTGAGGCTGGCGGCTGTGGGGGGTGAGGACTCCATGGCCTGGGGCTGGGGAGGTCAAGGCTATGGAGGCGGCAGGGGGAACCGCAGAGTGGGGCCAGTGCGGCCGCGATGGCAATGGATCCAGCCCTAGCCCAGCTCGAGCTGGCCGTGGTGGGCCACATGGAATGGGTGAGTTTTGTGGCCGTGGAGCAGCTGCCGGAGGCTGGAGTGGTGCAGCACGCCCGCGCCTTCCGCGAGGAGCCGGCCGGCGCCGGTGCGGTGGCGGCGGTGCAGCTGGCCCGGCTCACGGGCCGGCGGGTGCGCTTCTTCACCGCCCTTGGCCGCGACGCCACCGGCGAGCAGGCCGCCGCTCGCCTGGAGCAGCTCGGGCTGGAGCTGCATGTGGCCTGGCGCGAAGCCCCCAGCCGCCGGGGTGTGAGCTTCGTGGATAGGGACGGCGATCGCAGCATCACCGTGATCGGCGAGCGGCTCGGCCCCACGGCCGCCGACCCCTTGCCCTGGCAGGAGCTGGCAGGCTGCGATGGCGTGTTCGTGACCGCCGCCGATGCCGCGGCGCTGCGCTACTGCCGCGGGGCCCGGGTGCTCACCGCCACGCCGCGGCTGCGGCTGCCGGTGCTGGAGGCCAGCGGGGTGGCGGTGGATGCCCTGATCGGCAGTGGCCTCGATCCAGCCGAGCAGGTGCCGGCTGACGGCCTGAGCCAGCCGCCACGGTTGCGGATCGCCACCGAAGGGGCCGCCGGCGGCTGGAGCGAGCCCGGTGGGGCCTACCGGGCCCACCCCCTGCAGGGCCCGGTGGTCGACAGCTATGGCTGCGGCGACAGCTTCGCTGCGGGCGTCACGGCCGGCCTGGCGGCCGGCTGGAGCGATGCGGCAGCGATTGCGCTGGGAGCCCGCTGCGGTGCGGCCTGTGCCGAGCTGTTCGGCCCCTATGCCGCTCCCTGAGGGGGATCAGGTTCAGCGGTCCTGCAGCACCAGGGCGATCTGGTTATGGCCATTGCCCTCCGCCAGGAACAGGGCCCGCTCCGCCCGCAGCAGCAGCTCCTGGGGGCAACCTTCGTCGGGTGCCAGCAGCGTGAGGCCCCCGCTGACGCTGAGCTGGTGGCCACTGGCGCGGAACGCCCCTCCCAGCTCGCTGATGCCCGCGCGAATCGCCTCAGCCCGCTCCGTGGCAGCGGTCTGGTCCACGTCCACCATCAGCATGGCGAAGGCCTGATCACCGATCTGTCCCAGCAGATCCTGGGGACGGTGCTGGGCCTGCAGACAGGCCGCCACATCCTGCAGAGCCCGGTCGGAGGCCTCCTGGCCCCAGCGGATGCGCACCTGGCTGAACTGGTCGAGCTCCAGGGCCAGCATCGCCAGCGGCTGCTGGTGGGCGCGGGCCCGCTGCAGTTCGGGATCGGCCTGCTCCAGGAAGCTGGCGCGGTTGGCCAGGCCGGTGAGCGGGTTCACCGTGAGCTCGCGGCGCAGCTCCAGTTCGCGCAACACCAGCTGGGCCAGCTCCTCCAGCAGCGTCACCTGCTTGGCGGCGAACTGGCGGGGCTGGTGGTCGATCACGCACAGCGTGCCGAGGTTGTGGCCGTCGCGGCTCTGCAGCGGTGTGCCGGCATAGAAGCGCAACTTCGGTTCGGCGATCACCAGGGGATTGGTGTTGAAGCGGCTGTCCTGGCTGGCATCGGGTACCACCAGGGTTTCGTCGCCGACGATGGCGTGGGCGCAGAAGGCCATCTGGCGCGGCGTTTCCCTGATCTCCAGGCCATGGCGTGCCAGGAACCACTGGCGGTCACGGTCCACCAGGGAGATCAGGGCGATCGGCGTGTCCAGCACGCTGGCGGTGAGGGTCACCAGCCGGTCGAAGTGCTCATCGCCCGGGTGGTCCAGCACCCCCTGACGTTCCAGATCCCGCAACCGCTGCAGCTCGTCATGCGGAAGTGGGTAGTCGGGATACGGCATCACGATCTCCCCATGACCTCCAGCCTAGGGAAGGCAGTGCGCGGCGGTGGCCTCGATCAGCGGCGGCCGTTCACGATCACCGACTGGCCGCTGCCACTGGCGGCACCCGGCAGGGCCGGAACCACCGAGGTCTGGCCATCCCACTTGTCGAGGAACAGCTTGTAGAGCACCTGGTCGTCGAGGCTGGAGTTGAGGGTCTGGTAGCGCTTGGCCTCCTGCTCGGCGATGCGCACCTCGGTCTGGGCGCGCAGCAGCTGCTGTTCAGCGATCTGCTTCTGCTCGATGGCGGCGCGATACTCCTCGGCGATCTGCAGACCGGTGAGGTCAAGGCCCTGCACGTTCACGTAGTCGAACTTGCGCAGCTCCTCCGCCACCTTCTCCTGCACGATCTCCGAGATCGAGTTCCACTCGGTGGCGATTGTGACAAGTTCGTACTGGGAGAACACCGATTTGAGCGCCTTGAGCAGCGAAGGCTGGATCACCCGCGGATAAATCTGCTGGTTGTCGGTGGCGATGGTTTCGTAGATGCGGCCGGCCTCACTCGGCTTCATCGCGTACTTCACCGTGGCGGTGGCCTCGATCACCTGGAGATCTTTGGTGAGGGTGGAGAACTGCTCCGGCCGCACCTGGGTGCGCACATCGAACAGGGAGATCGCCTGCACCAGCGGCGCCTTGAAATTGGCCCCCGGCCCCCGCGGGATGCCCGTGACCTTGCCCAGGGTGGTGACCACCGCCACGTTGCCCGCCGGCACGATGAACACGGCCTGGCTGAGCAGGATCAGCAACCCGAGCACCGCCGCCACGATCAGGCTGAAGCCGGCGCCGGGCCCCTCGGCGTTGGCGGAACGGAGCGGTGACTGCATGGGGGGCCTGTGAATGGCCAACGCTAGGCACGATCTGCTGGGGGAAGGGCGGTGCCTGCCCCCACCAGCGCATCGAGCCGCACGAAGTAATAGCCGCGGCGCTGGAGGGCCGGCACCACCCGGCGCAGGCTGTGCAGGGTGGCCGCCAGGGTGTCGGGGCGGTCGTGCAGAACGATCACCCCGCCGGCGTGGGCATTGAGCAGCAGAAAGGTACGAAGGAACCAGCGGGGCGGATGGCTGGTGTCCAGCGGGAACAGCGACCCGAGGGCCAGGCGGTAGCCGGCGGCAGCCAGCTGGCGCAGCATGCGCCGGTGAAACCAGCCGCCCCCTGGGCGGAACCAGTGCAGCGGCAGTCGCTGCGGGGCCGCCGCCCGCTGCAGCATCGTCTCGGTGCCGAGCAGCTGGGCCGCGAAGGCGGCGGCGTCCAACCGGGCCGACACGTCATCAACCTGCATGTGGTTGCCGATCTGGTGGCCGTCGGCCAGGGCGCGCTTCACAAAACCGGCCGGCCCCCGCTGCACGTGATCGCCGATCAGAAACAGGGTGGCCGGCACCTGCAGCTGGCGCAACAGATCCAGAAGCTGATCGCTGCCGGCACTGGGACCGTCGTCGATGGTGAGCGCCAGGCAGCGGCCCGCGCCTGGAACGCAGAACAGCACCTCCGGCAGCAGGGGCACCAGCAGCAGCCGCAGCAGCCCGAGCAGCGGCCAGCTGGTCAGCAGGACCAGTCCCCACACCACCACCTCCACGGCCCTGACCAGCGGGGCCAGCCATCCCCATCCCCTCACCGAAGGCTGATTTGGTGCCAAGGACCACAACCGCACGCCACCACCCCGCTAAGACCACCCCAGTCGGGACGGATCCATGTTGTCGACCAGCACCCGCCTGCGCCTGCAGGAGATCCTCGCGCGGATCGCCAGCGGCGCACCGGTGAGCCTCAGCGAACGGGTGTACGTGCAGAAATTCGCCGACCGGGACGCCACCGTGGCCAGCTGGCTGCGCCGGGCCCGCCGCCGGCAGCTGGGGCAGGCCGGTGATGGAATCGACCGGCTGCTCGCCGACCTCAATCTGGGCCCGGCCGAACCGGACGACGGCTTCCGCCCCGGCGACGACGACCTGGGCGACTGGTTCAGCGGGGCGCCGCCCTGGTTGCGCCGCAGCTAGGCCCGTAGCCTCAGGCCATCGCCCTGGGTTCCATGACCACTGCGCTGGCCACCTGCCGCACGATCGAGGTGGCACTCGCCGCCAACCCCTACCCGATCGTGATCGGCGCCGGCGGCCTCAGCCGGCTGGGCGCGCTGATCCGCGAGCGGGGCTTCAAGGCCGGCACCAAGGTGCTGCTGGTCACCAACCCTGTGGTGGATGAGCACTACGGCGCCGCCGCCCTGGCCAGCCTGGAGGCGGCCGAGCTGGCGGCCACGGCCCTGGTGATCGAGGCGGGGGAAGACCAGAAGACCCCAGCCACGGTGGCGCAGATCCACGACGCCGCCTTTGCCCGCAAGTTGGAGCGCGGCTCCCTGATCGTTGCGCTCGGCGGCGGCGTGGTGGGCGACATGGCGGGGTTTGCCGCCGCCACCTGGCTGCGCGGCATCGCCGTGGTGCAGGTGCCCACCACCCTGCTGGCCATGGTGGATGCGGCGATCGGCGGCAAGACCGGCGTGAACCACCCCGGCGGCAAGAACCTGATCGGCGCCTTCCACCAGCCGCGGCTGGTGCTGATCGACCCCACCACCCTTTCCACCCTGCCGGAGCGGGAGTTCCGGGCCGGCATGGCGGAGGTGATCAAGTACGGCGTGATCGGCGACGCCGCGCTGTTTGCCCAGCTGGAGGCCGCCGTCGATCTCAGCTCCATGGCCGCGGTGGAGCCGGCGCTGCTGCAGACCCTGCTGGAGCGCTCCGCCGCCGCCAAGGCGCAAGTGGTGGCCGCCGATGAGCGCGAAGGCGGCCTGCGGGCGATCCTCAACTACGGCCACACCCTCGGCCACGTGGTGGAGACCCTCTGCGGCTACGGCACCTGGCTGCACGGCGAAGCGGTGGCGATCGGCATGGCCGCCGCCGGCGCGATCGCCGTGGAGATGGGGCTGTGGAGCGCCGGCGACCAGCAGCGCCAGCTCGCCCTGATCCAGGCCGCGGGGCTGCCGGTGCACTGGCCGGATCTCGACCAGCAGGCGGTGCTGGAGTGCCTGCAGGGCGACAAGAAGGTGCGCGATGGCCAGGTGCGCTTCGTGCTGCCCACCGCCATCGGCGGCGTGCAGATCCGCGACGACGTGACGGCCGCCACCATCAGTCAGGCCCTCAATTCCATCAGCCAGTAAGTCAGCCCTCGCCCCCGTACTCGTCCTCGAGGGCGGTCTCCAGGGTGGTGAGCAGCAGCACCAGGGCGGCTCGGGGTTCCAGCTCACCGCCACTCACAGCGGCGATCCAGCGGTGGCAGAGCGCCTCGATCTGCTGGAACAGACCACTGCCCTGGCGCAGGGCCTCCGTCACCCGCTCCACGCTCTGCTCGTCGAGCTCCGGCGAGAGGCCCACCACGTAGCGGCGGCCGTCATCACCCACGTAGGTGAGCCTCCCATCGGCGTCGAGGATCGGCGTGGCGTGGGGCGTGACCGGCAACTCCGGGAGGTCGCTATCTGCATCAGTGGGCTCCATGCAGTGGTCTCCGGGGCAGAGGGTCAGGGGGCACTGGCGTGGCAATTGATGGACGCGCGCTGGCATTGGTTCCCCTTCACAGCTAGGTACGACGGGGGCCATTGCCAAGCGGAATCCGCCAGGGATCAGCAGCCCTGATCCTTTGATCGATGGGTTCAGGCCATGTTCAGGACTGCTGCAGCCGCTTTGGCGCAGGAGTGCTGCACTCAGGGCCGGTTGCGCGGCGGCTCGCCCGAACCCTGCTCCAGGCCCTGTTGCCAGCGACCCAGCTGGGCGGCGGCGGCCAGCAGCAGCAGCTCCAGCAGCAAGGCCAGCGCCAGGGGGGCGGGGCTGAGGCTCTGGCCAGTGAGGGCGAGAGCCAGCAAGAGCAGCAGCGGCAGGGCCACGGCCAGAGCGAGAAGGCGCGGCCGCCACACCCGGATGCGGCCATGGGCCGTGCGGCAGCTGAGGCAGTGGCGGGTGTGGGCCCCGTAGCGGTCCATCAGCGCCGGCAGGGCGGCCCGCTCCGGCAGCGGCTGGCCCGGAAACGGCATGCCGCCGTGCTCACGCACCCACTCGTGCAGGGCGCTCACGTACACATCGGCACTGCTGGGCAGAAAACAGCTCTGGGCGAAGGTTGCGCTGCCGCCCCGCTCCGCCAGCACCCGCTCCTGCCAGTGCAGGAACACCTGGTCGTCCTCCAGCACGGTGTGGTTGGCGATGTGCTGAAGCCAGCGGGGCCGCAGCCCCAGCAGCAGGCGCGGCAGCCGCGACTGGAACTGGAAGGGGAAGCGGGCAAACAGGCGGCACTCGCCGGGGCGGATCGGCGTGGCGTACACCACGGTGAGAAAGCGGGCGAAGCCCTTGGCGGTGAGGTCGTGCCACATCAGGCCGGGGGCCTGGAAGGTGGTGAACTGGCTG
>JBIIDV010000029.1:0-27198 GCA_044238185.1 Prochlorococcaceae cyanobacterium | reverse complement strand
GCAGCTGGGAGCCCGCCACCAGCAACACCAGGCCTGCAGCAAGCTTGAGGCCAGCCACGAGGGGTGTAGCCCGCTCGGCCTCATCGATCTCGTTCACCTCGTCTGGATTTTCGCCGGCGGTGCGCATCTCCCACACGATGTTCATCACCGTGGCCACCAGCAGGGCCACACCGGCCTGCCAGGTGACACGGCCGCCGGAGGCCATGCCCCACACCGCCATCGACACGCCCAGCAGCAGCGGCACATCGCGCTTCACCAGGCGGCTCTTCACCCGCAGGGGCGCAATCAGGGCGCTGAGGCCCAGCACCACCAGCACGTTGAAGATGTTGCTGCCCACGATGTTGCTCACGGCCAGATTGTCGGCACCGGCCACCCCCAGATTCCCCTGGATGGTGGAGATGAGGCTCACAAACAGCTCCGGCGCGCTGGTGCCAAGTGACACCACCGTGAGACCGATCACGATCTGGGGAATCCCCAGCAACAGGGAAAGGGCCACGGAGCCGGCCACAAACAATTCGCCACCACCAAACAGCAGGGCGATGCCAAAAATGATCGCGATGGTGCTATTGAGGAGGGGCACTGGAGGTTGAGGAGAACGCAGGGCGTTCCTGATTTTGTGATTGGATTCTGGGGCACAGCCGCCAATCATGCCACTTACGGCGTGGGAGTCATACCCCTGCCAGCAGGAGCTTCAGCGACGCTGTCGCGTGTGGAGTAGCTCTGGAGGCCGCCATCTCAGCAGCAGTTGCCTGCCAAAAGCGCCCGTCCTTCATCTCACACTTTGACGAGCTGAATGCTGCCCTTTCACTGGCTGACCCAGACCATCGCCTTCGGCCTGGGAATCTCTTTCAGCCCAATCACGATTGCGTTGGTGGCTCTGCTGCTGCTGGGGGTCAGCCCCCTACGGCGCTGCACCACCTTCCTAGCGGGCTGGATTCTGGCCAATGGCGGTGCCCTGGGTCTGGTGGTGACGGTGGGCGGTCGCCTGAACTGGGCCATGCACCTGGGCGGCCGCGGACAGATCCTGATCGATCTGATTGGCGCGGGTGCCTTGCTTGGCCTAGGCCTGTTTCAGCTCACCCCGGCGGTAGCGATCGGCGAGGAGAACTGGGCCATGCAGCTGATGGGCAAGCTGCCGGAGCTGGGTGGCCTCCCCCTGCTGACGCTTGGGGCGGGCTGTGCACTGGTGAGCCCTGAAAACCTCGTGTTTTATTTGAAAGAGGGCAGCATGCTGCTGACCAACCACACCACCCTGCGGGGTGATCTGGAAGTGGGGGCGGTGTTTGTGGCGATCACCACCTCCCTGCTTCTGCTGCCGCCTCTGCTGTGGGTGCTGAGTGGTGGGCGTCTGCGGGCACCGCTCACGGCGCTCAACGACTGGCTTGTGCACCGGGCCGAATGGCTGGTGGGCATTTTTGCCTTAATCCTTGGGCTCTACCTGGGCTGGCAGGGCCTGGAGGGTCTGCGGAGCTCAGTGCTGTGATGCCCCCCATGGCCTGGTCATCAATCAAGCCATCCAGCTGATCAAGAGACCGCTACACACCCCGCCAGGCAGATCTCTGCTGTCGGTTGGAGGCCGGCGAGGATGACCATGGGCACTGCCGGTCTCACGATCAACGGGCAACCCAAACCGCTCCCAATAGTACGGTGCGCAAGCGGGGAATAGGCCGTCCCACGCATGCAGGCCACGCAAAACCCCTCAGCACCATGAGTGAATTGCCTACCATTACCCACTTTTAAACCGGTGTATAATGCCGGGGATTGCGTTGCACCGGTGCAAGATCTCGTAGCGGCGGCGCTCCAACCAGGGGCGCTGATCACCTTGCTGATTCTCACTGGGTCGATCGTGCTGTTCATCGGCGGTTGGCTGGCGCCGGAACTCACGGGGTTGCTGGCAGCCGCCCTGCTGATTGTGACGGGAGTGCTCAAACCCGCAGAGGCCGTTGAGGGGTTCGGCAGCCCCGCCCTGATCACCCTGATGGGCCTGTTCGTGCTTTCAGCGGGCCTGTTCCGCAGCGGCGGCCTCGATCGACTGCGGGCCCTGATCGGCTCCGATGCGATCCGCAGCCCCAAGCGGATGATTGCGCTGATGGTGGGCGCAGTGGCCCCGGTTTCGGCCTTTGTGCCCAACACCCCGATTGTGGCCAGCTTGCTGCCGGTGGTGGAGAGCTGGTGCCAGCGGCGAGGGATCTCGCCCTCGAAGGTGCTGTTGCCGCTGTCGTTTGCCACTGTGCTGGGCGGCACCATGACGCTGCTGGGCAGCTCGGTGAACCTGCTGGCCAGTGAGGTGAGCAGCAAACTCGGCTACGGAGCCTTTGGGCTGTTCAGCTTCACGGCCATCGGCATCGGCGTGTGGCTGGTGGGCGGTGTGCTGATGGTGCTGCTGGCCGATCGCTTCCTGCCCGATCGTGGCACCGACGACGATGACCTGATCGCCAACCTCTCCAGCAGCGGCTACCTCACCGAGGTGGAGATTCCAGTGGGCTCGGAGCTGATCGGCCAGTCGCTGCATGGCAGCCGCCTGCAGCGCCGCTTCGACGTGGACGTGCTGGAGCTGCACCGTGAGAACGAGCGCTTCCTGCCGCCCCTCGCGGACCGCACCCTGGCGCTGGGCGATCGACTGCTGCTCCGCTGCAGCCGCGAAGACCTTCTGCGCCTGCAGCAGGACCACACCGTGGTGCTGGCCCCCACCCCGGATGAGCCTGGGACACCTGACCAGCTGAACAACCAGCGCATGGTGGAGGTGCTGCTGCCCTCTGGGTCCGCCCTGGCAGGCGACTGCCTGCGCGATCTGCGCTTTCGTCAACGCTACAACGCAACTGTACTGGCGTTGCGTCGCGGTAACGCGGTGTTGCGTGAGAGCCTCGGTCGGGCTCAGCTTCGTGAGGGCGATGTTCTGTTGCTGCAGGGCCCCAAGGACGCCATCCGTGGTCTGCAGGCCAACAACGACCTTGTGGTGCTGGAACAGTTGGAGAAAGACCTGCCCACCGTGAGCCGCAAGAGCGTGGCCCTGCTGATCGGCGCCCTGGTGATCCTGTTGCCCAGCTTCGAGATCATCCCCCTGGTGGCTTCGGTGCTGCTGGGCACGGTGGCGATGGTGGCCAGCGGCTGCCTGCGGGCCGGCGAGTTGCAACGCGCCATTCGCCTCGACGTGATCCTGCTGCTGGGATCACTGGCCAGCTTCAGTGTGGCTCTGGAGAAGACTGGTCTGGCCACCGCGTTTGCCAAGGCCCTGCTGCTGGGGCTTGATAACTGGCCGGTGTATGCCGCCCTGCTGGTGGTGTTCCTGTTCACCACCCTGCTCACCGAGGTGATGAGCAACGCGGCCACGGTGGCGATGCTGATTCCGATCGCCGGTCAGCTGGCCGTGGGCCTGGGGCAGCCGCCTATGGCCTTCATCTACGCGGTGCTGTTCGGCGCCAGCCAGAGCTTTCTCAGCCCCGTGGGCTACCAGACCAACCTGATGGTGTTCGGGCCGGGCCGCTACCGCTTTCTCGATATCGCCCGCTATGGCTTCCCGCTCACCATTGCCATGACCCTGGTGGTGCCCTTTCTGATCTGCCGCTGGTTCGGGCTCTGAGGCCCGTTCAGGCGATCTGGCTGAGGAACTGGCGGCTGCGCTCGTGCTGGGGGTTGGTGAAGAACTGCTCCGGCGGCGCCACCTCCACCACCTGGCCATCGGCCATCAGCACCACCCGACTGGCCACCTGGCGGGCGAAGCGCATTTCATGGGTCACCACCACCATGGTCATCCCGTCCTGGGCAAGCTCTTGCATCACGGCGAGCACTTCCTGCACCATCTCGGGGTCGAGGGCGCTGGTGGGCTCATCAAACAGCAGGATGCGCGGCTCCATGCAGAGGGAACGGGCGATCGCCACCCGCTGCTGCTGACCGCCCGAGAGCTGGCCCGGGTACTTCTTGGCCTGCTCGTGGATGCCCACCCGCTCCAGCAGCTCAAGCGCCTGGCGCTCCACCTCCACCTTGGGCCGATTGCGCACCAGCACCGGGGCCAGGGTGAGGTTCTCGATCACCGTCAGGTGCGGAAAGAGATTGAACTGCTGAAACACCATCCCCACCTCGCGGCGGATGGCGTCGATCTGACGAATGTCGTCGGTGAGTGGAATGCCATCCACCACGATCGAGCCCTTCTGGAAATCCTCCAACGCATTGAAGGTGCGAATGAAGGTGCTCTTGCCGGAGCCAGAAGGGCCCATCACCACCACCACCTCGCCCTGATGCACGGTGAGGTCAACGCCGCGCAAAGCGTGGAAGCCATTGGGGTACCACTTCTGGACCCCAATGGCCTCGATCATGGTTTTGGCTGCGTTTCTTTGACTCGTCATGCCTTGGCGGTGGCGGGATGGGATGGATTGGGATTGAGTCGGGTTTCCAGGGCGCGGCTGCCCAGGCCCAGGGCGGCGCAGCAGCACCAGAACAGCACAGCCAGCACCAGGTACACCTCGGCGTTGCGGCCCAGGAAAGCAGGATTGGCCATCACGGTGCGGGCGGTGCCGAGCAGTTCAAGCAGGCCAATCAGGGAAAGCAGGGTGGTGTCCTGCAGCAGGCTGATGAACTGGCCCACGGTGGCAGGCAGGGCCACCCGCATCGCCTGGGGCAGCACCACATGGAGCAGGGTCTGGGGCAGGGGCAGCCCCAGGGAGCGGGCGGCCTCCACTTGGCCGCCGGGCACTGCCGCCAGGCCGGATCGCACCGCTTCGGCCACATAGGCCGCCGCAAACAGGGTGAGCACCCAGGCGGCGCGCCACACGCGCTCAGGCGCCATCCCGCCCGGCAGCAGGAATCCGAGGATGTTCTGGCCCAGGAAGAGCAGGGTGATCAGGGGAGCCCCGCGGATGAACTCGATGTACACCACCGAGCTCCAGCGCAGCAGCGGCAGCTCGCTGCGGCGGCCCAGGGCCAGCAACACCCCCAGTGGAAAGCACAGAAGGATTGCGAAGCTGGCTTGAATCAGCGTGAGAAGAAGACCACCCCACTCCGCTGGAGGCACCTGAATCAGGCCGAGCCCTCCACTGATCAACACCATCCCCAGGAGATAGAGCAGGGGCCAGAGCAGCGGCACCAGGCGCAGGCTGGCTGGCGACAGCAGCCGGGCCCAGCGGCCCGCCGCCCAGCGCATCCCCAGCAGCAGGCCGGCGATCAGCATCCAGCGCAGCTGGATATGGATCGCGAGCCCCAGGCCAAGGGGCGCCAGGAGAGCGAGAGCCAGGAGGATTCCCACCGCCAAGCGGTCGTTGCGGGGCCAGAGACGGGCTGGACGATCGGCCCGGGGTAGGGCCCGCAGCAGCCCCCAGCTGAGCCCAGTGGCGGAGGCCAGCAGGGCGGTGAGCAACCACAGGCGCCACTGTTGATCAATGGGGTAGCGACCCAGCGCAAAAAGGGTGCTGTTGGCCTGGATCACGGCCCACTGGGCCTGGACCAGGGCCCACTTCCCCAGAGCAATGGCAGCGACAAGAAGAGCGACGATCAGGGCGATCGAGATCACCCCATCGAGGGGATTGGCAAACAGCTCGCGGCGCAGGCGCTGAAACAGGCGATTCATCAGCGCTCCCTCAGTTGCACCAGACCGTTGAGACCATTCATCAGGGCCGAGATCACAAGGTTGATCAGCAGGTAGGAGCCCAGCAGGATCAACACCACCTCCACGGCCCGGCCGGTCTGGTTGAGGGTGGTCTCAGCCACCGAATACAGGTCGGTGTAGCCGCAGGCCACCGCCAGCGAGGAATTCTTGGCCAGGGAGATGTATTGGCTGTTGAGTCCCGGCACGATCACTCGCAGGGCCTGGGGTAGCACAATCCGCTGCAAGGTCTGAACGGGGTGAAAGCCCAGGGAGCGGGCTGCCTCCCACTGCCCCCGGGGCACTGCAGCCACCCCGCCGCGCACCACCTCGGCGATGAACGCAGCGGTGTACACCACGAGGCCTGTGAGCAGAGCGCCAAACTCCACCGTGAGCCGCAGCGGTGCCTGCCATTGGCCGTTGACCAATTCCGGCCGCCAGAGGTATAGCCCCGATTTGGCCAGCACCAGCCCTGGCAGCTGAATCGCCTCTGCGCCACCAGGCAGGGCCAGGAACACCACGAAGTACCAGAACACCAGCTGCAGCAGCAGCGGGATATTGCGGATCACCTCCACGTAAACCAGGGCCAAACGGCGCAGCAAACCATTGCTGCTGAAGGCGGCCACTCCCACCAAGGTACCCAGCAGCGTGGCACCCACCAGGCCCACCACCACCACCCGCAAGGTATTGACCAGGCCTGCCAGAAGCCCACGCCAGTAGGGCAGATCGGCCTGGAAGGGAATCAGGGTTTCGGCAATGTCAAAACCGGCCGGATTATCCAGCCAGCCCCAGCTGAGCAACAGCCCCGCTGCCGTGAGGTTGCGCACCAGGTTGCCCAGCAGGAAAGCAACCAGCACCAGCACCAGCAGGCCAACGGCAGCCTGGACCAGCCAGGGGATCAGGCGACGGTTCCGCCACCAGGGGGTCACCGCTGTCGGCATCAACGGAATGGCGGTGAGTAGATCAGGCCTCCCTGGGTCCACTGGCGGTTGAGGCCCCGTTCCAGTTTCAGAGGCGACCTGGCACCCACATTGCGCTCGAAAATCTCGCCGTAGTTGCCCACGGCCTTCACAGCCTTCACCACAAAGTCGGCGGGCAAACCGAGTTGCTTGCCGAAATCTCCTTCCACACCCAGAAACCGGCGCAGTTCAGGCCGGCTGGTGTCGGCCTTGACCTCGGCCAGCTTGGCGTCGACATTCGCCTGCGTGATGCCGAGCTCCTCGGCTTGCATCAGGGAGAAGACAGTCCAGCGCACCGCATCGGACCAGGCCGGATCAGCGTTGGTGGTGGCGGGAGCCAGGGGCTCCTTGCTCAGCACATCAGGCAGCAGGGCGTGCGCAGCGGGGTCGGGGAAGCTGCTGCGCTTGCCGGCCAGCTGGGAGCGGTCGCTCGTCACGGCCACGCAGCGGCCTTGCAGGTAGGCGGCGTAGGTCTGGTCGCTGGTCTGAAACTTCAGCGGCGTGTAGGGCGCCTTGATCTCGCGCATCCGATCGGCGAGGTTGAGCTCGGTGGTGGTGCCCGTTTCCACGCAGATGGGCTTGCCGGCCAGGTCCTTAAGCCCTTTGATGCCGCTGGCGTTGGGCGCCATCACACCCTGACCGTCATAGAAAACGGTGGGGGCGAAACTGAGGCCATTGCCACCGGCAGCGTCACGGCCAAGCGTGACTGTGGTGTTGCGGGACAGCAGGTCCACTTCGCCGCTGGCCAGGGCGGCGAAGCGCTCACTGGAATTGAGATCGCGGTACTGCACCTTGGCCGGATCGCCCAGCACCGCAGCGGCAACGGCTTTGCACATATCCACATCCAGACCGCTGTAGGAGCCGTTCGACTCGACGAAGCTGAAGCCGGGCAACTTGCCTTCCACCCCGCAGATCAGATTGCCCCGTGACTTGATCGCTCCCAGCTTCTGGCTCTGAATGGCACCGTCATCACTGGCACATCCAGCCAGAGCAGCCATAACCAGTAGCGCACCCACAAATCTCGATCTAATGGGAAAAATCATCAGCCCTGCAAGCACTCGGTAATTATTACACGTATATCAGCAACCTGGTGCGTTAAGGTGAGGCATTCGCATTCCAGTGATTCCCATCAAGGCCATGACAGCCTCTGGCGCCTGACCCAACTGGCGCACCATGGTCTATCTAACTGCTCCAGCACGGGCGGCAGATGGTGAGATGCTCGCCATGGATGAACAGACTCTGGTGTCGCCAACCCAAGCACAAGGGAAGGCATGAAAAGCCTCGGGGGCGACCAGCTCGACTGTGACTGGTTAGCAACATCACACCCCGGATAGTTCATGGCCTTGCGGCGGGACCAGTTGGGTGATGACTCAATTTGCGCTTTCGCTGCTCTCTCGGGGGCTCTGGTTACCCTCGCTGTCTCCCGGGTCACCACTCTCTCCACCCACGCTGTTATTGACGCCAGCAGCATCTTCTCCCTACGAGCTGGGCTCCATCGTCACCCCAAGTGCACGGCACGTTTCAAGAGGGTCAACACCCGGTGCCACACCAAGAGCTTTGCGCAATGCATCGAGCTGAGCCATGGATTGCAGATCGATTGAGTTAGACACCTGCTCACATGCGAGCCTTTTTAGGGCCCGGCCATCGGGGGGGCCACAGCCTGCAAGGAGGGCGAGGACCGCCCATAAAGCAACTGATACGGTACGGAACACAATGTTATTGGGCGCAATGAGAGTTGGAAAATACTGCATTGCTAGCCAGCTGAAATCCTAGCTCAATCAAATGCCTGGTGCTGCATAACAGTCGTCTCAATACAATCATGGCGTCCGGCTGGAAGATCGATCTGGCAAAGAGCAAGCATTAGAGCACGCCTTGAAGCATTTGCGACGGTCAGCATGGCCTAATCAAGCTGAACTTATTTAGGGTTAACACGGCCAGGCCATGGATCGGCCTGCGGAGCTAGCGCATGCTCGCCTACACCAGGACAAGAGGATCCAAGCCCGGGATCGACGTGATGACGACATGGGGATGGATACTGAGCAACACAGGGCTGGCGAATGTAACAGAGGTGGCCTTGCGCAGAGGGCAGGCGGCGGCACACCAAATCATCGAAAGCGGCAGGATACGGGCCTCCGGGACGAAACAAGAGTTGATGTAGCGGCAGAACATTGCCATGTAGCCCAGGAACATCGCTTTTGGGATTAGTTCAGAAGTGCTTATGCATGAGATCGGAGCTGCTGCCCAATCCCCGCCCCAACGTGAATCACGTGCTGCCTACGTTGCCTCGACAACAACTCAAGGTGTCAACACACACCTGAGCTTTTCCAGGGTCAATTGGATTGGCAATGCACTCAATCATGTCATAACGAGGCTTGCAACTTGCCCTAGAAGCGGGTCAATCCCTGCCGATTCATGTCTGCTGGCGAGTGAATGATGGCTATCTAAGAGCCACAGGATGGACAGATCAGGCCGAGATCTTCACCCTGGGCATCTGGGGGCCTGGAGAAATCGTGATTCCTCAACTCCTCACCAAGCAGCCCATGGAGCTGCGGGCCCTCTCCGCCGCCAAAGTGCACGAGTGGAATCCTGATCCGGCCGAGCGCCATGGCTGCACAACAACCCACATCCAGCAGATGGGAATGCTGCTGCAGCTCACCCGCATCCGGCCGGCTGAGGCACGTCTGTTCAATCTGCTGATCTGGCTCGGCGAGCGGTTCGGCACCAGCACGGAGCACGGCCGTTCCGTGCCCCTGGAGGCGATGAATCTCACCCATCGTCAGCTGGCGGAAATGGCCAGCGTGTCGCGGGTCACCGTGACCAAGGCCCTCGGCCACTTCCGCCAGCAGGGATGGCTGCATCGGGTCGACGGGGTGGAGGTGTTGTCCAAAGCCGGCATCGCTTTCTTCCAGGGGTTGCGCTGAGTCGATGGCATTCACCCATTTGAGAAGCAGAGATCCGCCGCAGCTGTAGCACGACTTGCACATCCATCTTGTGGTTAATTCTCCAGAGAGCAAAAGTGTCCGAATTCCTCAAGCTATTTATTGAGCAGCTCCAGTCACCAACCCTGGGCTTCCTAATCGGTGGCATTGTGGTTGCCTCACTTGGCAGCCAGCTAGCCATTCCAGATTCGATCTACAAGTTCATCAGCTTCTTCCTGTTGATGAAGATCGGATTAACTGGTGGCATCGCCATTCGCAACTCCAATCCCGCTGAGATCCTCCTCCCGGCGATCGCTGCGGTGGTTCTGGGCATCGTGATCGTGTTCATCAGTCGTTACAGCCTGGGCAAACTGCCCGGTATCAAGGTGGCTGACGCTGTCGCCACCGGCGGCCTGTTCGGCGCGGTGAGCGGCTCCACGATGGCGGCGGTACTGCCCCAGCTGGATTCCGCCAAGATTCCCTATGAGGCCTGGACTGCCGCCCTCTATCCATTCATGGACATCCCGGCGCTGGTGACGGCGATCGTGGTGGCCAGTGTTTACCTCAGCAAGACAACCGGCAACGCCACCGAAAAAGTCGAGATCTGGCCGATCATCAAGGAGAGCCTGCAGAGCTCGGCCGTTACATCCCTGCTCCTGGGTCTGGCGATTGGCATTCTCACCAAACCCGAGCCTGTCTATGACAGTTTCTTCAATCCTCTGTTCCGTGGCTTCCTTGCGGTTCTGATGATCATCATGGGGATGGAAGCTGCCCTGCGCATGAATGAACTGCGCAAGGTTGCCCAGTGGTTTGCCATCTATGCCTTCATTGCACCCATCCTGCATGGCTTCCTGGCATTCGGTCTTGGCCTTGTCATCCACAAGATCACCGGCTTCACGATCGGTGGCGCGGTGGTGCTGGCAGTGATTGCCGCATCAAGCTCGGATATCTCGGGCCCTCCAACCCTTCGCGCTGGCATTCCCTCGGCGAATCCCTCGGCCTACATCGGCGCCTCCACCGCCATCGGCACGCCAGTGGCCATCGCCATCTGCATCCCGCTCTTCATTGGGCTTGCCGAAATGATGCTTGGTCGCTAACACTTCACACAACCAATCAATCGAAGATCAAAGCCATGAGTCAACAAGTTTGGAAGCTGGTGATCGTTGGCGAGGAAATCCTCTCCAAAAAACTGATCAAGCTCATCAAAGCAGCAGGTGCCACCGGTTACACCGTGAATGCCGCTGGCGGGGAGGGCAGTCGCAATGTACGCTCCACGGGACAGCCCAGCGTGTCACACACTCTCTCCAATGTGAAAATCGAGGTGCTCACAGGCACCCGCGAGTTGGCCGACAAGATCACCCGTGAAATCGAAGCCAAGTACTACGCAGACTTCTCAATCATTACTTACATTTACCAGGTGGAAGCCCTGAGGGACCACAAATTCTGAGCCGATCACCGGCCAGGCATCTTGACGTGCCCTGCTGCGGCTTTTCCCCGTTAGCTGCCCGTGCCGTCTGTGCTGTTGCCTGAAGCCCGTTCATGCATCCTGGCATGAGCGGGCCTTGCCATTGATTACCCTTGTGTAGTTGACCCTACATGATATGAAGTTTCTCAGCGACGATCGTTTTCTAGCTGGTATTCACAGCTACGAGCGTCAGCTTGCCAAGCTCCTGGCCATGTTGCTCGCTGTGGTGATCGGCCTGGCGACGATCCAACTGCTGGCGGACAGTGGAATGATGGTGTTCACCCTTAAGGCCAACTGGTTTGACGGCAGTCTGATCAAGCTGCTCGATCGCCTGCTGCTGATCTTCATCGCCCTGGCAGTGATGCAGAACATCACTGCCTATCTTCGTGACCAGGTGGTGCAGATTGAACTTGTGCTGCTCACCGCACTCACCGCCGTTGCCCGCAAGGTGATCGTGCTCCCCCCGGGCACGGAGCAGAAACCCCAGCTGATGGCCGGCTTCGGGCTGATTGCCGTGGGTCTTGCCGCGGCCTACTGGCTGGTGCTGGCGTCCCGGCGTCGCCAGGATGCGTCCTCTAAGGCATGACCGGCTGGAGTACCGCAATGAGCTGGCACCCCCACCTCTGGCACCCCACCACCCAGGTGGCCACCAGCCCCGAACCGCTGCAGGTGCGCTCGGCCCGCGGCAGTGAGCTCGAGCTCGCCGATGGCCGCCGCCTGATCGACGCCATCAGCAGCTGGTGGGTCACCCTGCACGGCCACGCCGAGCCCGCTATAGCGGCGGCGATTGCCCGCCAGGCCCAGGAGCTGGAGCAGGTGATTTTCGCCAACTTCAGCCATGCTCCCGCCGAGCAGCTCGCCACCCGACTCAGTGCCCTCACGGGCCTCGAGCGGCTGTTCTTCTCCGACAACGGCTCCACAGCGGTGGAAGTAGCCCTCAAGATCGCCTGGCAGTGGTGGCGCAACCAGGGCAGCGAACGCCGCCAGGTGATCGCCTTCGAGGGGGCGTACCACGGCGACACCTTCGGAGCGATGGCGCTGGGGGAGCGCTCGCTGTTCACCGACCCCTACGAGCCCCTGCTGTTTGCCGTGGCCCGGGTGGCCTGGCCCCACAGCCACTGGGGCGACGACGCGGTGGAGCAACGGGAACAGCACGCCCTGCGCCAGCTCGAAGAGGCCCTGGAGACACCCACCGCCGCGGTGATCCTTGAACCCCTGATCCAGGGGGCCAGCGGCATGCGGGTGGTGCGGCCAGCCTTCCTGCGGGCCGTGGCCGAGCGGGTGCGGGCCGCCGGCGCCCTGCTGATCGCCGATGAGGTGATGACGGGCTTCGGCCGCACGGGCGACCTGTTCGCCTGCCGACGGGCCGGCATTCAGCCCGACCTGATGGCCCTCTCCAAAGGCCTCACAGGTGGCTTCCTGCCAATGGGGGTGACCATGGCCAGCGAGCGCCTCTACCAGGGCTTCATCAGCGAGACGCCAGAAGCCACCTTTTTCCACGGCCACAGCTTCACCGCCAACCCCCTGGGCTGCGCCGCCGCCCTGGCGTCGCTGGATCTGCTGCAGGCCAACCCGGAGCGCTTCCAGCAGTTCGAGGTGCGCCACACGCCCCTGCTGGAGGAGTTGGCCCGACACCCGCTGGTGCGCCGGCCCCGCTGTGTGGGCACCATGGCGGCCTTTGATGTGGAGGCCGGCGAGGCCAGCTACCTCAATCCCGTGGGCAAACAGATCCAGCGCCATTGCCTGGAGCAGGGCGTGTACCTGCGTCCCTTGGGCAACGTGGTGTATCTGCTGCCTCCGCTGGGCATCAGCACCCCCCAGCTGGCGCAGTGTTACCAGGCGCTCGGATCGGCCCTGGAGGCGCTGCTTCAGGCATAGGGGCTGGGGGCCGAAGCGCTGGGGCTGGCCGCCAGGCGCCGCCCCAGCAACAGCAGGCCCAGCACGGTTGTGCCACTCACCATCAGCACCAGCGCCGAAAACTGGGTGGGGTTGATCACCCCACTGGCCAGGGCCGTGGAGGCAAACACCAGGCCCGGCAGGCCCCGGGGGATCAGACCAAACACCACCACCCAGCGATCCACCCCGGCGGCCTGATCCTTGGCGCTGATGCCCAGCCCGCAGATCAGCTTGCAGCCGATCGCCAGCAGCAACAACACCAGTGCCAGCCACCAGGCCGAAGGCTGCAGCAGGGTGGCCGCCTGGATGCGCATCCCCACCCCGATGAAATAGAGAGGCAGGAACACCTCCGAGAGCAGGGCCAGGTTGCCCCGCAGCTCACGGGCCTCAGCGCTGCCTTCCCCCATCGGCGCCAGGCGATTGAGCAGCACGCCGCCCCAGAGCGCCCCCAGCAAGCTGGTCACCCCGGTGACCTCACCAATCCAGCTGCAGCCGATCAACAGCAACACCACGCCAAGGGGCCCCGGCTGCCAGGGCCCGTGGCGCTGGATCCACCAGCGGGACGCGGGCACACTCAGCGCGGCTAGCGCCGGGCCCAGCAGCACCAGCCAAGCCGACCAAGCGCCACCCATCTGCTGGCTGCCCGCCAGGAGCATCGCGCCGGTGAGCAGGGCGATGGCAGGCAGGTCGTCGAGCACCGACACCCCCACCAGCAACCGACCCGACGGGCTTTTCAAGGCCCCGAGCTGGCCCAGAGCGCGCAGGGTCACCCCCGTGCCAGTAGCGCTGAGCACGGCCACACACAGGAGCGTGGTGGCCGTTGAGAGGCCGAAGCCCTGCTGCAGCGGCCACCAGGCCAGCAGGAGGGTCAATGCCGACAGCAACACAGTGCGCAGCACCGCCGCCGGACGGGACCCCAACAAGCCGCCGCGCACCTCCAGACCCACCTGGAAAAACAGGGTGAGCACCCCGAGTTCCAGCAGACCGGAGAGGGAGCGGATCTGCTCGAAGGGCAGCACGGTGTTGCCCAGCACAAAGCCCACCCCCAGCTCGAGCACGATCGCCGGCACCGCCCAGCGGGCCAGCCGGGTGGCCGTTAACCGGGCCAGCAGAGCCCCCGCCAAAAGCAGCAGCAGGGTGGTGAGCAGGGAGGAGCCCAAGCGGGTGAGCGGGGGGAGAGTGGCGGAGGTCGATCAGCCCGGCAGGATCACGCGGTCGATCACATGCACCACACCGTTGTCGCAAGCGATGTCGGCCGTCACCACGGTGGCGTTTTTCACTTCGAAGGGATCGGCGCGTCGGATCGGGATTGGTGCCCCCTCCAGGCTCGGCCACTCCGGCTGGGCCACCAAGGCCTCCCGGGTGTGGGCACCAGCGATCACGTGATACTTGAGGATCCGCGCCAGCTGGGGTGGGTTGTCCACCAGGGTCTGCACCGTGCCGGGGGGCAGGGCGGCAAAGGCGTCGTCCACCGGCGCCAGCACCGTGAAGGGGCCAGGCCCCTCCAGGGCACCGCGCAGGCCGGCAGCGTCCACCGCGGCCAGCAAGGTGTTGAACACCCCGGCGCCAGCGGCGGTTTCAAGAATCGTGCTCATCAGCGGTAGTCCTGACTCTGGATGTCGGCGAGGCGGGCCTCGGGCCGCAGGAAGCGGTCCATCTGGGTCTCGAAGAAGCGGCGGTTGGCCAGCAGGTGCTCGGGGTCGGTGTCATCGAGCGGATAGAACAGCGCCGCCCGCAGGGCCTGGATCACCGCCGAGGTCACGTTGTACATCGAGCGCTGGAAGGTGATCCCCAGCTGCACCAGTTGGTCGGCCTCACCGCGCTTGTGCTGCCGGTAGAGCTCCTGCAGATAGGGGGGCAGGAAGTGCAGCATGTCCTGCATCAGCAGGGTGGGCGGTATGCCGGCTGAGCCCACGGGAAACACATCGGCGTAGAGGATGCCGTAGTGGAAGTCGGCCTGATCGGCCGGCACCTGGCCGGCCTGGGCGTTGTAGCTCTTGGTGCCACGAAAGGGCGACGTGCGGTAGAACACCGCCTCCACATAGGGGAGGGCCGCCTCATAGAGCCAGGTGAAGCCTTCAGCCTTGGGCACGATCTCGAAGCACTCGCCACCGATGACCACGTGGTGGTAGATCGGCCGCCCCGCCACCGCGAAGATGCCATTCACCAGGAAGTCCATCGCCTGGGGCACGGAGGTGAGCTTGCCCTCGTCGTAGAGGTCGCTCATCTCGAAGAACACCGGCGCCATCACCTCCCAGAACAGACCCAGGTTGCTGTAGAAGCTGAGCTGCTTCACCTTCTCCAGAAACAGCTCCGGGAAGAGGCGATACAGCGCCAGCATCAGCGGGTTGGCCTTGAAGTAGGCCTTGATCGCCCGGTCGGCATTGGCCCGGTAGGCCTCGCTGTCGAGGTAGTCGTTGAAGCGACCGCCCATGCCCTGGTGCCAGAACATCGCCTGCATGCAGGCCTCGGCGAACTCCATGTTGATCCGGTCGTGCCAGAGGTGATGGAGCAGCTTGGGCAGCCGGGTGGTTTCACCCCGCTCCATGAAGGCCAGCAGTTCGGGGTGGGCCTGCTCGCCGCCACGCCAGATGCGCAGCTGGGATTGATCACCGGCGTAGCTGTTGGGGCGATCGAGATACTCCTGGGAGATGAAGTATTTGAAGGCCGGCAGCGGCTCGAGAAACACCCGCTCGGCGATGTAGAGCAGGTCGCGCCAATAGAAGTCCATCGGCACGGCATAGGCCTTGTAGATGCCGATGATCTGCTGCAGGTTTTCCGGGGTGTCGGGCAGCATCGAACCGCCCGCTTCCAGCCGATGGATCACCTCGGCATAGGGGTGGGTGGAGGGCGGGATCATGCGGGCAGCTGGGAGCGGAGGGCGAGGGCGGCGGTGGCGGTTTCACTCCAGCCGGTGAGGCCAGCGGGCCAGATCCCCGTGATCAGCACCAGCAGCGTGAGCACCAGGGCGGGCAGCCGCTCGCCCCAGCGGGTGCTCTGCCAGTCGGCGCGGGCGTTGTCGAGCCGGCCGAAGCCCACCCGGTTGAACAGGCGCACCGCGTACACGGCGGTGAAGCCGGAAGCCACCAAACACACCAGCGTGGCGCGGGGGAACACGGTCCAGCTGCCCTCAAACACCAGCAGTTCGGCCGGGAAGCCCGCCAGGCCGGGGATGCCGGCGGCGGCCATCAGGGCCAGCAGCAGCAGGGCAGAGGTGAAGGGCAGGCCGCGGATCGGGTTGAGCAGGCCGGAGAGCTCGGCGATCTGGGTGGTGCCGGTCTTGCGTTCGATCAGGCCCACGCAGGCGAACAGCAGGGCCACGATCAGGCCGTGGGCGATCACCTGGGCCACCGCCCCCTGCAGGCTCATCGGCGTGGCGGCGGCCAGGGCCAGCACCAGCAGGCCCATGTGGCCCAGGGAGCTGTAGGCCATCAGCCGGCGCATGTCGCTGGCGGCGATGGCGTTCAGCGCCCCGTACACCGCACTCACCGCCCCGGCGGCCGCAATCCAGGGCGACCAGGCGGCCCAGGTGTCGGGCAACAGGCCCACGCCGAAGCGCAGCAGGCCGTAGGCCCCCAGCTTCGACACGGCACCCCCCAGCAGCATCACCACCGGCGAGGGCGCCTGGCTGTAGGTGAAGGGCTGCCAGCCGTGCAGGGGCACCACCGGCAGCTTGAGACCAAAGCCCAGCAGCAGCAGGGCCAGCACCCAGGCCTGGGCGCTGGCGGGAAGGGGGTTGGCCGCCAGGGCGGCGTAGCTGAAATCCACGCCGGCTCCGGCCAGGCCAGCCCCCCCAGCCCCCCCAGCACCCTGGCCCAGCCAGCCGAAGGCCAGCACGCCGGCCAGCAGGCTCAGACCGGACACCGCCCCGTAGAGCAGGAAGCGGATGGCGGCGCCGGCCCGGCGCTCCCGCCCCCAGATCGCCACCAGCAGGGTGGTGGGGATCAGCACCAGCTCGTAGGCCAGCACAAACAGCAGGGCATTACGGGCCAGGAAGGCCCCCACCACGCCGAGGTTGGTGGCCAACAGCAGGGGGTAATAGAGGCGCGGACGCAGCTGATCGCTGGGGGAGGCCAGCACCGCCATGGCCGTGAGCAGGGCGGTGAGCAGCACCAGCGGCAGCGACAGTCCATCGAGGCCCAGCTCCAGGCCCAGCCCCAGCCGCGGCAACCAGCTCAGGCTGAGATCGGCCGGTGCCTGGCGCCAGGCCAGCAGCCCCAACCCCAACTGGAGCAGGGCGGCGCCAGCGGCCAGGGCCCGCGCCAAGGGCGCACGCCCCTCGGGCAACAACGGCACCAACAGTCCAGCCAGCAGGGGCAGAACCAACAGCAACAGCAACGTCATGGGCGCAAGTCAGGGCAGGGTGAGCAGCCAGGCGGCCATCAGCAGCACCCCCAGCACGAGGGTGAGGGCGTAGGCCTGGGAGCGGCCGGAGGTGGTGAAGCTGAGCCGGCGAGCGCCCGCCAGCGCCACAGCCCCGGTGCCGCCGCTGAAGCCATCCACCAGGGTGCGGTCGCTCCAGGCCCCGAGTCGGGCCAGCAGCAGCACCAGCGCCACCACGGTGCGGTGGTAGAAGCGCTCGGTTTGCATGTCTTCGGCCAGCCAGTGCTGCAGTCCCCCCAGGGAGGCCGGCAGTTCGGCCAGGCCGTGGGGCCGCAGGTAGAAGGCGGCCGAGAGCCCGCCTCCCACCAGGGTGGACACCAGCAGCGGCCAGGCCAGGGGGCCCCAGCCCGGCAGCGGCGCGAGGGCGAACACGCCGTTACGCACCAGCAGCAGGGGCAGGTGCAGCACCAGACCCATCAGCACCGTGGTGGGCAGCACCATCAGCCACAGCACCTCGGCTGAGCGGGCGGTGAACACGGTGGGCCGACCGCCCCAGATCTGGCCGAACACGCGGATCAGGCCGGCGCTGATCAGGGCGTTGCTGAGCAGCACCACCCCGCCCAGCAGAGCGGGGTGGGCACTGGCCGCGGTGAGCTCCAGCAGTTCGCGCAGGGCGGCGAAACCGGCAAACGGCGGCAGGCCCATCAAACCGGCCGCGCCGGTGAGAAAGGCCAGACCCATCAGCGGCCGGCGGCTCCAGAGGCCACCCAGCTGGGTGAGGTCCTGGGTCACGTTGCTGATCACCACCGTGCCCATGCTCATCAACAGCAGGGCCATCGGCAGCGGGTACACCAGCAGCAGGTGATCACCGCCGGCACTGCCACCCAGGCCCACCGCCACAAACAGCAGCCCCAGCCAGCTGCTCACCAGAAAACTGAGGGCCCGCTTCACATCGATCTGGGCCAGGGCGATCAGGGAGGCCACCACCGCCGTGGCGCCCCCCACCACCACCAGCACGTTCTCCACGAACGGGCTCAGCTCCAGCAGCGGCTCCAGCCGCAGCAGCACCCAGGCACCTCCCACCACCACCACGGCATTGCGCAGGATCGTGGAGGGCAAGGGGCTCTCCATCGCCTCATCCAGCCAGAGGTGCAGAGGAATCTGGGCACACTTGCCCATCGGGCCGGCGATCAGGGCCAGCAGGATCAGGGTGAAGCCCGGCGGCAGCGGGGTGCCGTTGTTGCTGAGATCGGCGGCCCAGGCCTGGAGGCCATGGAAGTTCCAGGTGCCGGCCACCGGCAGCAGGGCGATCACCCCGGCCAGCAGGATCAGGTCGCCGATGCGTTTGGTGAGGAAGGCGTCTCTAGCCCCCTTCACCACCAGGGGCTGGTTGGTCCAGGTGCCCACGATCAGATAGGTGCCCAGGGTGAGCAGCTCCAGGATCACGTAGCTGAAGAACAGCGAATCGGTGAGCACCAGGGCGCACAGGCCCGCCTCAAAGAAGCTGAGCGAGCCAAAAAAGCGTGGCCAGCCCCAATCCATCTCCAGGTAGCCAATCGCATACACCTGCACCAGCAGATGCAACCCGGTGATCACCGCCATGGCGATCAGGGCCGGCTCGCTCACCAGGCCATCGAAGCCCACGCGCAGCCCGGCGGTGCTGAGCCAGGTCCAGCTGAAGCTCACCGGCCGGTAGAGGGCCTCAGCACCGGCGGCCGCGTTGGTGTGCAGGGCCGTTAGGGCCACCAGGCTGTGGCCGAAGGCCACAGCCACCATCAGCAGGTTGAGATAGCCGCAGGGGCGTGGTCCGGTGCGCGAGATCAGGCCCGGCGACCAGGCCATGGAGGCCACGGCAGCCACCAGCGGGTAGAGCGGAATCAACCAGGCCGCCTGGAGAAAAGCGACGGTCATGGGCGCGGGCGCAGGTCAGGGAGAAGAGTCCAGCCACAGGGAGCAGCGGCGGGAGTGATGGCCCGGAAACCTAGGGCCCTGGCCAGGACGTTGGGTCCGCCTTGACACCGGCCCACACGATCCGGCCCGGCTCAACCTGGCGATCCAGGCTGGGCGGGCTTCTCGGCCACCACCGCGAAAAAGGGATCCCCCTTGCCGCCGATCCAGCCCAGCGGGCCAGCCGCCCTGGTGCTCTCGGCAATCAGCTGAGGCCGGCCCCAGCCCTGGGCCAGCAACACCCTGGCCACATAGGCCAGATGGTCGCGGTCGCCGCCGTCGGTCCACACCTGGGGGGCCTTCTGGAAGAACATGCGATTGGAGAAGGCCACGATCACCTGCCCACGGGGGCGCACCACCCGCAGCAGCTCGGCGGCCACCGCTTCCGGCTGCTGCAGGTACTGCCAGCCAGCCACGTTCAGCACCGCATCCACGCTGGCGTCCTCCAGGGGCAGATGCTGGTTGAGATTGAGGTTCTGCACCCAATAGCGATCGAACCGCGGGTTCGCCGCCAGCTCCTGGGTGTTAAGACCGTGGCCGATCACCTGCTGGTAGCGCACCTCCTCCGGCAGGTGGCTCACCCAGCTGCTCATCAGATCCAGCACCACCGCACAGGGGGGAATGCGCTGGCGATAGAGCGCCGTCAGGCGTGAGCGGAAGGCAGCATCGAGATGCTGCACGAAGCGGGGGTCGGCATAAAAAAAGCTGTCATCGCTGCCATCCAGCTTGAAGCGCTCAGCCTCGCTCAGCACCAGCACAGGATCAGACGCCATCTCGCCGACGGTCAGCTCTGCCCAGTAGCAGATTCAGGGGGACGGTCCACACTTTTCTCACCAGCCGGCGCCGGCGAGCGGCCCAGAGCCTACCAGGCTCCACTGGAATCGCCTTGGGCCGGTAGTGCATGCCCCGCAGCCTACCAACCGCTTCTGTAAGCGAGAGAGGCTTATCGAACAGAAAACCCTGCCCCTGGGTCACACCATGCTTGAGCAACCAGTCTCGCTGAGAGCCCTGCTCAATGCCTTCAGCGGTAATAGACATGCCCAAATCGGAGAGCATCGTAAGCATCGTACGCAACACCATGCGCGGCGAATCATCTTGATCAGCAATCTTTTCCACGAATGTTCGATCCACCTTCACCCCCTGAATAGGCAAGGAAATCAAGCGCGCCAGAGATGAATAACCCGTACCAAAATCATCGATGGCGATGATTGCCCCCCTCTCCACAAGGTCATTGAGAAACCGATCAAAGGAATCCGAGGTATCCTGGAATACGTCTTCTACCAACTCGAGCTGCAAAGTCCATCCCGGAGGCAAAGGATTTTCATCAATCAACGTCAACACCCGCTGCCGCTGATCATGGTCTTCGAGCAGCACACCTGAGAGATTCACACTAATTGTCATGGGATGCTGAGGTATCGGCTGAGCCAACAGCGGCAGTGCAGCGAGCGTCTTCTCGATGATTAACAGATCCAGCTGTCCAGTTAGACCATTCGCCGCACAGATCGGCAAAAAACTCTCTGGAAGCAGAATACGTCCCTCGTATCGCCAACGGGCCAATGCCTCAAAGCCAACCGGTTGGCCGCTGGTCAGGTCCACGATCGGCTGCAGAAACGGTTCCATATCCTTGGCAGTCAAGGCTTCACGCAGGGCCGATTCCAACCGGTAACCCTCCCGGGCAGCCACCCTCGCCTCAGCATCTATGAATCGGAAGCTGCTACCAGCAGCGTTGCGAGCCATGCGCTCCGCCATGCTGGTGTCTGCCAACATGGATTCCAAGTTTTCGTAATTGCCATGGGACGTGGCAATTCCGATTGAAACGGCCATCGACAAAGACTGCAGGCCATAGCGATACACCTGGCCAGAGAAGGCAATCAAACGTTCCGCCACCTGCCGAATCTGCACCTGCTCCACGTCATACGGGAGCAGCACCATCAGTTCTGCCTCAGCGAAGCGAGCCACCGAAGCTGTCTTGGGCACAGCCACCATGACCCGACGGGCCGCCTCGTCGATCAGATGCTCGGCATGGCTGGCACCAAGGGTGGCATTCACCCGCTCATAATCCCGAAATCTGCAGCGCAGAAGCGTGAACGGAGATCCCAGCCCCATTCCAAACATCAGGGACAACATCTGCACGAGCTGATCTCGGTTGATCAGACGATCCAGAGCACTGAATTGCTCTGTGCTCTCAGTGCTGCCATGGTCCTGGTCCAGGCCTTGCTGAGCTCTGGCGAGGAGATCCGACTGCCGCAGCACCAATAATTGCTGAACCGTGAGGGAAGCCAGTCGCCGCAGACTGTCAATCTGATCTGCGGTCAGCTGATGGGGCCTGCGACTGATGGCACACAGACTGCCGAGCACAAAACCATTGGGACTGACCAGGGGAAAACCGGCATAGAAACGAACCCCCGGCTCGCCAGCAACCAACGGATTATCGTGAAATCGAGAATCCTGAAGTGCATCGTTGATGATCAAAGGATCGCGCTGAAGAACAGTATGTCCGCAGAACGAAACCCGTCGCGGAGTTTCTTGTTGCCCTAGCGGCGCACCAACGCAACTTTTGAACCACTGACGGTTCTCATCAACCAAGCTCACAATACCGATCTCAGTACCAGCAACCCGACGGGCTAACTCACTAATGTCGTCAAAATGGGGATCAGCATCAGTATCCAACACCCCATAACTGCGCAGATCCTGGAGCCTGGCCAAGTCGTCTTGAGGGATCGCTGGAGCGTCCATGCTCTCCTAGTGTTGAACCTTAATCTTGGGAAACATTCCCTGCAGAAGGCAATGGTTGCGAGGCATCTGCAATGGATAGGACCGGCGAACCAAACTGAAGACGCCCAACCGATTCAGACTTGGCCCACTCCACACGATTGCGCCCGCCTTGCTTGGCACCATAGAGACAGCGATCGGCAGAGGTGTAAAGATAATCCAGATTATAGCCGCATTCGGCAGTAGATGCGGCTCCCATGCTCACTGTCACCGGGATTTCACGTCCATTATAAGCAACTCTACTCATCTCCAACTGCAGCCTCAAGCGCTCCAAAACCTTACGCCCTGACCCTTGATCCACAGCCAGCAACAAGGCAAATTCCTCACCACCAAAGCGGCAGATATAATCATCTTCACGCATTACTGTTGACAAGACAGCTGAGACGGAGACAAGGGCCACATCACCACAGTCATGACCATATGAGTCGTTGATGCGCTTAAAGTGATCAACATCCATGATGGCAAAAACAAGAGCTTCACCCTGCTCTTCAGCTTCAGCAAGCGCCGTCAAAGCGCACTCCATAAAGGCGGATCGATTCATCAGTTTCGTCAGACCATCTGTCTGAGCTACCCGAGACAAGCGTGGTAGCAAAACACCGCTCAGCACCAGCCACAGAGCGACGGTCAAAGAACCTCCAAGAAGAATGGCAAGCAGCAGAAGCGGGAGGAAATCCTGTATCAACGCTGATAGAGCAACATTACCGCTATAAACAGCCACTAGCAAAAACGGCTCCCTGGGCAAGCCAAGGTCGGAGGAGGGCTGGGAAACAGGCCTGGACGCCGTGATACTGGTACGAAACGACGCAAAATCGTCCGATCGCAAACTCACACAATCAGCCTTAGACGCCCGGAAACAACCGACGACCTCACGGAAATGGGGATTGTCAAAGGCAGAGCTGCTAAAAAGACCATCAAAAATCATTAGATTCAACCAAGCGGGCCGCGAGGAATAGACAATTCTTCCATCGCGATTCACCACAAACAGCACCTCAAGACCAATGTCAGCACCAGCAATCTGCCTGCGGGAATAGGCCTCGATCAAGGCCTGACGATTAAGGGGTGGCGAAGCAATAGACAAAGCCGAATCAACGAGAGTAGCAATATCATTAACTTGATCGACCATCCGCCGACGGGTTTCAAGCGTCTTCAAAGAAATAAGGGAAAACCCAAGCAGCAAAGAAGATCCGATCCAGTAGACAATGAGTAACCTGCGAATAAATTCAGACGACTCCCTTGCAAATCCAGGGATCTTAATCACAAAGAAGACCCTCGGTCATCAGACCATTTCTTGATCGACTGCAGCGCCTGCACGAGTCGCTCATGGGCTTGCAGTTCGGCTTGCAAGAGAGCCTCATCTTCAACGCAAAGTTCGCCTGGAGCAGCTTCTAAACGACTCTTGAGCCCGTCACGAAAACGCATCGCTTCCGTGAGCGCCTGCTGGGCATCGTCAACAGCTTGGCTTAGCCTGAGCACTTGATCCTGAGGAAGAGTGATCTGTTGCTTGACATGGCTGATATCAATCTGGTTTGCAACATAGAAATCAGGCTTTGAGCCTGAACCAATAGAGTCGCCCACGGGATAAAGCGTGAGACGATTCAAGAAGCGGGAGCCATCAAGCCGATAGTTGATCAATTCGCCGCTGTAGGGGCGGCCGGCGGTGATCGCAGCTCGAATGCGATCAACTTCCTTGCTATCGGTTTCGGGACCCTGTAAAAAACGGCAGTTGTAGCCAACAGCCAATTCTCGCGAATATCCAGTAATCATCGTAAACGCTTTATTTACATAGATCAAGGGCTCGTCTGGCTGGCGCATATCTGCAATCGAAACGCCCACAATGGAGTGGTCAACAACACTGCCAAAAATGGACAATTCCTGCACCTGGTCTGCCATACGTGCAGCCAGGGCCGATTCCCGCTGATTGGACTCAAGGAGCTTGCGGTTTAACTTTTCAAGCCGGCCGCTCTGGCCCTTAAAGACCGTTGTAGCAGCCACCGAGGTCAAGCCAAGGAGGCCGACGTAGCCAAACACCCAGCCAAGATTGCCAAAGCCATCAACCCGCAACCCTCTAACAGAAACTTCCTGAATTCCGCGCACATCACCAACTTTCCAGTCCCGTCTCGGGGAATCGGGATGGGTGTTGTGGCAGGTAACGCAGGCCTGCCGCATCAGGATGGGCGTCGCCAGGCGATAGGAGGAGCGGCCGAGCCCATTGCCATCAAGTTTCGTGAATGTCTTGAGGTCAGGCTCCTTGCGAAATGCCTGAAGCGCCTCCATTTCAAATTCGTCTAGAGACCTCGACGGGCGCTTGGCGAAAGGATAATCAGAAAGAAATTCATATGACACCCTTCCATCAGCATGGGCATTGTCAAACAGTGCTCCTAATTCAATCGAAAGGGTAGCAGGAATCGGAATACCGCCATGCACATCGCGGTAATTCTCCGAATACACCGCTTTTCCATCTGCAGCCTGCAGGCGAGAAATCACATTATCGGCGTAATAGGCACGAATACCTGAAGCCAGGGTGGAAATCTCCTCAGCTTGCATCTGCATCTGTGCCACAGTTGCACTAGACAAGCTACGTACAATCACCACGGGCAGCAATAGCAAGCTGGCCAACAACAGCCAGAGCACCACGTCACTCCTCAGCCAGGGCGGGCGACCTCGACCTGGCTGATCGCCCACAGGCGCCACTGGCGGCTCCTTCGGGAGAGGAGAGGTTGCGGATCGTGCTGTCGGGCGGGGCGGAAGCGGTGCCACGAATGCACTGGTGCGTCTTTTAGTAGTTTATGCGTTGCAGTGCCGCAGCGCTGCAGCGCTGTGAAACCAGCCTTGACCCGCCTTGATACGGGTGAGAGGATCCTGAAAAAATTTCCATGGCTGGCATCCAACTCACTCCTGAAGGCTGGTCCGGATCCACCCGTGGCATCTGGAACAGGCGAGCCAACGTGGTGATCGACCGCAAGAGCGGCATCGAGGTCGTGGGCCGCAAGCTGATCAATGCCCTTGGCGGCAACGACGTGATCACTGGCGAGCAGGAGAGTGGGGTCGGGGTGTTCGTGCCCAGCAAGCCCCGTCGCGGCAATCTTCAACTGGGTGACGGCGATGACAGCCTCACGGGCACAAGCAAACAAGGCGTCGGTATCGAGAACCGCGGCTTCATCTTTACCGGCCCTGGCAACGACAGCATCATTGGCTCAGGAGGAAAGAGCGGAATCCGCAACCGGGGCTACATCTTCACCCAAGGCGGCAACGACTCGGTGGATGCACGCGAGGGTGGCATCCGTGGTGGAGGCTTCATCGACCTGAGTGCGGGCAGCGATACCTTCATCGGCTTTGGCAATCACGTGGTATACGGCGGCGGCGGCCGAGATACATTGCTCCTTCCTGCTGGAAGCTACGACGTAGCCAAGCGCAACAAAAACCGCTATCGCCTAGAAAAAGGGGATGACCGCCTTGAAATTTTCGACTTTGAGGTTGTTGGCGGTATCAACAGCAAGCGCAGTCAGCGAATTGAAATCGACAATGGTGGCACCCTGGTGGTCAAGACTGATGGCAGCATCAGCCTGACCTGAACCCATGGGCGCCAGCCCCACAGAACCAGAGATTCAACTGTGCTGTCGAAGAATTTCTGTGCAGGTCGTTACACACTCTCCATCATCGAGCGAGCAGGTGGTGATGCATTCGAAATAGGCCTCGACAGGGTCCAATGACGTATCGCCCCCACCAGAACCCTGCCAAGCTGTGGCCTGCAGCGGAAAAGCACCAGCCCCATGGCCATGGCCATGGCCCCCTTGGGCATCGCCGAGATGATCGAAACGGTTCACGGTCATGGCTCTTGCGCGGTGGGATTTTCACGCTATTGCTCACTGCAAGTCTGCACAAGCTGTTTGAGCAGGGATACTCATCCTTACGTCAAGCTATGTAAAGTTGGTAGCAGAGGGGACTGCCGTTAGACTGGGCCTGCACCGGAGTTCATCCTGTGCTGTTCCGGTCCTGTCCTGATCTAGTCCTGTACAGATCCAGTTCTGCACAGATCCAATCGCCAGCCCCCTGCCCATGCAGGTGGCCATCACGAAGCCAAGACCCCCTGGGCCAGGACACCCTGAAGGAAACAACCTGGAGTAAACAACAACGTTGATGGAGGGGCGCTTTCGCAAGTTCGGCGACCAGGATCGCCGCAAAGATCCAGGTCGAAGGGCGGGCGACGTGCGCCGCAGCTCCAGTGGCGATGACCACAACCAGGATGATCACAACCAGGATCACCAGAACCAGAGCGTGTTCGACTGGCTGGAACGGGAACAGCAGGAGCAGGCGCAGGATGAACAGCGCAGCGGCCTCGACCGCCGCAGCGGCGTCGCCCGGCGCGGCAGTGTGCAAAACCGCCGGGAGGAACGGCGTTCCATCCCGTTCTCTGTGGCACCCCGTGGCGAAGTGCGAGCTGAGGATGGCCGCCACTGGCACTGCACGCTCTGGGATGTAAGCCAGCGGGGCCTGTGTGTCGTAGCCAATGGCTGTTTCGAGCTGCCCCTGGGCAGTGAACTCAGCATCAGCCTGTTTGAAGTGGTGGGCCTGGGAAGCGCAGCCTTCAAAGCCCACCTGCGCTGGTTCGCCAGCGACGAATTCCAGACCTACCTGGGCCTGCAGTTCAGCGAGCCGAGCACCCTGCCACCGGACACATTTCTGGAGCGATACCTCCAGACCGACTTCAATGTCTGAGCCAGACTCAGGTCTCTTGCTTCTCCAGCTCGAGAAGCGCAGTCGGCAGCTGGGATCGGGCATCAGTCACCAGGATCTGGCCGGCACGTGGCGGCTGGTGGACCTATGGGATCGCCAGGCCAGGCCTCAGAAGCCCCAGTCCCGCCTGCTGCAAGGTCTGCAGGCCAAGCTGGAGATCCAAGCAGTGGGCCGACGTCCAGCCGAACACGGGCCCGGCGACCTGCAGCTGCGCAACAGCGTGCGACTGGGCGCGCTGGAGCTGGCCTTTCAAGGACCCGGATGGCTCCAGGGCCGTCGTCCCCTGCTGCGCTTCCGCTTTGAAGCCATCCAGCTCAGCCTTGCTCGCTGGCATCTCTGGCAGCAGAGCCTGCCCTCAGCCGCGGGGAGCGCAGAGCCCTTTTTTGCCTTGATCGCCACGGGCAGTGACGACCAGGGACGCTGGCTGCTCGCCAGGGGGCGGGGCGGCGGCCTGGCCCGCTGGCGTTGTCCTTAGAGCGCCCGGGCCGTGCGCACCTGCCGGGCCAGAAGGGTGTAGAGGTAGTCGGGGTCGCGGTACTGGCCCGGCAGGCAGTGGTGGAGGGTGGCCAGCCGCTGCCAGCACACGGTGCGCCGCACCTTGGCCACCGT
>JBIIDV010000082.1:0-8458 GCA_044238185.1 Prochlorococcaceae cyanobacterium | reverse complement strand
AGCGGGTCATGGCCCGGCCGCCCTTGAAGGTGCCGTCGGGATAGCCGGCCACGCAGCCGTAGCGGTCCACCAGGTTGGAGAGGGCCTGGTAGGCCCAGTCGGTGGGGCGAACGTCGGAGAACTGGGAGACGCTGGTGACCTGATCATGCCTGCTGTTTGGAGATTTGCTGGCGTGATGAACACCCATAAATTCGACCGGTTCGGCGCTAACGGCAGCAGGAGTGAGCAGAAGCAGCAGCAGCTCCCGAAGGCCCTTCATCGTGATTCCTCACAAACCATCCCGCGAGCCGAGGATTTGCACAGCTTGCGCTAATGATAATCACTCCCAGAACCAAATGGGGGGCTGCGGTCCCCATCCCAGAACTGCGCGGGTTCGCTGAGCGCCTGGGGCCAGTGGGCAGGCTTAGGGCCTCAACTGGGATGGCGCACCCGAGCATCGAGTCGGGCCGACGAGATGGGACGTGCTATTGCATATCTTGCCACGCCGATGGCGACCGACAGGTGTCGATGGAGGGTACGACTGGTTGTTGTTGGCGATAGGTCGCTTCGCGGTTTCTGTGCCTCCGCGGAGCATGGTTGTGTGCTAAGAGAATGTTCGTACTGGCTGATGGGATTGTTTGTAGCTGCTGCCAGGAGTTGACAGCTCAGCACGTTCTGTGTGTTGGACTGCTTGCTGGGTTCAATTAATCTGATTTGCGCGTTGCTTGGTTGTAGTAATATAAAGGACTTTGTGGTTGTTGGTAAATTCCTTTCGGGTGATTCATCTTGGGGTTGAAAGGAGGCAGCTGCAAGCTCTCTCTTTTGAGCAAAGGATTCTATTGAATCTTGAGTAGCTTCCGATATACGTTTATGTCGTCTTCAATGCAGGATTGTAGAGCGGTTTCTTCTTTGGCCGACAAAGATGTTGGGAACTCCTTCTCGTGATCTGGGTAAGAGAGTTTGTAATCTGATTTTTCCCAGGGTGCGGTCCATGTCGGATCTGGTGGCTCGCAGCCTAGCTTTTGGGTTAGTTTAATGATTCCATCTTTTACTGCATAGGCATCGATAACACTTGTTCTTGCCAATGGGAGACGTTCGACTACTTCAAGAGGTGTGTACCACGACTGCCCCATCCCCATGTGCAGGCTTTTGGATGTTGCCAAGACTGTTGCAAGTTGCCTTTCCTCGACTATATCAGATTGCAGCCCTTGTACGAGAGCGTTGATGGTAGGAAATTGCTCATAGGCGAGCCCCTCTTTTCTTCCCTTAAGGGTGCCTTGAAAATGCATGTTGTGCTTGTCCCAGTTGAATGCTGATATAAATCGCGCAACTGGATCGCGGGTGCAAATGACATACTCAATTTCGCCGTCGTCGTTTTCAACAATCTCTGCAATCCTCGAATTGGCGTCTCGGCAATGCATTTCATGCAGGGTGAAGCCAGTCGGGATCAAGTTTAGTAGTGAATCGCGTATGCTTGTTCCAGCACATTTGCCAACATGAATAAACAGGATGGGCTTGGTGTTCAAGCTCAGAACCTGCTCGGGACTTGGGTTGAACGTTGATTTTAGCGAAGGTGCATTTCTGCGAAGTAGCGGTTTTAGTAGTTTGCGTAGTTTATTGAATTTCATGGGTTGTTCGAGCCAGTTGATTGAATTGGTTGTGTTGTTTTATTAATGTAATCTCTTTGATATTAGAAATAATGATGGAGTTTGTCAACACGGCTCCCCGTTGTTGAGATGGTATCGTGCGCTCTGCGCAGTTTAACCGTGCCAAAGCCTGAGTTGAACATCGGGGGGGTGGCTTTGTGATCGGTAAGCTGCGGATGAAGAAGTGCTCGTTGCTCCTCGATTGGGATACTTTTTTCTTCCCTCTCCCAGCAAACTCTTCTGTTTCACCAGGTTTGTTAGCTGATAAGGAAGTATGAGTCTGCTACCGGTTGAGGTGTCCGCACCCAACCGAGACCTCATGCACCCATGCAGTCCCATCCCAGTGCTCCGCTGACGCAGCAGGGCCGACTCCGGCTCATTCATCAACGCCTTCTTCACCCCAGTCCTCGTGACTGAACTGGTGACATAAGCAGAGATCCGCCTGCAACCCGCCACATTGCACTGCGGATGGCGTTTTACTTCTCCATCGTGGCCAGATCCTTGATTCGGCTGCGCCTGGGCCCGCTGGGCAACCTGGAGCCAAACTTCTTGCCAATCGGTACAACTGGGAGCACCCTGGAGACCGAATGCGCATCGATTTCCAAATGCTTGCCCGTTACTGCTTGGCACAAGTCTTCGCATGCCGCAAGCTGGAACACAGGATTAAAGGTAACTGTTTGAAGTGCCGCACTATCGGCATCAGCTGCGACTGTATCCACTCGGCCATTGACGACACCACACTTCTGCTCGACATGATAGAGACGGGTGATGAGGAGAAGGTCAGCGCGATCGGCTTTCTGATCCGGGAAGTAGCCTGGTTCAACGGCCAGGCTGTGAAGTCCCGCCAGGTCATGTCGGACAACCGTCTGTTTACTGTTTTCCATGCTTTGCAGAGGTTTGCCCAGCCCTAGGTCTTCGGTACACCCGTACCAGACCCATAGCCGTGAGACTGAGAACTATGGCCTCCGTCCGACGTCATCTACATCCAGACCCTGTGCCGGGAATGCGCGTATTCCAGGGCTTTGCTGAACTCGGTTCAGCACATCTGGTGGCTTCATCGCTATCTGTCGATCCACTACATGCTCAGAAAGCACTTAGCCTTCGGCGGCCGATCTTCTCTCCAAAAGTGGCTTAGCATGCTGGACTTGAATCCACTGGCCATGCGTAGGCAATGCGCACATGGTAAATCTGGCCTTTGAGGAGAAAGTGTGTGTAACGTTCTGATTGGTTTGTAATGCGCATCTAGTCTAGTATTGTGTTGACTTATTGGAGGGGTTGTATCTTGGAAAACCTAGGGACGAAAAGCTTGGCCGCTGCTTGAGACTGTGAGGAAAACTACAGGGAGTCCAGGAATGCTTGTTCGTTCTTTAGCTGGCCAAATAGTTCACGTGAAAGCATCACCAGCTCTGGGTCGTGAAACAGGTGTCGATACTCTTCGTCGGCTCCAAGCACCTCCCACCGACTATTTAGTTGGGTAGCATCCAGGTGTGGAACCATGAAGGAATTAATATGCTTAGGAATTTGGGCAAGCATTGCCGGGTTTAGGATTTTTGTCCATTTCTTGGAGGTTTTTGAGAGTGCAGTACGGAATGAAACCTCTTCTTGACTTGAAATGAGCTGCCCCCGCCATAGTCTGAAATTGTGGCGAGACTATGGCCTTGGTAGGTTCCAAATAATTGACGAGAAATATCTCTGCGGTAGCTCTCGGACTCGACCCATTTGTTGTAGAGGATGATAAATTCATCGTCTTTCGGTTGTGATTTCATGGATAGTGCTTTACGGGCTATCTGCTTCCAGTTCTCTTTAATGAGTTGGAGATCTGTTATTCCACCACAAGAGCCTCTCTTCCTGATTAGGGTGAGTCGACTGGCAAAGCAGTTGTATGGATCACGCAAGATGCCAGTCGTGAAATGATGTTGGCAGGTCAGCAGATTGCGCCTTACGATTGCTCGATTAGCGTCATCGAATAGAGTTTCGAGAAGGCTGCCATTGTCCGCCTCGAGGGATGCGCGGTCTTCGTATGAATAGATAAGGACGTCTTTAGGGTGCTTGCGAAGTGATTCGATCGATAGATTGCCGGGGATATTTCTGAGCTCAATCTGGACGTAATCTTGATAGGGATCGGTTGATCTTAGAGGAATATTGTTTAGAAAGCATATAGATTGGCCCGGGTATTGATCTCTAATCCAATTTATAATAGCGTGATTTCCGCTGCGCATTAAGCCATGGACTCGAAGTGCAAGTTTTGCGGCTACTGTTGATTTGTTACTTGGCTCCGATGACCCAGGGTTGGCGCTGATTTGACCTTTTTCGGGTTGATCCACGCTTGTCATGGGCTCCTAAATATTGTTAGCCTATCACGAATCGGCAGGTCGGACTCGCTTAACCTCGTTTTTATTCTGCGAGCAATGCCGCGCTGCTAGCGAGTTGACCGTGAATCAGCAAGGTTAATCTATTTACCTTTGGTTGAGCAGGCTCTTTCTTGTCCTTTGTGTTAGTCCGGCAATTTATTCCTCTGTCGATATCTTATGCGTTGTGGCAAGGTTGTGCGTAGTGGCTGCAATCGGTTTCTTGATTGGCAAGAGTTTCTTCGTTTTTCTGTGGGAACGCCTCTGCCTGTTTGTGTCTTTTTGAGCTGGCTGCGCATGCAAGCTCGGTCGGCTGTGTGTCTTGTATTCGGGCATGTGAATGCGGAGTCCTGTTTGGCCGGGTGCCTGCGGCAGCTGGGATTTAAAGTGTTTTGCCAAGGGGGCATCAGCTGTGAGCCGGGTGATCTTCAGTGAGTGGGCCTTTGTGGTTTTGAAGACGTGAGGTGGACTGGTTTTTCTGGTCATGTCTTATCGTCAACCTCTGAGGGGGCGCTCATGAAGGTGGCTCCCACCCATGCGCAAGTGCCATATCTATAGCCCCGAGTTTATGGCCAGGGTTGCCATGGAGCTGATCGGTGGCCTAAGACGATCCAGGAGATCGCCGCTGATCACGCCATCCGCCCCATCCAGGTGAGCCAGTGTAATCGGCAGCTGCGGGACGGAGCCAGCGAGCTGTTCACGAGGGGCGAGAAGAGCAAGGACTAGGAGGACGGCCAGGCCATGGAGGCCGAGCTGCTCTAGCAGATTGGGGGGGCTGCAGATGGAGCTGGAGAGGCCATACATATCTCAGCTGACCTGATGCCCGTGACCTGGGCAAGCTGGTCGATCACGACCACCCTGAGCTCAGCATCAGCCGACAATGTGCGCTGCTGGGACTGTCGCGCTCCACGTTGTGCTACCGGTTCAGACCGGCGCGGCAATCGAGACTGCGGACCATGGCCAGGATCGACGCTTTGCATCTGGAAGATCCGTGCAGCGGCAGCGGCCGGATGGTGGAGTACCTTGCTCGAGAGGCGATCCGGATCAGCCTGCACCGGGGGCGAAACCTCATCCGTCGCATGGGGTTACGGGCGATGGACCGGAAACCACGCACCACTCTTCCAGGAGATCCATCCGAGCGATTTCCCTGCCTGGTGGATGTCAGTATGGTCATGGCTGTGGATCAGATCTGGGTGACTGACATCACCTACACATCGCTACAGAAAGGCTTCCTGTACCTGGTGGCGATCATCGATCTCTTCTCCAGAAACGTACTCAGCTGGAAGCTCTTCAATAGCCTTGCCACGGAGTTTTGTCTGGATGCTCTGGAGATGGTGTTGGGGGACGGCCGAAAGCCCGAGATCTTCCACTCCGATCATGGGTGCCAGGTCACCTTCTCCGACTTTGTGGCGTAGCTGCGGGCTGAGGAGATCAAGATCAGCAGGTCAGGAAGGAAGCTCCTCTACGACAACACCCTGGTGAAGAGATTGTGGCGCACGGTCAAGTACGTAGCCGCAGGCTTCTCGGCGAAGCCGAGTAGAGGTTGACCTGCATGCCTTCAGCGACGGCTGGGAGGCTGAACATCAGCCTTGCTTGATTCCTGTGGAGGTCCTGCCATATAAGACCCCACAGTTCCTTCTGCCCGGGGCTAACAATTTCAGGGGCCAGAAGTCTCCAGTAAAAGGCACTCACCTCAGTAGCGGCTCGCTGAGCTGCTCCGCTGATGAACTTGGTGAGACACATCAACTAGCTGCAGCCCTGGGTGGATGCAGGCCTGCGGATCAGCCGAGCGCAATCACGCCATCGCGGCGCTGCAGCACAGCCCCGGTGTTGGGATGCAGCCGCTGGGGCAGCGAAACCACCGGTAGCAGCTGCAGGCCGTTCAGCTCCACGGTGGTCTCCACCAGTTGCTGGCGGTCGAGGAACAGGTCGAGCACGGTCACGGTCTGGACCGGCGCCAGCTCGCTGTGCAGCAGGCGGCGCGGGCCGCTGCCCATCGCCCCCAGGCTGAGCAGGTTGAGCCCCCCCACCCGGCCGGGAAACCAGGCGTGCTGATGGCCGCTCACGTAGAGGTGCACGCCCTGGCGCTGCATCAGCCCCATCAACCGCTCCGGTTGATGCAGCACTTCGCCGGCCCTGTCGCGGCCCTGGCTCAGGCCGTAGGGGGGCAGGTGGCCCATCACCAAGCGCAGTTTTGCTGCCCGGGCCGCCGCTGAAGCGAGCTGGGCCTCGGCCCAACTCCAGTCCTCCGCCGGCACCCCCGCTGAGGAGGCGTCGATCACCACGGCGAACAGGCTGCCCTGGCGCAGGCTGTAGCGGAAGGGAAAGCGGCTGGCCTCCACCAGCGCCAGCCCCAGGGCGTTCTGGCGCTGCCGCCAGAAGCGGGAGGCCCGCTCCCGGTCGAGGGCGAAGGTGTAGCCCTGGGAGCCCCGGGTGCTGGAGGCATCGTGGTTGCCCATGGTGGGCGCGAACGGTTCGCCGGCACCGCGAATCGGCCGCAGCACCTGCTGGTCGAAGGCCTGCCACATGGCGTCCAGATGGGCTGACGAGAGGCCTGGTTTCTGGCCGGCCACCATGTCGCCGCCGCAGAGCACCAGGTTGGCCCGCAGCTGACGCACCAGAGCCACGCCCTGGTGCACCTGGGGGATGTAGCTGGTGGAGCCGTAGCTGGCATTGAGATCGCTGATCAGCACGATCCGCTGATCTCCCCGGGGAATGCTGGGGGCGATCGCCAGTGGACTCTGGCTGGGCCGGGCCCAAAGGTTGTTTCGACCCAGCAGGAGGGCTGCTGTGGCGGTACCCCCCAGCCCGAGCAGCTGGCGACGGTTCAGATGCTTCCCCCCTCCCATCACACCAATGCCAGGCCACTGGCGTCGAACATCCCTTCAAAGAGCACCGAACTGAGGTAGCGCTCGCCGGAGTCGGGCAGCACCACCACGATCGTCTGGCCGGCATAGGCCGGATCGGCGGCCAGCCGCAGGGCGGCAGTGGTTGCGGCACCGCAGGAGATGCCCGCCAGGATGCCCTCCTCCTTCATGAGCCGCCGCGCCATGGCCACGGCCTCCTCGTCGCCCACGGTCTCAACCCGATCCACCATGGCCAGATCGAGGTTGTCCGGCACGAAGCCCGCGCCGATCCCCTGGATTTTGTGGGGCCCCGGTTTCAGAGCAGCGCCGGCGATGGTCTGGCTGATCACCGGGCTGTTGGCCGGCTCCACCGCCACCGACTGCAGCGGTTTGCCCAGGGTGGTCTTGATGTAGCGGCTCACGCCTGTGATCGTGCCGCCGGTGCCCACCCCGGCCACCAGCACATCCACCTGGCCCTCGGTGTCTTCCCAGATCTCGGGGCCGGTGGTGTCGTGATGAATCTGGGGATTGGCCGGGTTGGCGAACTGCTGCAACAGCACGTAGCGGTCGGGATCGGAGGCGGCCAGGTCGCGGGCCGCACCGATCGCCCCCGCCATGCCCATGCGGCCTTCGGTGAGCAGCAGCCGGGCGCCATAGGCGGTGAGCAGCTTGCGCCGCTCAATGCTCATCGTCTCCGGCATGGTGAGGGTGAGGGGAATGCCCCGCGATGCCGCCACGAAGGCCAGGGCAATGCCGGTGTTGCCACTGGTGGGCTCGATCAGTTCCTTCCCGGCCCCCAGCAGCCCATCCTTCTCGGCCTGCCAGATCATCGCCGCACCGATGCGGCATTTCACCGAGTAGGCGGGGTTGCGGCCCTCGATCTTGGCCAGCACGCGGGCCGAGCAACCATGGGTCAACCTCTGCAGTTGCACCATGGGGGTGCGCCCGATGCTGAGGCTGTTGTCGGCGTAGATCGTCATGGCTGGGCGCCGGAGCGGCCCCAGCCTAGGGATGCTGCCTGGAGGGGCATCTCCTGGAAGGTGCTGGCCTCAGCCGGGCAGGGGTTCCCACTCAATCTTCACCACGTCCACTGGGCCCCGGCCGGTTTGGTTCAGCTCCTGGGCTGCCCGCAGGGCAGCTTCATGGGTGTGGAACAGGTAGGCCTCGCCGGCTTGGCTCACCTCGGTCACCGATTGATCGTGGCCCTGCACCGCCAGGTAGTGGCCGTTGTCCACACGCACGATCGCGTAGCGCTCAGGCTGGGTGCAGTCCATCGGATGCGAAGGATCGATCGCTGGCGCCCAGAAGTGCATGGTTGGGGTGGGGATTGAGTTCAAGCTAGCGAGGGCGGCAGAGGCCGGACCCTGCTTCAAGCCTCTTTACATGAATCGAAAATTTCAGTGAATCCTCGCCTGTCGCTCTTCAGACCGCCCTTACGGCCACCTCCGCGCCCAATGCAGGCGCCCCTTCTCCTCCCTGCCGGTCCATCCCATGGCTCTGCTCAAAGCTCCGGTTCTTGGCATTGAACGTTTCGCCAACGCCCGCAACAAGGAAAACTGGTCGCACGCCTCCGCCGAGGACCGCGACACCATCATCCGTGCCGTGTATCAACAGGTGCTGGGCAATCAGTACGTGATGA
>JBIIDV010000028.1:0-28082 GCA_044238185.1 Prochlorococcaceae cyanobacterium | reverse complement strand
CGGGCATCACCAACTTCCGCCGCGTGCCCGCCCTCGACACCACCCCCGCTTTCATCGAGGGTCTGGCTCACCTGGTGCAGCAGGCCCTCGAGGGCCCCGAGGTGAACCTCGACCAGGCGGCGGCCCTCAACACCAAGGTGAAGCTCTACCCCCAGGACAAGTGGGCCTGGGGCTGGAACAACAGTTCGGAGGTGTGGAACGGTCGCCTGGCGATGGTGGGTTTCTCCGCCTTCCTGCTGGAACTGCTGAGCGGCCGGGGTCCCCTCCATGCCCTCGGGTTGCTCTGAGCGCTGCCGCTGGCGGCGGGCTGTGCTGGCCCTGGCAGTTGCGGCTGCCGCTGGCCTGATCGCGCCCGCCGCTCAGGGCAGCGGCGGCAGCGTGTGGCGCCTCGGGGTGTTCCCCGTGGTGAACTTTGTCGGCTACACCAGCCATTTCGGCACCCGCACCGGCCCCTGGGGCGGCGTGGAACCCCACTACGGCCTGGACATCGCCGCCCCCATGGGCTCGCCGATCCGCAACTGGTGGGGCGGCGTGGTGCAGAGCGTGATCAACGACGGCACCTGCGGCCTGGGCCTGGTGGTCCGCTCCGGCGACTACGAGCACATCTACTGCCATCTCTCGGGCTCGGTGCAGGGCGGGGTGTACCGCAGCGGTCCTGTGCAGGTGAGCCAGGGCCAGACCCTGCGCATGGGCGCGCTGATCGGCCACGTGGGGGTGACCGGCCGCAGCACCGGCCCCCACCTGCACTGGGGCATGCGCTTCCGCGGCGCGTGGATCGATCCGGCCCTGGTGCTGCGGGAGATGGCGCGGGCCCGGCGGGTTGCAGCGCTTGCCCCAACAGGGCCTTCAGCACCTAGGGTTGCCCTATCCCGTTAACGCACCAGGCTGTGGCCTGGCCCCTGCAGCCGTGACGCTTTCGCCCCTCACCTCTGCGGACAGCACCCCTGTAGATCTCACTGCAGTTCAGCCCGCAGATCAGCCCGCAGATCAACCTGCCGATCAGGTGCTTGCCGATGGCGTTCAGCCCCAGCGGGTGAGTGGTGGTTACGCCCTGATGGACGCCCTGCGGCGCCATGGGGTGAAGCACATCTTCGGTTACCCCGGCGGCGCGATCCTGCCGATCTACGACGAACTCCACAAGGCCGAGAGTCGCGGCTGGCTCAAGCACATCCTGGTGCGCCACGAGCAGGGCGGTACCCACGCCGCCGATGCCTACGCCCGCGCCACCGGTCAGGTGGGCGTGTGTTTCGGCACCTCCGGCCCCGGCGCCACCAACCTGGTCACCGGCATCGCCACCGCCCACATGGACTCAGTGCCCATGGTGGTGATCAGCGGCCAGGTGCCCCGGGCCGCCATCGGCACCGACGCCTTCCAGGAAACCGACATCTTCGGCATCACCCTGCCGATCGTGAAGCACTCCTGGGTGGTGCGCGACCCCCGCGACATTGGCCGGATCGTGGCCGAGGCCTTCCTGATCGCCGCCAGCGGCCGCCCTGGCCCGGTGCTGATCGACGTGCCCAAGGACGTGGGCGTGGAGCAGTTCGACTATGTGCCCGTGGAGCCGGGCACCGCCATTCCCAAGGGCTTTCGCCAGCCCCCCAGCCCCAGCCCCGAGGCGATTGAGGCCTCCCTCGCCCTGATCCGCGATGCCCATCGGCCCCTGCTCTATGTGGGCGGTGGTGCGATCAGCAGCGGTGCCCACGCCCAGGTCCGCCAACTGGCCGAGCGCTTCCAGATCCCCGTCACCACCACCCTGATGGGCAAGGGGGCCTTCGATGAGAAGCATCCTCTGGCTGTGGGCATGCTCGGCATGCACGGCACCGCCTACGCCAATTTCGCTGTCACCGAGTGCGATCTGCTGATCGCCGTCGGCGCCCGCTTCGACGACCGCGTCACCGGCCGCCTCGATGGCTTCGCCCCGCGGGCCCAGGTGATCCACATCGACATCGACGCCGCCGAAGTGGGCAAGACCCGCCTGCCGGAGGTGCCGGTGGTGGGCGATGTGCAGCAGGCCCTCACCGCCCTGCTCGATGGCTCCCGCGGCGAGACCAGCGATGGCCGCACCCATGCCTGGCTGGAGCGCATCGCCGACTGGAAGCATCACTACCCCCTGGTGGTGCCCGATCCCGTGGGTGAGATCGCCCCCCAGGAGGTGGTGATCGCCCTGCGCGAGCTGGCGCCCGATGCCTTCTACACCACCGATGTGGGCCAGCATCAGATGTGGGCGGCCCAGTACCTGCACAACGGACCCCGCCACTGGATCAGTTCCGCCGGTCTGGGCACCATGGGTTTCGGCATGCCCGCCGCCATGGGGGTGCAGACGGCCTTCCCCGATCAGCAGGTGGTGTGTGTGGCCGGCGACGCCTCGATTCTGATGAACATCCAGGAGCTGGGCACCCTGGCCCAGTACAACCTGGCGGTGAAGGTGGTGGTGCTCAACAACGGCTGGCAGGGCATGGTGCGCCAGTGGCAGGAGAGCTTCTACGACGAGCGCTACTCCGCCTCGGACATGACCAACGGCATGCCCAACTTCGAGGCCCTGGCTGAGGCCTTTGGCGTGCGCGGCATCCGCATCAGCGAGCGCAGCCAACTGCGGGAGCAACTGCAGCAGGCCCTCGACCATCCCGGCCCCGTGTTCATCGATGTGAAGGTGCGCCGCAACGAAAACTGCTATCCGATGGTGCCCCCCGGGGCCAGCAATGCCCAGATGGTGGGCTTGCCCAGCCACCCAGAGCTGGCCATCGCCACCACCCGGCAGTGCAACAGCTGCGGCGCCAGCACCGAGAGTGCGCACCACTTCTGCCCCAGCTGCGGCGCCAAGCTCTGATGGGGCGCACCTGGCGGCTGCCCCGACTCAGTGCTTCCTTGCTTGCCGCTGTGGTGGTGCAGCTGATGCTATTGGTGCTGCTGGTGGCGCCAGCCTGCAGCGCTGCGGCTGAGCTTCGCCAGGTGCGCACGGCCACCGTGCTGCAGGTTGGCGACAGCAACCGCAGCTACAGCGTGCGGCTGGCCTGCATCGCCGTGGCCGACGACCAGGAGCAGGAGGCTGTGCGCTGGCTGCGCCAGGCTGTGGGGCGTGGCAGCCGCCTGAACCTGCGCCCCCTCGGCGAACAGGATGGCCAGTTGCTGGCCCGGGTGAGCAGCCTGCCCCGCGGCCAGCGGCCTGCCCAGGACCTGGGGGCCGGGCTGGTGGCCGCAGGCCTGGCCACGCCCCTGGTGGGCGAGGCCGCCGATCCAGCCTGCCCCGCCTTCTTCTGAATGGGCCTCAACCGCACCGCCAAGGGCATCGTGCTGGTGCCCGCCCTGCTGTTGGGGGGAGCATTTCTCTCCGCCGGCGTGTGGAGCGACGGTCCGGCCGCGGCCAACCGCGCTCTGGCCCTCACCCTGGGGGGCCTGCTGATAGCCGCCGGCCTGCTGGCCCAGCTGCTGCCGGAGGGCAGCAGCCAGGACGATCAGCCGCAGTGATCGGCTGCCCGATCAGCGGCGCGGCTGCTGTTTCGGTTGGGGTTGGGATTTGGCCGCCTTCTCCACCTCACTGATCACCTCGTCGACAAACTTTTTGTCGACAGCTGTGAGCCGGTCGTAGCAGCCCTGCTTCACCCGGGCAACGATCTGAATGATGGTGCCGTTGGCGATCTGTTCGTTGGCCAGCTTGCCGGCGCCAGCCACCTGGGAGCCGTAGCGGTTGGACACCAGGAAGGTGATGGCCTTGGCATTCGAGAGCACCGACTTCTGCACCGGCAGCTTCTCCTCCACCGCCAGCTCGCAAACATTCACCGCGGAGGTGAGAGCCAGGTCATTCATCAGCTCCATCGACGCGGGCTTGGCTGCGGCAGCCTGGGCTTGGGCTCGGGCGGGTGCGATCGACAGACCGGTCGCCAGCGGGATAGAGGCCAGGGCAACAACAGCGGCAGAAACCCAGGCGGGGGAGAAACGAAACACGAAACCCGAAGGGACGGTGGGTGACACTCCACTGTGACACCAAATCAGAGCGGCATGCAGTGCGTCATGCCGTTCACAGTTCCGGCCTTGCCCGTCGGTCGTCGGCAGAGTTCAGGTGGCTGCTCTGCTCCCGTGGGATTCGATCGCGTTTCGGTTGAAGGCCGTCCGTCCGAGGGGACCGCTTCCCCGACCGGCTCCGGCCAGAGCGCACCGCTGGTGGTGCCCTTTGCCCAGGTGGGCATTGAGGCGATCCCCCAGGTGGGGGGCAAGAACGCCTCCCTGGGGGAGATGATCCGCGAGCTGGGCGGCCAGGGGGTGCGGGTGCCCGATGGCTTCGCCACCACGGCCGATGCCTACCGCCACTTCATTGCCAGCAACGGGCTGGCGGAGCGGCTGCACAGCCTGCTCGACGGCCTGGACAGCCACGACATCGCCGCTCTCCAGTCCGCCGGCGCCGCCGCCCGCTCGCTGCTGCTGCACGCGCCCTTGCCCGAGGATCTGCAGCAGGCGATCACCGCCGCCTACCGCCAGTTGGGGGGCGGGCGCGAGCTGGCTGTGGCCGTGCGCTCCAGCGCCACCGCCGAAGACCTGCCCGATGCCTCCTTTGCCGGCCAGCAGGAAACCTTCCTCAACGTGCAGGGGGAGGCGGCGCTGCTGGCGGCCTGCCGCCGCTGTCTGGCCTCCCTGTTCACCGACCGGGCTATCTCCTACCGCCAGATCAACGGCTTCGACCACTTCGAGGTGGCCCTCTCGATCGGCGTGCAGCGCATGGTGCGGGCCGACCTGGCCGCCTCGGGGGTGATGTTCAGCATCGACACCGAGACCGGCTTCCGCGATGCGGTGCTGCTCACCGCCGCCTATGGCCTGGGGGAGACCGTGGTGCAGGGCACGGTGAACCCCGATGAGTACCTGATCTTCAAGCCCACCTTGGACCAGGGCTTCTCGCCGCTCCTCCAGCGCCGCCTGGGCAGCAAGGCGATCCGGATGATCTACGCCGATCCGGACAGCACCGCCTCCGCCGTGCGTCAGCCCGGCCATTCCGCCACCCGCATCGTGCCCGTGGCGGAGCAGGAGCAGCGCCGCTTCGCCATCAGCGACGCCGAGGCCTTGCAGCTGGCCCGCTGGGCCTGCACGATCGAGCGTCACTACAGCGCCAGGCGAGGCACGCCCACGCCGATGGACATTGAGTGGGCCAAGGACGGCCACAGCGGCGAGCTGTTCATCCTCCAGGCCCGGCCGGAAACGGTGGAGTCGCGCCGCTCGGCCTCGGTGCTGCGCAACTGGCACCTGGAGGCCGGGCCCGGTGGCGGCGGCGCCGAGGTGCTCTGCCGGGGCCGGGCGATCGGGGCCTCAGTGAGCAGTGGCCCGGCCCGGGTGATCCGCGATCCCTCTGAAATCCAGCGCTTCCGCTCCGGCGATCTGCTTGTGACCGAGCGCACCGACCCGGACTGGGAGCCGATCCTCAAGCGGGCCAGTGGCGTGATCACCAACCAGGGCGGCCGCACCTGCCACGCGGCGATCATTGCCCGGGAGATGGGGATCACGGCCATCGTCGGCACCGGCGACGCCACCGCGGCGATCGCCGATGGCGAAGCAATCACGGTGAGCTGCTGCGAAGGCGATGAGGGTCGGGTGTACCGGGGCGCGCTGCCCTTCCGGGTGGAGGAGCAGGAGCTGGGGGATCTGCCCCCCACCCGCACCCGGATCCTGATGAATGTGGGCAACCCGGAGGAGGCCTTCAAGCTGGCGGCGATCCCCTGCGACGGGGTGGGCCTAGCCCGGCTGGAGTTCATCATCGCCAACCACATCCGCGTGCATCCCCTGGCCCTGCTGGAGCCTGGCCGGGTGCGGGATGCGGCGGAGCGCCATGCCATCGCCGAGCTGGTGGCGGGCTACGGCGAGCCGTCGGAGTACTACGTGGATCTGCTGGCCCAGGGCATGGCCCGCATCGCCGCCGCCTTCTTCCCCCGGCCGGTGATCCTGCGCTTCTCCGACTTCAAGAGCAATGAATACGCCCGCCTGCTGGGCGGAGCCGCCTTCGAGCCGGATGAGGAGAACCCGATGATTGGCTGGCGTGGCGCCTCCCGCTACTACGCCCCGGCCTTCCGGGCCGCCTTTGCCCTCGAGTGCCAGGCCCTCAAACGGGTGCGCGACGCCATGGGCCTCACCAACGTGATCCCGATGGTGCCCTTCTGCCGCACCCCCGAGGAGGGCGACCGGGTGCTGGCGGAAATGGCAGCGCAGGGCCTGGTGCGCGGCCAGAACGGCCTGGAGGTGTACGTGATGTGCGAGTTGCCCAGCAACGTGATCAGCGCCGAGGCCTTCGCCGAGCGCTTCGATGGCTTCTCGATCGGCTCCAACGACCTCACCCAGCTCACCCTGGGCCTCGACCGCGATTCCGCCCTGGTGGCCGAGCTGTTCGACGAGCGCGACGCCAGCGTCAAGGCGATGATCGCCATGGCGATTGCCACGGCCAAGCGCTGCGGCCGCAAGATCGGCATCTGCGGCCAGGCCCCCAGCGATCACCCCGAGTTCGCCCGCTTCCTGGTGGAGCAGGGGATCGACTCGATCAGCCTCAACCCCGACGCCGTGATCCCCACCCGCCTGGCTGTGGCGGCGATCGAAGCCGACCTCGGCCTCAGCCAGGCCGGTTGAGCTGGATCGACTGGCCGGGGATGGGATCGATCAGCCGGCAGCCCTGGCCGCCGCCGGCCTCGGCAGCCTCCACCAGCATGTCGGCCTCCGGCAGGGATCCCCGCTGCCAGAGCACCCGGCTGAGCAGGCCGGAGTAGCGCACGTCGCCGCCGCTGGTGCTGGCCAACACGGTGTGGGGCTGGAAGCGCTGCAGCAGCTCCGGCAGCACGCTGCGGCCCTTCACGAAGGCACCGGCCATAGGCAGGCCCAGATCCACCACCGGCGTGATTACCGCATCCAGGGGGCGGGGCGGCAGCTGCTCCGGGCCGGCCAGGAAACCGTGGGGTTCCAGGTAGAGGCTGGCGCTGCTGTGGCTGAGCAGGTAGCCGTTCTCCACCATTGGCACCGGCGCGCCGGCCGTGGCTTCGATGCGCAGATCCTCCCCGCTGGGCGTGGCCACCGTTGTGCTGGCTCCGGGGCTGAGGGCCTGCACCTGCTGGAAGCCCAGGGCGCGCACCTTCTGCGCCGCTTGAGGAGAGGCCACCACCGGCAGCTGGCGATCGAGCTGCTCCAGGGTGGGCGGGTGGCAGTGGTCGGGCAGGCCCTGGGTGAGCAGCAGCAGGTCCAGTCCTTCGGGAATCGGCCAGGGGGCCGCCAGCTCCCCCTGGAACAGCCAGGGTCCCGGTGGAAACACCAGGGAGCCCACCAGCCAAGGGTCCACCAGCACCCGCAGACCGGCGATCTCCAGCAGCCAGCCGTTGGCGCCGAAGTAGGTGGCGGTGAAGCCCTGGGCCCCTGGGCTGCTGGCAGGGCTCATGAGGCTGTCACGGCAACAGGGAGAGCAGGGCAGCCCAAAGCGATCTCAGCTTCAGGCCGACGCTGCGGCGCGATCAGCTGCCAGGCCAGCAGGGCCAGGCTCAGCCCCCGCACGGTGCTGAGCACCGCCAGCGCCACGCAGAGGGGACAGTGGCTGAGCGACATGGGAGGCAGGCAGCCGGGGTGCCCACAGCCTGGCAGAGCTGGGCCGGGGCTGAGGGCTGCTGAAATGAAGGGGCAGCGGGGCCCATCCGCGGCGACCTGTTGCCTGGGGTGAACCGTGCTGCGGCTAAGTGAGCTGAAACTCCCCCTCGACCACACCGACGCCGAGCTCACGGCGGCTGTCTGCCGCCGGCTGCGGCTCAAGCCGGAGCAGCTGCGCAGCCACCGGCTGGTGAAGCGCAGCGTGGATGCCCGCCGTCACCGGCCGATCCGGCTGGTGTACAGCCTCGACCTGGAGCTCGCCCTCTCCCCCGCCGCCGAGGCACGGCTGCTGGAGCGCTTCCACGGCGATCCCCATCTGCGCCCCACCCCCGATGAGCGCTACAGGCCCGTGTGCGCTCCGGCCGATGGGTCTGGGTTGCGGCCCGTGGTGGTGGGTGCCGGCCCCTGCGGCTACTTCGCCGCCCTGTTGCTGGCCCAGCTGGGGTTGCGGCCCCTGCTTCTGGAGCGGGGCCAGCCGGTGAAGCAGCGCACGGCCGACACCTTCGGCTTCTGGCGTGGGGAGCGCCCGTTCAATCCCGAATCCAACGCCCAGTTCGGCGAAGGAGGGGCTGGCACCTTCTCCGACGGCAAGCTCTACAGCCAGGTGAGCGAACCCCGCGCCTACGTGCGCAAGGTGCTGGAGGAACTCGTGGATGCCGGTGCCAACCCCGAGATCCTCACCCTGCATCGCCCCCACATCGGCACCTTCAAGCTGGCCACGGTGGTGCGCGGGCTGCGGGCCCGGATCGAGGCCCTTGGCGGCGAGGTGGCTTTCGGTAGCCGGGTCACCGGCCTGGAGCTGGAGCCAGGTAGCCGGGGGGTGCGGGCCGTGCTGCTGGCCGACGGCCAGCGCATTCCCGCGGCGGCCGTGGTGCTGGCGGTGGGTCACAGTGCCCGCGACACCTTTCAATGGCTGCGCAGTGGGGGCGTTGCCATGGAGGCCAAGCCCTTCGCCATGGGCGTGCGCATCGAACACCCCCAGCCGCTCATCGACCGGGCCCGCTGGGGTGAGTCGGCCGGCCACCCCCGGCTGGGGGCAGCGGAATACAAGCTGGTGCACCACTGCACTGAACCGGCCAACCATGGCCGGGACGTGTACAGCTTCTGCATGTGCCCAGGCGGGCTGGTGGTGGGGGCCACCTCGGAGGCCGGCGCCGTGGTGACCAATGGCATGAGCCAGCACTCCCGCAACGAGCGCAACGCCAACAGCGGCATCGTGGTGACTGTGACCCTGGCCGACCTGGAGCCCTATGGCGAGGCCCCGGGGGATCCCCTGGCCGGGGTGGCCTTCCAGCGGCACTGGGAGCGGCGGGCTTTCGAAGCTGGCGGCGGCAGCCTGCGGGCTCCCGCCCAGCGGCTGGCCGACTTTCTGGCTGGCCGCCCCAGCCTGGATGGGGCGCTGGGGTCTGGGCCGGCGTCCACAAGCGCCCTTGGCGATGGCCAGACGACGGAGGCCCAAGTGCAACCTGCAGCTGTCAAGCCGTCTTATCAGCCGGGGATAGTGTTCAGCGACCTGGAAACCTGCCTGCCGGAGTTTGTGACCCTGGCCCTGCGGGAAGCGTTACCCCGGTTTGAGCGGAGTTTGCCAGGTTTTTGCCGGGATGACGCTGTGCTCACCGGCGTGGAGACCCGCACGTCATCACCCCTGCGGATTCCCAGACAACCAGAGTCTCTGGAATCGATCAATACACCAGGGCTCTACCCGGCTGGTGAAGGGGCCGGCTATGCCGGTGGAATTCTCTCTGCCGCCATCGACGGCATCAAGGTGGCTGAGCAGCTGGCGCTGACCTTGCTCAACCAGAGGAAATGAGATCTGCAGGCAAGACGGCTATTGCAGCCGTCTTGCCTGCAGAAGAGCATCACTCCTCGTCGTCTTCAGCCGTGCCCAGGGGCACCAGTTTGATCTGCTTGCGGCCGAGCTTGATTTCAAACTCGTCGCCGGGCTCTAGGCCGAGCTGGGCCGTGTAGGCCTTGCCCACCATCAGGTTGCCATTGAATTGAACCTTGGTGAAGAAGCTGAGCTTTCGGCCGCCTTTGCCGGCCTTGGCCGGTGCCCCAAGGTCGACCCCCTTGGCGTTGAGCAGGGCTTCGTAGAAGGCGGTGAAGTTCAACCGTTCGGTGCCGTCTTTCTTGTGAGAGACATAGCCGCAGGCCCGAACGAGGTCGGATTTGGATGCGTCTGAGAGCTCTTTGACCTTGGCGAGCAGGTCTGCGCCGGTGAGCATGGAATGTGAACTATGCAGCAATTGCATTATTGCTGATCTTTGGCCCCACTTGCAAGTGCGGGGGAAGGTTTTCCTGCGCAAATGGACCAATCCGTGTTGAATTGTGTGCTTCACTCTCGTGGCTTCGCCCTCAGCCTTGGGCCACAATTCCACTCCACTGCACTGCCTTAACGCCATCTCTGCGCCAGGAATGGAACAGCTCGGGTTCGGCCACAGTGCAGAGGGGGCAGATGGCAATCCGGTCCTGGTTGATGCCCAGCAACTCCAGCTGGATGCGCGCTGCCTGGCGAATGTCCAGTCGATCTTTCTCCGGCTCTGGATCGCTGTGCAAAGCACCACCCCTGCCGAGGACCCCCAGTTCCTCGAGCAGGTCCGACGCGTCGGCTCCGGCGCTATCGGCTAATCGCAGCAGGGGCGTGAGGCTCCCGGCCACCTGTCGGCTCACCTCATGGTTCACCTGGTAGTTGGCTCCGCTCACGGCGGGGCCGAGGGCCACCAGCAGATCGGCCGCCGCACTGCCTTGGGCCACCAGTCCGCGCACCGCCTCCGCCAGGATGCCGCCTGCCACGCCGCGCCAGCCTGCGTGGCAGGCGGCCACGGAACCCCGCACTGGGTCGGCCAGCAGCACCGGCGTGCAGTCGGCACCACACACCCACAGGCTCTGGCCACCGCCATCACTGCGCAGGCCGTCGGCATCGGGCCATGCGGGAGGGTTGGCCTCACTGGCTGGAAGCACCGTGTTGCCATGCACCTGGCGGGTGCGATGCACGCTCACGCCGGCACTCAGGTAGCCCGCCAGTTCCTCGGGCCCGCGGCCCTGCCACTGGCGGGTGAAGAACCCGTGCTCAAAACCGGCCAGCAGATCGGCCTGGAGGTAGTAGCCGCCGTAGCAGCCCACCCAGGTCCACCCCTGCAGAACGTTGAAGCCGCTGTCGGGACGGTTGAACGGGGCGTCTACGGCTTCGGCCATCAGAGCAAGGGGTGGGGGTTCAGGGGTCCGGCAGGTCCTGCAGCAGCCAGAAGCCTTCGAAGCGCTGGTCGCTTTCCTGGGCCTGCACGGCCAGAAACTGCAGGCCGCCGGCCTGCTCGCGTGCCAGGGCAAAGGCCTCCCGGGCCGCGGCCGCTTCCTCCTCAGCCAGGGTGCCCAGCGTCCAGCGGTCCTCCAGGCCCGCCTCCAACACCAGCAGATTTCCCTCGATCTCCAGGCGCACAGGCTCCAGGCCCGCCAGCCAACCGGCGATGGCCAGGGCCCTGCCGGCACCGAACAGGCGCACGCCCGGAACGGTGGCCTCGGGGTCGAGGCCCGCCGGCAGCGGCACCAGGCCCTGGAAGCTGGTCTGCCACTGGCCTGCCCCGCTGAGGGCGGCCAGGGGCAGGCTGGCCCAGCTCCAGCGATTGCCCCGAGCCGCCTCGGGCAAGGGAATGGGCACCGGGCGGATGGCGGCGGGAGGCGGGGCCAGGGGGCCCACCATGTAGCCCTCTTGGGCGGGGTACACCTCCTGCTGCCGTTGCTGCAGCCAGCTCACCAGGGCATAGGTGCGCCGGCTGGCCACCAGCTCCATGCCCAGGCCTTCCGCTGCCCGCTGAACCATCGTGCGCATGGAGGCGCGCCAGCAGCGCAGGCGCCGGGGCGGTGCAAAGCCGGCGTCCCCGCACGCCGTCAGGGCCTCCTCCAGGGCTTCCCGCAGCCAGATCGAGTTCACACTCCCCGCTGGACAGGGCCGCACCCACTGAAAGGTGTGGCCCTGTACGCCGCCGTCGTGACCCACCTCCGGGGTGGAGCAGATCAGGAGCTCCCAGCGCTTTTTGCCGTCGCTGTCCAGAATGGGCCTGGAGTAGTAGTCCAGTTCCCAGTCGGGGCCGATGGACGTGCGGCCATCCCGGGAACTGGTGGCGGAGCTGGTCATCCGGCCTGCTGCTCCTGTTGGCGCAGCAGGGAACGGGCCCGGGTGGCCCGCTGTTCAGCCTCGGCCATCACCTTCTCTTTTTCGATCAACAGTTCGCCGGGCTGACCCTCCAACAGGGCGGTGTTGAGGGCGATCCGGCCGCGGCCGGGATCGAGATCGGTGATCAGCGCCCGCACCCGGTCGCCCTGGTCGAACACCTCCCGCAGCTCGCGCAGCTGGCCGCCGCTGATGCTGCTCTGGTGCAACAGGCCGCTGATGCCGCCCAGGTCCACGAAAAAGCCATAGGGCTTCACCGAGACCACCACCCCTTCCACGAGCTGGCCCACCTCCAGGTCGGCGAAGCGGGCGGCGGTGGCGGCCTTCTTCTCTGAGAGCACCAGCTTGCGGGTTTCGGGATTCACCTCAAGGAAGGTGACGCCGAGGGTCTTGCCCACCAGGGCCTCATGGTTCTCGCCCTCCTGGAGCTGGGAGCGGGGAATGAAGCCGCGCAGGCCCTCCAGATCGCAGGTCACGCCGCCGCGGTTGAAGCCGTTCACCTTCACCTGCACCACCTTGCCGTCCTTCTCCAGGCCGCGCACCTTCTCCCAGCTGTGGCGCAGGGCCAGGGCCCGGGCACTCACCGTGACCATGCCATCCGCGTTCTGTTCGCGGGTCACCAGCACCTCCACTTCGGTGCCCTTGGGGAAGCGCTCCTTGAGGTTGGTGATCACGCCCAGAGCAGCCTCCTTCTTGGGCATGAAACCGGGGGCCTTGCCGCCGATGTCCACGTAGAGGCCGTCGCTCTCCAGGCCGATCACCGTGCCGGTCACCACCTCACCGGTGGTGCCCACAAAGTCCTGCTCATCGAGGGCGGCCAGGAAGGCGTCGGCGTCGAAGTCGAAGTCGTCCACGCTGCGGCTCACCACGGCGGGCTCGGCACTGCTCCCTGCCTGGGGGGCCTGGCCGGCGGTCTTGGCACTCTTGCGCCCGCCTGATCGACCGGGATCCGGGCCCAGCAGGTCGGCCATGGTGAGGCCGGCCATGCCACCTAGATCAAACAGCTCCTCATCGCTGCGGCCCTGGGGAGCCGCCGCCGGCACCGGAGCGGTGGGCTCAGGGCTGGCGGGGGCCGGAGCCGAAGGGGCAACCGCCGCCCGGCTCAGCTGAACGGCGTCCTGCGGGTCGCTGTCGCTCGCGCCGCGCGGCTCGTCCTTCTTGAGCATCAGCACCTGGGGTGGCCTGCGCTGCGGTGGGGCGGGCTGGGGGCGAGGCGAGCCAGGAGGTACGGGCCGGCCCGAGGAGGCGGGCCCTTGGGATGGGGGCGTTGGCTTGCCGGATCCGGCCATCTCCGCAGGGGCTGACAGCGCAACACTGTAGGCAGCCGTACCCATGGCGATGTCGCCCGAACGCCATCTCGATCGCCTCTCCTGGACCCAGGTGCGGGAGTTGGCTGCCCGTCCCGGCAGCACGGTGGTCTGGCCCTGGGGGGCCGTGGAACAACATGGCCCCCACCTGCCCCTGGGTACCGACGCCCTGTTCGCTGAGCGGGTGCTGGAGGCGGTGCTGCAGGCCTTGCCCGCCGAGCGGCCGATCTGGCGGCTTCCGGCCCAGAGGATCGGCTTTTCGCCTGAGCATCTCGATTTTCCAGGCACCCTGAGCCTCACGGCCCCTCTCGTTCTGGAGCTGGTCACCACCGTGGGCCTGCAGCTGGCGCGGGCCGGTTTTCAGCGCCTGGTTCTGTTCAATGCCCACGGGGGCCAGATCGCCCTGCTCCAGGCCGCTGCCCGCCAGCTCCACCAGCAGGCTGCCCAGCTGGGGGTCTTGCCGTGTTTTCTCTGGAGCGGACCGGAGGGGGTGGCCGATCTGATCCCCAACCCCGAGCGGCAGCAGGGGCTGCATGCCGGCCTGGCCGAAACCAGCCTGATGCTCCATCTGGCCCCGGAGCAGGTGGGTGAGCAGCGGCCCAAGGACGGTCTGCTGCCCCATGCCGCTCCCCTGGGCTGGGACCTGGAGGGGGCGGTGCCGGCCGCCTGGCTCACCTCCGAGCTCAGTGCCAGCGGCGTGATCGGCTCCGCCAGCGGTGCCGATGCCGCCCTGGGTGCCGCGCTGTTCGAGCGCCTGGTGGCGGGCTGGACCGCCCGCTTCGAGAGCCTGCTGCTGAGCGACTGGCCGCCCCGGGGCACCAGGCCAGCTGCCGAACCGCAGGATCCTGCTGAAAGCCGGTGACGCTGGTTACAGTCGTCGGATCTGAGTTCGATCTGCGGCCGTCATGGTGACCGTAACCACCCCTGGGCAGCCCATCACTGCTTCAGCACCTGCTTCGTCAACTGATTCAGCCAGCAGTGGCCTGCCCGACTTCACCAGTGCCATCTACAAGGATGCCTACAGCCGCATCAACGCGATCGTGATTGAGGGCGAGCAGGAGGCCCACGACAACTACATCGCCATCGGCAGCCTGCTGCCCGACCAGGCCGAAGAGCTCGGCAAGCTGGCCCGCATGGAGCTGAAGCACATGAAGGGGTTCACCGCCTGCGCCAAGAACCTGGAGGTGACGGCAGACATGCCCTTTGCCAAGGAGTTTTTTGCGCCCCTGCACAACAACTTCCAGGCCGCCCTGGCGGAGGGCAAGGTGACCACCTGCCTGCTGATTCAGGCGATCCTGATCGAGGCCTTCGCGATTTCCGCTTACCACATCTACATTCCCGTTGCCGATCCGTTCGCCCGCAAGATCACTGAAGGTGTGGTCAAGGATGAATACACCCACCTCAACTACGGCCAGGAGTGGCTCAAGGCCAATCTCGACACCGTGCGGGAGGAGCTGATGGAGGCCAACCGGGTGAACCTGCCGCTCGTGCGTCGCATGCTCGACCAGGTGGCGGCAGACGCTGCAGTGCTGCAGATGGATCAGGAGGATCTGATGGCCGACTTCCTCAGCTCCTACCAGGAGGCTCTGATGGATATCGGCTTCACTGGCCGGGAGATTGCCCGCATGGCTGCCGCAGCGCTCGTGGGTTGAGCCCTCCTTGGCCGGTGGGCTGAAAACCGGCAATCCGGTTGTCTGGGGCAGGATGTAGCGTCGGCCACATTCACCGGATGCGTCCATGTTTGGCCTGATCGGTCACTCCACCAGCTTTGAGGAGGCCAGGGTCAAGGCCCGATCGCTGGGTTACGACGAGTTCGCCGATGGCGACCTCGACATGTGGTGTGCCGCTCCTCCCCAGTTGGTGGAGAGGATTCAGGTCACCGGTCTCACCGGAAAAACGATTGAAGGTGCCTACATCGATTCGGTGTTTGTGCCTGAAATGTTGCGCCGGTTCAAGACTGCCAAGCGCAAGGTGCTCAAGGCCATGGAACTGGCCCAGAAGACTGGAATCAATATCACGGCTCTTGGGGGGTTCACCTCCATCATTTTTGAGGACATGAACCTCCTGCGGGAGGAGCGGGTGAGCGCGGTTGAGCTCGACTGGCAGCGCTTCACCACCGGCAACACCCACACCGCCTGGGTGATCTGTCAGCAGGTGGAGGCCAATGCTCCCCGGCTTGGCATCGACCTCGGTCGCGCCAGGGTTGCGGTGGTGGGGGCCAGCGGCGATATCGGCAGTGCCGTGTGCCGGTGGTTGCAGCGCCGCGGGGTGGGAGAGCTGCTGCTGGTGGCCCGTCGTCCCCAGCCGTTGCTTGACCTGCAGCAGAGCCTGGGAGATGGCACGATCCTCCCCCTGGATGAAGCTCTGCCCCAGGCCGATGTGGTGGTCTGGGTGGCCAGCCTGCCCCAGAGCCTGCAGATTGATACCGCTAGCCTGCGGCGCCCCTGCCTGATGATCGACGGCGGCTATCCCAAGAACCTCGACAGCAAGGCCGCCGCTGATGGCGTGCATGTGCTGAAGGGGGGAATTGTGGAGTTCTGGCGGGACATCGGCTGGCAGATGATGGAAGTGGCAGAGATGGCAAAACCCCAGCGCCAGATGTTCGCTTGCTTCGCTGAGGCGATGCTGCTTGATTTTGAGGAGATCCACACCAACTTCAGTTGGGGGCGCAACAACATCAGCCTGGAGGCGATGGATCTGATCGGCGCCGCATCCCTGCGCCATGGGTTCAGGGCCCTGGAACTGGACTTGGCTCCGCAACCCTCGCCCAGCCTGGCCACGGCCTGAGGGGTCTTCCCAGGGATGCCCTCGTCATCCACCTTGCCTGCCTGACTCCTCTTCCCCCTTCCACCCCCTTCCGCTCCATGGCCCGTCGCGCCCTGCTGGACTTTGAAAAGCCTCTGGTGGAGCTGGAGGAGCAGATCGAGCAGATCCGCCAGCTGGCGCGCGACTCCGAGGTGGACGTGAGTCAGCAGCTGCTCCAGCTGGAGACCCTGGCAACCCGACGTCGGCACGAGATCTTCGCGGCCCTCACCCCGGCCCAGAAGATCCAGGTGGCCCGCCATCCCCAGCGGCCCAGCACCCTCGATTACATCCAGGTGATCTGCGATGGCTTCATCGAACTGCACGGCGACCGCTGTGGTTCGGATGACCAGGCCCTGGTGGGGGGGATCGGTCGCATCGGCGACCGGGGGGTGATGCTGATTGGCCATCAGAAGGGCCGCGACACCAAAGAGAACGTGGCCCGCAACTTCGGCATGGCCTCTCCGGGCGGCTACCGCAAGGCCATGCGCCTGATGGACCATGCCGATCGCTTTCGCTTGCCGATCCTGAGCTTCATCGACACCCCCGGCGCCTATGCCGGCGTGTTGGCTGAGGAGCAGGGCCAGGGCGAGGCGATTGCCGTGAATTTGCGCGAGATGTTTCGCCTGCGGGTGCCGATCCTGGCCACCGTGATCGGCGAGGGGGGCTCTGGAGGGGCCCTGGGCATCGGCGTGGCCGATCGGCTGCTGATGTTCGAGCACAGCGTCTACACCGTGGCCAGCCCGGAAGCCTGTGCCTCGATCCTCTGGCGGGATGCCGCCAAGGCGCCGGAGGCGGCCGAGGCCCTCAAGATCACCGGTGCTGATCTGCTGCAGCTCGGTCTGGTGGATGCGGTGTTGCCTGAACCCTCGGGTGGCAACCATTGGGCACCCCTCCAGGCGGCCGAAACGCTCAAGGCGGCCCTGCTGGATCAGTTGGATGCCCTCGAGCAGCTCAGCCCCGAGCAACTGCGCCAACAGCGCTACGCCAAATTCCGGCGCATGGGCCGCTTTCTGGAAGGGGTGCCCCCAGAGTCGATCCAGACTTCTTAAGGTTTCTTCGGGATCAGTTGTCTTCGGATGCTGACCCGGCTGTTCTGCTTCCGCTCGTTTGCCTTCTGTTCTGATCACTGGTGCTTCCCGTGGCATCGGCGCGGCGGCTGCCCGCCGTTTCGCCGCCGCCGGCTATGGCCTGCAGCTGCTGGCCCGTCCGTCCGACGGTTTTGACCAGCTGGTTCGCGAGCTCAGGGCCGAGGGGCATGCCGTGGAGCAACAGCCTGTCGACCTCGCGGACCCCGGGGCCATTGTCCCGGCCCTGCACGCGCTGGCCGGCAGGACGGCTGCTCCTGATGTGCTGATCAACAACGCCGGCATGGCCTACACCGGCGCCCTGGCCGACATGCCCCTTCACCACTGGCAGGCCCTGGTCCAGCTCAACCTCACGGCTGTGTTCCAGGTCTGTCAGGCCCTGGTGCCACGCCTGCGAGCCCGGGGGGGAGGGCACATCATCAACGTCAGCAGCCACGCCGCCCATCAGGCCTTCCCAGACTGGGGGGCCTACTGCGTCAGCAAGGCCGCCCTGGCTTCCCTGAGCCGCTGCCTGGCCGTTGAAGAGCGCAGCCACGGGATCCGCGTGAGCACACTCACCCTCGGTGCGGTTAATACGCCCCTATGGGATAGCGAAACGGTCGACAGTTCCTTCGATCGACGTGCCATGCTTGACCCTGGGCGGGCCGCCGATGCCCTGCTGTACCTGGCCCAACAGCCCGCCACCCAGGTGGTGGAAGATCTCACCCTCATGCCCGCCGCTGGCGCGCTCTGAGCCTCTCCATGACCTCCACTCTCTCGTCCGGCTTCACCCCCGCCAGCGGTTCTGCGGGCATCACCCCCTCCGCGGCACCCTTGCCGGTGAGCCTGCGCATCCGCCAGCGCCTCGATGCTGCTGGCACCCCCTACCTGGCCAATGACAACATCGCCGAGCAGTTGCTCGACGGTGAGCTCGAGCAGCTGGAAATCGAGGTGGCCGGCAAGGTGCGCGAGCTGCTGCGCAGTCTGGTGATTGATATCGACAACGACCACAACACCGAAGAGACGGCCGAGCGGGTCGCTCGCATGTACCTCCATGAGGTGTTTAAGGGCCGCTATCACCACCAGCCCAAGATCGCCAGCTTCCCCAATGTGAAGAAACTGGATGAGATTTACACGGTGGGCCCGATTTCCGTGCGCTCAGCCTGCTCCCATCATCTCGTGCCCATTCTCGGCAACTGCTGGATCGGCATCAAGCCAGGCGAGCGGGTGATCGGACTTTCCAAGTTTTCCAGGGTGGCCGATTGGGTGTTCTCCAGGCCCCACATCCAGGAGGAAGCCGTGATGATCCTTGCCGATGAAATTGAGCGCCTGTGTGAGCCCCAGGGCTTGGCTATTTTGGTGAAGGCTCAGCACTACTGCATGAAGTGGCGTGGTGTGAAGGAGCCCCAAACCAGCATGGTGAATTCAGTTGTGCGCGGCGATTTCCGCCACGACCCCAGCCTCAAGGCCGAATTCTTCGAACTGGTGAAGCAGCAGGAATCGGTGCTCTCCACCTGAACCGGCCAGCTCAGTTGGCCGGTTGCCCTACGGGGCCCACAGGGCGGCTGGCCTGACGCTTCGGGCTTGCACCATCGCTCTGCACCACCACCACCATCACCTGGCCACCCACGTCGGCTGCGCTCAGGCGATAACTGGGGCCCTGGGCTGTTTCGATCCAGATCCAGTGGGAACCGCCCGGACTGAGCCTGTACCAATGGAAGGCTGAGGCCGGCAGCTCGGCCAGCAGGCCATCGCTGAGACTGGCTTCCAGCAGGCTGCCCTCCATGGCCTGGCCCCTGAGCACCAGGCTCTCCAGCCCATCGATCTGCTGCTGAACGGCCGACTCCTGGGCCAGGGTGGTGCTGATCTGGTCGCGCAGCGCCCGAATCTGGGCCTGGGGATCGGCGCTCACGCCCGGCACGCAGGACAACTGACCGTCCACCAGCGAGCAGCCCACTAGATCCTGGCTGCTGCTGGCGGGCGCCAGCAGCAACACGGCGCTTCCCAGCAGCAGGGCTCCCAGTCTTGAAAACGGCATGGCGCACGGGCGCAGTGGTCCTGATCCTGCAGGGTCAACCGGCGGGCTGGCCAGTCAGGCCAGCCGATGGAAGCTCAACTTATGGAAGTCCAACATTTGGATCTCCAACTGGCGGATCTCCAACTGGCGGATCTCCAACTGGTGGATTCCCAGTTGGCTGCCCAGCGTCCCGCACGGCGCTGAGCAGGGCGCGCACCTTGACCAGATCCTTGTCTCCTGGGGCCCGTTCCACGCCACTGGAGGCATCGAGGCCTGTGGGGCTCAGCTGTTGCAGCACAGCAGTTGCCCGGGGAGCCGTGATCCCGCCTGCCAGCCACCAGGGCAGGGGCGGCTGCCAGCCCTCCAGCCAGTCCAGGGGGATCCGATGCCCTGTTCCCCCGAGCTGATCCGCAACCCAGGCATCGAGCAGCACGGCATCCACCGCCCCGGCATAGGCGTCGAGCGTGGCGCGATCCCTGGGCTGACGCAGCCGGATCGCCTTCCACACCGGGCAGCCAAAGCGGCGTCGCAGCTGGTCGCAGCGCTCAGGACTCTCGGCCCCATGCAGCTGGATCACCCCATGGCCATGGTGGGGCTCCAGCTCCGCCAGGTCGTCGTCCTGGGGGTCGGCGCACACCAGCACCCCCACGCAGTGCGGCGAGGCAGCCCGCATCGCGGCGAACAGCGCGGGGCGCTCGGCTGCTGGCAGCCAGCGGGGCGACCCCGGCACGGCGATCACGCCGATGGCGTCCACCCCCAGGCTGGCAATGTCCGCCGCTTGCTCGGGCTGGCGCAGTCCGCAGATCTTCAGCAAGGGTGCAGGCACGGCTGATCGGCGAGGCTTGGGGGTTTCTAGGATCCGGTTAAAGCGCCGCACTGCCGGCTGCACCGGGAGATCGGCTTGTGGGTGAGGGCTGGCAACTTCTGAAGATCAGGGGAATTCCGCTGCGCATTCATCCCAGCTGGTTTTTCATCCTGGCCCTGGCCACCCTGGCCTTCCACCAGAACTACCGCATCCAGCTCGCCGCCGACGGCCTGCAGGCCCTTGCGGCACCAGTGATGTGGGCCTTGGCCCTGGTCACGGCCGTGCTCTTGTTTCTGTCGGTGGTGCTGCACGAACTGGGCCATTCCCTCGTGGCCCTCAGCCAGGGTGTGAAGGTGAAGAGCATCACCCTGTTCATGCTTGGCGGCGTGGCCAGCGTGGAGCGGGAGTGCAGCACCGCCATTGGCTCGCTGCTGGTGGCCGCGGCCGGTCCCGCCGTGAGCCTGGTGCTCGGTCTGTCTCTGCTGGCCAGCAGCCACGCCGCTGCCCATCTGGCCCCCTGGCTGGGGGTGATGGTGAGCGAACTGGGCACGCTCAATCTGGTGCTGGCCCTGTTCAACCTGCTCCCCGGGTTGCCCCTGGACGGGGGGCTGATCGTGAAGGCCCTGGTGTGGCAGGTGAGCGGCAGCCAGCGCCGGGGTGTGGAGGTGGCCAACGCCTCCGGCCGGCTGCTGGCCTTTGCGGCGATCGGCCTGGGGGCCTGGTTGCTGTTGCGCGGGGCCGGCATGGGTGGGGCCTGGCTGATGCTGTTGGGCTGGTTTGGTCTGGGGGCCGTGCGCAACCAGCAGCAGATGCTGCAGCTGCAGAGTGCCCTCACCAGCCTCAAGGTGAAAGATGCGGCACGGCGGCGTTTCCGGGTGTTGGAGGCCAATGCCAGCCTGCGGCAGCTCAGTGAGGAGCGCCTTGGCGAGGCCAGCCCGGTGGGTCTGGCCGACTGGCTGCTCGTGTGTGATCGGGGGCGCTGGCAGGGGGTGATCGACGATCGCGCCCTGCGCGATCTGCCGGTGCAGCGCTGGGACACCGACCGGGTCGGAGACCATCTCGACCCCCTCAACAGCTTGCCCGGCATCAGTGCCGAGGCGCCGCTCTGGCAGGCCGTGCAGGAACTCGAGGAGCGCAACTGCTCCCGGCTGCTGGTGTTCAGCCCGGCCGGTTTGCCCTGCGGCACGCTCGAGCGCCCCGAGCTCGGTGAGGCGGTCCTTACCAAGCTGGGGGTGAAGCTGCCGGAGCCGCTGCTGCAGGCTGCCCGCCGCCAGAGCTCCTATCCGCTCGGCCTGGCCCTGCCCCAGGTGGTGCGCGCCATGGTGGCCTCGGGTGAACTCTCCGCCACCTCCACCCGGTAGCTGTTCAGGTCGGCGCTCACCGCTGCCAGTTCAGTTGCCCGCAGCGGTCGCTCCACGACCGGCGGTAACGGAAGGTGGCGGGCTGCCGATTCCAGCAGCAGCAGCTGTAGCTCCTGCGCTGTTGCCGGCAAGGGGGCGAGCAGGGGTGGTTCGCTGTGAAACAGCGCCCGCCAGAGATCTCCATCCACCGCCAGCTGGATCGAGCCGTGTTGCAGCAGCCGCCCGGATCGCCACAGCTGGGCGCTGCCGATGCGTTTGACGCCATTGGCCTGCACCAGGTCGGCGGCGGTGCTGCTGGCAAAGCAGCTGCTCTGGGCGAGCGAGGCGGGAGCGCTGCCGAACTGGAGCGGCTGGCCCAGCTGCACAAACGCCTGTTTCAGCCAGAGGCAGGCTTGACGGTAGGCCTGCTGGCGGTTGCTGGGTGGGTCCGGCCATACCAGGGCGTAGGTGAGATCGCCGCCGTGCAGCACGGCCTGTCCGCCGCTCGGGCGTCGCACCAGTTCCACCTGCCCCGCAGCGGCCAGCGAGCGCCAGTGATCCGGCAGCCGCCGCTGGTGAAAACCGAGCGAGAGGGTGGGCCGCTGCCAGCTGTAGAGCCGCAGGGCCGGCTGCCCCTGCGCCAACAGCCACCGATCCAGGGCCATCTGCCAGGCACCACCCAGCTGATTGAAGGGGAGCAGGCGCGTGTTCAGGGATGCTGAGGCCTCGTCCATGGCTGCACCCCGATGCCTGCCCTGATCCAACTGCTCCCAGTTCTACCGCTGGGTCTGATGGCCGGGGTGCTTTCCGGCCTGCTGGGCATCGGCGGCGGGTTGGTGTTCTCGCCCCTGCTGCTGTTGCTTGGGCTGGAGCCCCACCAGGCCCTGGCCACCAGCACCCTGGCGATCGTGCCCACCACCCTCGCCGGCAGTGCGGTGCACCTGACCAACGGCAGCCTGCCCAGGCGGCAGGGTCTGGTGCTGGCTGGCGCCGCCGCCTGCTGTGCTGTCGGCTTCAGCCAGTTGGGCGGGCTGTTGCCGGGCAGTGCGCTGCTGGTGTTGCAGTCGCTTCTCTACGGCGTGCTGGCCTTCACCATCCGTCCCCGCTCGCGCTTGCGCAGCGCGGGCACGGCCTCCCTGCCGTCCTGGCCGGCCCTGGCCGCGGTGGGCAGTGTGGCCGGACTCACCAGCGGCCTGCTGGGGGTGGGCGGCGGCCTGGTGATGGTGCCGCTGCTGGTGCAGGGTCTGGCCCTGGATGTCCATCGGGCCGTCCGGCTGAGCACCCTGGCGGTGTTGGCCTCGTCGCTGGCCGCCGGCACCGCCTTCTTGGGTGAGGGCCGCGGCCAACTGCTGATCGGTCTGGTGTTGGGGGGCACTGCGGCGCTGGGGGCCCGCTGGTCGGCCGCCCGATTGCACCGGCTGAAGGAGGCCCAGCTGGTGTGGCTGCTGCGGGGGCTCACCCTGCTGGTGGCCTGCGACAGCGGCCGCCGCGCCGTTCAGGCCCTGCTGCCCGCTGCGTTCGCGGGCTGAACGGCGCGGGCAGCCTGGGGGTGGGGGCCTCAGTCGAGGGCGTCCCAGAAGCTGGCGTCCAGCTCCAGCCCCAGCACGGCGGCCATCTGGGTGAGGTTCTGACGGCAGTTGAGACCGTGGCCTTTGGCCCAGTCGTCCAGCAGGTAGAGCCGGTGGGTGATCCACAGCTCCAGGGCTTCCGGCGCGAAGCGCAGGCCTTCATTGCGGTTGAAGCCGTGGGGCAACAGCATGGCCACGTGCCGGCTGAGCTGGCCGGAAGCCCGCTCCAGCACGAGCGGCAGCCAGGGGTAGCGGGCATCGGCCCGGATGCTCCAGAGACGCACCTCCGGGATTTCCGAGAGTTCGCGCGGATCGTCATCGGCGCGGGGCCAGTCGATCTGCAGGTCCAGCTGGGCGCCGGCCTGCAGCCGGGATGCCGGGTCGAGTTCGGCCCAGCAATCCAGCGGCCGGAGATCCAGGGTCCGGATCGCCGTGGCGGAGATCGGCACGGGCGCCGTCGGGTCGGCGATTGGCGTCAAGAGCTGTGACAGCAGGGGCCATGAATCTGGACCGTAGCCAGACGAGGCCGAAGAATGGTGCCGACGTGCCTCCAGTTCTTCCAATGGTTTCCGCCCTCAGCCAGGCCCAGGTGCTGATCGCTCTGGTGGTGGCCGCCCACGCCGGCGTGCTGGCCGTGCGCCTGTGCTTCAGCCTCTACAAGGCTTGAGCCCATCCCATGCGGAGGCTGCCCCTTGGCAGCGCTCCAGATTCCCGCTAGAAGCGATGCACCATTGAGCATCGGGCACCTTGAGGCCATCGACCCGGCCACCCACCCGGACCCCAGCCAGGTCGGGGGCTAGCTCTGCCTCCAGATCTGGCAGTACCCCCCGGGCCAGGAGAACCTCCTCCTCCAGGAGCAGCCTGCTCCAGCCGGTCCCGGCTCCTGCCGACCGCGATCCCTTCGCCCCTGTTCCGCTCCAGGCCTCACCGTCCGGTGATGGCGCCCCGCCCCGCGGCTCAACCCTGCCCGGTCGTTCCACGCTGTTGGAGGCAGGGGCTTCGGCCAGTCTCTCCAGTGAGCGACGCGATCTGCACTGCAGCGTGATCGGGCTCACTGTGAAGTTCGGCCTGGTGCTGATGGCGGCCGTCAGTCTGGTGCGCCTGGCCGGTGCCTACCAGGAACGCATGGACCGCCAGGGGGAGCTGGCAGCGGTGTTGCAGCTGGAGCAGGCCAAGCTGGCCAAGGCCCGGGAGCGGTTTGATGCCCTATTTGGTGTTGAAGGGGAGCAACGTCTGATTCGCGAGCAGAACCAGTGGATCGCCCCCAACCGCCTGCGGGTGGTCTGGAAGCCATCTCCCGGGGAAGCGCCGTCCCCTCAGGCCCCCGCTGGTAAGCCCCAGGTTGATCAGGCCATTCCAGGTGCGACCCCCTGAGGCCCCCGGCCATGTCTGTCTGTTGAGTGTGGGGATTCAGCCCTGCTCTTGGTTGCCAGCTGGTCCTTAGGTTGGGCCGCAGCTGACATCCAATCCGCTCCATGGCCGAGTCTTCAACTCCGGGAACGGTTCTGATCACGGGCACCACCTCCGGTGTGGGCCTTAATGCCACCCGTGCCCTGGTGGAGCGCGGCTGGACCGTGATCACCGCCAACCGCGATCCCGTGAAGGCTGGGGCCGCGGCTGATGCCCTCGGCATTCCCCGCAAACAGCTCCATCACCTGCGCATCGATCTGGGCGACCTGGACAGCGTGCGCAGCGGCGTGGAAACCCTGGTGGCTTCCGTGGGCCAGGGGCTGGACGCCCTGCTGATCAATGCGGCGGTTTACAAGCCGCGCCTGAAGCAGCCGGAGCGCTCACCCCAGGGCTACGAGATTTCGATGGCCACCAACCACCTGGGCCACTTCCTGCTGATCCAGCTGCTGTTGCCCGAGCTGGAGACGTCGCAGCACCCCTCCCGGCGGGTGGTGATCCTGGGCACCGTGACGGCCAACTCCAAGGAACTGGGCGGCAAGATCCCCATCCCCGCGCCAGCGGATCTCGGCGATCTCAGTGGCTTCGCCGCCGGTTTCAAGGAGCCCGTGGCCATGGCCAACAGCAAGCCTTTCAAGCCCGGCAAGGCCTACAAGGACAGCAAGTTGTGCAACATGATCACCACCCAGGAACTGCACCGGCGGTTGCACCAGTCCACCGGGATCGTGTTCAGTTCTCTCTATCCCGGCTGCGTGGCCGACACCCCCCTCTTCCGCAACACCCCGAAGCTGTTTCAGACGATCTTTCCCTGGTTCCAGAAGAACATCACCGGTGGCTATGTGAGCCAGGCCCTGGCTGGTGAGCGGGTGGCCCAGGTGGTGGCCGATCCCGACTTCGCCGTGTCCGGCGTGCACTGGAGCTGGGGCAACCGCCAGAGCAAGAACGGCAAGCAGTTCAGCCAGCAGCTCTCCGATCAGGCCAGCAACCCTGAAACGGCCGCCAAGGTGTGGGAGTACTCCCTCAAGCTGGTGGGGCTGGCCTGAACAGGAGGCAGGACCGGGAGTGAATCAGGCGTCAGAGCCGGCGGCGGAAGCCGTCCTGGAAGGACGACCCTCCCTCCTCGGCCTTGCTCAGCTTCCACACGTTGCGGCTGAGCCGGCGGGCCCGCAGGCCGCCCCGCTCCACCACGGTGCCACCGGGGCGGGCCCCCAGCAACACGGTCACCTCGGCGGTGCTCAGGGGGGCACCGGTCTTGAGGGCCAGCTCGGTGAGCTCCAGGCGCTGCCTGAGCGCCCCCAGGTCGGCACTGCCGCCGTCTTCTCCTTCCGACCACACCCAGGCCGATTCGCCAGCGGCCCCGCCGCCCATGTTGCGCATCAGCCCCAGCCCGATCAGGGCCAGGGCCTGCTCGGGCTTGATGCCCTGGGCCGTGGCCTCCGCCAGCCACTCGGCCATGGACGCAGGGTTGGCATCCGGGGTGAGGGGTTCGGCAGTGCGCGGCTTGCTGGCCATGGCGGAACAGCGACTGGCCGGACGGTACCGGCTTCTGTCGGGCGAGCAAGGGGATTGGGCCCTGAGGGCTCGGGTTAAGATCCGGCATCGCCCCATCCAGCCGTCGCATCAGGGCCTTCTAAGGGCCCGGCAGTGTTTCAACAGACGCTGCAGCAGCGCTGGCAACGTTCCTGGCATCCGTCCTCCGGCACCCTCCCCGTTGCCCTGGCGGCGGCCCGAGCCGGCACTCCAGATCCACGTTCCATTCCCTTCAGCCAACCCGTGCGCAGGATCTCCAGCGGGTCCTGAGATCACGGCCCTCCACAGCTCCCCTTCTTGCCCTCCACCCGCCGCCCACGAGAGGACCGAACGGTGCCAGTCCGGATGGGCTCAGGCTTGACCAGGCTGGCGTCCAGTTCCCTGCCCAGAACCGGGCCGGCGATCACCGGCACCGTGGTGAACGGCCTGGCTGGCGAGGCTGCCGATCGCGATGGCGCCAGCTGTGTGATCACCACCGACAGCGAGGGTGCCCGGCTGACGCGGCTCAACAGCCATGTGGAGTCGATCGAGCTGCGCACGTACGTGTTTCTCGATTCCCTCCAACCCCAACTGGCGGCCTACATGGGCACCGTGAGCCAGGGCTTCCTGCCGATTCCCGGCGACGCCTGCCTGTGGCTGGAGGTTTCCCCGGGCATGGCGGTGCACCGGGTCACCGACATCGCCCTCAAGGCCAGCACCGTGCGCCTGGGCCAGATGATCGTGGAGCGGGCTTTCGGTTCGCTGGCCCTGTATCACCGCGACCAGAGCAATGTGCTCCACTCCGGCGATGTGGTGCTCGAAGCGATCGGCAACCGCAAGGAGCAACGCAGTCCTGCCGATGTGACCTGGACCGAGATCATCCGCGCCATCACCCCCGACCACGCGGTGCTGATCAACCGCCAGAACCGCCGCGGCTCGATGATTCAGGCGGGCATGAGCATGTTCATCCTGGAAACGGAGCCTGCTGGCTACGTGTTGATCGCGGCCAACGAGGCCGAGAAGGCCAGCAACATCACCGTGGTGGACGTGAAGGCGGTGGGGGCCTTCGGCCGCCTCACCCTGGCCGGTCGGGAGGGTGATGTGGAGGAGGCCGCCGCCGCCGCCATGCGGGCGATTCACCACATCAACGCCACCGCCGGCGCCTGAATCACGCCATCAGCCCCGGCCCAGCTTCGGGTTAGTCAGTGAGGGCGAGCAGGGCACGAAAACCGGACGCCAGCTCCCGGGCAGCCTTGCCCCGGCTGCCCAGCCGCTGGCGCAGGTGTTCACCCATCCGGGCGTAGCTACAGCCCGCCTCGCGCACGTGGAAGATTGGGTCGTAGCCAGCCCCGCTGCCCTCGGGGGTCGTGAGAATCACCCCCTGGCACACCCCCTGGGACTCCAGCCGGGTGCGCCCGCCGGGGTCGGCCAGGGCCATGGCGCTCACGAAGCGGGCGCTGCGGTACGGGGTATCGCCCAGCTCGCGCAGCAGCCGGGCGATCCGCTCGGGATCGCTCGCCGCGTAGCGGGCGGAGTAGATCCCCGGGGCCCCCGCCAGGGTATCCACCTCCAGGCCGGAATCGTCCGCCAGGGCCCAGTGGCCGGTAAGGGCCGCCACGGTCTCGGCCTTCAGGCGAGCGTTCTCGCCATAGCTGAGGCCCGTCTCCTCGATCTCCAGCCCCTCAGGCTGCTGGCGCACCTTGAGATTCACGGCGGCCAGCATGGCGCCGATCTCGGCCACCTTGTGGGGGTTGCTACTGGCGATCACCAGAACTGGCACGGTTCAATCCCGAGTTGGGGCATTGTGTCGCAGGGCCCTGACCAAGCATTCCCTAACGAATTGTGTTGGGCTGATCAGCTCCGCTTATCTGTTTTTCAGGAAACAGTGATGGTGCCGACAGTCCAAATGGCTTGACGGGGGGGCTCGCGGAGGAAGAGGGTGACTCGCGAACCCCACCCCCCTCCATCAGGAGCAGGACATGGCTAACGAAACCATGGGCATCGCCCTCGGCATGATCGAGACCCGCGGTCTGGTGCCGGCCATTGAAGCGGCCGACGCCATGACCAAGGCCGCCGAGGTGCGCCTGATCGCCCGCGAGTTCGTCGGCGGCGGCTACGTCACCGTGATGGTGCGTGGCGAGACCGGCGCTGTGAACGCCGCCGTGCGCGCTGGCGCCGATGCCTGCGAGCGCGTGGGTGACGGCCTGGTTGCCGCCCACATCATTGCTCGCCCCCACCGCGAAGTGGAGCCTGCCCTGAGTGGTAGCGCCGGTTTCGTCGGTTCCAAGGACTGAGTCGCCTGACGCCTGAGGCGTGAAGCCAGGGCGATCAGCGCCATTCCCCCCTTTCCCGACCCAACCGGAGAACCTCCATGAGCAAGAAGTACGACGCCGGGGTCAAGGAGTACCGCGACACGTATTGGACTCCTGATTACGTCCCCCTCGACACCGACCTGCTGGCCTGCTTCAAGTGCACCGGCCAGGAAGGTGTGCCCAA
>JBIIDV010000081.1:0-8682 GCA_044238185.1 Prochlorococcaceae cyanobacterium | reverse complement strand
GGCACGAAAGGAGGAAGCCTGGATCGATGTGAGAGGGGAGCGATTTGCTCACCTGTTTGCTCACATGACCCTTGGCCGATCGGTGAGAAGTCAGTCGGGGCGACAGGATTCGAACCTGCGACCTAGTGCTCCCAAAGCACCCGCGCTACCAAGCTGCGCCACGCCCCGAACGCTGTCTCCAGCCTTGCGAGCTTAGCCGCCGGAGCACAGCGCCCTTGGGGCAGGAGATCAGAGCGCGGCGAAGCGCTGGTCGAAGTCGCTGGCGGCAGCTTCGGTGAAGGGGAAGGTGAGCCGGATGTAGGCCAGGGTCTTCTTCTCGGTGTCCGTCACCCCGCGTCCGTCGGCCGCAGAGGCGAACAACTCGGCCACCTCGTCCTTCGACAGGTTCTGCTCGTTGATGCCGGTGGTGTGCTGGCGGGCGAGGTCGAGCAGTTCCTTCTCGTACTGCTCACCATCGATGATCTGGTAGGCCATGACAGGGGCCGGATGGTCAGCTGAAACCTAGAAATGGTGGCGGGACAGAGCAACCGCACCGGCCGTGTCGGGGAACACAACAACGCCCCCCGTGGACCGCGACCATGGGAATGGCTAGTGTTGAAACCAACACACGTCAGTTGTCAAGGGCATGACCGCCGACTTCAACCCTCGCGCCCATGGCAGCCAGGCCAGCGACGACGGTCCCCTGGGCCGCTCAGTGATGAAGTGGGGCGCCGACGGTGAGCTCTCCGCCCTCGACCTGCAACAGATCCTGGCCCGGCTGAGCAGCTCGGATGCCCAGGCCGCCGGACTGATGAGCTGCCAGATGGATCAGCTCTGAGCCAGCACGGCGATGCAGTCGATCTCCACCCGGGCCCCCTTGGGCAGGGCAGCCACCTCCACGCAGGCCCGGGCCGGAGCCACCGCCGTGTTGAAGGTGTCGGCGTAGATCGCGTTCACCTTGGCGAAATCGGCCAGATCGGCCAGAAACACCGTGGTGCGCACCACCTGGGCCGGCCCCACCCCCGCCTGGCGTAGCACCGCCTCCAGGTTGGCCAGCACCTGGCGGGTCTCCGCCTCCACATCCCCACCGCCCACCATGGCGCCTGTGGCGGGATCGAGGGCGATCTGGCCGGAACAGAACAGCAGGCCGCCGGCCTTGACGGCCTGGTTGTAAGGCCCCACCGGGGCGGGCGCCGCTTCGGTGATCACCGCTTGAGGAACGGGGTGGGTGCTCATGCCAGGCACGGGCAACGGGGCCAACAGAACTGGCCAGAGCTTATGGCCCACGCCAGCCGGGCTCGCGACCGCCGCCCCTCACCACTGGTCCTTGCTGCGCCGCAGGCGGGCCAGTTCGGCGGCACTGCCGGCCCGCAGAAACAGATTGGTGCGCCGCTCCAGGCCGATGCTGCTGGGCACCGTGGCCTCGCCGGCGGCGCGCCGGTCCCGCACCTGGGCCAGGCGCGCCCCAATCGCCGCGTCGTCGGGCGCCTCGGCCGTTGCCCAGCGGAAATTGGCTTCGGTGTACTCGTGGGCACACCACACCTGGGTGGATTCCGGCAGGGCGGCGAGCCGTTGCAGCGACCGGTGCATCTGCTCCGGCGTGCCCTCGAACAGCCTTCCACAGCCACCCACGAACAGGGTGTCGCCGCAGAGCAGGTGGCCGCTGTCCGGCAGCCAGAAGGCCAGGTGGGAACGGGTGTGACCCGGCACCGCCAGCACCTGCACCGGCTCATCCAGGAGCATGAACCGATCGCCGTCACCCACCCCCACGGTCTGCAAGGGGATGCGCTCCCGGTCGTTCGCCGCGGCCACCACCGCCGCTGCCGGCCACTGGCGCAGCAGGCCGGGGGTGCCGCCGATGTGGTCGCTGTGGTGGTGGGTGTGCAGGATCGCCTCCAGCTCTAGGCCCCGCTCCGTCAGGGCCGCCGCCACCGGCTCGGCCACGGCGGGATCCACCACGACCACCCGCCGGCCCCGCTGCAGCACCACCACGTAGTTGTCGCGCAGCACCGGGATCAGCCAGAGCGCCAGCGGCTGGGTGTTCTCAGCGGGGGGGTGGGCCATCGTTAAAGTCCGCTCTGCGGCACAGCTCCATGATCCCCGCTGGAGCCCACGTTTCAGGAGCCCGCCGATGAGCGCGCCGATCACCGTCGCCCTGGCCAAGGGCGCCCTGCTCAAGGACAGCGTGCGCCTCTTCGCGGCGGCGGGCCTGGATTTCGCCGCCGTGCTCGATCCTGACAACCGCCTGTTGATGGTGCCCAGCACCTGCGGTCGCGCCCGGGCCCTGCTCGTGCGCAATGCCGATGTGCCGGTGTATGTGGCCTATGGCCAGGCCCAGCTAGGGGTGGTGGGCTACGACGTGCTGCGCGAACACCAGCTGCCGGTGGCCCAGCTGCTGGATCTCGGCTTCGGCGGCTGCCGGATGAGCGTGGCCGTCAAGGCCAGCAGCCCCTACCGCCGCGCCGCCGACCTGCCCGCCCACTGCCGCATCGCCAGCAAATTCACCCGCTGCGCCGAGGCCTATTTCGAATCCCTCGACCTGCCGGTGGAGCTGATTCATCTGGCCGGCTCCGTGGAGCTGGGCCCGATCACCGGCATGAGCGAGGCGATCGTCGACCTGGTGGCCACCGGCCGCACCCTTGTTGATAACGGGCTGATCGCCATCGAAGACCTGTTCCACTCCACTGCCCGGCTGGTGGGCCATCCCCTCTCCCTGCGGCTGGACAACGGCGACCTGCAGGCGATCGTTGACCGCCTGGCCGCCTGCGCCGTTCCGGCCCGGAGCCGCTGATGGCCAGACTCGACCGCCAGCGGCTGCAGCGCCTGCTGCCCTACCTCGCCGAAGACCGGCGCCGCCTGCTGCTCAGCCTGGTGCTGCTGGTGCCCCTGGCGGCTGCCGCCGCGATCCAGCCGCTGCTGGTGGGTCAGGCGATCGCCGTGCTGCGCGGGGAACCCACCCTGGGCTGGTTGCAGGCCTTGCCGGTGAGCCAGGCCCTGCGGCTGCTGGTGATCACGTTGCTGGCGGCCGTGCTGGTGCGACTCGCCCTGCAGGGGCTGCAGAGCTACAACGTGCAGGCCGTGGGCCAGCGGCTCACCGCCCGCATCCGCGACGACCTATTCGCCCATGCGATGGCGCTGTCGCTGCGCTTCCACGACCGCACGCCGGTGGGCAAGCTGCTCACCCGGCTCACCAGCGATGTGGACGCCCTGGCCGAGGTGTTCGGCAGCGGCGCGGTGGGGGTGCTGGCGGATCTGGTCACCCTGTTGGTGATCGCCATCACCATGCTCAGCATCGAGTGGCGCCTCGGACTGCTGCTGCTCAGCGCCCAGGTGCCGGTGGTGTTCGGCATGCTCTGGCTGCAGCGGCGGTACCGCCGCGCCAACTACCGGGTGCGCGAAGAGCTCAGCCAGCTCAACGCCGACCTGCAGGAGAACCTGCAGGGCCTGGAGGTGGTGCAGATGTTCCGGCGCGAAGCCGTGAACAGCCAGCGCTTCGCCGTCACCACCAATCGGTACCGCAACGCCGTGTCCGGCACGATCCTCTACGACAGCGCCATCTCGGCGATGATCGAGTGGGTGGCCCTTGTGGCCGTGGCCGCCGTGCTGGCCCTCGGCGGCACCATGGTCACCCGCGGCCTGCTGGGCCTGGGCACCCTCACCACCTTCATCCTGTTCTCCCAGCGGCTGTTCGATCCGCTGCGCCAGCTGGCTGAACGCTTCACCCAGATCCAGGGCGGGCTCACGGCCGTGGAACGGATCGGCGAACTGCTGGAGCAGAGCGTGGAGATCCGCGACCGTCCCGCCGCCCTCGCCCCTGCCGCAGCCCCGGCGCGGGTGGGAGCAGGTGAAGTGGTCTTCGAGAACGTGAGCTTCGCCTACCGCCCCGACGAGCCGATCCTCAGCGATCTCTCCTTCCGGATCAGCCCCGGAGAACACGTGGCCCTGGTGGGTCCCACCGGCTCGGGCAAAACCACCGTGATCCGCCTGCTCTGCCGCCTCTACGAACCCCAGGCGGGCCGGATCCTGCTCGACGGCGTGGACATCCGCGACCTGTCCCAGGCCCGGCTGCGCCAGCAGCTGGGGGTGGTGCTGCAGGACACCTTCCTGTTCAGCGGCAGCGTGGCCGACAACCTCCGCCTCGATGTGGACATCCCCAGCGACCGGCTGCAGCAGCTGGCGGCTGAGTTGGGCCTGGCGCCCCTGCTGGCGAGGCTGCCCGATGGCCTGGCCACCGAGCTGCGCGAGCGGGGCGGCAACCTCTCCTCCGGCGAACGCCAGCTGCTGGCGGTGGCCCGGGTGGCGATGCGCAATCCCACCGTGCTGGTGATGGACGAAGCCACGGCTTTCATGGATCCCTCCACTGAGGCCACCCTGCAACAGGACCTCGACCGGCTGCTGCTGCAGCGCACGGCGATCGTGATCGCCCACCGGCTGGCCACGGTGGAAGCCGCCGACCGCATCCTGGTGCTGCGCCGCGGCCGCCTGGTGGAACAGGGCAACCACCGCGAGCTGCGTCAGGCCGGTGGCCTCTACGCCAGGCTGGCGGAGCTGCAGGAGCGGGGACTGGCGGCGCTCTGATCGGCGCCACTGTCCACCATCAATTTGTCCACCATCAATTTGTCTGCCAGCAATTTGTCCGGCACCAATTGGTCTGCAAGCAAACCGCCCTCCAGCCACTCGCGCAGCACGGCTGCCAGCTGGGCAGGCTGCTGGCGCATCGGCAGGTGGCCCACCCCCTCCAGGATTCTCAGCTGGTGGTTGGGGGCGTAGCCGGCCAGATGGCGCACGTAGCGGGGCGCCATCACCGTGTCGCGGCTGCCGGCGATCCAGAGGCTGGGCACCGAGAGGGCGGCGGTGAGCTGGGGCAGCTGCTCCACGGCACTGCGCCGCAAGCTGCAGGCCAGCAGGCCCCTGGCGGCGTGGCGCTCGGCCAGCAGCGGGCTGCGCAGCGGGTCGCTGCCGGGCAGGGCCAGCAGCCAGCGCGGCCGCCAACGGAGGAAGGCCGCACCGCCGCGGCGCACCTGCTGAAAGGCCCGGGGCTGATACACCCCGCCCCCGGCGGCGATCTGCACCAGCCCCGCCAGGCGATCCCCCAGTGGCGCGGCGGCATGGGTGGCGATGCTGCCGCCTAGGGAGTGGCCGAGCAGCACCACCGAACGACCGGACGGGAGCCGCTCCAGGCACTGCTCCGCCACCCAGCGGCCATAGGCGGCCAGGCTGGGCTGCAGGCCTCTGGGGCGCTCGCGCAGCCCGAAACCGGGCAGATCCGGCGCCCACATCTGCCAGTCGGGCGCCAGCTCCCGGATGAGCGGATCCCAGAGCCGGCCGGCCAGCAACCAACCATGCAGGGCCACCAGCAACGGCCTCTGCTCGGCACCACCAGGGGTACCAGCCCAGGCCGGGTTGTCGCCAGTTGTTGAAGTCATCAGGCAGGATCGTTGCATCCCCCAGGCCCGCCGTGTGTCCTCCGCCGAGCTGCTGATCGATCTCTACGGGGAAGGCCACCGACGCTGCCCTGTGGTGGACAGCCCCGTGGAGCTCGTGCTGAGCAGCGAGCGGGAGATCGACCTGGTGGAGCTGGAGCAGCTCTGCGATGCGGTGGGCTGGAGCCGCCGCCCCCTGCGCCGGGTGCGCAAGGCGCTGGAACACAGCCTGCTGCGGGTGGGGCTGTGGCGCCACGACCCGCGGCTGCCCAAGCTGGTGGGCTTCGCCCGCTGCACCGGCGACGGCGTGGTGGAGGCCACCGTCTGGGATGTGGCCGTGCATCCCCACTACCAGGGGGCCGGGCTGGGCAAGGCGTTGATGGCCTACGTGCTCGACCAGCTGCGGCTGATGGAGGTGGAGCGGGCGAGCCTGTTCGCCGACCCCGGCGTGGTGGGCTTCTACGCCGGCCAGGGCTGGGACCTGGAGCCCGGCCAGCGCCGCTGCGCCTTCTGGTACGCCCCCTGAGGGGGGCCTCAGTCGGGAGCTGGCGTCCCGGCGTAGTACCGGCGCGCCAGCTGCTCCGCCGGTACGCCGCTGCGCCAGGCGCGCCGAAGCTGCAGGTTGCTCCAGGTGGTGCGCCACACCCCGCGCCGCTGCCAGCGGCGCCCGTCCACCTGCAGCGCCAGACCAAGACTGCACAGCCGGGCCCTGCGCCCCAGCCGCAGCACCAGCTCGAGATCCTCCATCAGCGGCAGCGGCCGGATCCCCCCCACTGCCCGGTAGAGCTCCATCGGCAACAGCAAGCCCTGGTCTCCATAGGGCTGCTGGCGCCAGCGGCTGCGCCACCACACCGCCCACTCCACCAGCCGCAGGGTGGGGGATCGGGCAGCAATCGCCAGCAGGAAATACCAGGCCCGCGTGCCGCTGTGGTCGCTGGCGACAACCGCCGCCAGCCGCTCCACCCAACCCGCCGGCAGGCGGACGTCGGCATGGAGCAGCAGCAGCCAGGGGGCGCCGGCCTCGCGCGCCCCCAGCGCCAGCTGCCCGCCCCTGCCGGGTGCACTGTGCAGAACGCGGGCGCCGGCCAGGCGCGCCAGCACTGGCGTGCCATCCCGGCTGCCGCCATCCACCAGCCACACCTCACGCACCAGCTGGGGCGCCGCCGCCAACTGGCTGAGCAGCAGCGGCAGCCGCCCCGCCTCATTGCGGGCCGCAATCACCACACTCAGGCCGGGAGAAGCGGCGCCTGGCATGGGCTAGCGCCAGCGAACCAGGTCGCCGGGGCGGTCGAGGTCGCCGCGGCACGCCAGCCGGTGGGGCACCAGACCGCAGGCAGCAGCAGCCCCTTCCGTCTGGCGCAGCACCCCAGCCCCGCCCCAGTCGATGCCGCAGAACAGGGGCGGCAGGCTGCGCCGCAGGCCGATCAGCCAATACCCCCCGTCCTGGGCAGGTCCCAGCACCAGCTCGTGCTGCTCCAGGGCCGCGAACGCCTGCTCCAGGTCACCACTGGCCAGCTCGGGCAGGTCGCTGCCGATGATCAGCAAGCGCCGGGTGCCGCGCCCCATGGCGGCCTTCACCTGCCTCTGCAACCGCAGGCCGAGGCTGCCGGCGCCCTGGGCCACCGCCCGGTCGCAGCCCAGCCGCGCGCTCCAGCGCCCGAGGGCGCGCCTGCCGAGGCCGGAGCCTGCCAGCACCAGCTCAAAGGGCAAGCGCCCCCGGGCCTCACGGGCCACCGCCAGGGTGTGGCCCATGAGGCGGTTCTGGATGGTGGCCGCCCGGCCAGGGCCCAGCTCAGCCGCCAGGCGGCTCTTGCAGCGGCCACTCGCCGGCCAGCGGGCCATCACCACCAGGGTGCGGACAGCACCCATCAATCAGCCCTCCCGGGGCAGCTCCGCCGGCTTGAGGGTGAGGGTGCTGGTACGGGCTCCGCGGCGCACTGCCACGTCCAGGGGCTCACCCACCTGGGCCTGATCCACGGCCAGCTGCACCTCGGAAGGATTCGTCACCGGCCTGGTGCCCACCTTCTCGATCAGATCGCAGGGCTTCAGGCCGCCTTTGGCCGCTGGACTGTTGGCCATCACATCCACCACCACCACACCATTCACCTCGGGCAGGTCGCATTCGTCGGTGCTGGCATTGATCTCCCGGGCCAGCTGCGGGGTGATCGCCTGCAGCCGCACGCCGATGTAGGGGTGGCTGGCGTAGCCCAGCTCCAGGATCTGGGCGGCGATCTGGCGGGCCACATTGATCGGCACGGCGAAGCTCAGGCCCGCGCCGGGAGCCTGACGGATGGCCGTGTTGATACCGATCACCTGGCCGCGGTCGTTGATCAGCGGACCGCCGCTGTTGCCAGGATTTACGGCGGCATCGGTCTGGATGTAGGGAACCCGCTGGCCCTCCCCCACGGCATTGGTGCGCTGGATGGCGCTGATGATTCCGGCCGTCACGGTGTTGTCGAGGCCGAGGGGGTTGCCGATGGCGATCGCCCACTCACCGGGCCGCACCCGGGCCGAATCGCCCAGGGGGGCCACCGGCAGCTTGCTGGCCACCACCTTCACCACGGCCACGTCGGTGAGCGGGTCGCCCCCCAGCACCTTGCCGCTGTAGCTGCGGCCATCGGGCAGGGTCACGGTCACATCACTGGCGCCATCGACCACGTGGGCGTTGGTGAGGATCACCCCGTCGGAGCGGGTGATGAAGCCCGAGCCCTGGCCCTGCTGCTGCTGGATCGTCGGTCCCCGGCCGAACAGTCCCCCCAGGGGATTGATCACCCGCTTGGTGGTGTCGATCCGCACCACCGAGGGGCCAACCTTCTCCACCGCGTCCACGATCCCATTGCTGCCGCCCCCCGGCAGGGGCGGAGGGGACACGGCATCGCTGATCCGCACCGGATCGGCGCTGGAGCGGCCCGGCAACTGGGGCAAGCCCGGGATCTGGGCGCTGCAGCCGGGGAGAAGGGCCAGGGAGGCCAGCAGACCGGCCAGCGGCAAGGCGGGAAGCGAAACGGCGCGGGGCATGGACGGCAACGGCTCAGGCAGGGGCCAGGTGGGAATCCGCTTCATTAAAGACTGCCCGGCGGGTCCACCCCGCGTAGATTCGGCAGCCGTGTGAGGGGCAACCGGTGCAGCAGGAGGCCAACCAGCTGTGGCACCAGGTTCAGGCTGCACTGCAGGCCAACCTCAGCAAACCCACCTTCGAAACCTGGATCCGGCCCGCCCGCTGCCTCGGCTTCGATGGCCGCCAGCTGCGGCTGGAGGCCCCGAACAGCTTTGCCTGCGG
>JBIIDV010000027.1:0-29422 GCA_044238185.1 Prochlorococcaceae cyanobacterium | reverse complement strand
CGGCGGCGGTGCGCACCCGCAGTTCGCCCCGCTCCTGGCGCTGGCGCAGCTCCAGGGCGCTGCGGGGGGGCAGGGGGTCGTGCCGCTGGCCGCTCATGGCCCCTGCAATGGGGCGGTCTGCCCCCCCCGGAGCGCAGTCGATACAATGGGCGGGTTGAAGGCGGTCATGCATGGCGGATCCCACGGGACCGGTCAATCCCGGCGATTCCGGCTCTGACGGCGATTTGCGGATCATCCAGACCGACCTCCGCAATGAGATGTCGCGCTCCTATCTGGAGTATGCGATGAGTGTGATCGTGGGCCGGGCCCTGCCCGATGCCCGCGATGGTCTTAAGCCGGTGCATCGCCGCATCCTCTACGCGATGTACGAGCTGGGCCTCACCAGCGACCGGCCCTACAGAAAGTGCGCCCGCGTGGTGGGCGAGGTGCTGGGTAAGTTCCACCCCCACGGCGACACAGCCGTGTACGACGCCCTGGTGCGGATGGCGCAGGACTTCTCCCTGCGCATGCCGTTGATCGACGGCCACGGCAACTTCGGCTCGGTGGACAATGACCCGCCGGCCGCCATGCGTTACACCGAGTCGCGGCTGCAGGCGCTCACCACCGATGCCCTGCTGGAGGACATCGAGAGCGAGACCGTTGACTTCGCCGACAACTTCGACGGCAGCCAGCAGGAACCCACGGTGCTGCCGGCCCGGATTCCCCAGCTGCTGCTCAATGGCTCCTCCGGCATCGCTGTGGGGATGGCCACCAACATTCCTCCCCACAACCTGGGTGAGCTGTTGGATGGCATGCAGGCCCTGATCGCCAATCCGGAGATCAGCGACCGGGAGCTGCAGGCCCTGATCTCCGGGCCCGACTTCCCCACCGGCGGCCAGATCCTCGGCCGCAGCGGCATCCGCGAGATCTACAGCACCGGCCGCGGCTCGGTGACCATGCGCGGCGTGGCGGCGATCGAAACTCTGGAGGTGCCGGGCCGGCCAGACCGCGACGCGGTGATCATCACCGAGCTTCCTTATCAAACCAACAAGGCGGCGCTGATCGAGCGCATCGCTGAGCTGGTGAACGACAAGAAGCTGGAGGGCATCTCCGACATCCGCGACGAATCCGACCGCGACGGCATGCGGATCGTGATCGAACTGCGGCGGGATGCCTATCCCCAGGTGGTGCTGAACAACCTGTTCAAGCTCACGCCGCTGCAGAGCAACTTCAACGCCTACATGCTGGCGCTGGTGGGCAGCGAGCCGGTGCTGCTCAACCTGCGGCGGATGTTGGAGGTGTTTCTCGACTTCCGCATCGACACGATCGAGCGGCGCACCCGCTACCTGCTGCGCAAGGCCGAGGAGCGTGACCACATTCTGCTGGGTCTGCTGATCGCCCTCGACAACCTCGACGCGATCATTGCCCTGATCCGCTCAGCCGCCGACACGGCCACCGCCCGCAGCGGTCTGATGGAGCAGTTCGGGCTCAGCGAGCTGCAGGCCGACGCCATCCTGCAGATGCAGCTGCGCCGGCTCACGGCCCTGGAGGCCGACAAGATCCGGCTGGAGCACGAGGACCTGCTCGCCAAGATCACCGACTACCAGGACATCCTGGCCCGGCGCGAGCGGGTGCTGGAGATCATCACCGATGAGCTGGGCACGATCCGCAGCCGCTACCACTCCCCCCGCCGCACCGAGATCCTCGATGTGGAGGGCGGGCTCGATGACATCGACCTGATCGCCAACGAGCGCTCGGTGGTGCTGCTCACCGAAACCGGCTACCTGAAGCGGATGCCCGTGAGCGAGTTTGAAGCCACCAGCCGCGGCACCCGCGGCAAGGCCGGCACCCGCAGCCAGGGTGAGGAGGCGGTGAAGCTGTTCATCAGCTGCAACGACCACGACCACCTGCTGCTGTTTTCCGACCGGGGCGTGGTGTACACGGTGCCGGCCTACCGGGTGCCGGTGGGCAGCCGGGCGGCCAAGGGCACGCCGATCGTGCAGCTGCTGCCGATTCCTCGGGAGGAGCAGATCACCTCGCTGCTGGCGGTGAGCGAGTTCACCGAGGACGGCGTGCTGGTGATGCTCACCAGCGGCGGCACGATCAAGCGCACCCGGCTCTCGGCTTTCGCCAACATCCGCTCCAACGGCCTGATCGCCATCGACCTGGTGGAGGGCGACGCCCTCACCTGGGTGCGCATGGCCCTGCCCGGCGACAGCATCCTGATCGGCTCGCGCCAGGGCATGACGATCCACTTCCGCCTCAACGACGAGGAGTTGCGTCCCCTGGGCCGCACGGCCCGCGGCGTGCGGGCGATGAACCTGCGGGCGGGCGACCGGCTGGTGAGCATGGACGTGCTGCCGGCCGAGCTGGCCGATCGCGTGGCCTCCAGCAGTGGGGAGTCCGGCGACGAGGAGGGCGACGAGGTGGATGGGGAGGAGACTGCCACGAGCGAGGGCCCCTGGGTGCTGGTGGCCACCGCCAGTGGCCTGGGCAAGCGGGTGCCGGTGGATCAGTTCCGCCTGCAGAAGCGGGCTGGCATGGGCCTGCGGGCGATCAAGTTCCGCCAGCCCGACGACGTGCTGGTGGGGCTGAAGGTGCTGGGGGCTGGCGAGGAGCTGCTGCTGGTGAGTGAGAAGGGGGTGATCGTGCGCACCCAAGCCGACGCCGTGCCCCAGCAGTCGCGGGCGGCCACCGGCGTGCGCCTGCAGAAGCTGGATGCCCGCGACCGGCTGTCGGAGGTGGTGCTGGTGCCGCCGGCGCCGGAGGAGGAGGACGCCGATGCCGATCCCGAAGTAGGCCTGGAGCCCGCTGCCGCTGCCGCTACCGTTACCCCGGCTGAAGCCGAAACCAGCCCCCCTGCGGAGGCCCCTGAGGGCAGCTGAGCGCGATGCCCGCCGATCTCTGGATCGCCAACACGGTGAGCGATCTGATCCAGGGGGATGTGCGTGAGCACCTGCCCCTGGAGGGCATTCCCCTCCAGGGCGACGTGCTGGGGCTGGGCACCACCACCAGCCTCGACAACGGGGAGCTCAGCTTCCTGCAGCAGGAGGGCGCTGACACCACCACCATCTGGAAGTGTGAGGCCAGCAGCGGCGGCATCCGGGCCCTGCGCCCCGGCGACGGCAGCGGCCACTTCCCCTACGTGTGCTTCAGCGGCGATGCCACGGCGCTGCGCACCCCGGTGAATCTCCAGCTCCTGGGGAACACCAGTGGCCGGCCCCTGCAGGAGCTGGTGGCAGACGCGATCGAGCAGCTCGGTCGAGAGGGCGCCCTGCCGCCGGCCCCGATCTACGGCCTGCGGCTGCTGGCCCGCTGGCAGGGGCTGGTGATCACCGTGGCCTCCAAGCTGTGCATGGGGCAGCAGCGCCGCAACACCTCAATCGCCCGCAGCGCCGCCAGCGAGGCCACGGCGGGGCAGAGCATCTATCAGCTGCTCCAGCACTACCGGCTGGCCCCCCACGATCCCGGCGATGCCGCCGATCCGATCCGCTACCTGGGCGCCTCCCTGCAGTGGGAGTGCTGCGGCTTCTACGACACTGACCCCGAGCAGGGGCGGGTGACGGTGCCCCAGCCCGGCGCCCACCTGCACCTGCATGGCTGCAGCACCGACCTGCGCTACGGCGGTCACCTGCACCACGAACATCCTGGCTCGCAGCTGGCTGAGCTGGAGCGGCTGGTGCTCTACCCGCTGCAGCGGATCCACAGCCTGGCCAGCGACCTGGGCGTGGACCAGCTGCGCTACGGCGAGGGAACGGTGCAGTTCCGGGTGTACAACCGCGGCGCCATGGATGTGAGCGATGTGGGCGTGGCGCTGGTGATCGACGACCGCTACAGCAGCCACCGCTACCTGCGCCTGCCCTGGCTGGCGGCCGGGGAGGCCGAGGCCTTCACGGTGCCGCTGGCCTTGCCGTCTGGCCGCCACCGGCTGGAGGTGATCGCCGACCCGCAGCTGGAGATCCTGGAGCGGCCGGAGCTGCAGGCCAACAACCGCCAGCAGCTGGAGGTGGAGGTGTGAGTGGGGCAGCGCCCTGGGATGGGCTGGTGCTGGGCGGCGGTCCCGCGGCCCTGGCGATCGCGGCGGCCCTGGCTGAGGAAGGCCTGCGGGTGGCCCTGCTGGCCCCCCATGATCCCCGCGCCCCCTGGCCCAACACCTACGGCGTGTGGGGGGATGAGGTGGACGCCCTCGGCCTGGGCCACCTGCTGGAGCACCGCTGGAGCCACACGCTGAGTTACTTCGGCGCCGGCTCCGCCGATCCGGCCGCTGCGGCCAATACGCCCACCCCCCACGGCCGCGACTACGGCCTGTTCAGCCGCGCAGCGCTGCAAGGCCATTGGCTGGAGGCCTGCGCGCGGGGCGGCGTGGCGATCCTGCAGGGCCAGGCCAGCGGCTTTGAGCTGGAGGGGGGTGGTGCTGGCTGCACGCTGCTGCGCTGCGCCGATGGCGGCAGCCAGCGCACCAGGCTGCTGGTGGATGCCACCGGCCACCAGCCGGTGTTCGTGCAACGGCCGGATGAGGGGCCGGTGGCCGGCCAGGCGGCCTACGGGATTGTGGGGCGCTTCTCGGCGCCGCCGGTGGAGCCGCAGCAGTTCGTGCTGATGGACTACCGCAGCGACCACCTCAGCCCCGAGGAGCTCCTCGAGCCGCCCACCTTTCTCTATGCAATGGATCTGGGTGAGGGGCGCTTCTTTGTGGAGGAGACCTCCCTGGCCCTGGCGCCGCCGGTGCCCTATGCCACCTTGCAGGAGCGTTTGCAGCGGCGCCTGGCCCACCGCGGCGTGCGGGTGGAGCAGGTGGAGCACGAGGAGTTCTGCCTGTTCCCGATGAACCTGCCGCTGCCGGATCTGCACCAGCCGGTGCTGGGCTTCGGTGGGGCGGCCTCGATGGTGCACCCGGCGTCGGGCTACATGGTGGGTTCGCTGCTGCGCCGGGCACCGGCGGTGGCCGCGGCGGTGGCGGCGCTGCTGCGCAGCGATCCGGCGGCCGGCTCGGCCCAGCTGGCGCGGGCGGGCTGGCAGGCCCTGTGGCCCCTGGAGCTGCGCCGCAAGCACGCCCTGTATCAGTTCGGGCTGGAGAAACTGATGCGCTTTTCGGAGCCCCAGCTGCGGGGCCACTTCGCCACCTTTTTCGCCTTGCCCAGCGAGCAGTGGTATGGCTTTCTGGCCAACACCGCCAGCGTGCCGGAGTTGCTGGCGGCAATGGCGCGGCTGTTCGCCACGGCCCCCTGGAGCGTGAAGGGCGGGCTGATGGGCATGCAGGGGCGCGAGTTGGCGCTTGGGGTGCGGCTGCTCAGGCCGGCGGGGTGACGCCGGGCATGCTCACCCAGTCGGCGGCGTTGAGGCGGGGGAAGAGGCCGTCTTCGTGCTCGAGGGCCTGCAGCCACGCGGCAGGTGGTGGGGTGTTGGTTTCGATGGCGTCGATCAGGCGCCAGAAGCGGTCGAGGTGGCGCTCGATTCGCTCCTTGGCCAGTTCGGTGGTGGTGCCGGCGCGCAGGATGAAGCTCCAGTCGGAGCTCTGGGCCAGCAGCAGCTCGCGGCCGGCCTGGGTGAGCAGATCCCGCTGGGTGGGGTTGGCCACGCCGCGGTTCACCCGCCGCACCATCGCCCGGGCCGCCCGCTGCCATTGGGGAATCACCCAGGCGTTGCTGTCGTTGAGCCAGTAGTCGTGGTAGCCGCCCTGGCCCCAGCTGCTGGGGGAGGGGCAGCACACCTGCAGATTGGGGCGCTGCTGCAGTGCCTCGCGCAGGGTGACCAGGCGTACGCCGGCGGCTTTGGCCTGATGGAACAGGGTGGCCAGGAACTGGGGCCCCTCAAACCACCAGTGGCCGAACAGTTCGGCGTCGAAGGGGGCCACCAGCAGGGGGCGCTGCTCCATGCTGCCGGCCAGCTGGCTCAGCTCCTGGGCGCGGCCCTGCAGGTAGGCGGTGCCGTGCTCCAGCAGGCGGGCGGCGGCGGCCTCGGGCTCGTAGGGCTGCTTGTGATCCAGGGGGCAACCCTGGGCGGTGACCCGGTGCAGCTTGAGGCCCAGGGGCCGGCGGCTGGGGATGCCCAGCTGCTGCAGCTCCTCCTCCGGCAGGTCCCAGCCCATATCGCGGTGGAATTCCCGGTACACGCCATCGCCCGGGTAGCCCTCGCGGGCGCTCCACACCGGCAGGGTGGCGTTGCCATCGCGGCCGAAGAAGGCCACACCGGCGGGGGAGCAGATCGGCGCGAACACGCCGTAGCGGGGGCGGGGCAGGGCGTGCAGCAGGCCGTGGCCGTCGAGCACCGAATAGCGCAGGCCCACCTCCGCCAGCTGCTGGTCGAGCCCCTCGTAGTAGGCGCATTCCGGCAGCCAGATGCCCAGGGGTCGCTCGCCCAGCTGGCGCTCGTGCTCGCGCACGGCATTGAGCAGCTGGGCGCGCACCGCCTCCGGCACCTCGCGCAGCAGGGGCAGGTAGCCGTGGGTGGCGCCGCAGGTGATCAGGTCCACCACGCCCTGCTGCTGCAGCTGGCGGAAGCGGGGCACCAGCTGACCCTCGTAGGCCAGCCACTGCTGCACCACCTGCTGGAGCTGCTGGCCCAGGTGGGCGGCGGCGGCGGCGTGCTCGGCCGGGGCCTGCTCCAGCAGCTGCTGGCGCTGCACCAGCCAGGGCAGGAAGCGGGCGTTGAGGCGGCGGTCGGCCAGCAGGCTGAGCAGGGTGGGCGACAGCCCGAGGGTGATGCGGGCGTGCTGGCTGCTATCGGCTGCGGCGGCCTCCAGCACGGCCAGCAGGGGCAGGTAGCACTCCTGCAGGGCCTGGAAGTACCAGTCCTCTTCCAGGGAGCCGGGCTCGCTGGAGCGCACGTAGGGCAGGTGGGCGTGCAGCACCAGGGCCAGGTCGCCCGGGCTGGCGCCCGGCTCGCCGGCTGCCTGGGCCGGCTGGGGTTGCTGGGGCTCTGGGGACTGGACCTGGGGGCTGGCCATCAAACAGCCCTGCCTGGGAGCTTGCGGGGGGCCCGGGCGGAGAGGGGCGCGGGCTGCAGCGACGCGAGCCCGGATGGATCTCTGAATGGAGTCGCGACTGGGTTCGCGGATGGATTGTGGTGCGCCAGGGTGTGCAATCGACCGGCTCCACTGGCGTGATTCTATGGCCAGCCCAGAGGCCAGGCCCCAGGTGCGAGCAGGGGTTGGGCCGGCCGCCCGCACCGCCGCTTACAATGGGTCTAACTCATAGCAATTCCGTATAAGGAGCCCTTCGATGGCCCGCGACCCCGGCCGGGTGTTGATCTTTGACACCACCTTGCGCGACGGCGAGCAGTCGCCTGGCGCCAGCCTCAACCTGGAGGAGAAGCTGGCGATCGCCCAGCAGCTGGCCCGCCTGGGGGTGGACATCATCGAGGCCGGCTTTCCCTTCGCCAGCCCGGGCGACTTCAACGCCGTGCAGCGCATCGCCGACAGCGTCGGCACGCCCGAGGGGCCGATCATCTGCGGCCTGGCCCGGGCGGCCGCCGGCGACATCAAGGCCTGCGCCGATGCGGTGGCGCCGGCGGCAAACCGGCGCATCCACACCTTCATCGCCACCAGCGACATCCACCTGGAGCACAAGCTGCGCAAGACCCGCGCCGAGGTGCTGGCGATCACCGCCGAGATGGTGGACTATGCCCGCTCCCTAGTGGACGACGTGGAGTTCTCCTGCGAGGACGCCGGCCGCAGCGATCCGGAGTTCATGTATGAGGTGATCGAGGCGGCGATCAAGGCCGGCGCCACCACGGTGAACATTCCGGACACGGTGGGCTACACCACCCCGGCCGAGTTCGGCGAGCTGATCGCCGGCATCAACGCCCACGTGCCGAACATCGACCAGGCCGTGATCTCCGTGCACGGCCACAACGACCTGGGCCTGGCGGTGGCCAACTTCCTGGAGGCCGTGAAGAACGGCGCCCGCCAGCTGGAGTGCACGATCAACGGCATCGGCGAGCGGGCCGGCAACGCCTCGCTCGAAGAGCTGGTGATGGCGCTGCATGTGCGCCGCAGCTACTTCAACCCCTTCCTCGGCCGGCCGGCCGACTCCACCGAGCCGCTCACCGGTGTGCGCACCGAGGAGATCACCAAGACCTCCCGCCTGGTGAGCAACCTCACCGGCATGGCGGTGCAGCCCAACAAGGCGATCGTGGGCGCCAACGCCTTCGCCCACGAATCGGGCATCCACCAGGACGGCGTGCTCAAGAACCGGCTCACCTACGAGATCATCGACGCCCGCACGGTGGGCCTCAGCGACAACCGGATTTCCCTGGGGAAGCTGAGCGGCCGCAGTGCCTTCCGGGCCCGGCTGGAGGAGCTGGGCTACGAGCTCAGCCGCGACGACCTTGACGACGCCTTCGCCCGCTTCAAGGAGCTGGCCGACCGCAAGCGCGAGATCACCGACCGCGATCTGGAGGCGATCGTGAGCGAGCAGGTGCAGCAACAGGTCGACGGCAGCTACACCCTGAAATCCGTGCAGGTGAGCTGCGGCACCGGCCTGCAGCCCACCGCCACCGTCACCCTGGTGGACGCCGACGGCGCCGAGCTCACCGAGGCGGCGATCGGCACCGGTCCGGTGGATGCGGTGTGTCAGGCGCTCAACCGCCTGGCCAACGTGCCCAATGAGCTGGTGGAGTTCTCGGTGAAGAGCGTCACCGAGGGCATCGACGCCATGGGGGAGGTGACGATCCGCCTGCGCCAGAACGGCGTGCTCTATTCCGGTCACGCCGCCGACACCGACATCGTGGTGGCGGCCGCCCAGGCGTTCGTGAATGCCCTCAACCGGCTGATCGCCGGCAACCGCAGCGTGCCCCTGCACCCCCAGAAGGCGCCGCTGCCGGTGGTGGGCGACCTGCCGCTGGCCGAGCGGCCCCGCGTGTGATGGCCCCAACACCCACCATCGGCCAGCGCCGTTCCACCTGGATGGCGGCCCTGCAACTGGGGCTGCTGCTGCTGGCGGCCCTGGCGATGCTGCTGCCGCTGCTGTGGCTGGTGAGCACCTCGCTCAAGGGCCCGGCGGAAGACATCTTCACCAGCCCGCCGGCCCTGCTGCCGGCCCAGCCCAGCCTGGAGGCCTACGGGCGGCTGTTCGCCGAGCAGCCGATGGGCCGCTACCTGCGCAACAGCGCGATCGTGAGCGGCCTGGCGGTGCTGGCCAACCTGCTGTTCTGCTCCCTGGCGGCCTACCCGCTGGCGCGGATGCGCTTCGCCGGCCGGGGCCTGGTGCTGGCCCTGGTGGTGGCCACGATCCTGATTCCCTTCCAGGTGGTGATGATCCCCCTGTATCTGCTGATGGTGCAGATCGGCCTGCGCAACACCCTCTGGGCCCTGATCATTCCCCAGGCGGCCACGGCCTTCGGCATCTTCCTGCTGCGCCAGAGCTTCCTGGGGGTGCCGGTGGAGCTGGAGGAGGCGGCCCGCAGCGACGGCTGCACGCCCCTGGGCGAGTGGTGGAACGTGATGATCCCGGCGGCCCGGGCGGATCTGATCACCCTGGCGATGTTTGTGTTCATCGGCACCTGGAGCGACTTCCTCTGGCCGTTGGTGATCCTCGATGAACCGGAGCTCTACACCCTGCCCCTGGGGCTGCAGCAGCTGGCCAGCAGCTTCTCCCTCGACTGGCGCCTGGTGGCGGCTGGCTCAGTGATCTCGATCCTGCCGGTGCTGGCGCTGTTCATCGGCCTGCAGCGCTACATCCTGCCCAGCGCCAGTGGGGATGCGGTAAAGGGCTGAGTAGGCCTTCACGGGGTGTCGTCGCGCCACTGGCTGAGCCAGAGGCGCCGCCAGCTGCCGCGGGGATCGCGACCCAGCCGCCGCTCGCTCAGGTACCAGAGGCGGTTGAGGGCATAGCTGGTGCGGTTGTGGCGCTTCAGCTCGGGGTCGCTGTGGATCGTGGCGCTGTGGTCGCCGTTGAGGGCGCTCATGGCGGCGTGGGCAAAACCGCCATCGAGCTGGTCGATCTCGGCGCAGGCGTTGAGCCGGTCGCGGTAGTCGAGGTCCTCGCAGTAGGCGGGGTGGAAGTTGGCATCAAACAGGCCGAGCTGGTCCCAGCAGCGGCAGGTGAGCAGGAAGGCGGCGAAGGCGTGGGGGGCCGGCAGCAGCGGCAAAAACTGGGGCCGGCCGGCATCGATCCGCTCCAGGGCGGCGGCGAGCACGCCGGGGGCGAAGCGCACGTCGTTGTTGGCCAGCAGGGCGCAGGGGGCCTCGGGGAAGCTGCTGAGGATCAGGTTCCAGCTGGCGGCCACGCCCAGGTTGCAGAACGGGCGGGCGATCTGGATCGCTTGCACCAGGGGGTGGCCCCGCTGGCGGATGCCCTCCAGCTCCCCGGCCAGGGTGCCCTCGCCCGGGGGGCTGTTGTCCACGATGGCCAGGATCTCCACCGGGTGGTCGAGGCTGGTGAGCAGCTGCTCCAGCAGATCGGCCCGGTTGAGGATCGGCACGCCCAGCAGGGGCAGGGCCGGAAGCCCGCCGGCGGCCGGGGCCGGGGCCGGGAGCCGGTCGAGCAGCTGCCAGTAGCGCTCGATCAGGGAGCGGTCGCCGCTGGCGCGGGCGTGTTCCACAAGGCCATCCCAGAGCTCCGGCTGTCGCAGCTGCTCGCGCCCGGGCCGGGCGGAGAGCTCCAAAGCAAAAGCCCGCAGCCACTGCAGGAGCAGGGCGCGGGCTGTGGGGTGGTCGTTGGCGGCGAGGGCGGTCTTCACCGCCCCCAGGCTGAACTGAACCAAGATCAGGCGGGTGGTGGCCCGAAGCGCTCGGTGTCGTTGGGATCGGTGATGTTCGCCCAGGTGTAGTCGCCGATGAACTTGTACTGGGAGGAGCCGATGAACAACATGTCGTCGTTGCTGGCCCCTTCGATCACCAGGCCGGTGGTGTCGGGATCGGCGTCGAGGAAGCGCACGATGTCCTTGCCGCCGCCGAGGTCGAGCACGGTGTTGGTGGCGTCGCCGAAGAAACGGATCTGGTCGTTGCCAGTGCCGAGCTCGATCCGGGAGCCGTTCACGTTGCCGAGGATGCCCACCTGGTCAACGTCGGCACCGGTGTTGATGTAGCTGTTGGTCACATCGCCGTCGACCCGCATCATGTCGGGGCCGCTGCCGAGGTCGACACCGCTGTCGATCAGATCGCCCTCGATCACCAGGCTGTCGCGGCCAAGGCCGAGCTCGATGGTGGCCCTGGTGGCATCGCCGCCGATCAGCAGGCGGTCGTTGCCGTCGTTGAGGTCGATCCGGAAATCTTCCACGGAGGCGAGCACCTGCACGCTCTCGCTGATCGCGCTTGAACCGATGCCCACATTGCTGATCGGATCTTCACTGCTCAGAACGAAAACGGCCCCGGACTTACCAGCAGGGGTCTGAATCTGAAAGCCGTCGGGAGTACCGCCGGAGACTCCAGAGCCAGAGAAGGTGAAAGTCTGATCGGCAGCCACAGCAGTACTCCCGGAAGCCGGGAGGGATCAATTGCGAAGGAAATTAGCAGCAGAAACGGGCTGGCTGAGCTGCGTTGTGCTGATTTGCCGACCGGCAACCGGCTGGGCGGGTGGTTCTGTGGGATAGAACACAAAAAGTGTGGGATCAAGACCCGTTGCACCTGGAAGATCCGTTGGGGCCGTTGCGGGCTGAGGCGGGGCGTCTGGCGGCGTTGGTGGCCCAGTCCCCGGGGAACTGGCGGCATCTGGCCAACTGGGGCAACGCCCTCTGGGTGGCCGACCAGCCGCGCCAGGCCCTGGAGCCCCTGCGCCGGGCGGTGCTGCTCAATCCAGGCGAGTCGCGGCTGTACCGGGGGCTGGGCAACGCCTTCACCGACCTGCAGCGGTTCGAGGCGGCCGACCGGGCCTACGCCCAGAGCCGCCGTCTGGAGGATGCGGCTGAGACGGCCTGGAATCACAGCCAGCTGTTGATCGGGCTGGAGCGCTACGGGGAGGGCTATGACCTGGCGGAGCGGCGCTGGCAGATGCCGGGGGTGGAACCCTGGCGCGATCCGGCCGCCTCCTGGCGGGGGGAGCCGGAGGGCTGGCACCAGCCACTGCTGGTGTGGAGCGAGCAGGGCCTCGGCGACACGATCCAGCACCTGCGCTGGCTGGGGCCGCTGCAGGCGCGCCGCGGGCCTGCGGCAGCGCCCCTGGTGCTGGAGGTGGAGGCCTGCCTGGTGACCCTGCTGCGCCAGGCGCTGGTTGGGCTGCACCCCCAGCCGCAGGTGCGGGCCAAGCCGGCCGAGGGCGGGGCCCAGGCCTGGCCCGGCTGGCAGGTGTCGCTGCTGAGCCTGCCGGTGCTGCTGGGGGAGGCGCCGCTGCCCGGGGCGGCCTGCTGGCTGGCTGCGGACCACTGGCCGCCGCCGCTGGCCCAGCGGCGGGTGGGGGTGCTCTGGGCGGCGGGCCGCAAGCTGGAGGATCCCGTGACGACCCGGGAATATGGGCGGCGCAGCCTGGATCAACCGGCTCTGGAGCGGCTGGTGGAGGGGCTGCTGGGCCTGGGCTGCCGGCCTGTGCTGCTGCAGTTCGGCTTCGACCGGCGGATGGCGGAACCCTGGCTGGAGCGGGGGCTGGAGGCCTTGCCGGCCGATGCCGATTTCGGGACCACGGCGGAGCTGGTGGCCGGCCTCGATCTGGTGATCACGGTGGATACGTCGCTGGCCCACCTGGTGGGGGCGATGCAGAGGCCGGGCTGGCTGCTGCTGCCGTTCAGCGCTGCGCCGCGCTGGCTGCGCCAGCGGGCCGACAGCCCCTGGTATCCGAGCCTGCGCCTGTTCCGCCAGCGGGAGGGTGAGGGCTGGCCGCCGGTGGTGGAGGCGGTGCTGGCGGCGCTGGCGGCGGAGGGGTTGCCCCAGGCGTGCTGCGGCTGAGGGGCGTTGGCGCCGCACAGTCGGGGCAGGGAAGCTCCCTTACGATCAATCGCACGGATTCTGGGGCCCTGCCACGATGTCGATCCTGAGCCGATTGGCCCGTCGCCTGGGCCTGGTGGAACCGCCGGCAGGCATGGGCGGAAGCGCTGCCACTGCCCTGCCGGAGGATTCGCTGGTGGAGGAGCCGAAGGTGTCGGCCACCCAGCTGGGCGGGGAGCCGCGGATCATGCCCTGGTCGGTGGCGCGGCTGCTCACGATCATCCAGAGCTACGTCCGCGATCCCAACCCGGCCACCCTGCGCCAGGCGCGTCTGGCCCGCCAGTGCCTCTCGCAGTTCTGGCTGGTGGCCCCGGTGGACCAGCTGGAGCTGCTCTACCGCTCCTCCACCGGCGAGTGCTACCGCGAGCTGCTGGCGGGACCCCTGGCGCAGGAACCGCTGCTGCCCCAGGAGCAGGTGTGGCGCGACCAGCTGGCCCAGCGGCTGATCCGGGCCTTCGATCGGCCGGAGACCACCAACGTGCTGCTGGCGGTGTTCGCCTACTTCCCGCCCGGGCGGATGCGGGTGGACAACCCGCTCACCCAGGTGCCGCGCTGGCTGCAGGAGGACTACGCCCGCCTGTTCGACCCTGAGCTGTTGCAGCGCATCTGGCGGCCGGCTGGCCTGCTGGCCCCCGCCGGCCAGGCCCTGGGGCAGGCCCCCAGCCTGGGGATGGGGATGGGGATGGGGACCAGCCCCTCGGCTGCCCCCCAGCCGCCGCAGGTGGCCGGCAAGCGGGGGGCGGCGGCCCTGGCGCTGGTGCAGGACGAGGGCTACCAGAACCGGATGGCCGGCCTGATCAACCTGCACGTGATCGACCCGGCCGATGCCGAGGTGGCTGAGCAGCTGGCGGGGCTGCGGCGGCAGCTGGCCCAGGTGTGGCTGGATGCCCCGGCCGACCAGCTGGAGCCGCTCTACCGCAGCCGCTTCGGTGAGCTCTACCGCAACCTGCTGGCCAGCGGCTTCGCCCGAGCGGAGATGGGCCCCGGCGACCTCAAGCTGCGGCGGCAGCTGGCCCAGCGGGTGGCGGACATGAGCCGGCCGGGCGGGATCCAGGCCCTGCTGGCGGTGCTGCCCTTCTATCCCCCGGGCAAGATCTCCTTCGGCGGCGGCGAGCAGCACATGCCGGTGTGGCTGGTGCGGGAGATCTCCCGGCTCGACCCCACTGTCAAGGCGGGTGTGCCGGGCGGCCAGGCCAGGCCCGAGGCGGCGGCCATCAGCGGTGAAACTCCCGCCAGGTGAGCCAGTAGCTGAGGGCGGCCAGGGGCGGCAGTAGCAGCAGGGGCAGCAGCAGGGCCAGGGCCATGCTCCCGCCACCGGCGGCCGCCAGGCCGGCGGTGGCGGCCAGCAGCAGCAGCACCAGCAGCAGCAGCAGGCTGGGGCGGCTGGACAGCTGCTGCCACAGCCTCTGCCAGCGGCGGCGCCAGAGGGCCTGGCGCTGCCGCCCGGCCGGCACGTGCTGCCACCAGGGGTGCTGGCGCGGGTCGTCGCCGGCGGCCATCAGCGCAGCCGCTCGAGGTTGCGGCGCTGGTCTTCGAAGAAGCCGGTGAAGATGTTGATGAAGCGACGCTCGCGCAGCTTGATGTTGGCGGTGAGGCTCATGCCCGCCTGGAGCGGGGCGGTGCTGTTGGGCAGCTGGATCGTCTGGCGGTCGAGCAGCATCACGGCCGGGTAGTAGAGGCCGCTGGAATCGGTGCCGAGCTCGCGCTTCTGCTCCTCGGCGGGCAGGGCGTCGGAGCCGATGCGCTCCACCCTGGCGGCCACGGTGCCGAAATCGCTGGCGTCGAAGGCCTGGATCTGCAGGTCGGCGCGCTGGCCGGGCTGCACGAAGCCGATGGCCTGGTTGGGCAGGAACACCCGGGCCTGGAGGGCGTCGTTGGGTACCACCTTCATCAGCGACTTGCCGGAGGCATTGGCGCTGGTGCCGGTGCCCTGGGCCACCACGCTGCCGGGGCTCACCTCGATGTCGAACACGGTGCCGTCGGCGGGGGCGGTGAGCAGGCCGAACTGGATCTGCTGGCGGGCCTGGCGGATGTCGCTGTCGAGCTGGGCGATCTGGCGCAGGTTCTCCTCCACCTTGCGGCGCAGTTCCACGTTGGTGGTGGCGCTGGTGTTCACCAGGGAGGATTCCAGCCGGGCGATTTCGCGCTGCTCCTGGGCGATGGCGCTCTCGCTCTTCTGCACGTTCTGGCGGGCCTCGAGCAGCTGCACCTCGCTGGCGGCGCCCTGGGCCACCAGGCCGGCGATGCGGCTGGCGATGTTCTGGTAAGTGGCCAGGCTGGCGCGCTCGCCGGCCAGGCGCTCCTCGGCCTTGCGCAGTTCCTGGCGGGCGCCCTCGCGGCGGCTGGCGAACTCCTCGGCCTGGCTGGAGAGCTGGAGGCGCTGGTTGGCGGTGAGGGCGGCGCTGGCGCTGCTGTCGCCCAGGGTGGCGGCGGCGATCTGGTTCTCGTTGAGCAGGCGCTGGCGGATGCTCTCGCTGGCCTGCAGACGGCTGCTGGGCTCGCGCAGGTCGAAGCGCACCAGGGGGTCGCCCTTGCGCACGGCCTGGCCCTCCTTCACCAGCACCGCCTCCACCACGCCGGGCACGGGGGCGTCGACCCGCTTGGTGCTGTTGCGGGGCTCGAGCTTGCCCTGCACGGCGATCGTCTCGGCCAGGGGGGCGGTGACGGCCCAGAGGCCGAGCAGGGCCACGCCGCCGATGCCGGTCCACACCAGCACACTCGCACTGCTGCGCTGCTTGCGCAGCAGCACCGTTTGATTGAAGCTCCAGGGGGTGACCGCTCCGCCGGGATTGGCCCGCAGGCCGGCGTTGCGGAAGGGGTTGGCGGCCAGGGGGCCGCTGCTGAGCCCGTCGCTGTCTGGGGTGTCGCCGCCGAAGGTGGCGGGCTTCTGGACCGTGGGACCCGGGGGCGGGCTGGAGGGGGGGCGGTGGCGGCGGCTGGCGCCGGGCGGGAGGCCGAAGGTGGTGGGCTCGCTGAAACCGCTGGCAGGGGGGCGGGTGCGGGGGCGGCGCAGCCAGCCGAATACGCTCTGGAGCGCATCCTGGAGAGGGGAGGAGGGGCGCAGCATCAGGCGTCGCCCTCCTGGCTCTGGCTGCGGTAGAGGGCGTAGTACCAGCCCTGGCGCTCGAGCAGGTCGGCGTGGCTGCCCATCTCCATGATTGCGCCCCGGTCCATCAGCACGATCACGTCAGCCGGTCGCACGGTAGCGAGCCGGTGGGTGATGAAGAACACGGTGCGGCCGCGGAAGGCCTCCAGCAGGTTGATGCACAGCTGGCGCTCGGTGCTGGCATCGAGGGCGCTGGTGGCCTCATCGAGGATCAGCAGGCGGGGGTTCTGGAGCACGGCGCGGGCCAGGGCGATGCGCTGGCGCTGGCCGCCGGACAGGCCGGCGCCGCGCTCGCCCACGTCGGTGTTGTAGCCGCGGGGGAGCTCCATGATGAAGTCGTGGGCGCAGGCGATGCGGGCGGCGCGGATCATCTCGGCGGCGCTGGCATCGGGCCTCACCATCAGCAGGTTGTCGCGGATCGAGCCGTCGAACAGCATCGATTCCTGGGGCACCACGCCGATCTGGCGGCGCAGGGAGTAGAGCTCCAGCTTGCTGATGTCGAGGCCGTCCACCAGCACGCTGCCCTCCAGGGGCGCGTAGGAGCGGGGCAGCAGCTTGAGCAGGGTGCTCTTGCCGCTGCCGGAGCCGCCCACCAGGCCCACGAAGGCGCCGGCGGGGATGGCGAGGTTCACGCCCTCCAGGTTGAGGGGGCCCTGGTCGCGGTAGCGGAAGCTCACGTTGCGGAACTCCACGCGGCCCTGCACCGGGGGCATGGGGATGGTCTGGGCTTCGGCCAGGCTCTGCTCGGTGGGCCGGTCGATCACGTCGGCCACGATGCGCAGGGCCTGGGTGCCGAGCAGCAGCTGCTGCCACTTGGCGGGCAGCTGGCTGAGGGGGCCGGTCACGTAGTTGCCGAGGATGCGCACGGCGAACAGGCCGCCGATGTTCAAGTCGCCCTGGATGATCAGCCAGAGGGCGATCACCATCACCAGCAGGTCGGTGAACTGGCTCACGAAGCCCAGCAGGTTGGCGTTGGAATCGCCCAGCACGCGCAGCTTGAAGTCTTCGCCGAGGAAGCGGGTGTAGCGGTCTTCGAAGTCCCAGCGGGTTTTCAGTTCGGCGTTCTGGGCCTTGATCGTTTGCACGCCGGTGATCGCCTCGGTGAGGAAGCTGTAGGTGCGGATCGCCTCGGCCTTGCTGCGGCCGATCTGGGCCTTGATTGCCGGGTTGGCCAGCAGGCCGATGGCCAGCACCACCGGCACCACGGCCAGCTGCACCAGGGCCAGCAGGGGGCTGAGGGCCAGCATCACCAGCAGGTAGAGGGGCACGAAGGCCAGGTCCACCAGGAAGAGCACGTTGGGGCCCAGCAGCAGGTCGCGCAGGCGGTCGAGCTCGCTGAAATAGAACACCACCCGGCCCACGGGGCGGCTGTCGAAGAAGGCCTGGGGCAGGCGGATCAGGTGGTCGAGCACGGCGCTCTTGGCGCTGCGGTCGATGCGGTTGGCGGTGTCGGCGAAAATGTAGGTGCGCAGGCTCTTGAGCAGGGCCTCCACCACGATCGCCAGCAGCATCACGGCGGCGATGCTGAACAGGCTGCCCACGCCGCTGCTGGGCCCCACCGACATCATCAGCACCATCATTCCCAGGGGGAACACCAGGCGCAGCACGTTGATCACCACCGAGCTGAGCAGCACCTCCACCAGCTCGCGGCGGTGCTCGGCCAGGTAGGGGCGGAACCAGCCCCAGCCGAATTTGGCGCTCTTGCTGTCGGCCTTGCGCTCGAACAGCAGCAGCTCGGTGAGCTGGCCCTCGTGGGTGGCCAGCTCGCTGCAGGGCACCCTTAGGGCGCCCAGCTCGGCCTCCAGCAGGCGGGCCTGGCCGTCGGCATCGACGCCGTCGAGCAGGCCGATGCGGCCGTTCTGGAGCAGGGCGGCGGGGGTGGGCACCCGGGCCAGCCGGTCGGTGGGCACGCGGTTGAGGGTCACCCGCAGGCCGAGGGTGTCCATGATCTGGCCCAGGTTCACCAGGTTGAGGGCGTCCTGGCGCTCGAGCACGCCGTCCACCAGCTGGGAGAGGGTGTCGCGGTTGAGGGGCAGGCCGAAGTAGTCGGCCAGGGCGGTGCAGAGGGCGATGGCGATGGCCCGGGGGCCGCTGGCGGGCTGCAGGCGCAGCTCGCCGGGCTGGGCCCGGGCCGGCGGCGGCTCGGGGGAGGGGCTGTATTCGTCGTCGGCCAGCACCTCGGCGCTCACCGGAGTGGCCGCGGAGGGCTGGCGGTGGCTGGCGGCCGCTGGGTCGGGGCCGGGCTGGCTGCCGGGCTGGCTGCGGTGAGGTGGCGCCGTGAGGCCCACCAGGCGCAGCCAGGGGCTGCCGGCGGCCAGGGGCTGGAGCGGTGGCGGCGGCTCGGGCCAGGGCTCGCCCAGGGGGCGGCCGCTGCTGGCGAACCAGCGCTGGCCCGGGGGCAGGGCCAGGGCCGACTCGCCGCCGGGCACCAGGCTGCGCACGGCGCTGCTGGCGAGCGGGGCGGGCCACTGCTCGAGCTGCTCCTGGGCCCAGGGGTGGTCGGGGGCCAGGGCCAGCAGCAGGGCATGCAGCTCGGCCGCGGCGAGGCGCTGCTGGAAGGCGGCGGCCAGGGCGGGGTGGCCGGCCAGCAGCTCCTGGAAGCGGGCGGCGGGCAGCAGCAGGGCCTCCACCTCGCTGCTGGCGCGCAGCTGTTCGCAGGGCTGCTGGCGCAGCAGGCCCGCCCAGCCGGCGATGGCGCCGGGGCCGAGGCGCTCGATCGTGCGCAGGCCCTGGCCGCGGGGGGCGGGGGCGAGGCTGCGCAGCTGGCCGCTGCGGATCAGCAGCACGCCCGGGGGCAACACATCGGCGAGGAGCACGGTCTGCCCCAGGCGGAAGCGGCAGGGCTCGAGCAGGGGGTCGAGCAGGGGGGTGAGCTCCGCCGGCAGCTGCTGGAAGGGGTCGAACTGCCGCAGGATGGGCTGGGCCGGTGCGGCGGTCATGGCTGGGCGGGAGCGGGTGGTGCTGGCGCGGGGGGCAGGGGGGCGATCGCGGGCAGTGGTTCGCCGCTGAACAGCAGCTTCAGGCGCGTCTGCAGCCAGGCCTCGAACAATTCATCCATCATGCGCGACCTGGTGGCCTCGTTCAAGCGGGCCGGCAGCTGCCGCTCCAGGCGCAGCACCACCCAGTGGCCCTTGACGGCGAAGGGGGGCCAGAGCTGGCCGGGCTGGCCCACCCGCAGGCGACTGCCCACCTCGGGGTGGGCGGCGGTGAGCGGCTGGGGGCCGATCAGGCCGCGGCTGTGGCGCTCGCGGCCCTCGGCGTAGCGGGCGGCGAGGGCGGCGAAGTCGGCGCCGTCGTCACGCAGGCGCTGGTGCAGCTCCTCGGCCAGCTGGCGCTCGCCCACGCTCAGCAGGGAATACACGGCCTGGTCGAGCTCGGGCTTGCGGCGCAGGAAGTGCACCTCCACCTCCGGGGCGAAGCGCTGCTCGCGGAAGTGGCGCAGGCGGGCCTCACGGCAGGCCATCACCGGCAGGTCGGCGCTCAGCAGGCGCTGGCGGCGCAGCCAGGCCTCGCGCTCGGCGCCGCTGCCGGCCCCCTGGCGCTGCAGCCAGGCCTCCACCAGCTGCTGCTCGTGGGCGGGATCGAGGGGGATGGCCTGGAGCAGCTCATCGATCAGCCAGGCGCGGGCCAGGGCGGGGGCCAGGCCCTGCTGGCGCACCAGCCGGTTGATCTCGCTGAGGGTGAGCCAGGGGTGGCCCACGCCCAGCTCCACCACGGGCTGCTCGGGCAGGCCGGAGAGGGGTTCGGGCAGCTGGCGGCGGGGGGCGGTGGACTCGCTCACGGGGGATCGGGGCTCAGGTGCCGGGGAGGGTGAGGGGCAGGTGCAGGCGCTCGAGGGCTGCGGCCATCAGCTCCAGGCCGCGCTGGCGGCTCCAGGTGGCGCGGGCGAAGCGGTGGGCGGCCTCGCTGTGGGTGCGCCAGAGCTGGTCGTCGCTGCAGAGGCGCTCGATGCCCTCCAGCCACTGCTGGGGACCGTGGGCGATCCACACCTCCTGGCCGTGGCGCAGGCCGGTGGCCTCGGCGGCCAGGGGGCTGAGCACCTGGGGGATGCCGTGGGCGGCGGCGGCGGCCACCTTGCCCTTGAGGCCGGCGCCGCTGCGTAGGGGTGCGATGAACAGGCGGTGGCGGGCGTACACCGTGGCGGGGTCGGCCACCCAGCCCTCCAGTTCCACCCCTTCGTACTCTCCCCAGCTGGCGCTGAGGCTGGCGGGCAGACCGCTGCCGTAGAGGTGCAGCCGCAGCCAGGGGCAGCGGCGGCGCAGCTCGGGCCACAACTGGGCCAGGAAGTCCTCAACCGCCTCGCGGTTGGGGGGGTGGCCGTAGCTGCCCAGGAAGGCAAGGCCGCTACGGCCCTCCAGGGGCGCCGGCTGCTCCGGACCCTCCACCACCCAGGGGCAGGTGGCGGTGGGGGCGGCGCCGAGGGTCTCGGCCTCGATCACCGCCTGCTCCACGTCGGAATAGCTGAAGGTGAGGTGCACCTGGCGGATCACCGCCAGCTCCTGGCTCTGCACCTCGCGCACCTCGGCGAGGGCCTCCTCGGCGGCGTCGCCCTCCAGGCCCTGGGCCCGGGCGGCGCGCAGCTGGCGCAGGTGGTGCAGGTCGGCGTTGCAGAACAGGATGCGGGCCTGGGGGGCATGGCGGGCGATCAGGGGCAGGGCCTGCAGGGCCACGGTGTAGCGGGTGATGTAGATCAGCTCGAACTCGGCGCCGCGCTCGCGCAGCAGCTGCTCGAGGGAGAGCACGAAGGGGGCGTGCAGCAGCTCGATCCCCCGGCGCTGCAGCTCATCGCTGTAGGCACCCAGCCAGGCCAGGTTGGCGGGCAGGAAGCTGATCTTCCAGCCCAGGGCCTGCACCAGCTCCATCTCCACCAGGGCGGCGTGGCTGCCGGCGTCGCGGTCGGGGCGGGGGGTGTCGTGGTCGAGGAAGAGGGCGCGGCCGAGAATGCCGCGGTCTTTGATGGTCTCGGCAACGGACAAGCTGGGCTGGTCGGGGCCGGCGAAGGCCTCGGCCCACTTGCGCTGGAACAGGGGGGCGTTGATCTCCTGGTAGCGCTTGAGCCCTTCGGCGGCCTTGGTGTCGCTGCCGTTGCTCACGCCTTCGTGGTGGATCACCCGGGCCAGGGGGGTGTAGCGCACGGTTAAACCGGCCTGGCGCACCTTGAAGGCCAGGTCGGTGTCTTCGTAGTAGGCGGGGGAGAACTCGGGACTGAAGCCGCCCAGCTGCCGCCAGAGAGCGGCGGAGATGGCGAGGGCGGCCCCACTCACATAGTCGACCTCGCGGGCATAGGCGTAGCGGGGGTCGTAGGGGTTGCCGCCACGGCCGTAGTTCCAGGGCTCGCCATTGCCCCACACGATGCCGCCGGCCTCCTGCAGGCGACCGTCGGGCAACAGCAGCTGGGCGCCCACCAGGCCGGTGTCCGGCCAGCGCTGGAAGGGATCGAGCAGTTCCTCGAGCCAGCGGGCGCAGGGCTCGGTGTCGTTGTTGAGCAACACGATGAACGCGCCCCTGGCGGCGGCGGCCCCGCTGCAGCAGGCCTGGTTGAAGCCGCGGGCGAAGTCGTGGCGCACCAGTCGCACGGCCGGGGCCTCGGCCTCCAGCCAGGCGGCGGTGGCGTCGGGGGAGCCGTCGTCCACCACGATCAGCTCGTAGGGCACGGTGGTGGGGGCGTGGGCGATCGCTGCCAGGCAGCGGCGGGTGCTGGGGTACTGGCCGTGCACCGGGATCACGATCGACACGCGGGGCTCCGCGCTCACCGGCAGCTGCAGGGGCTGGCGGGGCACGGGGGCGCCGTCGGGGCCGGGCTCGCAACCCTCGGGCAGGGCGAGGCCCTGGCCGTCGCGGCGCAGGGGCTGGCTGAGCAGCCGCTGCCAGAGGGGCAGCTGGGCCGGCAGGGGCTGGCCGCTGCGGTCGGCCTGCTCCAGCCAGAGCAGCAGGCTGCGCTGGCGCTCGCGGGCCAGGGGGGAGAGGTGGTCGGGGAAGGGGGCCTGGCCGTGCTGCAGCAGGGCCGGCCAGGGGGTGAGCTGGAAGGGCACCAGCTCCAGGCGCTCGTGGATCGGCTCGCCGGCCTCGCTCTCCAGCTGCAGGTGGTGCACGGCGCCGTCGCAGACGGCGGCGGGCAGCTCGAGCTGGAAGGGCCACTCGCCGCCGGGGAGGGGGTCGGGCGGCAGCAGCTGCAGGGGGTGGGGGGCTGCGTCGATGCGCAGCTGCAGGGGGCTGGCGCCGCTGGCCCAGCCGCGCAGCTGGTGGCCCTGCAGGCCCACCAGCCGGGCGCGGCGACCCAGGCCGAGGCGGCAGAGCTCGCGCAGCTCGGCGTAGCGCTCGCCGTCGAGGCGATAGGGGCTGCCGGCCAGCTCCTGCCAGCTGTCCTGGGGGTGGGGGCTGGGCAGGCGGCAGAAGGCGCGCAGCACCATGCCGCTGCTGTGGGGCGGCAGCTCCACGCCGGAGTGGCCGAGGAAAAGGAAACCGCAGGCCCGCTCCAGCTCGAGGTTGGGTAGGTCGGGGCGGGGGGCCTGGGCAGGTAGCTCGGCCAGCCGCCAGCTGCGGTTGGGGTGGAGCAGGTCGGCCAGCACCAGCCGCACGGTGAGGGGTGGGCTACTGGCGCCGTCGGCCACGGCGGTGGTGAGACACACCCAGCCGGCCACGCCGCCGGTGGGCAACAGACCCTCCAGCTCGCCCACCACGGGGCCGCGCTGCAGGTGCTGGAGCTCGCTGGGGAGGGCCGCCGTCACGGGAAAGTGTGGGCAGCGCCCATGATCGCGCCAGGTTGCGAAGCGCCGATAATGGACCAAATCGGCGCGAATGTTCCACTGACCGCTCCCCCCATCCCCGGATCCGCCGCCAACCCGGTGCCACCGCCTGCAGCCATGGGCTCGGCGGTGACGCTGCCGCTGGAGATGCTGCGCCAGTTGCCGCTGGAGCTCCCCCAGCGCCAGGCCCTGCTGCGGGAGCTGGCGGCCGCGGAAGCCAACCCGGCGGCGGCGCTGCCGTTGCGGGGCGAGCTGGCGGAAGTGACGCTGCGCTGTTGTGAGGCGGCCTACCAGGCGGGCCAATGGACTGAGGCCTTCGCCCAGCACGACGCCCTGCTGGCGCTGGTGCCGGAGCTGGCGGCGGCGCTGCCGGAGCGGGCCGCCGAATTCTGGAGCCGCTACAGCCTGCTGCTGGCTTTTTTCACCGCCGAACTCCATGGAACGGTGAAGGTGGACAGTGAGGCTCCGCCGCCCTTGCCTGTGCGGGTGGAGCTGTGCTGGCAGATTGCCGAGCGGCTGCGGCGGGGGGAGCAACTGCCGCTGCAGCCGCCGGAGTGGCTGGCGGTGCTGGAGCAGCAGCTGGTGCAGGACGGGGCCATAGGGGCGATCGACCTGCTCAAGGAGGCGGGGCCGGCAGCCCCGCCGGAGACGCGTCCGCGGGCGGTGCGTCTGCTGGCGCGCCTGGATCAGTTGCTCGATCCGGCGCCGGAGTGGGTGCTGCTGCTGGCGCGGCAGCAGTTGGAGGAGCAGGCGCGGCTGGTGCTGGCGGCCGGGCCGACCCCGGAGCCGCGGGCGCTGGCGGAGTTGGCGGAGCTGGTGGCGTTGCTGCCGGTGGCGGAGGAGCGGCAGCCGGCGCTGGCCGCGGCGCTGACGCGGCTGCGGTTGGGGCTGGAGCTGCTGGATCCCGAGCTGGCGCCGCTGGCGATCACTCCTGCCGCTGCCGAACCCACACCTGTAGCCGCTGCCGCCGCCCCGGAACAGGCCATCACCCAACCGGCCGTGGTCGCCGAGTCGGCATTGGCCGAGATGGTGCTGTTGGAGGAGGGCGCCAGCGCCAGCCCCCTGCAGCTGGATCTGGCGCCGCTGCTGGCGGCCGAGCCGGAGGCGATCGAGGCCGCCCTCGACGACTTTGTGTGGCACCTGCCCCGAGGTTGCCGGGCCCTGCCGGCGGCCACGGCCCTGCCAGCGCTGCTGGAGGGGCATTGGCGCCAGGGGCTGCGGCTGCCGGCTGCGGCGTTCGAGCGGATGGCTCTCTTGGCGGCCTCCTGGCAGCGGCGGCTGGGCGAGCGGCTGGAGCCGCTGCCGCTGCTCGACTGGCAGCACAGCCTGCTGCTGGAGCTGGGGGCCACGGAACTGGCGGTGCTGCTGCCACTGCTGGCCGCCCCGGCCAGCCTGGAGCCGGCGCTGGCGGAGTTGCGCCGCGAGCACCACAACCAGGCCTTCTGGCAGCAGCGCCAGGAGTTGCCCTGGATGCAGTGCCCGCCGCCGCTGGAGGCGCTGCGGCGCTGGCACGTGGAGGAGGGCTACTACGCCCGGGCCCACAGCCCCCTGGAGGAGTTGCGCAGCTGGGGTGAGGCGGCGGCCCAGACCCTGCTGCAAGCAGAACTGTGGACCGACAACGCCGGCTGCCTCGGCCTGTGGCTGGCGGTGGCCCAGGAGCTGGTGCTGCGCCACGGGCAGCCGTTGCCGCCGCTGGGGGCGCCGCCAGCACCGGAGCAGTTGCTGGCTGAGCTGGGCGGGCTTGAGGTGCTGTATGTGGGCGAGCGGGCGGCGGCGGTGCAGGCGGCCCACCGCCAGGGGCTGTGCTTCCGCGGTGAGCCGTTCGGGCTGCGGGTGCTGGAGCCGCCCGCCAGCCGCTGGCCGGCGCGGCCGGCGGGCGGCTATGGCGACAGCCTGGCGGTGCTGCTGGAGGTGATCGACGGCCTCTACCGGCAGCGGCCCTTTGCGGTGTTGTTGGCCGACTGCGGCGCCTACCGGCTGCCGCTGCTGCAGGCGGCGCATCAGCGCTATGGCGTGGCGGCCCTGAGCAGCGGCCGGCCGCTGGCGCTCTGGCTGGGGGCTGCCTGAGCGTTGTGTCGGAGCCGCCCCTCTTGCAGCGGCTGGAGCAGACCTTGCAGGCGATCGAGGCCTGTGCGCTGGAGCCGCTGGCCGGTTGGCTGTTCGCCGCTGAATGCCACCAGCGCATGCTGGAGCTGGCCGACAGCCACCGTGAGGAGGCCCTGGCTCTCGCCCGCGGCGGAGCCCGGCTGTTTGCGCGCCTGCGGCAGGCCCATGGCGAGCCGCCCGACTGGGCCCTGGTGCTGGAGGAACAGTGCTGCCGCTACGGCGTGATCTGGTTGCAGGAGGCGGCGGGGGATCGGATCGGCGACCAGGCCACCCACTTGCGACCGCTGCTGGAGCAGCTGCTCCAGTTCCACCCCGAAGCACCGGCCTGGATTGTGGAGCTGGGGCGCCAGCTGGATGCCGCAACCCCCGATGAGCCAGGGCTTGAGCCCGAGCCCCCAGCTGAGCTCGTGCCCTATGGCTTCTTTGAGCCCGCAGAGGGCTATGGCGGCGCTGGGGCTGCAGCTGCGCCGGAGGTGGAGGCGCTCCCCTGGGATCAGCCCTGCCAGACCTATGGCCTGGACGGTGCCACGGCCCTGGTGGAGGGGGCCGAGATCCTGCAGCACGGCCTGATTCACCAGGGCCGCTGGTACAGCGACTGCGTGCAGTATCTGCCGGAGGGCTGGCCGGCGGCGCCCTGGATCCAGCACCAGTGCGGTTATCGGTTGCAGCATGGCGCCGACGGCTTGGCCCTGCGGCGGGAGCCGGCGGTGGCGGCTGAGCCGCTGGCGGGGGAGTGGGCGGTGCTCAACGACCTGGTGGCTCACCGCAACCTGGCCCATTTCATGGCGGATGCGCTGCCCCAGCTGCTGGCGCTGCGGCAGCGCCGGCAGCAGCTTCCCGGCCTGCGGCTGCTGCTGAACCGGCAGCAACTCCCCAACCTGGGGCTGCTGCAGCGCGTGCTTTGGGATGGGGAGGTGGTGTATCGCGACACGATCGGGCCGCGACCGCTGCAGGTGCAGCGGCTGCTGCTGCAGCCCGTGGGCTTCAACGGTGGCAGCGGCTATCTGGGGGAGCCGCGCCGGCGCTGGCAGCTGGCGTTGCCCGAGTTCCGCGCCGGGCTGGCGCTGCTGCGCCAGCGGCTGCCCGAGGCGGCGGCGCCGGCTGTGAGTGAGGGGGCCTGGGTGTACTTCTGGCGCGACCTGGATGCGCCCACGGAGGCTCCCCAGGGCCGGGTGTTCAGCAACCACGCTGCCTTCCTGGAGGCGCTGGCCCGCCACGGCGTGCTGATTCTTGACCCCGGACGGTTTGAGATCGGCGCCCTGCAGGCGCTGGTGCGCCGCTGCCGCGGCATGCTCGGCATCCATGGCGCCGGGCTGGCCAATGCTCTGCTCGCTGAGCCGGGCACCCCGGTGATCGAACTGCGGCCGGCCTGTGGTGTGTGGCGGATGCTGGAATTTCTGGGAACGGCCGCCCAGCTCAACTGGCAGGTGGTGCGCTGTGAGCCCAGCGGCGAGGGGGCGGCCAGCAGCACGATCCCGATCGAGCGGGTGTTGGCGTTGCTGAATGCGTAGCCAAGTCTAAGTCGTCCTAAGTCGTCCCGGCTTGCTGACGGCAGGATCGCCTGGATCCTTTCGCAGGCGCGGGTCGATTATGCTGCAGGTTGGTGACGCAAGTTCCGCATCATCGCGCTAAACTGTCTATGCTTCTATCTCGTTTTTCTGTATAATAATTAGGATTGGCTCTGCTTGGCAGGAGCTATAACTTAAATCCCTAGGTTTTCTAATTCTGGGAAGTGAAAAGCCTGGCGCTCACGCTGTTTATGCAAGCCGTTGCGCGGGATCCCGCCCTGCAGGCTGAATGCGGAGCCGTCACCCACCTGGCCCAGCTGGTGGCTGTGGCCCAAGGGGCCGGCTATGGGGTGACGGCCCGGGAATTGCAGCTGTGGGCCCACCACGAGGTGTTTTCCGCCCCCTGGTGGCCGTGGGCGGGGCAGCCCAGCGCTGCCCGCATCGCCTTCTTCCGTGGTCAGCCGAGCTGATCCATGGTGATGGCGTTGGGCAGGTTCATGGGGCTGAATCGAATCCTGAGCGTCGCCCTTGGCTGCAACGCCGCGAGCGTACATTTGCCTCCACCGGTGCCTCGATGGGTTGCCAAGGGAGTGCACGCCAGAGGCTATGCCGCACCGGCTGCTGCTGGTGCTTGGCATGCACCGCTCTGGCACATCCGCCCTCGCGGGGCTGCTGGGCCAGGCGGGCTTTGCGCTGCCCACCAGCACGGATCCCGGCGATGGCAACAACCACACGGGCTACTGGGAGCCCCGGGCAATCCGCACCGTTCACAACCGGCTGCTCGATGGCTGCCAAAGCAGCTGGCACGATCCGCTGTTGCCTGTGCTCACCTGGCAGCCGCAGCGGCTGGACGACACGCTCGATCAGCTGGAGCAGGCGCTGGCCGAGGATTTCGCCGGGATGCCGGCGGATGGGGTGGCCGTGGTGAAGGACCCTCGCCAGTGCCGGTTGATGCCGCTGTGGTGGGAGCTGCTGCAGCGCAGGGCTGCGGAGGTGCACGTGCTGCTGGTGGTGCGGCGGCCGGAGGCGGTGGCGGCGTCGCTGGGGCGCCGGGATCAACTGCCGCAGGATCGGGCCCTGCTGCTCTGGCTTAGCCACACCCTGGAGGCGGAGCTGCACAGCCGCGCGCTGCCCAGGCTGGTGCTGAGCTATGAGGCCCTGCTGCGGGAGCCGGCTGCGATGGTGAGGGCCTGCCAACAGCTGGCAGGACTGCCGGAGCAGGAGCTGTCGCCGGAGCTCCTGGACCATTGGATCTGGCCCCAGCTCAACCATGCCGCGGAGGGGGATGGGCTGGCCACGGCGCCGGAAGGGCATGGCCTGCTGGAGTTGGCCACGGCGGTGTACGAGGCACTCTGCAGCGAGGCCCTGCAACCCGCTGCCCGGCAGCACCGTCTCGACCAGGCCATGCACCAGGTGCAGGGGATGTTGGCGGCGCTGCCGCGCCAGGGCGGTCAGCGGGCGCTGGTGGAGCTGTTCTGGGAGCCCCAGGCAGGCGGGGGCTTTGGGCAGGAGCACTCCCAGCGGCAACCCCTGCTGATGGAGCACAACCGGATGGCGGTGACCTTTGTGCTGCCGGCCCAGGCGGCACGGCCCAGGGCCCTGCGGCTCGATCCGGCGGCCCAGCCCGGGTTGCTCACCGTGCAGCGGCTCGAGCTGCGCGATGCGGCGGGCGAGCTGCTCTGGCACTGGAGCGGCGCAGCCAGCGCGCCGCCCCTCCAGGCCGCCACCCCCGGCACCCAGGTGCTGGGCGGTGGGCTGGTGCTGGCGGCGGATGGCGATCCGGGGCTGGTGCTGCCGATTCCGGCCGGCAGCCTGGCGCGGGTGGATTCGGGCAGCAGCCTGCGGGTTCAAGCCTTCTGGCAGGCCCTACCGGCCGATCTGGCCCACGGGCTGCTGGCGAGTGTCCAGGGCCAGGTTTCTGTCAAACCCAGGCCTGGGCGTGGCTGGCTCCGCAAGGGCTAGCCCCTTTGGGAGCGGCCGCTGGAGCGGTCGCTTCGGCTCGTTCTCACGAAGCGCCAGAACGGCGCAGGAGTGAATCACCATCGTCTGCCCTGCACCGCGCTGCCACTGAGCGGTTGGACGCAAAGCTCTGTGTTGCCACTGCGGTTGCCAGATCTTCCGCAGCGCCCCCTGATGGGACTAGCCCGGCGATGATGGCCCGCAGCAGCAAGGCCGGGCCGATGACCCAGGCAGCAGTTGAGCGGGGCGAGTGGCAGGCGGTGATCGACGCCCACCCGCTCGAGAGCCACGACCCGGCGGAGTGGCTGCGCTACGGGGCAGCAGCAGCAGGCGGCGCCGGCGTTTGTGCAGGCGCAAAAGGAAGGGGCCCTGGCCGCAGAGGTGCGGGCGGCTCAGCGACACGTGGTGGAGCTGAGCCTGGCGGCGGCCCTTGATTTGGTGGGCGTTTCCGCGCCGTCTCCTCGGGGAAGCAGGTGGTGGGTCCGCCGGTGACGCTCATCGCGATCAGCGGCCGGCTGGCAAGCCTGCCGGCGGTGCTGGAGTCGCTGCGGCAGCAGACGTACCGGCCGGAGCGGGTGCACCTGCACCTCTCCCACGAGCCCCATCTGCTGGATCAGGGGGTGGCTGACAACGAGCCGCTGCTGGAGGAGATCACAGCCGACGGCTGGGTGCAGCTGCACTGGGTGGCCAACAGCGGCCCCTACCGCAAGATCGTGCCGTTCCTGCAGACCGGCGGCTACGGGCAAGGCAAGGAGCACGACCTGTTCATCACGGTGGACGACGACACCCTCTATCCACCGCGCTTTATCGAATATCTCGTGCGCAACTACGCCCGCCATGGCTGCGTGGTGGCGCACCGGGGCCGGCGAATCCGGCTGGCGGAGGCTGCCACAGCGGGCTCACCATTTCTGCCCTATGCCAACTGGCACGACGGCGTGCTGTACCGGCGCAGTTGGTTTCCGGAGGATTTGGAGCTGGAGGCGGCGCTGGCCCTGGCGCCCAGCCACGACGACCTGTGGCTGCGTTGGCTCACGGCGCGGCAGGGGGTGAAGGCGGTGATCCTGCAACCGAATGCAGCCGCCAACACCAACGAACTGGCCTTCCCGGCAGCGAGCCCCGAGCCGATCGCCGGGGAGCAAACCCTGTGGCACCAGTACAACGG
>JBIIDV010000079.1:0-9127 GCA_044238185.1 Prochlorococcaceae cyanobacterium | reverse complement strand
CCTTCTCCACCCGCCGCAGCACGCAGCGGATGCGGGCCTCCAGCTCCTTGGGGCTGAAGGGCTTCACCACGTAGTCGTCGGCGCCCAGCTCCAGGCCGGTGATCCGGTCGGCCACGTCGCCCAGGGCGGTGAGCATCACGATCGGCACGTCCGATTCCTTGCGCAGCTCCTGGCACACCCCATAGCCGTCGAGCCGGGGCATCATCACGTCCAGCACCACCAGGTCGGGTTGATGGGTGCGGAAGGCCTCCAGGGCCTCCTGCCCATCACAGGCCGTGACCACGTGATAGCCAATCATCGACAGCCTGGTTTCCAGGATCCGCCGGATGCTGGCCTCGTCATCGACGACCAGAATTGTTTCCTTGTCCTTGGCAGTGCCGGTGGCAGCGCTGGGGGGGGAGACCGTCATCGCCAGGCTTAGGTGCCTACATCAGATGGCCTCTACTGAAAAGGTCTGAGGGCGGAACGTTTCATGCAACGCCACCTTTCTTCATAGTTGGTTTTGCAGTCCCCTGCTCCCGCGCCCCTTGGCCCGATCCGCCACGCTCTACGTCTGCACCAGCTGCGGGGCCCAGACCCGCCAGTTCTTCGGCCGTTGCAGCAGCTGCGGCAGCTGGAACACCCTGGTGGAGCAGGCAGGCGCGGCCGGCGCTGACAACCGCCGGCGCAGGCCGGTGCCCGCCGCAGCCGCTGGGGCCGGCGCGCCACCGCCCCAGCCGCGCCGCTCCGAGCCGATCGCCGCGGTGGGTGAGCGGCCGCTGCAGCGGCTGGCCAGCGGTTACGGCGAATTCGACCGGGTGCTGGGGGGCGGCCTGGTGCCCGGCTCGCTCGTGCTGCTCGGCGGTGATCCCGGCATCGGCAAGAGCACGTTGTTGCTCCAGAGCGCCCGCTCCATGGCCGGCCGCGCTTCGGTGCTCTATGTGAGTGCCGAGGAGTCGGCCCAGCAGGTGAAGCTGCGCTGGCGGCGCCTGGCCCGCATGGAGGAGGGCGCTGGCGCTGCCGGCGAGGGGGCTGAGCTGGCGGCCGATGCTGATTTCCTGCTGTTGGCCGAAACCGACCTGGAACTGGTGCTGCAGGAGCTGGAGGCCCTCCGGCCGGCGGTGGCGATCATCGACAGCATCCAGGCCCTGCACGACGGCGAGCTGGCCAGCGCGCCGGGCTCGGTGGCCCAGGTGCGCGAGTGCGCCGCCGCCCTGGCCCGCATCGCCAAGCGCCAGGACACGGCCCTGCTGCTGGTGGGCCATGTGACCAAGGAGGGCTCACTCGCAGGCCCCAAGGTGCTCGAGCACCTGGTGGATGCGGTGCTCACTTTCGAGGGCGACCGCTTCGCCAGCCACCGGTTGCTGCGGGCCGTGAAAAACCGCTTTGGCGCCACCCACGAGCTGGGGGTGTTCGAGATGCGCGACCGGGGCCTGGCGGAGGTGAGCAACCCCAGCGAGCTGTTCCTGGGCGGCAGCGAGCCCAGCAGTGGCACCGCCACGATCGTGGCCTGTGAGGGCACCCGGCCACTGGTGGTGGAGCTGCAGGCCCTGGTGAGCACCACCAGCTACGCCAGCCCCCGCCGCAGCGCCACCGGCATCGCCGTGAACCGCCTGCACCAGATCCTGGCGGTGCTGGAAAAACACCTGGGCCTGCCCCTGTCGCGCTTCGACTGCTACCTGGCGGTGGCCGGCGGCCTGGAGGTGGAGGAGCCGGCGGCGGATCTGGGCGTCGCCGCGGCGGTGGTGGCCAGCTACCGCGACCTCACGCTGCCGCCCGGCACGGTGCTGGTGGGGGAGCTGGGGCTGGGCGGCCAGCTGCGGCCCGTGGGTCAGCTTGAGCTGCGGCTCCAGGAGGCGGCCCGGCTGGGCTTCACCCGGGCTGTGGTGCCCAAGGGCTCCGGGCTGGCCAAGGCGGCTGCAGGCTTGGGACTCGAGCTGCTCGAGGCCGGCACGGTGGCCGCTGCTCTGGTGGCGGCTCTGGGGGTGAACGCGGCGGACGATCGGGCCTGAAGCCCTCAGAAATACACGTCGGCGCTGCCGCGGCCGCTGGTCTTGAGCCAGTTCAGGGCTTCGATGTAGTTGTTGGGGGCCAGGCGGATCGCCTTGCTCCAGAAGTCGGCGGCCTGGTCGTACTGGCGGTCGGCCTCATCGGCGTCGCCCTGCTCCTCGGCGATCGAGCCCAGGTGGTGGTGGATCACCGCCATGTTGTTGAGGGCCTGGGGCATCTTGCTGTTCAGCTCCAGGGCCTGGCCGTAGAAGTCGAGTGCCCTGGCGTGCTCCCCGTTGGAGGCGAACACCAGGGCCATGTTGTAGAGGATGAAGGCTTTGTCGTTGGGGTCGTCCTCGAGCTTGAGGGCTTCCTCGTAGTTCTCCAGCGCCTCGGCGTACTCGCCGTCGGCCTGGGCGCTCATCCCATCCCGGTAGTAAGCGAAGGCCTCCTTGGCGCGCCGGTTGGTGGGCAGCACCTTGAGGATCAGGTCGGCCATCACCGTGAAGCTCTTGTCGATGAAGTTGTCGTTGCGTTGGGAGCGGGGCACCGGCGGGAGTGGGAGCTTCGAGCAACTCAGTCTGGCCGATCTGCTTAGCGTGAGGCCGATGCCTGGCTGATCCCGGTTGATGTCTGTCACGCCTGTCGTCCGGTCGCCGCTGGTGTCTGCCCCCTTGCCTCCAGACACCGCGGGAGTGGAGCCCCCGCTGCTGGAGCCGCTCCTGCTGGAGATCGAGGGGATGAAGTGTGCCAGCTGTGTGAGCGCTGTGGAGCGGCTGCTGCTGGAGCAGCCCGGCGTGCGCCAGGTGAGTGTGAACCTGATCACCCGCACGGCCTGGGTGGAGTTGGATCCGGCCCTGGCCGCCGTCTCGCCGGAGCAGCGCAGCCAACCCCTGGAGCAGGCCCTGGCGGGCATGGGCTTCACCGCCCGGCCCCGCGCCACGGAGCGCGAGCCCCGAAGTCGGCGTGAGCGGCAGCAACGGCAAACCTGGTGGCAGCTCTGGCGCCAGCTCGTGGTGGCGCTGCTGCTGCTGTTGGTGTCGGGCTTCGGCCATTTCGGGCTGGTGGCGCCCACCCTCTGGCAGGGGCCCGGTGGTGTGGCCTTCACCGCTGAGTGGTTCCACGCCCTGGTGGCCACCGTCGCCGTGCTGGGGCCGGGACGCCCCATCCTGGTGAAGGGGGTCCGTTCTGCCCTGGCCGGCCTGCCCAGCATGGACACCCTGGTGGGCCTGGGAGTGGGCAGCGGCTACCTGGCCAGCCTGGTGGGGTTGCTCTGGCCTGAGACGGGCTGGCCCTGCTTCTTCAACGAGCCGGTGATGCTGCTGGCCTTTGTGTTGCTCGGGCGCTTCCTTGAGGAGCGAGCCCGCTTCCGCACCGGCCGGGCCCTGGAGCAGCTGGCCGAGCTCCAGCCCGATACGGCCCTGCTGCTGGTTGGCGATGGCCCGCCCCGCCAGGTGCGGGTGGGGGGCCTGCGCCCCGGGGATCGGCTGCGGCTGCTGCCGGGCGACCGGGTGCCGGTGGATGGACTGGTGCTGGAGGGCGAATCGGCGGTGGATGTGTCGGCCCTCACCGGTGAGCCCCTGCCCCTCCAGGCCGCCAGCGGCACCGAACTGGCCGCCGGCAGCCTCAACCTGGAGGCGCCGCTGGTGCTCGAGGTGCTGCGCAGCGGCAGCGAGAGCGCGGTGGCTCGGATCATCCAGCTGGTGGAGCAGGCCCAGAGCCGCAAGGCACCGATTCAGGGCCTCACCGACCAGGTGGCGGGGCGGTTCTCCACTGCGGTGCTCGCTCTGGCGGTGGCCACGTTCCTGTTCTGGTGGCTGTGGGGCACCGCTCTGTGGCCCCATGTGCTGCAGCCCCACCAGCTCCACGGCGGCCATGGGGACCACGGTGTCTTTGGCGTGTCGGCCGACACGCCCTTCAGCCTCGCGCTGCAGTTGGCCATGGCCGTGCTGGTGGTGGCCTGCCCCTGTGCCCTCGGCCTGGCCACCCCCACGGTGATGACGGTGAGCTCGGGGTTGGCGGCTCAGTCGGGCCTGCTCTTCCGCGGAGGCGATGCCATTGAAATGGCGGCGCGGTTGCAGACGGTGCTGTTCGACAAGACCGGCACCCTCACCGTGGGTCGGCCGCTGGTGACGGTGGTGGAGCCGGCGTCCGGTGTGCCGCAGGAGCAGCTGCTCCAGGTGGCCGCCAGCCTGGAGGCCAGCACCCGCCATCCCCTGGTCCATGCCCTGCTGCAGGAGGCCACCGCCCACGAGCTGCCCTTGCTCGACACCCGAGACTGCGCCACCGAGGCCGGTGCCGGCGTGGGCGGCACGGTGGCCGGGCAGCCCTGCCGGGTGGGGCGGCTCAGCTGGGTGGCGCCCGATGCTGGCGCCAACTGGCTGCAGCGCCAGGCAGCCCTGGAGGCCGATGGTGCCTCCGTGCTGGCGGTGGCCCAGGCCGGGCGGCTGCTGGGCCTGGTGGCGGTGCAGGATGCGCCTCGCCCGGATGCTGCCGGTGTGCTGGCGCAGTTGCGTCAGCTGGGCTTCGGCCTGGGGCTGCTCAGTGGCGACCGCCGCAGGCCGGTGGAGCAGCTCGGGACCCTGCTGGGGCTCCAGGCCGATGAGCTGGTGTGGGAGCTGCGGCCCGAGCAGAAGCTGGAGCGGATCGTGGCCCGCCGCGGCGCCGGGCCCCTGGCGATGGTGGGCGACGGCATCAACGACGCCCCAGCCCTGGCGGCGGCCGACCTGGGCATCGCCGTGGGCACCGGCACCCAGATCGCCCAGGACAACGCCGCCCTGGTGGTGATGGGCGACCGCCTGGAGGGCATCGTGGTGGCCCTGCGCCTGGCCCGGCGCACCATGGCCAAGGTGCGCCAGAACCTGGTATGGGCCTTCGGCTACAACCTGATCGTGTTGCCGATTGCCGCCGGTGTGCTCCTGCCTGGGTTCGGACTGCTGCTCACCCCTCCCCTGGCTGCCCTGTTGATGGCCATGAGCTCAATCACCGTGGTGCTCAATGCCCTGCTGTTGCGCCGTGGCTGAGCCGATACGCCAGCCCGGGCGCTTTGTGGTGCTGGAGGGCATCGATGGTTGTGGCAAGACCACCCAGCTGCAGCGGCTGATGGACTGGCTGCCCGGCAGCGGCCTGCTCGCCCAGGGAGGTCAGGTGGTGCTCACCCGCGAGCCCGGCGGCACGCCCCTGGGCCAGGCCCTGCGCCAGCTGCTCTTGCATCCGCCCCAGGGGGCGGCGCCGCTCACCACGGCAGAGCTGCTGCTCTACGCCGCCGATCGGGCCCAGCATGTGGAGCAGGTGATCCAGCCGGCCTTGGCGGCAGGGCATTGGGTGCTGAGTGATCGCTTCAGTGGCTCCACCGCCGCCTATCAGGGCTACGGCCGTGGCCTCGACCACAGCCTGATCGGCCAGCTGGAAGCGATTGCCACCCTTGGCCTGAAACCGGATCTCACCCTCTGGCTGGATCTGCCCCTGGCCGAATCCCTGCGTCGCCGCGGCGGCCGGGCGTCCGACCGCATTGAGGCGGGCGGTGAGCCCTTCCTGGAGCGGGTGGCCGCGGGGTTTGCGGCATTGGCCAGCCAGCGGGGCTGGAGCCGCATCGATGCCACTGCCCAGCCGAGCCAGGTGGGGGAGGCGTGCCAGGCCGCCGTGCTGGCCCTGGCTTCATGAACGGATTGTTTGCCGATCTGGTGGGTCACCGCCAGGCCAGCACCCTCCTGCTGGCAGCCCTCGAGCAGCAGCGCCTGGCTCCCGCTTATCTGTTCGCCGGGCCCATCGGCGTGGGGCGCCGGCTGGCGGCCATGCGTTTTCTGGAGGGCGTGCTGGCGGGCAGTGGTGGTGATGCCGGGCTGCGCCGGCGTCTGGAGCAGGGAAACCATCCCGACCTGCTCTGGGTGGAACCCACCTATCTGGAGAAGGGCCAGCTGGTGCCCAGGTCCCAGGCGGAGGCTGCCGGGGTGAGCCGCCGCTCCGCTCCGCAGCTGCGCCTCGACCAGATCCGCGAGGTGTCCCGCTTCCTCGGGCGTCGGCCGGTGGAGGCCAGCCGCTGTCTGGTGGTGCTGGATGGGGCGGAGGCGATGGCCGAGGCGGCTGCCAATGCCCTGCTCAAAACGCTGGAGGAGCCTGGCGATGGTCTGTTGATCCTGATCGCCAGTACGCCCGAGCAGTTGCTCAGCACGATTCGCTCCCGCTGTCAGTTGATTCCCTTCGGTCGACTGCGTCCAGAGGAGATCAACCAGGTGTTGCCACCATCCGATGGGCAGGCAGCACAGGATCCTGCTGAACTGGTGCAACTCGCCGCTGGCTCCCCGGGAGCGCTGCAGGAGCACCGGCGCCATTGGCAGGCGTTGCCCGAGGGACTGGCGGGCCGCCTGCTTCAGCTCGCGCAAGGGGGCAGTGATCCCCTGCAGGCCCTGGAGCTGGCCCGCGAACTCAGCGAGGCGCTCGATGGCGAGCAGCAGCAGTGGCTGGTGCAGTGGTGGCAGCAAGCTCTCTGGAACCGCCAACGCCAACCGGCGATCCTGCGCCGGCTCAACCAGCTCAACCGGCACCTGCAGGCCTACGTGCAGCCGCGGCTGGCCTGGGAGGTGGCCCTGCTGGAGCTGGCTGGCTGCGCTGCCGGCTCCGCCGGCTAGCTGGCGCGGGCCTGGCGCGCCTCATCAATCAGGGGGATCAGGTCGGCGAGCTGGTCCTCATTGGGCAGTTCGAGGCAGTAGCCGGCTCCGTACACCGTCTTGATGAAGCGGGGCTTGCGCGGATCGGGCTCGAGCTTGGTGCGCAGGTGGCGCACATGCACCCGGATCGTCTCGATGTCGTCATCCGGTTCATAACCCCACACCTCCTTGAGGATCAGGGAGGGGGACACGGTCTGGCCGTGACGCTGCAGCAGGCAGTGCAGCAGCTCGAATTCCAGGTGGGTGAGGCGCACGGGAGCGTCGAACCAGATGGCCTCAAAGCGCTCGGGTACCAGGGTGAGTGGCCCGTAGCTGAGGATTTCGTTGTGCTTGGTGGACAGCGGCGCATGGTCGCTGCGGCGCAGCAGCGCCTTGACCCGCACCGTGAGCTCCTCGAGATCGAAGGGCTTGGTGAGGTAGTCGTCGGCGCCGGAGTTGAAGCCGCTCACCTTGTCCTTGGTGCCACCCAGGGCGGTGAGCATCAGGATTGGGATGCGGGTGGTGCGTTCATCGCGGCGCAACCGCTGGCAGAGGGTGAGGCCATCCACCTTGGGCAGCATCAGGTCGAGCAGGATCAGGTCCGGGCTGTACTGCAGGGCCAGGGCCTGGCCGCGGATGCCGTCCTCGGCCTGCTGCACGTCGAATCCCCCATGCATCAGGTGACCGGCCACCAGCTCGCGCATGTCGCTGTCGTCTTCGATCAGCAGGATGCAGGGTTTCATCGGAACGGCTCTGGACTCAACGGCTGAAGGGCGCCCATCGCCGGGCGGCGGGTCGGCAGTTACACCTACGCCGCAGCATTCTGGGCGCTGGTCAACCGCTGAGGTTGTGGATTGCACACCGTTAGCAATACCTGAGCCGGCTGCGGAGGCGCGGATGGCCACAGATTCCAGTGCTTCCAGGCGGTCTGGCCATTAACCGCCCGATAGGCGAGCCCAGATCTTCAGGAAATCTTCAGGGTTTTTTGTCGCTTTACGGGTGAAATACCCACGGAGCTTGGGGCCCCGCAAGCGTGCGAATAGGTCCTGAGACCTAGCGGTCTAAGGAACCCAGTTGGGGGTTGGATTGAAAAAAAACTCCCCGGGCGGGATTCGAACCTGCGACCAATCGGTTAACAGCCGACCGCTCTACCACTGAGCTACCGAGGAATGGTTGGATCGCCGGAGCGCCAACGGTGTTGAACCATACCGGTCGGCTCGCCCCTCCGGCAAGCGGCCCACCCTCTGCATCCCCCATCCGCTCAGGAACCCATGAGCTGGCGGGCCAGCTGGCCCCCCGGTATCCAGGGGCCGATCTGGCCGGCCTGCATCTGAGCCGCTCCGTCGCATTGCTCCAACTCCTCCAGGCGGTGCGTGATCCACAGGGCCGAGAGCGGCCGGTCAGGCCGTTGGCTGAGGGATCGGATCAGGTCCAGCACCTCGTGCTGGCTGTCGGGATCCAGCAGGGCCGTCGGCTCGTCCAGCAGCAGCAGATCCGCCTCGCTGGCCAGGGCCGCAGCGATGGCCAGGCGTTGCTTCTGTCCGCCGCTCAGCCCGTGGATGGGACGCTCGGCCAAGCGTCCCAGTCCCACCTGTTCCAGGGCGGCATTCACCCGCTGCTGGCGCTCGGCGGGATCGAGCCCAGCGTCGATGGCCAGCAGCAGTTCGCTGCTGCAGCTCGGCAGCAGCAGCTGGTGGTCGGGGTTCTGGAACACCAGGGCGCAGCGGCCATGGCACAGCACACGCCCGGCTTGAGGCTCCAGCAGTCCGGTGATCACCCGCAGCAACGAGCTCTTGCCACTGCCGTTGCGACCCACCAGCATCCATAGCCCTGTGCTTGGCAGCTGGAGGTTGCAGCCACGGAGCGCAATGGCGCCGGCTGGCCAGGCGTAGTCCACGCCCTCCAGCTCCAGGATCGGGGTGTCAGCGGCGTGGGCTTGGCTATGGGTCACGTGTCGAAACTGAACCCGGGGCGCTTGCCACCCGCTGCAGCTGCCGACTTCTCAAACATCTGCACCGCCACCACCTCACTGGTGAGCAGGCTCACCTTCTTTTCGGGTTCCTTCTCACAGCTCAGTTCCAGCACCCGAGGCCCCGCGCCTTCCAGGGCCTGCTGGATCTGGCCGTAGAGGTCCTGAGCGTCAGCCAGCTCCTTGCGCTGCACCGCGATCGGCATGGGGCTGAGCTTGAGGGAGAGCTCGACGACGTACATCGGGAGGGCTGGATTGGGGTGGATGGACCGGCAGACCGCAGGCCTTGGCCGGCCTGTCCCACTCTGGCGAATCAACCGCTGGGATCGGCGGCTAAGTGGTTGTACCTAAAGCGGGAGCTGGCCGCCGCAGTTCGGGTCTCCGCCCCGTAGGATTTGGTTGTAACGCTTCATGAAGCACGCCTCTCATGACGATCGCTGTAGGCCGCGCCCCAGCTGGTCGGGGATGGTTCGACGTCCTCGACGACTGGCTCAAGCGCGACCGCTTCGTTTTTGTCGGGTGGTCCGGATTGCTCCTGTTCCCC
>JBIIDV010000026.1:0-29602 GCA_044238185.1 Prochlorococcaceae cyanobacterium | reverse complement strand
ACCAGCCCGTTTCGCAGCGGTGGTGATGGTGTCCCTGAGGAAGGCTTCGTCGTCGAGCCTGGAGCTGTCGCAGGCGTAGAGCTCGAGGATGCAGTGCTTGCCCACCGTGTCTGAGCTGGTGGCGTCACAGATCCCCTCTGCCGGGGCCGGATGAAGTTGTTCTGCTGAGCTGGTGATGGCGGCGGTGGCTCCGGTCCATCCCGGGTTGGGGTGGAGGCAGGGCTGGGTCTGGGTCATCGAAGACAGCCGGACAAGGTGGCTAACACTACGTGTCGGTCGACGAGCTCGCGCTGCCGGCCCGCATGCGGACCACCTGGCAGTGCTGGCGCCAGCCGCCTGTGAAGGCGTCCAGGTGGGTGGTGCTCACCAGGCACTGGTGACCGTCGCCCACCGCATCCAGCAGCAAGCCCTGGCGCTGCGGGTCGAGTTCGGCCAGCACATCGTCGAGCAACAGCAGCGGCGGCTCGCCCACCACCTGTTGCACCAGCTCCAGCTCCGCCAGCTTCAGGGCCAGCACCAGGGTGCGCTGCTGGCCGGCGGAGCCGTAACGCCGGGCGGGCTGCTCGGCCAGCAGCAGCTCCACTTCGTCGCGGTGGGGACCCACGCCGCACTGGCCCAGGCGGAGCTCCTCCTGGCGCTGGGCCAGCAGTTGGCTGGCCATGGCCTGCCGCCAGGGCTCCTCGGCATCTGGCCCCTGCAGCAGGGTGCCGCTGCGGTACCCCAGCTGCAGGACTTCCCGCCCGCCGCTGAGCCGGCTCTGCCAGGCGGCAGCCAGGGGCTCCAGGCGCAGCAGGGCCCGGTGGCGGCGGCGGTGCAGGCGGGTGCCGATCACAGCCATCTGCTGATCAAAGCTGTCCAGAAGGGCCCCGAGGCTGGGCCCGCCCAGGCCTCGGCGCAGCAGCTGGCTGCGCTGGCGCAACAGCCGCCCATAGCGGCTGAGCAGGTCGGCGTAGACCGGCTCCAGCTGCAGCACCACCCGGTCGAGCCAGTGGCGCCGGATGGCTGGCTCCCCCCGCACCAGCTCGAGGTCGAGGGTGCTGAAGCCCACGCAGCGCAGGGAGCCGAGCAGGTCGTGCTGGCGCTCCAGCAGCTTGCCGTTGCGGCTGGCCCGGCGTCCCCCCTGCTGCCGCAGCTCCAGCTGCAGCCGATCACCGCTGGCGGTGCCACCCCGCAGCACAGCGCTGCTGTGGCCATGGCGGATCAGGTCGCGGTCGCTGCCGGTGCGATGGGAGCGCAGGCTGCCCAGCAACTCCACCGCCTCCAGCAGGTTCGACTTGCCCTCCCCGTTCGGTCCCACCACCAGCAGGCGCGGCGCGTCAAGACTGAGCGCCAGCCGCTCAATGTTGCGGAACTGTTGCAGGTCCAGGCGTTGCAGCCGGATGGCTCTGGTGCGGTGAGCGGTTAAGGTAGGTCCATCCGCTCCAGGCCCTGCGAGGGCTGTTTCCAGGCGGTTGCTCGGGATCCATCCGTCATCATCTGCTGTGACCACCTGACAAGGTCTGGTTCACGGCCACCGGCGGGGGCATGTAGCTCAGTTGGATAGAGCATCAGATTCCGGTTCTGAGGGTCGGGGGTTCGAGTCCCTCCATGCTCGTTAACTGGCGGATGGAGTTCTGAGGTTCACTGCCCCCTCGCTTCAGCGGAGGGGGTTTTTTATGCCCCTGGTTGGCCTGGGTTGGCGCAGCAGCTCAGGCGTCCAGGCCCAGATCCAGACCCATGGCCCGGATGCCATTGGGGTCGACCACGAAGCCGCAGCGCTCCAGGGCCGCCTGGGCGGCAGGCGGCGCCGACAGGGAGATGCTGCAGCCGGGCAGCTCCCGCCGCATCCGCCCCAGGGCGCCCTGAACGAGAGATTGCATCAGTTCATCGTGGAAGGGGTCGTGGAGATCGACCCAGAGGTCCCAGAGGTTGGCGTTGAGCGCCCGGTCGCTGGTGGCGCGCACGAAGCCCACCAACCTGCCGGGATCGGTTTCGATCCGCAGATGCCAGAGGCTGCGCGCCAGCACCCGTTGCCAGCGATCGATGCCCCGGGGACGTTCGCCGGCCTGCACAAGCAGCGCATCGAGGGCATCGGCCGCGGGCAGCCCATCGCTCAGCAGCTGATAGCCCGCCCGCAGGCGCGGGGCGGGCGTGAGGTGGCGGAAGGGGAGCAACAGGGAGCCCAGGGTGACCTCGTGGCGATTCAGCCGGTATTGCGCATGCCTGCGGCGATGCCGTTGATGGTGAGCAGGGCCCCGCGCAACAGCTCGCTGCGGGAGTAGGTGCGCCCATCGTGCCCCGGACTGCCGGGTTCACTCATCGGCGGCTGGCGGTTCTGGTCGCGCAGGCGGCGCAGCAGTGCCACCTGGAGAAAGCCAAGGGGCACGATCGTGCGGTTGCGCAGATCCACCGAGAGCTGCAGGGCTGGATCGCCATCCAGCAACCGCTGGTGACCGGTGATCTGCAGCACCAGATCGCGGGTGAGGCTGAACTCGGCGGCAATGGTCTGGAAGATCTGCTCGAACGCCTCGCGATCACTGCTGCGCCCCAGGGCCTGCACGTAGTGGTGGGCCAGGTCGATGTCCACCTTGGAGAGGGTCATCTCCACCTTGGAGATCAGCATGCGGAAAAAGGGCCAGCGCTGGTACAGCAGCCGCAGCAACTCCAGCTGGGCTGGATCCCGCTCCAGCTCCTCCTGCAGGGCGGCACCCACGCCAAACCAGCTGGGCAGCAGGAAGCGGCTCTGGGTCCAGCCGAACACCCAGGGGATCGCCCGCAGGCTGGAGAGATCCTTGGCGCCGCTCTTGCGCCGGGCCGGGCGGCTGGAGATCTGCAGTTTGCTGATTTCCTCGATCGGCGTGCACTGCTGGAAAAAGGCCACCAGGTCCGGGTTGTCGTGGACCAGGGCCCGGTAGAAGTCGCGGGAGCGGGCGGCCAGCTTGCCCATCAGCTCATTCCAGCTGGGCGTGTCGTCCACGGGCGTGCTCACCAGGCTGTTCTGGATCACCGCCGTGGTCACCGTCTCCAGGTTGAACAGGGCCAGTTCCGGCAGGGAGTACTTGGAGGCCAGCACCTCACCTTGCTCGGTGATCTTGATGCGCCCCCGCAGGGTGCCGCTGGGCTGGGCCAGGATCGCCTGGTAGGCCGGCCCGCCGCCGCGTCCCACGGAACCGCCTCGGCCATGGAAGATCCGCAGGGCCATGCCGTGGCGGGTGGCCAGCCGCTGCAGGGCGATCTGGGCTTTGTGGATCTCCCAGTTGCTGGAGAGGAAGCCTGAGTCCTTGTTGCTGTCGGAGTAGCCGAGCATCACCTCCTGCAGCGGCTCGCTGCCATCCCGGCAGGCCAGCAGTTGCCGGTAGAGGGGTTGTTGGAAGAGGGCTTCCATCACTGCCGGTGCCCCCTGCAGGTCTTCCACCGTCTCGAACAGGGGCACCACCAGCAGGGAGGAGCGCTGGTCCACCGGATCAACCAGTCCGGTCTCCTTGGCCAGCAGCAGCACTTCCAGCAGGTCGGACACCGTGTGACTCATCGAGATCACGTAGGTGTGGCAGATGCGGGTGCCAAACTCCGCCTGCAGCCGCTTCACCATGCGCAGCACGGCGAAGGTCTCGGCCGTGGCATCGCTCCAGAGGCTGGCTGCTGGCAGGAGGGGCCGCCGGGTCTGCAGTTCCGCCAGCAGCCAACCAATCCGTTGTTGTTCGTCCATCTCCCCGTAGGGCACCGGCAGCTGCAGATACCGGCTCAGCTCATCGAGGGCATCGCTGTGGCGGGTGCTCTCCTGGCGGATGTCGAGACTGGCCAGGCAGAAGGCGAAGATCTGCACCTGGCTAATCAGGTGTTGCAGGGATTCACAGCTGAGGCCGGTGCTCTCCAGGCTCTCGAGCACCAGTTCCAGGTCGCCCCGGAATTCGTCCACCGAGCTGTAATGGAGTTCCTGGGCGCTGGGACCGGTGCTGGCCCCCAGATTGCCGCCGGGAAGGGGCACGTTGCCACTGCTGCTGTCGCAGGGTGATTCCCAGCCGGCATCGGCCAGCAGCCGGTTGCGTGCTTCGGTGAGACGCAACCGCTCCAGCACGTAGCTGAGCTTGAGCCGGTAGGGCTCCAGGCGGTAGCGGGCCGCCCGCTCCTCGTAGATCTCGGGGAAGCGGAGCCGGTCCAGTTCCAGGGATTCCAGCAGGGCCGGACTCACCTGGCTCCACTGCATCGAGATGCTGAGCTGGTCGCGTAGTTCGCCCACCGAGCGGATGTAGCGCTCCAGCATCAACTGGCGCTGATAACAGGCCGTGCGCCAGGTGATCTCTGGAGTGACCGAAGGATTGCCGTCGCGGTCGGAGCCCACCCAGGAACCGAAGGTGCAGAAGGCGTCGCGGGGCACTTCCACATCGGGATAGCTCTGGGCCAGGGCGGAGCTCACCCGCTGGCGCAGCAGGGGCATCGCATCGAACAGCACCTGCTGAAAGTAGTGCAGGGCGTAATCCACCTCATCGAGCACGGTGGGTTTGAACTGGTGCAGCTCGTCGGTGCGCCACCACAGGCGAATCTCTTCCTCAAGCTGTTGGCGCAGGTTGTGGCGTTCCAGGGGATTGAGCTCGCTGCCCTGCTCTAGCTTCTGGATCAAGCTGGCCACCCGGCGCTGCTTGTGACGCACGGTGTGCCGCACGATTTCGGTGGGGTGGGCCGTGAACACGAGCCGCAGGTCGAGGTGGCGCAGCAGGGTTTCCAGCTGGGCAGGCGGCACGTTGAGACTGCGCAACCGCTCAAACAACTGGCGGAAGGTGGCCGGTTCGGCCTGGCTGGCCAGCGGCGGCAGGAAGGGATCGGCGACCGTGGGCTCGTTGAGGTGCTTGAGGCTGTCGAGATAGCTGTCCTCCTCGATGTGCTGCTCGAGGATGTTCACCAGTTGGAAATAGAGCGAGAACGCCCGGGCCGCCGCAATCGCCTCGGCCAGGTCCATGTCCCGGATCAGTTGCACGATGGCATCACTCGCATCGCTACCGGCCTGGGCCGGGCCCTCGCCCGCTTCACCGGGATCGCTGAGATGTTTCAGCCGCAACAGCCGTTCGGCCTGCTCTGGCGGGCACTCGCTCTGCAACACCGCCTTCCAGAGCTCTTCTACCAGTTCCAGGCGCTCCCCCAGCAGTCGGGTGGCCCTGGGGGAAGGTTCGGCAACAGGAGGCACGAACTGCCGCATGGGAGAAGAACTGGCAGTGCGGGATGGGTTGATCATCCCAAAGGATCAGTCCCGGCGTCTGTGTGGCTGGTAGCGGACTGGGCGGTTTCGGTTCGCAGCTGCTCCTCCTGGGCGGCCATGGTCTGGATCTCCTGGCCGAGGATCGCGGTGATCGATTCGCCTGCCTGGTGCCGTGCCAGCCAGCGCATGGCCTGGTTGCCGTGCCGCAGCACCTGCCATAGCGGCTCCAGGTTGGAGACCAGCCCCTGGCGCTCGGCCAGCGGGCGAAGCTCGACGAGGCTGGTCTCAAGCCAGTCGCCACAGCGCACGGGCACTCCATCGCGCCAGTGGGAGAGCTGGGAATCGAGGCTGGCACGGGCGCAGGCCTGGTCGTTGCGGTCGGCCAGGGATGCCAGCTCTGCGGGGGACAGCTGGCTGGCCCGCAGGGGATCCCAGCGCTGTGGATCGGCTGCCAGCTGAAGCAGGCGCAGCTCGGCGAAAGCGGTGATGGCCAGCAGCAGCAGCGGGTCGGTGACCAGATCGCAGATCCTGATCTCCAAGCGGTTGAGCTGGTGGGGACGGTCATCGCCATTCGGCCGCACGGATGTCCAGAGGTGGCGCACGTTCTGCATGCTTCCGATGGCCAGTTGCTCCTCCATCCAGGCCACGTAGTGCGGGTGGTCCAGGAACAGCGGCACCTCGGGCGGGGTGAGCGGGAACTGCAGCCAGCGCTGGGAGTGGGCGCCGGTGGCCTGGCCGTCGAGGAAGGGCGAGCTGGCGCTGAGGGCCAGCAACAGGGCGGCCTCGCAGCGCAGCAGCCTCAGCCCGGCGAACAGGGCGTCCATGCCCTCAAAGCCGCTGGCGGCCGTGAGGCCCAGATTGATGTGCACGCTGGCGGTGACCACCCGGGTGCCGTAGGTGCGCTCGATGTAGCCGTGATAAGGGTGCGTCGGGTCTGACCGTTCAAACCGGCTGCTGTCCCCCAGGCTGAGGGTGCTGCCCGGCAGCAGGGTGAGGCCCCGCTTGGCAAGCCAGGGTCGCAGCCGGCGGCGGGGCTCCAGCAGCAGCTGCAACTGCCTGCCGTAGTCGCTGGCCGGTGGCGTGATGTACTCCAGATTGCGGTGATCCGGTTCGGTCACAAAGCCGTCGAGAGCGGCCGCCGCCTCGGCACTGCAGCCCACCACGGTGCCATCGGCCCGGCCGGTGAACAGCTCCACTTCAAAGCCCTTCAGTAAAGCCCCGGTCATTGGCAGCTCCTGCTCACTGGAGGCAGGCCAGGGCCTTGAGCATGCCCCGGGCCTTGTTGAGGGTTTCCTGGTACTCGGCTGCGGGGATGGAATCCGCCACCAGGCCGGCGCCGGCCTGCACCTGCACCCGCCAGTCCCCCTCTCCGCTGGGCAGCACCACCATCGTGCGGATGGTGATGGCGGTGTTGAGGGCACCGGCCAGATCCACAGCGCCGTACACCCCGGAGTAGGGCCCCCGGGCATCCGGTTCGAGGGCGTGGATCAGCTGCATGGCCCGGATCTTGGGGGCGCCGCTCACTGTCCCCGCTGGGAAGGAGGCCGTGAGCAGGTCCCACACGGTTTTCCCTTCGGCCATCAACCCCTCCACCTGGCTCACGATGTGCATCACGTGGGAGTAGCGCTCGATCACCATCAGATCGGTCACCGTCACGCTGCCGGGCTGGCAGACCCGGCCCAGATCGTTGCGGCCCAGATCCACCAGCATCACATGCTCCGCCCGCTCCTTCGGGTCGGCCAGAAGCTCGGCTTCCAGCGCCAGATCCTCGGCCTCATCTGCTCCCCGGGGGCGGGTGCCGGCAATCGGCCGCAGGGACGCCTTGATGCCGCCACCGGCCAGGGGGTCGGCCTTCACCATCACCTCCGGACTGGAGCCGATCAGGTACCAGCCGCCGAAGTTGAAGAAGGCCATGTACGGCGAGGGGTTCACCATCCGCAGGCTGCGGTACAGCTCGAAGGGATCGCGCTGGATGCGGGTTTCCAGCCGCTGGCTGATCACCAGCTGGAACACATCCCCGGCGGCGATGTGGTCTCGGGCCTGGGCCACGGCGGCCTCAAAGTCGCTCTGGCTTCGGTTGCTCACCGGCTGCAGCAGCTGGCCGATGGCCGCCGCCGGCGCGTCGTGCCAACGCAGGGGGGTGACCCCAGCGGGCAGGGGCGCATGCATCCGGGCCTCCAGGTCGGCGATCCGGGCGCTGGCGGCGCGATGGGCGGCATCGGGATCTGCGCCTGCGCTCAGGTCGGCATAGGCCACAGCGGTGATCTGGCGCTTCACCTGGTCGAACACCAGCAAGCTGTCGGCCAGCATCCAGCAGCCATCAGGTGGTGCTCCCTCGGCGGCAGGGTGCACCGGCACGCTGGGCTCCACCCAGCGGATCAGTTCGTAGCCCCAGAAGCCAAACAGCTGGCCCACGGGTGGAAGATCGGGCACGGGGCCGCTGCGCAGCGGCGCCAGGCACTGTTGCAGCAGGGCGAAGGGATTACCGCTGAGGGTTTGCCGGCGACCATCCCGCCACACCCGTTCGCTCTGCTCGCCGCGGCTGGTGAGGGTCCAGAGCGGGTCGGCCACCACGAAGCTCCAGCGACCAATCCGTTCGCCCCCCTCCACCGACTCCAGCAGCACGCCGTGGTCGCTGCCGGCTCCCACCTTCAGCCAGGTGGTGAGCGGTGTTTCCAGGTCGGCCGGCCAGCGCTTCCATACCGGGATGAAGGTGTGGCCGGCCGCCACCTGATCGCGGAAGGCCTGATCCGGGGCACCGGTGTCCAAGGGAGGCGGCTGCAGGCATTGCCTTTATAGGCGCCGGTCGTAACCGAATCGCTCGAAATCGTCTGCGTAGAGACGGTTCACAATCTGCCGTTCCTCGCGTCCATAGGCCTCGTCGAGCCGGTCACTGGCACCGGTGTTGGTGCCGGCCCGCACCGCCGGGCGGCCGGGTTCGACGCCGTAGAGGTGCTGCAGGATATGGCCGAGGTCGCGGTCGAGGGTCTCCACCCGGCCGATGAAGTCGAAGCGCTCCAGCGGCAGGCAGAGGATGTCGGCCTGGGGAGCCCAGTGCATATCGAGATACAGCCCTCCGGCCTCGAGATAGCGGCAGAAACCGAGAAAGCTCTCCGGTTGGTTGTGGCGCGCTGCCCAGGTGAGAAAGCGGCGACCCTGGTGGCGCTTGCGCCCCACCTTGTCGAGGTAGGCCGAGAGCACGCGGCTGTAGGGGTCGCGCACCACGGTGAACACCCAGGCCTCCCGCTCCAGTCGTTCCACCTCGCCAGGGGAGAGCCCCAGGGGTCGTTGAAACTGATATTTGGGATGGTTGCGCCGGGACTGGTGGGGGCGAAAGCGGGTGTGTTCAAACAGCACCTGGGTGATGGTGGTGTTCGCCGCCTTGGGGATGCGGTTGTAGAAAAAAGGCTCCAGCGGTGAATAGGCACCCCGGGGATCCAGCTTGAACAGATCCATCGGCCCCCGGTAGGGAAATCGGCGATAGAAGGGGGTGAGGAGGCGAGCACCTACCCTGCCTCCAGCGCGCAAGAGGCCTGTGCCCGGCATGGTGCCTGCCATTGATTCCGGGACGAGAGGGCTCGTCAGCCTAGGGATCAGGCCTGAGCGGAATTTGTGCCCCGATTTCAGCCCGTACCATCCACTGGGCCGGCGTCCTCTGGCCTGAACGAGCACCTGTCCACGCCCGCCCGGGCGATGGCCGACCCTATCGCGCAGCCCCATGGCCGAATCAGAGGAAAACCAGTCGCCCGCGGCGGCCGCCCGCCCTCGCAAGCCAGAGCGGAGCTTGCCCAAGGTGGTGGCTGTCGGTTTCAACAAGTGCGCCACCCGCAGCCTGGCCCTGTTGTTTGCCCGCTCCGGCCATCGGGCCGTGCATCAGAAGCTGCCGCAGCGTTGGCGCCTTCGCCGCAAGCTGGGCGGCATCATGCGGGCCAATTGTCAGGTCGGGCGACCGGTGTTTTCCGGGATTGAAAATTATACTTTTTATGGCGACCTGATCGATAGCAGTAGGCACTCTACCTTTGATGGTAATTCGCTCTTTCGCGAAATTCTTGCCGATTATCCCGATACAATTCTGCTGCTCAATTGGCGCGATCAGGATGCCTGGATCCGCTCACGACTGAGCCATGGCCATGGAGAGTTTGCCGCTCGTGAGCAACGCTTGCGGGGGCTCCCCAGCCAGGCGGCCCTTGTGGCCCAGTGGCGCCAGGAATGGGATGGCCATCTGGCGGCTGTGCGCAGCTTCATGGCCGATCGGCCGCGCCAGTTGCTCGACTTCAACATCGACCAGGATCGGATCGAATCCCTGATTGCCCGCCTGCCCGCCTATGGCCTGAGGGCGGAGCACTTCATGGACATCGGTCGTAGCCGGGGAAGGCAGCTGGCGCCATGGCTGGCGTGGAGCAAGGCCTGGTTGTCCCGGCACCGGCCGCGCGCCCAGCGTTGAGGATGGCCATGCTGCCCCCCACCGCACCGGGATGATCATCAGCGAGCGCCATCAGCTGATCGTGTTGCACTGCCGCAAGGCAGCTGGCAGCTCGCTCTGCGTGTCGCTGGCGCGCAGTCTCGGTGCTGATGATCTGCAGATCAGTGCCCTGCCGGAAACGATGGCCCAGGGCATTCCGCTCACCCGGCGGGTGCGGCGCATTGCCCTGCGACAGAGTCGTTATCTCCTGCCCCTGCATTGCCTGCTGGGGGCGCGTGGCTATCGCCGTGCCCTCACCAGGGCTGTTGATCACGCCCACCGGCCGCTCCTGGGCAGGAAACCTCCCCATGCCCCCGCGGCCAGGGTGGCAGCGGCCTTCCCCCGGGAGTGGGCCACCTTCCGCAAGCTGGCCATCGTGCGCAACCCCTGGGACAAGACCGTGTCGGATTACTTCTGGCGCGTTCAGGGCCTACGCCTACCGCCTTCCTTCAGCACCTACGTGGAAGCCCTGGCGGCTGGCCATTCTCTGGGGGGCATCGTGCCCTTGGGGTTCCACGACAACTGGCCGATGTACACGATCAACGATCGGGTGGCGGTGGATGGCGTGGTGCGTTTCGAGCAGTTGCTGCCAGGCCTCAAGGCTTTTCTGGCCGAGGCAGGTGTCCCCTGGGATGGCTGGTTGCCCCGCTCCAAGGGCGGGTTGCGGCCAGCCGGTGCGCCCAGCGACTACCGGGCCTACTACACCCCCGAGCTGGAGCGCCTGGTGGGGGCGCTGTATGAGCCGGAGATCAGCTGTTTCGGCTATCACTATTGAGTGTTGAGCTGATCGCTGCCCGCCCGCTCGGCCCGATCCAGAAACGCGATCGCCCGCTGGTCGTCGATGCAGCTGGCCTCGATCTGCATCACGGTGCGCATCACCTTGCGGCGGTAGGCCCGGCGCTTGGCGTCCAGATTCGGGCCGCGACTGATCTTTTGCTCGAGTTCCGCGTTGGAGCGCGTGTAGTAGTGGTTGAGTTGAAGGTGGTCGGCGCTGTAGAAGCCCGGCAGCTGCCTGCGGCTGAGCGGCCAGGCTTCACCCCGGTCGTTCCAGGTCAGGGCGGGCCGGCCCGTGTCCATGCTGTGCACTCGGACCCCATGGAGCTTGCAGGGGTCCACCAGACACTTGAAGTTGGCGGATTGCATCGGCTGAGCGGCCCGCTGCCTGTAGTTGGCCACCACGCCTCCGCTGGGGGGGTGCTGATGGCCGTTGCGGCCGAACATGTGCCAGGGCAGGGAGAGGTTGCAGACCTCCGGCCCCAGATGGGCCAGTGCCTCATCCATGGTGCTGGCCTGAACCGGCACCAGAAATTCATCGGCATCGATGAAGGCCAGCCAGCGGTAAGCCCCGCCGAAGTTGGCGGCCGCATGGGCATAGGCCAGCACCTGGTTGTGAATCGGGCGCCGCAGAAAGCTGTCACTCAGCCGTTGGCCCCAGGGGATCACGGTGTGCCCCTTGGGGCCCAGTTCCTGCTCCAGTGCGGCGAGAGTGCCATCGCTGCAGCCGTCGTCGTACACCAGCACATGACGGATTCCAGCCAGCCTGTGAAACCGGGCCCATTCGCCGATGTGACGGGCTTCATCGCGCACGACCAACGCAATCGCCACGCCATGGCGGTTGCGTTGGGCTTGGGGGGGAGTGAGCCCCACCTTGCCGATTTTGATCCGTTGCAGCAGAGCGCTGAGCATGGGCCCACAAAAAAGCCGGGGCTCAGGCCCCGGCAGTCGATGCTGATCTCGCAAGGCGATCAGGAATCAAAGGTGTTTTTGCCAGTGAACTTGAGGTTGGCCGGGTTGGGGTTGGCGCCGATGCTGCGGGAGTTGTGCCCCACCATTGTGCGACCTTCGTTCACCTTCTCCGGGAACACACCATCTTTGGGATGGAGGAACTCGGTGTCGCCGCCGGGGTAGATGCGGTAGATCTTGTAATCCTCGATCCGGGGCTTGAACTTGGTTCGCAGCTGGGTGCCCAGGGCCAGGCACTGTTCCTTGCGGGCGAAGTACATGAGGTTTTCGCCTTCATTCATCTCGGCGGCACCGCCGGTGGGCAGCTCAAAGGCCTGGCTCTTTGAGCTGGTCCAGGTGATGGCGTATTTCTCCTCGGTTTCGGCCGCGTTCAGCAGACCGCCGGTGCTGCCGATGTACTTCGGAAGTTGACCGCTGAGCGCCGTTGCTGTCATGGCTGATTCAGGTGTCGGCAGACTGGTTCAGCCGGAAGCTAGCACCGTGGTTTTGGTGCTTTTCCGGCAAGGCGGCGAGTCTTCACACCCGTCAACAAACCAGGCTGGCTCCGCAGCACCCCTCAGCTGATCGGGAAAAACACGGTGAGGCCGCTGCCGCTGCGCTCGGTGAGCCGTCCACCCAGCCGGCGGAACAGCTGCTGGGTGGCTTGGCGACTGAGGTGCAGACTGCCGGTGCTGGGGTTCCAGCTCAACACCGGACCAACGGACCGTCTGGTGGTGCGGTCGGCCTCAGCCTGTTGGCCTCGCCTGCTGCTGGCACTGCTGCTCAGTTGCAGCTTCAACCGGGAACCGGCTGGCTTGAGGGTCACGGTGACGCTGCTGCCCGCTGGCAGGCCACGGCTGAAGCGATCCATTAGTCCGCCCAGCATGGTTTCCAGGCGCGCGGGGTCACTGAGCACGGTGGGCAGCCCCGAGGCGATCTGCAGGTCGAATTGCAGATCGCGCCGGGCCAGCTGCCGCTGCCAGAGTTCGGCCAGCTGCCGCAACAGGGCACTCAGGTCGGTGCGGGCCAGCTGGGGCTCGCCGCTGGCCCCTTCGGGGGTGTGCCCTTGCTCCGGCGCCTGGCGCTGGAGCTCGGCTGCCAGGAAGATCAGACCGAAACGGTCGATCTGCTCGCTGCACTCGCCGTCAATCTGCTCCAGTCGCTGGCGCACCAGGCTGGAGAGATCCTGGCGCCGCAACAGGGAGCGGATCAGGGTGCGGATGGTGGCCAAGGGCGTGCGCACCTCGTGGGTGAGGGCCTCCAGCAGGGCCAGTTCCCCACCGGCTCCTGCCTGCGCAGCGCTGGCGGTCTCCTGCAGCACCGGTTGCAAGGTGACGCTGGGGGCGATCGATGCCAGCCGGTCGGCCAGCCGGGGCCAGAACCGCTGTCCCAGCTCCGGGTCGCTACGCAGGGCGCCGAGCTGCTCAATTCCCCGGCGCAGCTGGTCTGCCTGGTGGGATTCCCGCACGGCGAGTTGTTGATGGATCAGGGCCAGGGCTTCGCTCAGCACATTGGGCTCGAAGCGCACCACCAGCCGCCGTTGGCTCGGAGCACCATCCAGGCAGAGCCCCACCTGCACGCTGGGAGTGATCACCAGCAACAGGGGGTCGGTCCCGTCCTCCGCCAGCAGGGTGAGCCGTTGAAAACCAGGGCCGGCCACGCTGCTGTGCGCCGCCAGGCCCGTGCCAGGCAACCGCGGAGCCTGGAGCCCCATCAGCCCCTCGATCGGGGCCGGTGTCCACACCCAGCCCTGGAGTTGCTCCAGCAGGGGATGCTCATACAGCGCTGGTAAGGGGGCTGCCAGCCAGATGCCCCGGCTGTCAGCTGCCGGTAGGAGCAGGTCGTCCTGCAGGGTCGCCAGAGCTGCCCACCACTGACGCCGTACACAGTCGTCGTCGTTACGGCCGGGGGGAACCCCTGCTGTGAGGCAGCTGCGCACGTCCTGAAGGGAAGGCTCTGCCCCTGTCCCAAGGTTGTTGTTGTCCGGCTGGGTGGTGGCCGCCATGGCTACCAGCGGCTACGGCTGGCGCGGCCATGCCGCGCCACCGAGGCGCAGAGACCCAGGGCCATGAAGTTCATCAGCATGGCGGAGCGGCCATAGCTGAGGAATGGCAGGGGAATGCCTGTGATCGGACCGAGGCCGATGGTCATGTTGATGTTCACAACCACTTGGAACATCAGCATCGCCCCGACACCCACCACCACCAACGACTCCATATCACTACGGGCTTGTCCGGCGATCTGGAGCAGCCGCCACATCAGCAGCACAAAGCCCAGCACCACCAGGGTCGAGCCGATGAATCCGGTTTCCTCCCCGAGGGCGCTGAAGATAAAATCGGTGTGCTGCTCAGGAATGAAGCGCAGCTTCGTGAGGGCCCCCTGCATCAGGCCCGTTCCCCAGAGCTGACCGCTGCCGATCCCCACGGTGCTCTGCAGCAGGTGATATCCTCCGCCCAGCGGGTCCTGACCCGGGTCGAGAAACAGGGTGAGGCGATCACGCTGATGGGGCCGTAGGCCGTGCTCCCAGAGCCAGGGGGTGAGCACGGCGAACAGGCCCTGCACCGCAATCGCCACAGCGAGCATGGTCCGTTTCCAGGGCAGGGAGATCCAGGCCAGCCAGCCCACCAGGGGGATCCAGCCAAGCAGCAGCCAAGGCAGGGTGCCGGCGACGATGGCGCTCACCAGAGGGGAGAGCAGCAGCGCCACCCATGCCGCGGGCATGCCGGCCCAGAACAGCGTCACCAGCAGCACGGCGCCGAACACCAGCGAGGTGCCGAGATCGGGCTGGATGAAGACCAGAAGCCAGGGCAGGCTGATTAAGGCCACCGGGCGCATCAGATCCACCGGTCGTTCCACCGGATGGCGGGCCAGAACCTCCGCCAGCAGGAGGATGGCTCCGAGCTTGGCGAACTCCGAAGGCTGAACGTAGAAGCCGCCGATGTTGATCCAGCTCTGGGCACCGAGGGCGCTCACCCCCACCACGCGAACTGCGATCAGGCTGGCCACCATTGCCCCATAAATCGGCCATTTCCAGGCCTGCAGTCGCTGCAGCGGCACTCGGGCTAACAGCAGGGCCACGCCCAGCCCTACAGCGCCAGTGATCCAGTGCTGGTACCAGTCGGCATAGTCGGCCTGGCGCTGGGTGCTGGCGATCAGCACGCCGGCCAGCCCCACCATGGCCAGAGGGATGCCCCAGAGCATCCAATCGATCGAGGCCAGTCGGCTGCGGCGGCTGCGGGAGCGTCCGCCAAACATGGAGCGGTTGCGTCCCGGCAGGGTGAGCATGGGCTCAGGCCGGAACGGGCTGGAGTGCGTTCAGACGGTCGGCAAGGGCGATGAAAGCCTGGGCCGTGGCCGATTCGCAAGCCGAGAGCACCACCGGCCGGCCGCTGTCGCCCCCTTCGCGCACCGGCAGTTCCAGCGGCAGTTCGGCCAGCAGGGGCACGCCGGCCTCGGCCGCCAGGGTGGCTCCCCCGCCGCTGCCGAAGATCGCGTAGCGCTTCTCCGGAGCATCGGGCGGGATGAACACACTCATGTTCTCCACCACTCCCAGAACCGGCACGCCCATCTGCAGGAACATCGCCAGGCCCCGGCGGGCGTCGGCCAGGGACACCTGCTGGGGGGTGGTGACCACCACGACGCCGGCCATCGGCACGGCCTGGGCGAGGGTGAGCTGGGCATCGCCGGTGCCCGGCGGCAGATCCACCACCAGCACATCGCGTTCGCCCCAGTCCACCTGGTAGAGGAACTGGCGGATGATGCCGTTGAGCATCGGCCCGCGCCAGATCACCGGCTGGTTGGCGTCGATCAGCAGCCCCATCGACACCATGGCGATGCCGCAGCTCTCGATCGGGGTGAGCACCTGGCTGGCCCCCTCGCCGCGCACCTCCGGGGTGCGGTCGGCCACGCCCAGCATGGTGGGCGCATTGGGGCCATAGATGTCGGCGTCGAGCAGGCCCACCCGCAGGCCGCGCAGGGCCAGGGCACAGGCCAGGTTCACGGCCACGGTGCTCTTGCCCACCCCGCCCTTGCCGCTGCTCACGGCGATCACTTGCTTCACGCCAGGGATCGGCTGGCGCGGGGGCAGCTGGCCGGCGGGGCCAGGAGCGGGACCGTGGCCAGCGCCGCCGATCGGGGCCCCCTGGTGGGCGGCAGGTTGGCCCACCTCGATCTGCATGTCGCTGATGCCTTCAAGGGCGAGGACGGCCTCCCGTGCCTCGCTGGCGATGCGGCCTTGCTGGCTCTGGGCAAAGGAGGGCAGGCTGAGACGGAACACCAGCCGATCGCCCTGCAGGCGCGGCTGCTCAATCCAGCCCAGCTCCAGCAGGCTGCGGCCGCTGCCGGCGTCACGGAGGGCACCCAGGGCTGCGGTGGCCTGCTCCAGCGTTGCCATCAGGTCGGTCCAAAGACATTTGATCCTAGGGATGGTGATCGGCAGCACGTCGGCATGACAGAGCCTCTCGATCGCTTGTGCGCCGGCCCGACGGCCTGAAAAGGTGAGGGGGTTTCGGGCGCCCTTGGGGCGCGCTGTTGATGCTCATGGCCCTGGAAGCCCCGCCGACCGACTCGCGCCAGCGGGCCAAGGCCCTGCTCATGGGTCTGCAGGACTCGATCTGCGCCGGCCTTGAGCAGTTCGATGGCGAGGGCAGCTTTCAGGAAGAGAGCTGGGAGCGGCCCGAGGGCGGCGGCGGCCGCTCGCGGGTGATGAAGGCCGGCCGCATCTTTGAGCAGGGCGGCGTGAACTTCTCTGAGGTGGAGGGCAGTGAGCTGCCCCCCTCGATCCTCAGCCAGCGGCCGGAGGCCAAGGGCCATCGCTGGTTTGCCACCGGCACCTCGATGGTGCTGCACCCCCGCAACCCCTACATCCCCACCGTTCACCTCAACTACCGCTATTTCGAGGCGGGCCCGGTGTGGTGGTTCGGCGGCGGCGCCGACCTCACCCCCTACTACCCCTTCCTGGAGGACGCCCAGCACTTCCACCGCACCCTCAAGGGGGCCTGCGACAGCGTGAACCCGGCTTACTACCAGGTGTTCAAGCCCTGGTGCGACGACTACTTCTTCCTCAAGCACCGCAGTGAAACCCGCGGCGTGGGTGGCATCTTCTACGACTATCAAGACCCCGGCGGTGTGCTTTACAAGGGCCAGGACCCCAGTGGGCCTGCTGCCGCTGAGAGCAACCGCATCGGGCCGGTTAAACAGAACTGGGAACAGTTATTTGCCCTGGCGTCCGCCTGCGGACATGCCTTCCTGCCCAGCTACGTGCCAATTGCCGAGAAGCGCCAGCACACTGCCTATGGGGAGCGGGAGCGCGACTTCCAGCTGTACCGCCGGGGCCGCTACGTGGAGTTCAACCTCGTGTTCGACCGGGGCACAATCTTTGGTCTGCAGACCAATGGCCGCACGGAGTCGATCCTGATGTCACTGCCGCCGCTGGTGCGCTGGGAGTACGGCTACAAGAGCGAGCCCGGCAGTCGGGAAGCACTGCTCACCGATCTGTTCACCAAACCCCAGGCCTGGCTCAGCGACGCCGGGCTGCAGGAGCGCTGCGCCCCCCACGGGGCGGTGGGCTGAGCCTCTGCCGCGTGGGTTGTTCCGGGCCGACCGCCAGCGGTGGGCTTGGGGCTGATGTACCTGGAGCAGGCTCGAGCCCACGTTCCAGAGCTTCGACCACCCGCAGGGCGATGGCATCGATCGTGGCCTGACGGCGCCCGGGATCCCGCAGGGCCGCCTCCAGCGTCCCCTCCAGCTTGCCGATCTCCAGGATGGCGATGCCGCGGCGCGGCCCCCCCAGGCCTTGCCGATACAGCAGGGGGTAGGCCCCAAAGGCCTGGGCCAGGCTCTCATCCAGGCGGGTGGTGTGGCGGTGCAGTGGGGGGATCAGACCGGACCCCACCCCATCTGGGCCGTAGGCGTCGTAGTGAATCTCCAGGGCGTAGCCGCCAGCCGCGGCGTGGGCCTTGCCCACACTCCAGTTGGTGCGCGGGTCATCCCCATCGGCAATGCTGCGTAGGGGCGGGTCGTAGAAGCGCATGCGCAGGCCCCGTTGCTGCCCCAGCTCCACCACCGCCTGGGCTGTGAGCAGGTTCCAGTACAGCTCATCGCGGATGCCGGGCTGCATCGGGGCTGCACCGCGCAGATCCACCGCCTCCCCGGCTGTGCCGGCACCGGCCATGCCCTGGGAATCGGCATGACCTGCCAGTACGAGGATCTCGGCCTGGGCGGGTACCGGCAGCACCCCCAGCCAGTCTTTCTGGTCGCTGAGGCGACTGCGGGGTCCGGTGAGCGGGTCGGGGTTCAGGGCAGACGGCGCCTGGGCTGCGGCCGCCAGCCCCAGGCCGAGGCAGAACAGCAGAACCATGGCCAGCACGCGGCGCTTGCGCAGCACGGCAGTGGCCAAGCCAATCAAGCCCATCAGATCGGCGAGCTGAGCAGGTTGCTATCGCTGAACAGTCCCAGCTGCGGACCCAGTTCCAGCTCCAGGGCAATCAGCTCGTCCCTGTGGGCCCGAAGGCGCAGGGCGCTGCCGGTGGCCAGATCATGGCTCACGAGCCGCAGTTCCACGGTTTCATCCCGGTTGGCTCGGCGGCGATAGAGCAGGCCGGCGAGAGGGCCCAGGCCGATCAACAGCAGGGGCCACCAAGCCAGCTGGGGCAGCAGCTGGCGCAGCACCAAGCCCAGGCAGCCTGCTCCCAGGCCTCCGAGGACGGAGAGCAACACGGCGAGGGGAAGGCTGGAGCTCACCTGGCCGCGGAAGCGCATGGTTCGCCGCTCCGGGTCGCTGAACTCGGTCTGCCAGCCGCGCTGCTGCAGCCATTCACTGAGGCGGGGCAGTACCTCCAGTGGGGGCTTGGAGGAGCGAACCTCCACGGTGGTGGTGCGGTCCTTGCTGGCAGCCCGCAGGAAAAACACCAGGCCGATGGCCAGGAGCAGGGTGAGCAGCAGGGTGGAGCCGGTGGTGGCCATCGAAGCATTCTGCCCCCAGGCCCTGGGGCGGTGGCTTGTCACGATGGGAGCCCATGCCTCCAGCCCCCCGCGATGACCGCCGCTCCCTCCAGCAACCTGCCCGCACCCGCCCGTTTCGCCGTGTTTGACGGCGACCTGGACGCTGAGTGGGCGGCGCTCTATGCCGGTGCCCGTGCCTTGGCCGTGGATACCGAGGCCATGGGTCTGATCCATGGCCGTGACCGGCTCTGCCTGGTGCAGATCTGCGACGACCACGACAACGTCTGCTGCATCCGCCTGGCCCTGGGCCAGCGGGAGGCCCCCCACTTGCAGGCCCTGATGCAGAACCCGGCGATCGAGAAGGTGTTCCACTTCGCCCGCTTTGATGTGGCGGCCCTGGCGGAGAACCTCGGCATCACGGTGCAGCCGATCTTCTGCACCAAGGTGGCCAGCCGGCTGGCGCGCACCTACAGCCCCAGGCACGGGCTCAAGGAGGTGGTGCAGGAGCTGGTGGGGGTGGAGCTCGACAAGCAGGCCCAGAGTTCCGACTGGGGGCGGGTTGAGGATCTCAGCGAGGCCCAGCTGACCTACGCGGCCGGCGACGTGCGCTACCTGCTGCCCGCCCGCGATCAGCTGGAGGCGATGTTGAAGCGGGAGGATCGCTGGGATCTGGCCCAGCGCTGCTTTGGCTGCTTGCCGGTGATGGCCGAGCTGGATCGCCAGCGTTTTCATCTGCTGTTTGAGCACTCCAGCGGCGGCAACCGCTGAGGCTCAGGTTGAGGCTGAGGCTTTTCACCTCATTGCTGGAGCCCTGGCCGGCCGGGCTCAGTCCTCCACCATGAAGTTCTCATCGCTGCCCACCGCCTCCAACAGCGAGGTGAGCAGGGTGTGGTTGTCGTGACCGCTGGCCTCCACTTCGGCCAGCAGCTGCTCGGCCAGCGCCAGCTTGCCGGCGCTGTCACGGATGCCCTCCCCGGCGGCGCGGATGTCCACCTTGCGCCGGGCAGAGGCCAGGCTCACCCCCAGCAGGGTGGCCAGCCGGCCACAGGCGGTGGTGAAGGCCCGATCGGAGATGCCAGCCATGCAAGGCTCGCCCAAGGTGCAGCGTCATCATCCCAGCAGGTGGCGTTGCAGCAGGTGCGCCAGGCGCCCGCTGCCGCCCGCTGGGCCCATCCGGCGCTGGCCGATCTGGCCCAGCTGCCTGCGCCAGTCGCCGTCCGCCAGCAGCAGCTCCAGCCCAGCGGCCAGTTCGGCAGGGTTGCGGCAGGGCCGCGCGGCACCCCCCAGCAGGCGGCTCTGGCGCCGGGCGAAAGCGGCCTTGAACTGGGGCCCCGGCCCCGGCGCGGAGAGCACCGGAATGCCCAGTCCCACCAGTTGTTCGGTGGCGGTGCCGGCCGTGGCCAGACCGACCTCGCCCCAGGGAGCCCAGCCCATGAACTGCCCCGCCCCCAGCAGCAGGGTGAGGGGCCCGCGCCGCCAGCAGCGGCAGGCCCCTGCCGCTGCCGCTTCCGGGGTGAGTGGTGCTTCTCGCCAGCCGCCGGCTGCCAGCAGGGCGTCCCAGCTGGTGCTGCTGGGCTGATCGCCGCAGGCCAGCAGCACCGTGCAGGGCTTTGGCGGGTGCCAGGCCTCCAGGCCCGCCAGCAGCCGTTGGCCGTTGTGCAGGGCCTCGGGCATCCGGCTGCCGGGCAGCAGCAGCAGCCTGCGCTGGTCGCTCAGCCATGGGGGCAGCCCTGACGGCTGGAAGCCATCAAGCATCGGATTGCCGGGGGCCCGGGCGGGGATGCCTCGCCGCCGTAGCCCTCGGGCTGTGAGGGGATCGCGCACCGCCACCAGCCGGCAGCGGCCACTGGCCATCAGCTGCCATTCCCAGGGATCCCACTCGCTCCCCTTCATGCGGTGGTAGGCATCGGCCAGAGGGCTGGCTCCCCAGCCTGGGGGCGGCGGTGATGCCCAGGTGTAGTCGCTTTTCGGGGTGCCCACAAAAGCAAACGGAGCGCCGCTGCTCCAGGCCAGCAGCAGCGGCAGCAGATCTCCCACCGCCAGCACCGGTTCACCACTGCGGCCCCAGCGCCGCACCCAGCGCCACTGGCGCAGGCTCAGCCCCGCCACGCCGGCCCCCAGGTCCTGCACCAGGCCGCGCAGGCTCTGGTTGCTGAAGCCGCCACTGGGCAGCGTCTGTCGCGGCCCCTGGCGCTGCAGCAGTCCGCGCTTCTCTGCGGCGGCGAAGGCCTCGCCCTCTCCCACCAGCGGCAGGACGGCCACCTGCAGCTCCGGTCGCTGTTGCCGCAGGGCCTCGATCAGTTGCAGGGCAATCCGATCCTCCCCGTGGCCATTGGTCAGAACCAGCAGCCGGGGGGGCATGCCATGGCTGATACGATCCGCACCAGGGAGTTTGCTCCCTGGTTGGCGGCATGGCCAAGTGGTAAGGCAGAGGATTGCAAATCCTTTACCCCCAGTTCGAATCTGGGTGCCGCCTCTGAATTCATTCCCGTTGTTGAACCTGGTTCCTCAATCGGGTCCTTTCGCAAAGCTGCCCATCAAGGGTGGGCTGCCCGGTTGCAGGGCGGGCGTCGCTCAGAGTTGTGCCTGTGCGCTCCAGCTGTCGCCGGCGTCGTTTTGGGCCTGGCAGCGCACCCGATTCCGCATCACCTCACAGCGTCCTCTGGCCAGCAAGGTGTGGGGCACGCTGGTGGCCAGGCCCCGCTGATCGAAGCTGGCCGCGGCAACGCTGGCCACCAACACCCTGGTGGGCCAGCGAGGCATGCAGCGTCCATCCGGGCCGCAACGCATCGGCTGTTGTCCACTCTCCAGCACACCCGCGAACAGCACCTGCACAGCCCCCAGCTGCGGGCCAGAGCCATCGGCATCGGCCAGGAAGCGCACGCTGAGCAGTCCCTCCAGGTTCTGCTCCAGGCGCACCACCTGGCAGGTTCTGGACTGGCGCACCGAGCTTTTGCTGGCCAGGAGGCTTTGGACGCTGCACTGGCTGGCCCGCGACTGCCAGCGGCCAAAACCGCCGGCCATGCCTGCGGGCTGAATGCCAATCCACGTCAGGACACAGCCCAGGCCCATCACCAAGGCCAGCTGACGTTGCCGGGCGCGATCCTGATGCAACGGATTCAGTACCCCGAATCGGCCACGCAGCTGCCCTGGCAGCTGATCCCATTGCTGGCGGTTCGGCCGCAGTGCTGACACAGCACCGGCTCCGGCGGGGCTGGAACGCTGGAGGGAGGGCACGGGCTGGTGGCAGCTGAGGCCCAGGCGGAACCAGTCTGCGTCGGGGGCCGGGATGGGTCGCCCATATTGGCTGCGCTGCGGCTGGCATGAGCTCCCACGATGGCGGATCCCCACTCCTCGCTGCTGCCTCAACCGGGAATCGGGGTGGGCACCTGGGCCTGGGGCAATCAGGTCGTCTGGGGGTATGACCCTGGGCAGGACGCGCTGTTGCAGGCCACCTTCGAGCGCGCTGTGGCCCATGGATTGCGCTTCTTCGATACGGCTGATTCCTATGGCACCGGTCGCTTCAACGGCCGCAGTGAGCAGCTGCTGGGCTCGTTTGCTGCCGCCCTGCCTGCCCAGCTCCGCCGGGAGCTGTGCGTTGCCACCAAGTTGGCTCCCTTCCCCTGGCGGCTGGGTCGCCAGGGCTTGCGGCGGGCCTTCGAGGCATCGCGTGAGCGCCTGCAGGGCCAGCTGGATCGGGTGCAGCTTCACTGGAGCACGGCCCGTTATGCGCCCTGGCAGGAGCTGGCGCTGCTGGATGGCCTGGCCGACCTGGTGGAGGCCGGCATGGTGCCTGAGCTGGGCCTCTCCAACATGGGGCCGCGGCGGTTGCGCTGGCTCCAGGTGCGGCTGGCACAGCGGGGGGTGGCCATCAGCAGCCTTCAGGTGCAGTTCTCTCTATTGGCTCCCGAACCCCTGCTCCCGGGCGGGGTGGTGGAGGTGTGCCGGGAGCTGGGCATCAGCCTGATTGCCTACAGCCCGCTGGCGCTGGGCTTGCTTGCCCGCTGCGGGCAAGCCCCTGGGGCCTCGGCTGATCTGCGCGGCCCCCGACGGTTGCTGTATCGCCGGTTGGCACCTGTCCTTGCACCCCTGGGACACGTGATGGGTGAGATCGCAGGCCGGAACTCAACATCCCCGGTTGCCGTGGCACTCAACTGGTGCCGGGCCCATGGCGCCATGCCCATTCCGGGTCTGCGCACCCCTCAGCAGGTTGATGGAGCCAGCGCCGCCCTGAGTTGGCAACTTACGGCGTGTGAGCGGCTGGAGCTGGATCGGCTTGCCCTGGCTACGGCGCGCCGGATGCCGGCCAATCCATTTCAGAGCGGCTGATCGCCTCAGCACACTTGAACTGGTTTCTGTTCCGGGGTGAGGACCACGGGTAGAGGTTGGGGCCGCTGCAGGGACGTCGGTGCCGGGCTGTCTTCCGGCTCAGAGGGAGCGCTGCCGGGTTCGCAAGCGGCCAGAGCTTCCTGAAGCAGGGAGTCGAACGTGGCGCCACTGAGCCGGTGGCGAGCCAGTTCCAAAAACGCTCGGGCCACCGATTCGCCGGCGGCCTCCCGCAGCAGGGGATTGTTGCGGCGCAGGTCCTGCTCCTCCTCAATGGCGCTGATGAACCGCTCGGTCACATCCCGCTTGGTGGCAGCCCGGATCCGGCTGTCCTGCTCCATCTGATTGAGTTGAAGCTGGTTGGACAGTTCGTCGAGCCGGCGGCTGAGGCTCTCCAGCACGTCCTTTGCCTCCTTGGCCACGTGGGCCAGCTGGCCATCGGAGAGACGGGGCAGATCAGCGACGTACACCTTGCCGTGGTCCCGAAGGGTGAGGAAGGTGGGGCGCTGGGGGCGGTTGAGGGGTTCACGGGGGCGCTGGGGCCGCACGGGAGGTATGGGGCCAGCTGAGCTGCGACGCCTTGTGACGCGCTGGCCGGCACTGAAAGGAGTCTGGGGACGGCTAATGACCATGCTGGTGAACCTCAACGATCGCGGATGTGATTGGGCGTCTGCGGGAGAGCTGGCAGGGATGGCCGCCTGTCAGGTGATTCCCGGGGAACTCAGTCCCTGGGTACCGGGGCAGAAAGCCTGCTGGACCCGCCCCGAATCCTGAGGGGCACCCTAGGCAGGACCTGTGGCTGGATCGCTCCTGCCGGGGCTGCTGCAATGAAAGACCGCAGTGGGAGAGACCGCGCTTCCCGAACAACCTGCCGGATCAAGCTCTAGGTCGGCAGACCTGCCAGAGGAGTTCCGCTGGCTGGGGCGCCGGACCTGACCTCCCCAAGGCTCCATGCCATATACCCGGCCGCCTGGCAGACGTCCAGGGCCTGCCGTTCAGCCGAGGCCGGCACCACCAGGCAGAAGCCGACCCCCAGATTGAACGTGTTCCAGATGTCGGCTTCGGGAATTTCTCCTTTGTCCTGCAGCCAGCGGAACAGGGCCGGGCGCTCCCAGCTGTTCTGATCGATGGCGGCATGCAGGTGGCTGGGGAGGCAGCGCGGCAGGTTCTCCGGTAGCCCGCCGCCGGTGATGTGGGCCATGCCGTGCAGGGTCACCCCCTGTTGCAGCAGTGCTTTCACGAGAGCGCCGTACAGCCGGGTGGGCTTCAGCAGGGCGTCGATCAGGGTGCCTTCGCCCCCGGGCAAGGGCGCCTTGGGATCGATGCCTGCGTCACTGAGAACGCGTCGCACCAGGCTGAAGCCATTGCTGTGAACGCCGCTGCTGGCCACCGCGACGATGCAGTCACCGGCCTCCACCGCCCGTCCATCGATGAGCGACTCTGCTTCCACAACGGCCACGCAGAAGCCCGCAAGGTCGTAGCGACCGGGCCCATAGAAACCAGGCATTTCGGCGGTTTCACCCCCGAGAAGGGCACAACCGCTCTGGCGACAGCCGTCGGCGATCCCCTCCACCACCTCTGCCATGGCTTCGGGGCTGAGCTTGCCTGTGGCGATGTAGTCGAGAAAGAAGAGCGGTTCAGCTCCACTGGTGATCACGTCGTTGACGCACATCGCCACCAGGTCGATGCCGACGTCATGATGGCGCCCATGGGCCTGGGCCAGCTCCAGTTTTGTGCCCACCCCGTCGCTACCGGCCACGAGCAGTGGCTGTTTCAGCCCCTCCGGCAGCCGACAGAGTCCGCCGAAGCCTCCAAGCCCGCCCACCACCTCTGGCCGCCGGGTTGAGTCCACACTGCCGCGGATGCGTTCAACGAAGGCGCGGCCTGCCATCACATCCACTCCTGCCGTGCGGTAATCCATGGCGTGCCTCTGCGCGATCTGCAGCATTTCTCCTTGATCTTGCGACGCCGAGGGCCCAGACACCCCCTTGGGGGGGGGGGGGGGGGGTGGACGGAGCCCAGATCGGCACATCAAGCAATCAGTTCGCCTTATGCAATTGATTTGGCTATCTGATCTGGCTTGGGTTTTTCTTCGGTCAAATGCCTTGCAGGCAAAGGGATTGGGGCATTCGATCACAAAAGCTGATCGGAATAATCCGGTGTGGAGGCCCTTCTGCCACGTGTCCCAGGCCCTTAAGTTTGCGGCGTTGTTATTTCTGTCAGGAATTCCACCGGCGTTTCAATTCAGCTATCTGGGAAGACGTTGATGCCTGCTGCTACACCAATCTGATTTTTATCCAGGTTGGGTGTCGTTCGGGTCAATGAATCTCGCATTAAGCCTGATTCCAGTCGTGTTTTTTCAGGGCAAGCACCAGTGAGCCGCTCACTACGAGCCTGGCCTTCACCAGTGTTCGGATTCGAAGCAGCCGGAAGCATCCGAGATGCTCCGTCTTCGCACCCCTTGGTGCCGGCGGCTCCGTTTCCCGGGTGCTGCTCGAATTCCGTCTGTTATGCCCTTCACCACACCTCTGGCTTCCGTAGCCCTCCTGATCGCCGGTTCCGCTCTCGCAGCCGCGCCCGTTGATGCTCGCTCTGCTGCCCCATCTTTCAGTCAGATCCCGACTGCAGTTCAGCTGTCACTGCGCGAGGTCGAGCCTCAGCCCTTCAATGACGAGCTTCTGCGTCCCACAGCCCCGTCTGTGCGCCTTGCTTCCACCGTGGCAATGGCCCCGTCTCAGCGCGTCTCACGGGTGATTGAGGGCACTGCCAGTTGGTACGGCCCCGGGTTCTTCGGTAATCGCACCGCGAATGGAGAGGTGTATCGCCCCGGCACCCTCACGGCTGCTCATCGCAGTCTTCCCTTCGGAACGATGGTTCGGGTCACCAACCTCAACAACGGCCGTACCGCCGTGGTGCGCATCAATGATCGCGGTCCCTTCGTGGGCAGCAGGGTGATTGACCTCGGCCACGGTGCCGCCCAGCAGGTTGGTTTGGTCTCCAGTGGTACTGCCCCAGTGCGTCTGGAAGTGCTGCGCTGAATCCCAGCTCTGGATTCATCCTGGCCGTCCGATCTCTGATCGCTGGTGTCCCGAGACCCCATCCGCCAATCTGGCGGATGGGTTTTTTGTTGCCCTGACTTGCCTTCCCCATGCAGTTGCTCCGCACCCGCTCTCAGCTGCTGGCCTGGCGGCGGCAAGTGGAAGGGCCGCTGCACTTCGTGCCCACGATGGGTGCCCTGCATCGCGGGCACGGCCAGCTGATCGCCAAGGCCTGCCAGCCCCGGGGTGCAGAGCCGCCTGTGGTGCTGGTGAGCGTGTATGTGAATCCGCTGCAGTTCGGTCCCGCGGAGGACTTCGAGCGCTACCCCCGCGATCTGGATGGCGATGCCGCCCTGGCTGCGGCGGCAGGAGCCCATGCCCTGTTCGCCCCTGCCCGGGTGGACGTGTTTGCAGGCGGTGAGGATCAGATCACCAGGGTGCTGCCTCCTGCCTGTCTGCAGCGCAGCCTGTGCGCCCCGGGGCGACCGGGCCATTTTGATGGCGTGGCCACGGTGGTGGCCCACCTGCTGGCATTGGTGCGTCCCCAGCGGCTGCTGTTGGGGGAAAAGGACTGGCAGCAGCTGGTGATCCTGCGGCGGATGGTGGCGGATCTGGGCCTGCCGCTGGAGGTGGAAGGATGCGGCACCGTGCGTGAGGCCGATGGCCTGGCCTGCAGCTCGCGCAACCGCTATCTCTCTGCCGGGCAACGCAGGCTGGCGGCGGCGTTGCCCACGGCACTGCGTGCGATGAAGGCGCAGGCTGCCCAGGCCGCCAGTCAGCCTGCGCTGGCTCAGTGCCTGCATCAGGAGCTGCAGGCGGCCGGCTGTGTGGTGGAGTATGCCGAGCTGGTGGCGGCCCATACCCTGGAGCCGTTGCCGGAACCGCAAGGCCTCTGTCTGCTGGCGGCGGCCATCCGCTGCGGCCCTGCCCGCCTGATTGATCACACGTTTCTGATGAGCCGCTCTCCGCTCGTAGCCATCGATGGACCGGCCGGAGCCGGCAAGAGCACCGTGACCCGGGCCTTTGCCAGGCGCCTCGGCCTTGTGTATCTCGACACCGGCGCCATGTACCGCGCCGTTACCTGGTGGGTGCAGCGGCAAGGCGCCGATCCCGGCGACGGTGCCGCCGTGGCCGCTTGCTTGCAGAACCTCGAGCTGGATCTCAGCACGGCGGCCGAAGGCCAGCAGCTGGTGCGCATCAACGGGCACGAGGTGAGCGAGGCGATCCGTAGTCCGGGGGTTACCGAGCAGGTGTCTCAAGTGGCGGCCCACAGCAGTGTGCGCGAGGCGCTCACGGCCCAGCAGCAGGCCATGGGCCAGCGGGGAGGGCTGGTGGCCGAGGGCCGGGACATCGGTACGGCCGTGTTCCCCGATGCCGACCTCAAGGTGTTTCTCACCGCCAGCGTGGCTGAACGGGCCCGCCGCCGGGCTCTGGATCTGGACCAGCGCGGCTTTGCGGTGCCGTCGCTGGCGGAACTGGAATCCCAGATTGCCGAGCGTGATCTCCGGGATTCCAGCCGGGAGGTGGCGCCCCTGTGCATGGCGGCCGATGCCCAGGAACTGATCACCGATGGCATGGCCATCGACGCGGTGATCCAGGCCCTGGTGGATCTCTTCCGCCAGCGGATTCCAGAAGATGCCTGGCCGAGCCCCAGTCTGGCTAGCGGCGGCTGAGGGCCTCCAGCAGGCCTGCACAGGCATCGTCGAGCAGGTCGAGCACATGCTCGAAACCCTGCTCGCCGCCGTAGTACGGATCCGGAACGTCCCGCACCGTGTGCAGACGGCAGTAGCGCATCAGCGGTTCCACTTCCGCCCGCTGGTTGAGCCCGGCTGCGGTTGCCTGGGCTGCCAGCTCCTGCACCGCAGCCAGGTTGTCGTCGTCCATGGTGAGGATGTGGTCGAAGCGGCTGAGGTCGGCTGGCTCCAGCTGGCGGGCCCGGCTGGTGAGCTCCAGGCCGCGGCGGGCCGCAGCAGCCCGCATGCGTGGATCGGCCTGTTTGCCCACGTGCCAGCCGCCGGTGCCGGCGGAATCCACGAGCACCCTGTCGCTGAGCCCTGCCTGGCTGAGGTGATGGCGGAACACCCCTTCGGCGGCGGGGGAGCGGCAGATGTTGCCCAGGCACACAAACAGCACACGACGATCAGGGGTCATGGCAGGGGGAGGCGCGACTGGGCCAGCCTGGCGCGCAGCACCACCACGGGAGGGTTGGCTTCGGCCGCTTCGCTGAGCGCAACCAGCCCCTGCCGCACCAGTACCAGGGCCTCGTTGCTGGGCTCCAATCCCTGGCCCAGGCACTCCAAACCCACGACCACAGCATAGCGCACCACCCATTCGCCATCGCCGGTGGCCGCCATCAGGGCCTGCAGGCAGCAGTCCTGCACCCGTTGCCGATGGTCAGTTTCGAGCTCCTCGAGCCGCAGGCTGCCGAGCCCCCTGGCGGCGGCCCGCCGCACGCTGGCTGCCACGTCGGTGCCGAGGGCATCCACCAGCAGATCCAGGCCCCGCACATCGCCGATGCCGGCCAGGGCCCGCACGGCCCAGGCCCGGGCGCCGTAGTTCTCCGGGTCGAGCTGCAGCAGGGGGTGGACCGCAGCCGCTCCCAGGGCAACCAGGCCATCCACGGCGGCAACGGCCGCTCCAGGGTTGTTGAAGCCCAGCACCTCCACCAGGGCGGGGGCAGCGCTGGCCACCCGACAGCTGGCCAGCTGGCGGGTGGCCAGCAGCAGCTCCTCACTGCTGCTGGCCTGGCGCAGCCTGTTGATCAGCTGCTGGAGGGTGTCTGGATCGCTCATGGCGGCGCTCACAGCAAGGCGTCCATGCAGGCCAGCAGGGCCTCCTCGCCCGGCTCGCCGCTGCCGTGCTCCACCAGGCCCTTCAGGGCGATCAGCTTCAGGCTGTTCTCGGCAAGGGTGCGCCGAATCGGTTCCAGGGCGGGTCGCCAGCCCGCAGCGCCCAGGTCCATCAGGGCGGCCCGGCGCACCTGCAACTGGGGGTGGTCGAGCAACGCCACCAGCAGATCCCCCCAGCGGGCATCCCCGCTCAGGCGCAGCAGGGTGCGGGCCGCGGCGCTGCGGATCAGGGGCCGTTCGTGGTGCACGTAGGGCTCCACCACGGCCAGCACGCTGGCTTTGTTCACCGAAGACGATGAACAGCCGATCTCCCCCAGGGCCTCCAGCAGGGCTTCGCAGGGTTCCATCAGCCGCGGCGTGCCCGGTTGGGGAGCCCCAGCCTGATCAGGGCCGCTGGCCAGGCGCCTGCAGATCGGATCCACGGCCTGCTCGGCCCGCAGCTCTCCCAGGGCTCGGGCGGCGGCTTCGCGCAGGCCGTCGTCGGGGTCCTCCAGCACGGTGAGCAGCTCGTCGATCGCCTGGCGGGCCGGGCTGCCCAGCTTGCCAAGGGCCCGGGCCGCATTGCGGGCCACGGCGTTCTCCTCCACCCCGGCCCCGGGATCGCGGGGCCGGCGCTGGCGCAGGGCCTCAATCAGCAAGGGCACGGCATCGGGGTGCTGACAGCGCATCCGCCCCAACCACCAGGCGGCGTAGTACTGCTGGGAGGGGTCGTCGCTCTGACGCAGGCGGGCCAGGGCTTCGGCTTCGGAGATCGGAGCTCCAGCCTGCTGGTGCTGCGGCGCCGCCATGCTGAATCAGCCAACCATCAAGGTTTGATGATCGCAGGTCGCTGGCTGCAAGCTCCAGCCCGGTAATCGCCATAAAAAAAACCTCCCCGAGGGGAGGTATGGAGACTGGCGAAGAGCTTCGTCTGATCTGGCCGTGGCCAGATCAGACGAGAGCGCCGATGGCGTAGTCGATGTAGTTGTTGGCGATCACACCGGCGTCGCCGGAGATGCCGTGGTTGGCCTTGATGTAGTTCAGGGCCTCGACATACCAGGAGGGGGAGAGTTCGAAGGCGCGGTTGATCTCGTCGAGACCGGCGATCAGGTAC
>JBIIDV010000078.1:0-9328 GCA_044238185.1 Prochlorococcaceae cyanobacterium | reverse complement strand
GGGGGGGCAGACCGCCCCATTGCAGGGGCCATGAGCGGCCAGCGGCACGACCCCCTGCCCCCCCGCAGCGCCCTGGAGCTGCGCCAGCGCCAGGAGCGGGGCGAACTGCGGGTGCGCACCGCCGCCGCCTACCGCCAGCTGGTGCAGGAGCTCGGGCTGGCCGAGGCCTATGCCGCCACCGACGTGGTGGTGGCCGCTGACGCGGGCTTCAGCGACCAGGGCAGCCTGCAGCTCAGCCTGGGGCCCACCGACCCGCCGATCCGCCTGCGCGAGCTGCAGCTAGGCGGTGTGACGGGCCTGGCCAGCGGCGGCCCCGGTGAACTGGTGCTGCCGATCGGCGGCGGCGGCGCCCAGGTGCTGGAGGCCCTGCTGCGGGGCGAGGCCCGGCCCTTCGCCGCCAGCGGCGAGGCCACCGCCCAGCACCCGCGCCGCGAGCTGCACACCAACCTCGACCTCAGCCGGATCGGCGTGGCCCGGCTGCTCCTGCAGCGGGCGATCGTGGAGAACGGCCTGGTGGCCTGCAGCAGCGCCGCCGGCCTCTGCGCCAGCCCCTGGGGCCCCCTGCTCGGCCCCCACCACACCGCCCTCTACAGCTGCGGCGGCGCCGGCAGCATCGGCCTCACCATGCCGGGCCTGGCCCAGCTCGGGCCCGGCTCACCGGTGCTGGTGGCCGGCGCCACCGGCTGGGTGCTGGGGGCCGGCAGCGGTCACCAGCCCGGGGTGCGCCGCCAGCCCAGTGGCCACGCCACCAGCCCGGGGGCGGTGGCCGCGCTGGCGGTGGACCTGGCCGAACTCGACCGGCGCTGGCTGCGGGCCTGCGCATTCGAAGGCCATGGCAGCGCCCTTTTGGTGGCGATCGCCGCGCCGGTGCAGCTGCTCGATGCCAGCAGTGCCCGCCAGGCCGCCGCCACCCCCGAACAGTTGCAGGCCCCCGTGCTCGACCTGGCCATCCCACGCCGGGTCAAGCCCTCCCTGGGCACGGTGAGCTACGCCGAGCTGGCCAGCGGCCGCGTGGCGGTGGGCGGCCAGCGGCTGCGCTGCGCGCCGGCCCACAGCCCAAGGCTGGCGGCCGAGATCAGCGCCGAGCTGGTGGAGCGGCTGGAACAGAACCGCTTTCCCCTGCAGTTGCCGCTGCAACCCCTCGCCCAGCGCTCGAGCCTGCAACCCCTCGACCCCTGAGCCCGGCCCGGCCGGTCCCCTTAAGCTCAGCCCAGATCGCTGCGCCCCAGCCCAGCCATGGCCGACGTCCAGTCCGACGCCTCCCAAGCGCCCGCCCCTGAGGCAGCCCCGGCAGCCGCCCCCGCCACCCCGGCGCCAGCAGAAGCCCTGACGGAGGTGGCCCAAGCCGCTGCCGACACCACGGTTCAGGCTGTGGCCGAGGCCGGTGAGGCTGTGGCCGAGACCGGTGAGGCTGTGGCAGAAAGCGCCAAACCAGTTGTGGAGGCGGCTGAATCGGTTGTCGAGAGCGCCAAAACCATGGCCAGCTCGGTGGCTGACGCTGTGGTCGACACCGTGACCGCTGTGGTTGACACCGTGACCGCTGTGGTTGACACCGCGACCGCTGTGGTTGACACCGCGACCAAGGCGACCAGCACCGGTCCGGAACTGGACAGCACCACGATCGTTCCCCCCACCGGCGGCGAGGAAACCGGCGGCGAGGGCGGCGGCGAGTGGGAACTGCTGCTGGGCAAGGTGCAGGCCTTCCTGGGCCAGGGCAAGTTGCAGTCCCTCTGGGCCCAGGCCCGCAACCCCCTCACCCTGATCCTGGCCGCCGCTGCCCTGCTGGTGGTGCTGCGGGTGTACTCCGCCCTGCTGGCGGCGATCGACAGCCTGCCCCTGATCCCCGGCCTGCTGGAGCTGGTGGGGGTGATCTGGGCCGTGCGCTTCGGCGTGCCCAAGCTGGTGCAGCGCAGCCAGCGCCAGGAGTTGATCAGCGGCCTCCAGCAGCGCTGGGAGAGCTTCCGCGGCCGCGGCTGAGGGCAGCGCGGAGCACCGCTTGGCTGACGGCCCGGTTGATACGGTGCTCCGAATATCCGTCTGTTTCCGTGGACATCCAGCTCGGCCGCTCCCGTACTGTCCGTCGCGCCTACGGCATCGACGAGATCGCCCTGGTCCCCGGTGGTCGCACCGTGGACCCGGCGGTCACCGACAGCAGCTGGACCCTGGGCGGCATCAGCCGCGAGATCCCGATCATCGCCAGCGCCATGGACGGCGTGGTGGACGTGGCCATGTGCGTGGAGCTCACCAGACAGGGGGCCCTGGGGGTGCTCAACCTGGAGGGGGTGCAGTGCCGCTACGACGACCCCAACCCGGTGCTCGACCGCATCGCCGGGGTGGGCAAGGAGGAGTTCGTGCCCCTGATGCAGGAGCTCTACAGCCAGCCGGTGCGGGAAGACCTGATCCGCAAGCGCATCGCTGAGATCAAGGAGAAGGGCGGCATTGCGGCGGTGAGCGCCACCCCCGTGGCGGCCCTCAAGTTCGGCCGTGCCATTGCTGAAGCGGGCGCCGACCTCTTCTTCGTGCAGGCCACGGTGGTGAGCACCGAGCACATCGGTCCCGAGGGTCAGGAGAGCCTGGATCTCGAGGCCCTCTGCCGCGACTTCGGCGTGCCGGTGATCATCGGCAACTGCGTCACCTACGAGGTGGCCCTCAAGCTGATGCGCGCCGGTGCCGCCGGCGTGATGGTGGGCATCGGCCCCGGCGCCGCCTGCACCAGCCGGGGCGTGCTGGGCATCGGCATTCCCCAGGCCACCTCGGTGGCCGACTGTGCCGCCGCCCGCGACGACTACATGAAGGAGAGCGGTCGCTACGTGCCGATCGTGGCCGACGGCGGCATCGTCACCGGCGGTGACATCTGCAAGTGCCTGGCCTGCGGCGCCGACGCCGTGATGATCGGTTCACCCATTGCCCGCGCCGCCGAGGCCCCCGGCCGCGGCTTCCACTGGGGCATGGCCACCCCCAGCCCGGTGCTTCCCCGCGGCACCCGCATCAACGTGGGCACCACCGGCAGCATCGAGAAGATCCTGCGCGGTCCCGCCTCCCTCGACGACGGCACCCAGAACCTGCTGGGCTGCATCCGCACCTCCATGGGCACCCTGGGCGCCCGCACCCTCAAGGAGATGCAGCAGGTGGAGGTGGTGGTGGCCCCATCCCTCCTCACGGAGGGCAAGGTTTACCAGAAGGCTCAGCAGCTGGGCATGGGCAAGTAAGCCGCAGGCACGCCGCGGCGCCCGGTCTATCTTGAAACGGTGGGGGCTTTACCGCTCACACACTCCTCACACCCATGGCCCGGCGCGTCCGGGCTTTCATTCTTGCCTGGCTGGCCCCCCGCGCCGATCCGCTGGCGGCCAACCCGCTTCACGCCTTGCAACGCTTGCCATCTTCCTGGGGGCGCAACTGGAAACCGTTGCTAGATTCGGCACACCTTGACCACCCCTAAGGATGTCCAGCGCAGCCGCTGTCACCGACGCCTCGTTTGAGCAGGACGTGCTCAAGAGTGATGTGCCCGTGCTGGTGGATTTCTGGGCTCCCTGGTGCGGCCCCTGCCGCATGGTGGCGCCGATCGTGGATGAAATCGCGAAGGAATTTGAAGGCCAGATCAAGGTGTTCAAGTTGAACACCGACGAAAATCCCAATGTGGCCAGCCAGTACGGCATCCGCAGCATCCCCACCCTGATGGTGTTCAAGGGCGGCCAGAAGGTGGACACCGTGGTGGGTGCCGTGCCCAAGACCACCCTCTCCGGCACCATCAGCAAGTACCTCTGAGCCTCCCCTCCCAACCCGTTCCCTCGCGCTCGCGCAGCGGCGGGGGAGTCAGTCCACTGCAGGCCCTGGCCCTGGCCATTGAGGGCCATCCCCAGCGCCGCAGCATCGAGCGTGCCGTGGTCTCGCTGCTGGAAATCTGCCGGCAGGAAACCGAGCCAGAAGCCTGGCGGGTCATTCAGGGCACCCTGGCCGACATCAACGAGGCCCTCTCGGTCTTCCGCCCCTCCCGCTCGGTGCGCAAGGTGGCGGTGTTCGGCTCGGCGCGCAGCACCGCCGACCAGCCCGCCTACGCCCAGGCGCAGGAGCTGGCGGCGGCGGCCGTGGCGGCCGGCTTTGAGGTGATCACCGGCGCCGGCGGCGGCATCATGGAGGCCGCCAACGTAGGTGCCGGCTGCGAGGCCAGCTATGGCCTCAACGTGGACCTGCCCTTCGAGCAGCACCCCAATCCGGTGGTGAGCAGCTGCGAGGGCCGCCTGCTTCACTTCCGCTACTTCTTCACCCGCAAGCTGTTCTTCCTGCGGGAGAGCGATGCCGTTGTGGTGTTGCCCGGAGGCTTCGGCACCCTCGATGAGCTGTTCGAGTCGCTCACCCTGGTGCAGACCGGCCGCACCCCGCCGGTACCCCTGGTGCTGCTCGCGCCCGCGGGGGATGGCTTCTGGTCGAGCTGGCAGGTGGAGGTGCAACGCCAGATGACCCACCGCGGCCTGATCTCACCGGAGGATCGCTCCCTGGTGTTCCAGGCCGACAGCGCCGCGGCGGCAATGGCCTACATCAGCCGCTTCTACCGGGTGTTCCACGCCGCCGAGCTGCACAGCAATCGGGTGGAGCTCCAGCTCAACGTGGCCGTGCCGGCCGCCGATCTGCACCAGCTCAACCGCGACTTCGACGACCTGGTGGACCAGGGGGTGATCGTGGCCGGTGAAACCAGCGACGAGGAGGGGCTGCTGCGCCCCTGCCTGCGCTTCCGCTTCAACAAGCGCCGCATGGGCCGCCTCTACCAGCTGATCGAGGCGCTCAACAGCCTGGAGCTGCCCGCCTGTTCGGCCTTGGAGCAACCTGGGCAGCGCCACTGCGTACTGCCATGACCCGGCTGGGCCTGATCGACTACGGCATGGGCAACCTGCACTCCGTGCAGCGGGCCTTTGAACGCCTGGGAGCCAGCGTGCTGCCGGTGCAGGGCGAGCTGCCCGCCTGCGATGCCCTGATCCTGCCCGGGGTGGGCGCCTTCGACCCGGCCATGGAGCGGCTGCGCAGCAGTGGGCTCGACCATCGCCTCAGCCAGTGGTGCGCCGAGGGCAAGCCGCTGCTCGGCATCTGCCTGGGGCTGCAGCTGCTGTTCGAGGCCAGCGACGAGGGCAGCAGCGCCGGCCTGGGCCTGCTGGCGGGCCGGGTGCGGGCCCTGCCGCGCCGGGCAGGCCACCCGATCCCCCACATGGGCTGGGAGCCGCTGATCGCCGCCAACCCCAGTCCGCTGCTGCCCATGGAAGCTCCGCCCACCTGGGTGTACTTCGTGCACTCCTTTGCGGCCGAGCCCAGCGATCCCGCCGTCACCGCCGCCCAGGTGGACTTCGCCGGCACGCCGGTCACCGCCGCCGTGTGGCAGGGGGCGATCGGCGCCTGCCAGTTCCACCCCGAGAAATCCGGCCCCCACGGCGAGGCCATCCTGCGCCGCTGGCTGCAGTGGCTGCAGGGCGGGTCGTGAGCCTGCGCCTCAGCGGCGGACGGCGCCTGCAGAGCCCGAGCGGCCAAACCGCCAGGCCCACCCCCTCCCGGGTGCGCCTGGCCCTGATGAACATCCTGGCGGCCGAGCTGCCGGGCTGCCACTGGCTGGATCTCTGCAGCGGCAGCGGCGTGATGGCCTGCGAAGCCCTGCAGCGGGGCGCCGCTGTGGTGGTGGCCGTGGACCAGGACAGACGCCATGCCGCCGTGGCCCGGGCCAACCTGGAGGCGGTGCGCACCGGGCTCTCCCGTGCAGCCAGGGTGAGCGTGCACTGCGCCGAGATGGGCCGCTGGCTGCGCCGTGGAACTCAGGACGGTTTTGACCTGATCTACGCCGACCCTCCCTACGCCGCCGGGCTTTACCCGTCGATCTGCTCCGACGTGGCCACAGGAGGTTGGCTCAAGGCCGAGGGCACCTTGCTGCTGGAGTGCGCCAGCTCAGCGGTGCCGGCCTTCTCGGAGCTACCAGGACGCTGGTCCTTGCGGGATCAGCGCCGTTATGGCAGCACCACCGTGGTGCTGCTTCAGCCCTCGACTGCTTCAGCTGTCGAGCAGTGAACCGCGGCGGTACTGATTCCAGGCAGCCACGAACAGACCCATCAGGGTCACGGGAATCAGACCGAGCACGATGCCGCAGAGCAGGGGTTCGATCATGGGGAGGCCGATGTGTCGGTCGAGGCACAATTGTTCCACGTCACAGCTCAGTGCGCACGCCTTCGTTTCCACCCGTGACCGTTCCCCCCAGCTCCAGCACGGCCGCGACGTCCCCGCCAGCGTCGGAGGCCCAGGCCCCCGCCCTGTCGCGGGGGCTGGCCGCGGCCCTGGTGCTGGCGGCGGCGGCGGCCTGCATCGTGGTGGTGATGCTGGTGCTACCCGGCGCGCGCACCGACCCCTACACCCGTCAGACCCTCGCCCTGCAGGGGTCGGTGGAACACGGTGCCCTGCTGTTCCGCCTCAACTGCGCCGGCTGCCACGGCATCGCCGCCCAGGGGCTGGTGGGCCCCGACCTGCACGGCGTGGCTGAGCGCAAGAACCAGCGCCAGCTGATCCAACAGGTGGTGAGCGGCCGCACGCCGCCAATGCCCCGCTTTCAGCCCGAACCCCAGGCGATGGCTGACCTGCTCGCCTATCTCAACGGGCTGGTGTGAGCGGCCTTCCCCCGGGGCCCAGCTTGGTGGTGGTGCTGGTGGAGCCGGCCGGGGCCCGCAACGTGGGCAGCGTGGCCAGGCTGTGCGCCAATTTCGAGGTGGCTGAGCTGCGGCTGGTGGCCCCCCGCTGCGATCACCGCGGCGAGGAGGCCAGGCAGATGGCCGTGCACGGCGCCGCCATGCTCGAGCGGGCCCGGCTGTTCCCCAGCCTGGCCGCCGCCCTGGCCGACTGCCGGCGGGTGGTGGCCAGCAGTGGCCGGCGCAGCGGCGAACCGCTGCCGCTCCATCCCCCTGCCAGTGCCCTGGGCTGGCTGCTCAGTCCAGGCCACCAGGATGGCGATCCGCACCAACCGGAGGCGACCGCGGCCCCGCTGGCCCTGGTGTTCGGCCGGGAGGACCGGGGCCTGAGCAACGCCGAGCTGCTCCAGGCCGGCCGCCTGCTCTGCATCGACGCCGGCCCCGGCTACAGCTCGCTCAACCTGGCCCAGGCCGCCGCGATCGTGCTGCACCAGTGGCACCAACTGCGCCAGCCCGAGCCACCCCAGGCCACCAGCCTGGCGCCGGGCCCCGAGCCCAGCGCCCGCGGGCCCCTGGAGGCAATGCTCAGCGATGCCGAGGCCCTGCTGCTCGAGGTGGGCTTCCTCTACCCCCACACTGCCGCCGCCCGCATGGCCAAGCTGCGCGCCCTGCTGCAGCGGGCCCAGCCCGGCAGCGAGGAGGTGGCCCTGCTGCGGGGCATGGTGCGCCAGTTGCGCTGGGCCAGTGCGCGGCCCGCCTCGCCAGCCGACCCTGGCGGGACCCCTTAGCTTCGGTCCACCTCCACCCCTGGTGCCTTGACCACCGGACGTCCGTCCCGCCCTCCCCGCAGCAGCTGGGGACAGCCCGTGCGCCTGTTGCTCCGCCTGATCGTGATGGGGGTGGGCCTGGGGGTGATCACCGGCACTGGACTGCGCCTGCTGGCCCCCCAGCTGGCCGAGGGCACGTTGAAGCTGCCTGGTGGCAACGCACCCGCCGGGGCCAGCGCAGCCAGCGCCGCAGCCAAGGGGATCAAGGCCGGCCGCTTCGAGGCCCGCAACGAACTCACGGCCCTCAGCCAGCAGTGGCAGCAACTGGCGGCGGCCCAGAAGGATCTGCAGGCCACCGCCTTCCTGCTGGTGCTCGACGACGGCCGCTTCGCCCAGCTCAATGCCGACCAGCCGATGCCAGCGGCCAGCTCGATCAAGACCCCCATCCTGCTGGCCTCCCTCGACGACCTGGACGCGGGCAAGCTGCGCTGGAACCAGCCCCTTGAGCTCACCAAGGAGCTGGTGGGTGGGGGCGCCGGCTGGATGGGCAGCAAGCCGATCGGCACCCGCTTCCCCTTCCACGAGGCGGCCACCGAGATGATCCGGGTGAGCGACAACAGCGCCACCAACTTGCTGATTCAGCAACTGGGCGGCAAGGAGGCCCTCAACGCCCGCTTCCGGGCCAAGGGGCTGAACGCCACGGTGGTGAACAACTGGCTGCCCGACCTCGACGGCACCAACACCTCCAGCAGCCGCGATCTGGCCCGCTCGATCGCCCTGGTGGACACCGGCGAGCGGCTCAGTCCCCACGCCCGCGACCTCTTCCGCGAAATCATGGGCACCTCCGCCAACAACACGATGATTCCCGCTGGCCTGCTCAGGGGCCTGGGCAAGAGCGGCAGCGATCCAGATGCCGAACTCCTCAGCCAGGGCATCACCGTGTACAACAAAACCGGCGACATCGGCACGGCCTACGCGGACGCGGCCCTGATTCACCTGCCCACCGGCCAGAGGGCCGTGGCGGCCTTCATGGTGAAGGGCCCCTTCAACGACCCCCGCTCCACCGAGCTGATCCGGGCGATGGCCGGCGGCGTGAGCAAAACCCTGGTGAGCACGAAATGAACCAACGCACACGCCTGCTCTCCCTGCTGCTGGCGGCCGCTGGCCTGTTGGCGGCCACAGACTCGACCTCGGCCCCGCTGCAGGCCAAGGGCCAGCCCCGGGCCACCCCCACACCGGCCACCGCCCCTGCCACCGCTCCTGCCCCTGCCACCGCTCCTGCCCCTGCCACCGCCCCGCCCGTGCTGCGCCGCCAGACCGTCGCGCCCCTGCCCGGCAGTCTCGATCGGGTGCTGCTCATCAATGACAACAACCCCGAGCTGATCAGCGGGCCCGGGATCCTGCTCTCCACCTTCGCCGGCCAGGGCCGGGCCGTGCCGGAGGCCCACCTCGACGTGCCCCTCGACGGCCGCTTCGACCTGTTCAGCCACCACGTGTTCGCCGGCAAGCCCGAGACCCTCGACTCCACCCTCTGGCTGGCGGTGGTGGCCCAGCCCCGCGGCGATCGCCCCGTGACCCTGCGGCTGCTGGCGGGATCCACCGCCCTCTCCCAGTCGCTGGATCCGGCCATGGCCGGCGCCCCCTTCCTGCCCCTGCCCCCCCTGCTGGCGGAGAGCACCACGCCGGCCTGGGCGGGCCCGGGCAGCCGGGTGGCCACCGAGCTGCTGATGCGGCGCCCCAGCCCGGAAATCCCCGGCAGCTGGACCCTGCCCGCCGGTGAAGTGAGCACCCTGCTGGTGCTGCCCCTGCCGGTGCGGGGCCTCGATCCCCTGCTCAATGGCCGCAACCTGCAGCTGCGCCTGGAGAGCGACGGGCCGGTGAGCCTGGCCACCCTGGCGGCCTTCGGCGGCA
>JBIIDV010000077.1:0-9425 GCA_044238185.1 Prochlorococcaceae cyanobacterium | reverse complement strand
CACTTTAGCCAAAACCCTGGTTTTTGCGCATCCATCCCTCTCGGCAACCATCTAGGCACCCTTCCCAGAGATTCGGCTAACTCTTTATTGGACGGTTCCGTGAACCAGGGCTCCCGCTACTGCTCATTCCGTGAACCAGGCTGGGGCGTTTCCCGTACTGCCAAAAAAGTCTAGCTGTGGCATGGGATTCAGAGCTATGGCCTCCCATCCATCGCTCTGGTTCACGGGTCCGTGAACCACCTGTTCCAATTGCTACACAAGGTCTGCAGGACTGCTCACCCCGAGTGGGCCGCGATTGAGCACATGGGTATAGATCATGGTGGTGCTCACGTCCTTGTGCCCGAGGAGCTCCTGGATCGTTCGGATGTCCTGTCCCCGTTCCAGCAGGTGCGTCGCAAAGGAATGGCGGAACGTATGGCAGCTGGCGGCCTTGCTCACTCCGGCTTCCATCACTGCACGCTTCACAGCTTTCTGCACCACGCTTGGATCCAGGTGATGGCGGCCTTGGGCGCTTGATTCCCTGTCGCGCCAACGATTCTGCTGCGGGAACACCCATTGCCAGCCCCATTCCCGGCTGGCGTTTGGGTATTTGCGGGCCAGTGCGTAGGGCATCACCACGCTCCCCCAGCCAGCGGCCAGATCGCCCTGGTGCAAGGTGCGAGCCCTCAGCAGCTGCTCCTGCAGTGCCGGCACCACGCTCTGCGGCAGCAGGGTGAGCCGGTCTTTGCCTCCCTTGCCGTCGCGCACAGTGAGTTCCCGCCGCTGGAAGTCCAGATCCTTCACCCGTAGCCGCAGGGCCTCCATCAGTCGCAGGCCACTGCCATACAGGAGCCCCACCACCAGCGCCGCCTCGTCCTCCAGCCGCTCCCGCACGGCGCGCACCTCTGCCTCGCTGAGCACCACCGGCAACCGCTGCCGGGTGCGGGCCCGCACCACCCCATCGGTCTCCAGATCCCGGTCCAGCAGATCCCGGTAGAGAAACAGCAAAGCCGCCAGGGCCTGGTTCTGCGTGGAAGCGCTTACCTGCTCGTTCACAGCCAGGTGGCTGAGAAACGCATTCACCTCGGCGCTTCCCATCTCCCGTGGGTGGCGCATCTGGTGAAAGCGCAAGAAGCGACGCAGCCATTGCTCATAGGTCTTCACCGTCCGGCGGGCGTAGTGGCGGGTCTGCAGCAGTTCGCGATAGCGCTGAATCAGGCCAGGGGAACGGGGTTCGGGGATCATCGCGGCAGGAGGGGCTCTGTGCAGAGTTGCCGCCCCCGACCCCTGCCCCGGCACTGCCAGCGCCCTGCCCGCCCCCTGGCCATGGCGCCGCCAGGTCCGCCAGCCGCCCTTCTCGCCCATCCCCCCAGCGCAGGCCCGCCCCCCGGGGCTGATGATCGGGGGCCCTGTTGCCGCCTTTGCGGGACCCTGAGCCATGCTGCGCATCGCCCACCTCCTGGAAGCCCAGCTGCGCGCGGCGATGGAGCGGGCCCTGCCGGGGGCGGCCCAGCCCCTCGATCCCCAGCTGGCGCCGGCCAGCAAGCCAGAGTTCGGCGACTTCCAGGCCAATGGCGCCCTGCCGTTGGCCAAGCCCCTGGGCCAGCCGCCCCGCCAGATCGCCCAGGCGATCGTGGAGCAGCTCACCGCCGATCCCGCTTTCACCGAGCTCTGCCTGGAGCCGGTGATCGCCGGCCCCGGCTTCGTCAACCTCACTCTGCGGCCCGAGCGGCTGGCGGCTGCGGTGGCGGAGCGGCTCGGCGATCCGCGCCTGGGCGTGCCCACGGCGGCGGATGAGGCCGGCGGGCAGACGCCGGCGCCGGTGATTGTGGATTTCTCCAGCCCCAACATCGCCAAGGAGATGCACGTGGGTCACCTGCGCTCCACGATCATCGGCGACTGTCTGGCGCGGGTGCTGGAGTTCCGCGGTCACCCGGTGCAGCGCCTCAACCACGTGGGCGACTGGGGCACCCAGTTCGGGATGCTGATCACCCACCTCAAGCAGGTGGCGCCCGAGGCCCTCGACACCGCCGACGCCGTGGACCTGGGCGATCTGGTGGCCTTCTACCGCCAGGCCAAGGCCCGTTTCGACGACGACGAATCCTTCCAGACCACCGCCCGCGAGGAGGTGGTGAAGCTGCAGGGCGGCGATCCGCTCTCGCTCAAGGCCTGGGGGTTGCTCTGCGACCAGAGCCGACGCGAATTCCAGAAGATCTACGACCAGCTCGCCATCCAGCTGAGCGAGCGCGGCGAATCCTTCTACAACCCCCACCTGCAGGCGGTGGTGAACGATCTCAAGGCCGCGGGGCTGCTGGTGGTGGACGCCGGCGCCGGCTGCGTGTTTCTTGAGGGGGTGAGCGGCAAGGACGGCCAGCCCCTGCCGCTGATCGTGCAGAAATCCGACGGCGGCTTCAATTACGCCACCACCGACCTGGCGGCGATCCGCTACCGCTTTGCCCAGCCGCCACAGGGCGATGGCGCCGGCCGGGTGATCTACGTCACCGATGCCGGTCAGGCCAGCCATTTCGCCGGTGTGTTCCAGGTGGCCCGCCGCGCCGGCTGGATCCCCGAGGGCGCCAGCGTGGAGCATGTGCCCTTCGGGTTGGTGCAGGGCGAAGACGGCAAGAAGCTCAAGACCCGCGCCGGCGACACGGTGCGCCTGCGCGACCTGCTCGATGAGGCGGTGGAGCGGGCCGAGGCCGATCTGCGCCGCCGCCTTGAGGACGAGGGGCGCCAGGAAGAGGAGGCCTTCATCCAGCAGGTGGCCACCACCGTGGGCCTGGCGGCGGTGAAGTACGCCGACCTCTCCACCAACCGGATCACCAACTACCAGTTCAGCTTTGATCGCATGCTGGCGCTCACCGGCAACACAGCGCCCTATCTGCTTTATGCGGTGGTGCGCATCGCCGGCATTGCCCGCAAGGGCGGCGACCTGGAGGGGGCCGCTGTCTCCGGGGCACTCAGCTTCAGTGAGCCCCAGGAGTGGGCGCTGATCCGCGAGCTGCTCAAGCTCGACGGCGTGATCGCCGAGGTGGAGGCCGAGCTGCTGCCCAATCGCCTCTGCAGCTACCTCTTCGAGCTCAGCCAGGTGTTCAACCGCTTCTACGACCAGGTGCCGGTGCTCAAGGCCGAGGAGCCTGCCCGCAGCTCCCGCCTCGCCCTCTGCCGCCTCACCGCAGGCACCCTCAGGTTGGGCCTGGGCCTGCTGGGGATTCCGACCCTGGAGCGGATGTGACGGGCAGCAGCAGCTCGCTCAGCGCCAGGTCGGGCCGGCGCAGCAGGGCGAACAGGGTGCCGGCGTTGCCGCGGCACACGCGCAGCTCCTGATCCAGCACGGTGATGTCCAGCCAGGCGGGAAAGGGCTGCTGCACGCTGCGCAGCAGCTGCAGCCGGCCGCTGCCCAGGGGCGGCCCCAGCCAGCCGCCGCGCTGGAAGCGCACCTGCACCCGCTGAAAGGGGCCGCCGGCGGGGGCTTCGCCGGGGTTCAGCGTGAGGGCCGCCTCCACGGCGATGCCGGCCAAAGGCGCCAGGGCCCCCGGCAGGCGCAGCAGGTTCATCGCCCGGCCCTGGGACGGCGCCAGCAGCTGCAGGTTCTCCAACCAGGGGGCCACAGCCAGGTAGGGCTGCTTGCTGCTGCTCCAGCGCAGCTCCCACACCCCCTCCAGCAGCTCCAGGGCCCCGGGGGCAGCCAGGTCGGCCGGCGTGGCGCGCTCCAGGGTGCCGATCAGCTCCCGGACGCGATCCTCCCGCTGGCGGGCCGCGCCCCGTGGTTCCTGCCGCAGCAGGCCGATGAGCTCCTGCCGGTCTTGGTCGACGTGCTCCATGGATGGGATCGGGACAGGCATCGGGGCCGCCAGGGGCACATCACCCCATGCTGATGCCGATTGCTTCAGCTCGGTCCGTTGGTCTGGAGTCGAACAGGTTCAGCCCCAGCCGCTCCGAGAGGAACTGGGCGGTGAGCTGGCCGCGCACGCTGTTGCCGGCCTCATCGAGGGGCGGTGACCAGCTGGCCAGGGCCCCCTTGCCCGGGGCCACCGTGATCATCCCGCCCGAGACGCCGCTCTTGCCGGGCAGGCCAATCTGATAGAGCCAGTCGCCGGAGGTCTCGTACAGGCCGGCGGTGACCATCACCGCCAGCACCCGCCGGCAGATCAGCGGTGCGATCACCTGCTCGCCGCTGCGGGGCTGGCGGCCGCCATTGGCCAGGGTGCAGGCCATCAGCGCCAGGTCCTCGGCCGTCACCAGCAGGGCGCACTGGCGGGTGTAGAGGTCGATCGCCGTGGCCGGATCGCTCCACAGCTGCTGGTGGGCACTGAGCAGGCTGGCGATGCCCTCGTTGCCGGCATTGGTGGCCTGCTCGGATCGGTACACCGCCTCATCAACCTGCAACCGGCGGCCGGCGAAGCGCGACAGCCCCTCTTCGATGAACTGCCACTGCGCCTCGGCGTCCTCGCCGGGCACCAGGCTGGTGGTGGCGATGGCCCCGGCGTTCACCATCGGATTGGAGAGCCCCTCCACGGTGCGCTCCACGGCCAGCACCGAGTTGAACGGCAGCCCCGTGCTGTTCACCCCCAGGGCGTCGCGGGCCAGCTGCTCCCCGATCGCCTCGCACACCAGGGCGAACACGAACGGCTTCGACAGGCTCTGGATGCTGAAGGGCACCGCCCAGTCGCCGGCGTGGAAGGTGGCGCCGCCCGTGGCGGCCACGCTGATGCCGAAGCTCGCCGGCGACGCGGCCGCCAGGGCGGGGATGTAGTTGGCCAGGTTCCCCTGGTCCACCGAGGCGAAGTGGGCGTGGGCTTCCTCCACCAGGCTTTGCACCACCTCCGGCGTGGGCAGCTGGCCGGTGGATACCCAGCTCGGCCCAACGGTTCCGGTGGCGGGGTTCATGACTGCTGCCAGGGCAGGGCCGGCAGGCGGTAGAGCGCTTCGCGCTGGGCGTTGCTCCAGATCTCGATCATCTCGCTGAGCATGGGGTCGTCGGCCTCCAGGCGCAGGCGGCGTTCAACCGCCAGGCTGCCGCCAGGGATCAACGCCAGCTCGAACGGCGGCCCCACGGTGAGATTGGAGCGCTGGGTGAGCACCTGCGACATCACACACAGCTTGGCGGCGTCGTCGAGGCTGAGGTTGGTGTGGCCCACGTTGTCGAGCGGTGGCTTGCCGTATTTGCTCTCGCCGATCTGCAGGTAGGGGGTTTCGCGGGTGGCCATGATCGCGTTGCCCTGGGGATAGATCAGGTAGAGCCCGTGGGGTTCACTGCCGATCTGGCCTCCCAGGATGAAGGTGGCCTCGGAACTGGCACCCACGGTGCGCAGTTCGGCGTCGTTCTGCTTCTGCACCGCCACGCTCACCCGGCCCACATAGGCGGCGGCCTCGAACAGGTAGTCGCAGTGGCGCAGATCGCCCCGGCTCGCTTCGCTCATCTCGAAGCCCTGGTCGAGGTCGCGGCGGATGGTGCTCACCACGGCCTGGGTGGTGGCCAGATTGCCGGCCGCCAGCAACACGAACAGCCGGTCCGGCCCCGGCTGGAACACGTGCATCTTGCTGTAGGTGGAGATGTAGTCCACCCCCGCGTTGGTGCGCGAATCGGAGGCCAGCACCAGGCCCTCCTCCAGCCAGTAGCCCACGCAGTAGGTCATGGCTGGTCGGGCCTCGGCAACGGGAAAAGGGGAACGTCAGGCATGTTGGGGCAGCTCCGCCGGTTCCAGCACCGCCAGCTGGCGACGGATGCGCCAGTGGCAGTGCTGCAGGATCTGGCGCGCCACGTTGGTGCCGGTGGCCGCCTCGAAGCCGCTGAAGCCGGGGTTGCTGTTGGCTTCGCACACCCGGTAGCCGTCGCCGTCGAACAGCAGGTCGATGCCGGCGATCTCCAGACCCAGGGTCTGGGCGCAGTCGCGGGCCAGCACGTCGATCGCCTCATCCACCGGGAAGTTCTCGCCCTGGCCGCCGCGGGTGATGTTGGCCTTGAAGCTGCCGTCCACGCTGCGGCGCAGCATCGCCCCCACCACCCGGCCGCCGATCACCCACACGCGCAGGTCCTGGCCCGGCCGCTCACCGATGTACTCCTGCAGGATCAGTGACTTGCCCGCATCGAGGCTGGCCACCAGTTCCATCAGGTCGCGGAAGCTCTCGCGGTCGCGGCTCAGGTAGATCCCCTCGCCGTAGGAGCCGGCCAGCACCTTCACCACACAGGGGAAGCCGATCTGCCGTGCCACCAGCTCGCTGTCCACCGGAAAGCGCACCAGCATCGTGCGTGGAATCGGCAGGTTGATCTGGGCCAGCAACTGCTGGCAGTAGAGCTTGTCCTTCACCGCCTCGATCGCCCGGCTGGAGTTGATCACCGGCACGCCGAGGTGTTCGAACTGGCGCAGGATCGCCAGGCCGAAGTAGCTCGTGCCACTGCCGGTGCGGGCCAGCAGGGCATCGGGCAGCTCCACCTCCTCGCCCCGCAGCCGGATCGAGCGGCGGCCGCCGCGGGTCACGATCAGGTCGATTTCGTCGGGCGACACCACCTCCAGGGTGATGCCGAGGATGCGGGCTTCCTCGCGGAAGCGCAGTTCCTCATAGGCCGGACCGGCCGCGGCCGCCTTTTGCAGGATCCAGAGCTTCATCGCGGACAGGCGCTCGACCGGGGCAGCTTCCACGCTGGCCACGGCCGGTGGCTGGCGACGGTCGCCGGCGTCACACGCAGCAGATCCTCAGCCCGCCTGCTGCCACAGGCGCAGCAGTTCCTCCAGTTCAGCGCGGCTGGGGCTTGGCAGACGGCGCACACCCTTGGCATCGCGGCTGCCGCCCTCCCCTGATGGGCCGCGGAACCCGACGGCCCGCAGCACAGCCTGGCCCTCGCTGCCGCTGAGAAAGGTCACGAACCGCTCACCGGCGCTGCCGCTGCCCTGGGCCTCACCCCGCAGCACGGCCGCGGCCAGCACGATCTCGATGGTGGGGTCGGGCGCCAGCAGGCGGTAGCCGCCCGGCCATCTCAGGGCCGCCTCGTCGCGGCGTAGCAGGGCGGTGGATTCATACACCAGAGCCACGTCCCCGTCGTTCGGGCCGCCACTGATGAACTCGCGCAACAGGATGTCCGTGGACCGTGCCGGGCGGAACACGGCGCGCTTCAGCGCAGCCACCGCCGCCTGGCCCGGTTGGTCCCGCGTCCAGAGGGCCAGGGCCAGCTGGCCGGAATTGGAGCGCAGCGGGTCGGTGATGCGTAGATCAAAGCTCCCCCACTGGGCCGGCCCGCCGAGGGCAGACCATTGGCCTGTGGTTGCGGCCCGCCGCAGTTCCGCCCAGGAGAACTGGCCCTGCGGGAACAGGGCGGCCGCCCGATCGGGCCAGGCCACCGCCATCAGCAGGGTGCGGGCGATCGGCAGGGGCGGTCCCTGAAAAGGGTCGGGATCGCCCTGGGCAGCCCGGGCTGCGGCATAGGCCTGCAGTTGGTCGCGGTTGGCGGGGATCAGCACCCTCGCCCGCTGCCCCCCGGCATCGAGCTGGCGATTCACCATGTCCTGGGCGCCTTGCACCTGCCAACGCAGATCAATGCCGGGGTGGTGGCGCTCGAACAGCGGTTCGATCCGCACCATCGCCTCCTCCAGCTCGGAACCCACCGCCACCAGCAGGACCTGCCGTGGACCCGGCAGCAGCGGCGAAGCTAGTGCCAGCGACCCGGCCCCAATGGCTAAAGATAGAAAACGACGACGTGTAATCGAGAACACGTTTAGCTCGATTGGGCGGTTGATTCCAAGTATTATGACAATAGTTTTGTTTTTTGGAGCCTCTGGGAATTTGGAAGTGGCCTGCCACTGTTCTGATCGTCTAAAGCAGGTTCAGCGTTCGGTGGTCGCATCAGGTGAGCGACTGATCCGATCCCCTTGTGCGCTCGCCAATGTTGGTGCGACGAGGTTTTGGTAGCGATGCCTCGTTGGTTTGATGTTCGAATCGATGCCTTCTTGCCGCCTGTGTCAGGCATTATTTGCTCAAAAGATCATGGATGCAATCGATATGTTGACGCCTCAACATGACGCGACGGAGTGTGTGATGGAATCTTTCGTCAATCCTCCCAGTTCTGCTGGTTCCAGGTCTCTCTGGCTTGGCGGGCTCGGCATTGGGCTGCTGCTGGCCGGTTGCGGCGTTCTGCCGTTGGGTCCCCAGCTGGAGCTCACCATGCTGGTGGGCAGCGCCCTGGGCGACACCTGCCAGGCCTGGGCCCAGGCCATCGAGCGCAATCCGCCCCGCCTGGCCGATGGCACCCAGGTGCGGCTGCAATGTCGGGCCGCCGGCAGCGGTGATGTGGTCACGGAGATGGAGGAGCATGCGCGCTCGGTGTTCAAGGCAGGGGGCAATGCCGACGATCCCCGCATTCCTACTCTGGTGTCGGTGGATGGGGAGATCTATCAGGATCTGCTGCGGCACCGGCTGCAGGCCCTGGCCCCCGGCCGCGATCTGATCCCCGCCCCCGCCGATGCCCCGGCCCTCGCCAGTTCGCCGATGGTGCTGATGACCACCGCACCCTTCGCCCAGGGGTTGCGGCGCGCCGATCCATACCAGGCCCTGGCCCGCAGCCGCGATCACCGCCAGCTGGATGCCGCAGCCCCCTCCCAGCCGATCCGCTTCGTGCACACGGCCCCCACCCGCTCCAACTCCGGGCTGCAGACCCTGGTTGCCATGGTGGCGGAGGTGTCGGGCAAGCGCCCTGAGCAGCTCACCCTTGCTGATGTGCAGGCCAGCGCTCCGGCGGTGGCCGCCATCCAGAAGCACGTGACCCGCTATGGCAGCTCCACCGACGAACTGGCACGCACGATGCAGCGCAATGGCCTGTTCTGGGCGTCAGTGGGTTCGGTCTACGAGTCGTCTGTAGTGGCGGCCAACGGCCGCCGTCAGGATGGTCAGGATCCGCTGGTAGCCGTGTATCCCCGCGCCACTTTCTCCAGCACGATGCGGGCGATCCTGCCCGCGGCGCCGTGGGTGTCGGATCGGGAGCGGGAGGCCGCCCAGCTGGTGATCGAGCGGCTGCAGCAGCCGCAGCTGCAGCGCTTGGTGGCCCAGCAGGGGCTGCGGCCCGCCAACCCCGCCGTGCAGGCCAGCCTGGTGATACCGGCCCGGGGAGTGGACCCTGCCGCCACCTACGACTCCCTGCGCTCCCCCCGGCCGGAGGTGGTGGAGGCGATCATCCGCCAGTGGCGCGACCTGGTGAAGAAGCCCTCCCGGGTGGCCCTGGTGGTGGACAGCTCGGGATCGATGGCCGGCGACAAGCTGCCGGCGGTGCAGAGCAGCCTGCAGGCCTACCTCAGCCAGATCGGCCCGCGCGATGTGGTGGGCTTGATCGATTTCGACAGCACGGTGCGGCCACCGGTGGTGCTGCGCGGCGGCCCGGGGGGCGCTGCGGGCAGCGGGCCCCTGATCGCCCGGCTGGTGGCCGACGGCGGCACGCGCCTGCACGATGCCGTACT
>JBIIDV010000025.1:0-30522 GCA_044238185.1 Prochlorococcaceae cyanobacterium | reverse complement strand
TGGCGGGGGATTCGGATCGCCGTTCGGTGAACCAGTTCCTGCTGCAGCCCTTCGTGAACTTCAACCTGCCCAACGGCTGGTATCTGGTGAGCTCCCCGATCATCACCGCCAACTGGCAGGCCAGCTCTGATCGCTGGTTGGTCCCGATCGGCGGTGGCGTCGGCCGGGTGTTCCGGGTCGGCAGCCAGCCCGTGAACGCATCCCTGCAGGCCTACGCCAATGTGGCGAAACCCGACCTGTTCGGCGATGTGACGATCCGGGCCCAGATCCAGCTGCTCTTTCCCAGCCGGTAAGCCCTTCAAACTCGCCTGATCCCTCCTGCTAACCAACCCAATCAATCCCATGGCCTCAGCTCCCACCACGCAGATTCGTCGCTCCGCCATCCCCCTGCTGCTGGGCCTGACCAGCCTGCTGCTGCCACCGCTCGCCCAGGCCAATCCGGCGGAGGACAGGGCAGTGCCCGCTCCGGTGAGCGAAACAACCAGTGCACCCGAGCCTGAACGCACCTCCGAGGTGGAGACAATGGCAGAACAGGAGCAGGGTGCCGACAGCAATCCCTGGCGGGGCACCGTGGAGCTCTATGGCTTCGCGCCCCTAAGGGTGACAGGAACCACCACCATCCGCGGCTTTGAGGCCGACACCGACCTCGATCTCGGCGACATCCTCTCCAGCCTGGAGTGGGCCACCTCGCTGCGGGGCAGCGTGGAACGGGATCGCTTCGGGCTGCTCACCGATCTGAGCTATGTGCGCCTGGGTGCCGATGCCGCCCGCACCACCTCAGCTGGCCGCTTCACCGGCAAAGCCAGCGTCACCAACACCCTGGGCCTTTACGACCTGGCGGTGCGCTACCGCTTCGGCGACCCAGAGACCGCCGTGGCTGAGCCTGGCCAGTTCAGCATCATTCCCTATGCCGGCGTGCGGGTGATTGATGCCCAGCTGGGTGTGAAGGCCCAGATCCGCGGCAATGGTCCATTGGGACTGGAGTTCGAGCGCCAGGGCGACTTCGGACGCACCTGGGCCCAACCCCTGCTGGGGATGCAGGCGAGTGTGTTCGTTTCTCCCAAGCTGCGCCTCTTCGCCCGCGGTGACATCGGTGGCTTCGGCCTCAGTGGCGACAAGGATCTCTCGGGCAATGCCCAGGTGGGCATTGGCTATGCGGTGGGTAACAACACCGACCTCAACCTCTCCTGGCGCTTTCTAGGCCTGCGCTATGAAAATGACAGAACCCCCTCAAGCGGCTTCAGCAGTTATCAGAACGGCATCGAACTGGGACTGAAGTTCTTCTTCTGATCCCAGACCGACCCAACTCGGAAGAACGAATAAAGGGAAGACAACAGGCATTTTACATCCTGCAATGGCAACAGCCAGCCGGGCTTAAATAGACAAGACTCAGCCTTCGGCTCAGGTCATAGTTTCAAGAGCTGGATTCTGCCCGACCGCCCTAGGCCCAAGGCGCAGGACTTAGCTCTAAATGCCATCACGGCTCAACCACTCTCTGCTGTCATCCCTGCAGGGCTCCGCACCCCAGACAACAACCATGACCCGCTCCCGTTCTTCCCTGCTCTCCGATTTCAAGGACTTCATCAACAAAGGCAATGTGGTCGACTTTGCTGTTGCCGTGGTGATTGGTGGCGCCTTCGGCAAGGTGGTCGATGCCGTGGTGAGCCTGGTGATGGGCAACATCCTGGAGCCGGCCCTCAAGGCCGCCAATGTGGATTCGATATCCGCCTGGCCCGCCGGCAGCGTGATTGTGGCTCTGATTAACTTCCTGGTGATCGCCTTCGTGGTGTTCCTGATCGTTCGGGCCATCGAAGCGATGCGCCGCAGCGAGGAAGCCGTGGCAGCCCCCGATCCCCAGGCCCAGCTGGCTTCAGCAGCCACCCGCCTGGCTGATGCCCTCGATCGCCGTCAGCTCTGACGCACGATGCAGCGGAAGCCCATGTGGCAGGTCGACGTGTCGATGCCTTGAGCCATCCGCGCAGCAGGCCGGTAACGCCGGCAGTAACTGGGGGCACAGAGAAATGAGCCCCCTTTCACCACCTTGCGTGGCACAGTCCCATGTTGGGACGTGGGATCGATGCTCGCCATGCGTGCCCGCTCCTCGGCCAGCTGCGCAGTGGCGAGGCAACACCCCGAGGGTTCAGCAAAATCGGCGCTCGAATCACGTCCATGGGGGCCGTACCAGCTCTCGGTCCACTCCCACACATTGCCGATCATGTCCACGAGACCAAAGCCATTGGCTGGAAAAGCACCCACAGGTGATGTGCGCTCATAACCATCAAGGCGGCTGTTGTGGTGGGGAAAATCCCCTTGAAATGTATTCGCTACTGGAACTCCACCTGGGTAAAGTTCATCACCCCAAGCAAATTCACATCCCTCACGGTCTCCCCATGCAGCCCTTTCCCACTCCCGTTCAGTGGGGAGTTGCTTGCCGCTCCATTGGGCATAAGCATTGGCATCCTCAAACGCAATATGCACAACTGGGTGTTGCTCACGTCCCTTGATGGAACTACCAGGCCCTTCTGGATGGCGCCAATTAGCACCATAGATATAGTGCCACCAGCGCAGATGATCGTTAAGAGCAACTCCCACCGCGGGTGCCAGAAAAACGATTGATGCCGGTTGGAGCTGCTCCCGCTTTGCTTCGGGATACAAGCTGGGATCAGGAGAACGTTCGGCCAGGGTGAGATAGTTCGTAGCCTTAACAAACTTGAGGAACTGGGCATTGGTCACGGGCGTCCGGTCCATCCAGAAACCGGCAACCTCCACCCGATGGGCTGGAGCCTCCTCGGGGTAGTGATGGTCGGAGCCCATCACAAAAGGTCCTGGGGGTACCCACACCATCCCCGCTGCCGGTGGACGACTGGACGGACGCTGGACTCTGGCTGTCGATCGTCCGCGCATGCTCCGGCAACAAATGAAACGACGTTCAGCAAGACTAGCCGCGCTGGCTGGGTCTCGTCCTCAAGGACGTTGTCATGACGACGGCTGGACAAGGGCGATTGGCTGACAGCTATAGCCCATAGGACCTGACACCAAGAAATGGTCCTTGACCGAAACACTCAACGCTTTCCCCCTACTCTTGGAATCAGATTCAGATCGCATCCTTGAAATCATACTTCGAGGTCTAGAGTCACTAGTAATGGCATAGATCGTGCTGCCCGCAAAGTAAAATCGCAGCCGGATTGTCTGACCGGTGAGTTTTCGCGCAGACACACCATTCCATAGAAGTCGCAGATCTGCCCGATCGACCTGGATATCTCGGGCTTGACCGTCAGACTTATCCCAAATCACACAGTTCGTCCTCTCAAATCCAGGAATCACCTCACCCTGGGCATTCAGAACTTCAACCATGACGTAGGGCTGTGGTGTACGCCTAAGCCACGGCCTATCCAAAGAAGGAACCGCAGCATTCAGCAGGAGATCACCATCCGGCATTGTGAAGATCCTGGTTGAAAACTCACCATTCACTCTTGCACTCACACCACTGATGCGATCTTCGGGAAGACCGAAGTGTCGCCCCTGGTGGATCCAGATCAACTGACCATTCAGGACAATTGGTGCCATTTCATAACGTTTATGCGCCATTCGAAATGGGGCCAGCGCATTCACCCCACGGGCTGGCCTTTGCCAATGCAATCCATCATCACTTGTCCACCATTCATTATCCAGCTCCTCGCCATGGGCCCCCGGAAACATACGACTGGCCGCATAGTTCAGAACCATCATGTAGGCACGATCGTGGTACCAGAAAGCATTTCCGCTATAAAATTCCAGATCAGGCGGGTCCTGAGCATCGGGCACGGTGTACCACCCTGCAGGATGGCTATCTGAAGGACGACGAGGATTAAGCCCAAAGATATTGGTGAGATCGCCACCAGGTGTCCATTCACGACCATCGGGACTGGTACGCAGCACCAAGACACGCCGCTTGGTTCGACCATGATCCCTGATGCGCTTATCCCATGGCTGAAGACTCTTGCTCACCAGCACAAAGCGCTTTAACACCGGGCTCCAGAACACCGTCATGGCGTCACCTTCGTAAAAGAGGCCTCCATCCCGACGCGTACCGGCAAACTTGGTCCAACGTCGACCATCTGAACTGAACCAGGCGTGATACGCGAATCCATCACTGTCGTTGGGAGACGCACCGCGTGGGTCCGTCTTCAGTTTCAGCATCAGATACTCGCCGAGATCAGGGTTGTAGGCCATGGCAAGATGCCGAGTCCAAGGACCCGTTGTCTCTGGAATCACCGTCTCCAGATTGCCGAACGTCAGTCCATCGGTGGTTGTGCCACGTCTCAACCGCCACCTGGCCATGCCAGGCCAAGCTACGGGGAGATTTGCGAAGTCCTGAAAATAGACTTTCCACTTGCCATTGGCAAGAGGAAATGCACCAACCACCTGCTTTTCAGGCTGAGCCATTCCCTCCTGATTCAGAGAAGGCATCACTGATGGTGGCGATTTCGAGCTGATCGAATCGACTGGAGTGACGCTGATCTGAAGCTGCCCCCAAGGATCGAAGAGATCACGGTTGCCAGAAAACAGCAATTTGAGAGGGGGGCGGCTGATGTCCTGCGCAGAAGCAATCGGTATTGAGGAGCACAACAACGCGAATGTTGAAGCGAGTGCTGCGCAATGACGGAATCCAAGGATGGAAGCCAATCTATTGCCTGTAACTCAATATGAGCCTAGCCACCATCGACCAAGACTGGGCCAGCATCTACACAACCAGAAGCCCATCAGCCTTCGCCGATTCAGCATTAACGAGCTGAGTGAATAAACACGACAGCTAACAAGTTAAATAATCACATCGCCGGGAACACGGAATGGGTTGCACGCACGAGTTGCATGCCGAGCTTTCTTGGACAAGAAAAGAAGCGAAACACCGTCAAGAAGCTCCGGTAGCCAAACAAAAGCCAAGCAGTATCTAGAAGCACAGCAAGACCTGGGAGAATGGCCCTCAGACACATTCAGCCACCAAAGCCATCGCCCTAATCAAGGCTATTAATACGCAATAAATGATGAGTTCCACCAAAAAAAATACGTGAGCACTCCCGCAGGAATAACTCACGTACTTCGCCCATCTGGTGCTTGATGATCAGGACGCGCCGCTGGTGGCCTGCTCCAGCTTCTCCATCACCCGCTCCAGCGAGAAGCTGGCGGCCTTCTGCCGTGGCGGGAACTCCGCAAAGGTCTTGAGGAAGTCCCCAACAAAGGTCTGGGCCGGCACAAGCATGAACACGTGATCGAACATCCAGTCCCAGTAGGTGTTGGAAGTCACGTCGGCGCGCTCATAGGGATCGGTGAGCAGGTTGAAGATCTTGGGCACGCGCAGTTCCACGAAGGGTTCGGCCCAGATCTGACAGGTGCCCTGCTCCCGCTGTTCCTTGAACACGAACTTCCAGTTGTCGTAGCGCAGGCCCACCAGATCACCGTCGTCGGAGAAGTAGAAGAACTCCTTCCTCGGACTCTTCTCCGCCTTGCCCGTCCAGTAGTCGAGCATGTTGTACCCATCCAGATGGATGTGGAAGGTCTTGTCACCCACCTGATAGCCCGTGAGCAGCTTCTCCTTGATCTCCGGCTCCCCCGCCGCCGCCAGCAGGGTGGGCAGCCAGTCGAGGTGGCTGCAGAGGCCGGTGATGTTGGTGCCGGCCGCGATCTTCCCGGGCCAGCGCACCAGGGAGGGCACCCGGAAGGCGCCCTCCCAGTTGGTGTTCTTCTCGCTGCGGAAGGGGGTCATGCCCGCATCGGGCCAGCTGTTCATGTGCGGCCCGTTGTCGGTGCTGTACATCACGATCGTGTCGTCGGTGACGCCCAGCTCATCCAGCAGGTTGAGCATCTCACCGATGCATTCGTCGTGATAAATCATCACATCGTGGTATTCCGACTGCCAACGCCCGCTGCGGCCGATGTCCTGGGGCCGGGCATAGGTGCGGAAGTGCATGTGGGTGGTGTTGAACCACACGAAGAAGGGTTCACCGGATGCCACCGCATCGCGGATAAAGCGCTTGGCCTCCACGAGAAACTCATCATCGGCCGTTTCCATCCGCTTGCGGGTGAGCGGGCCGGTGCTCTCGATGCGCTGGGTGCCGTCGCCGTTGGCCCAGCAGTGCAGCACACCGCGGGGGGCGAAGCGCTTGCGGAAGTTGGGGAACTCGGGGTCGTCCTCCTTGGGGTAGTCGCGCAGCTCAGGCTCCTCTTCCGCATTGAGGTGGTAGAGGTTGCCGAAGAACTCATCGAACCCGTGCATCGTGGGCAGGTGTTCGTCGCGGTCGCCGAAGTGGTTCTTGCCGAACTGGCCGGTGCGGTAGCCCTGGGGCTTGAGCAGCTCGGCAATGGTGGGGTCCTCCGCCCGATAGCCCTGCTCGGCACCGGGCAGGCCCACCTTGCTCAGGCCGGTGCGGTACACACTCTGGCCGCTGATGAAAGCGGCGCGACCGGCGGTGCAGCTCTGCTCGGCGTAGTAGTGGATGAACTTGGCGCCTTCCTTGGCCACCCGGTCGATGTTGGGGGTTTGGTACCCCATCAGCCCGTGGCTGTAGCAACTCAGATTGCTCTGGCCGATGTCATCGCCCCAGAGGATCAGGATGTTGGGCTTGCCGTTTGGCATGGGTGGCTGAAAAGCACTATCAGCTTCAAGTTTGCGTCGCTCAGAGGAAGCTGGCCACAGCAAGAGCGCGGCAGTTGCGATTTGAAGCTGCGCTTTTGATCAACTCAGGCGCTGAGCCTGGGTCGGAGTCCACGAATTAACGGGATGGACAACAGCACCGTGATCAAGACATAGGTAAGGATCCCGATCTTCAAGCCGGGCATCTCAGCCGCATAGGTGTTGGCCAGCAGCAAAGCCAGGCCGGGATTGCGCATCGAGGTAACCAGAGCGGCCGTGAGCTTGCGTTCCTTGACGGGCCCGCCCAGGCCATAACCAAGGCCAAGGCTCATGGCCACCACCACCGCCATCAGGCCCAAGCCGGCCAGATTGGCCGCAGCGAAGGCCAGCAACTGGGGAGCGGTACGGATCAGGATCGCCAGGAAGAGCAACAGCAACAGGCCATTGGCCAGCCGATCCAGAGGCCCCTGCAGGCGACGGATGGGCTCGGGCCAAAGACGGCGCAGCGCAAGCCCGGCCAGGAGGGGTAGCAGCTGGATCACGGCCACCTGCTTGGCCACCTGCCGAGGCAGCACATCCCAACCCTGCACGCCGAAGAGCCATTCTCCGAGGTTGGCCAGCAGAGGCACCGTGATGATCGCCAGCAGGGCAGCGAACACCTGGAGCAGTCCAGCCAGGGAGCGATCTCCACCGGTTTTGCCGGCCTTGCGCAGAATTAGCGGGGCACTGGGGCAGGCCGCCATCAGGGCGATGGCGTTACGCACACCGACGGAGAGTTGGGCAGCGGGGGGGGTGAGCAGCAGCAGCCAGGCCACCAAGGGCACCAGCAGGCAGGTGGCGAGTTCCAAGCGCATCACCAGGGGCCAGGTTTGGCGCCACTGGCGAAAGGCGTCCAGTGGCAAGCCGACACCAAGGCAGAACATCACCGTCAACAGGGTGAGCGGCACTAGCAGTGACACCAGGTTCTGGATCGTCATCACAACCAGTTCGAGAGGAGAATGGCCATGGCCAGAATTCCAATCAAGGTGATCAGGGTGGCAGTGGCAGCCGCAATTCGCGGCGATTCGACGTAGACATACTCCGGCCGGCTGAGCCGCCTGAGCTCCCGGTTGTGCTGAAGGGTGGCTGCCGCCATCGACAGGATGCCGGTGAACACGAAGGCCAGGGCCACGGTAATCACGCCTGGCCTGGGGCCTGGATCACCCGTGGCTCGATCAATGGCCGCCACAATCTTGTCAAGGCCAAAGCCGAAACTGATCAGCGACAGGCAGGTGCGAATCCAGGCCATCAAGGTGCGCTCAGCTGCGTCGCGATTGCGCTGGCGGGCCAGTTCGTTGGTGAGATTCACAACCGGGGGAAAGCGAGTTCTGCTGCCGATTCGTCCATAGGAGACTGGGCCTCCACGCCGCGCTCCTGGGCGATCTCTCGAGCCAGGAACACATTGAGAAAGGTGCGGATCACCGCCACGGCAGCCAGTTGAATCAACTGATCACCATTGGGGTTCACCGTGGTGGCCACGATATCGGCTGCCAGCTGGAATTCCAGGGCCATCGACAACCAGCGGCCCAGATGCAGGCGAATGGCTGCCAATGGGCGGCGCCGGCCCACCAGCCGCAGACTGCCAAGGACCCCCAGGGCCACCGTGACCACCGACAGGCCTTCCAAGGCCTGGCGCAGGCCCAGGGCCAGGGATGAGATGAGGTGCTCAGGGGCAACCATGAATGCAGAAACCGCTAGTAGCGAAGAAAAGGTGAATCGGGCAAAGTGTTGCAATCCGCCAAGCGCAGCGACCAGGCGAGAACAATTCTCAACATAAAACGCCTTCCAGGGCGAACGGCTTAACAGTTTGCGCATCAGCGCTGTCCGGGTAAACTTGGCGTCTTGAGTAAGTTTTTCCGCTCTCAGCCGCGGGTTCTGAGCGATCACATCCGCCGCCGCCATCCCCAGCTAACCTGTCAAAACGAAGCTGGGACAAGGCTCCAAAGGTTTTTAGTAGCTCAGTTCACCCACCACTTTTGATCTCATGGGAACAGTTGCCTCCCCGGGCCAATCGGAGACCCCTTCGCCGAATGGCCCCTTACAGGCAGCTCCCCAGCAGCTCTTGGACGCACCTGACGGACGGGGACTCGACCCCTCCCAGCCCGCCAGTGGCCCCAGGGAGTTACGCCAAACGATGAGCTCGGCAAGGGACGTTGAACCACCTCAAGAGAGGCTGCCCTTCAACAATCACCTGGCCCATATCGACCGTGACCCCCAGGCGCTTGCCAATCGATTGGCTTTGCACTACGAGATTCTCGATTTTGGCCCCTGCAGAGGCCACGAATCCAGCTTCATGCACCGCACAAGCACGTGCCAAGCCGGAGAACTCACCCTCTCTGGTGGTTACACAACACCAATTCAGGGAACCATTGGAGGCCGCGAGGGGATCGGATCGGTGAATCTGATCCTGAGCGGAGGGGTTAACTATGAGTGCGAGGGGCAAAGCCTTGTAATCAATCCTCAACGCCCATTCTTTTTCTCGCCTGGCAATGAGTACAAATACACCATCAAAGACCACTTCAACGGTGTTGTTTTTGACATCGATCTTGAACGCCTGAAACGGACAGCTGCCGCCATCGCCGGCATCGGCATTTCAGAACGACGATTCTCAACCCAGCTTGACTTTGCTCGTGTCATCCAACCCAGCGACAAACGCAGTCAGCAATTAATCAACGTTCTGCGTCAATCCTTCCGCCTTCTCGACCATAACGAGCTAAAGATAACCAGGGACCTTGACGCCCTCAACATCGACGATCTAATCTATCGAATACTTGCCTTACTGTTGTGCCCGAATCTCAGCCAGATCATTCAAAATGAACCAACAGCCCGGAGTGGCCGCGAGCAGATTTTCGAGGATTTGCTGGAGTGGTCGCGGGCAAATCTTCACACCCCGATCAAGCTCAGCCAGCTCGAAGAGCGCAGTGGCTACTCCCGCCGCAACCTGCAACTGGCCTTTCAACAGCGCTTCGGCTGTGGTCCGATTCAGTGGGTGCGGAAGCAACGTCTTGAGCAAGCTCGTCATGATCTGCTGAATCCAGCGGCCGACGACTCTGTGGCTGGCATTGCCAAGCGCTATGGCTTCAGCAGTCTGGCGGTATTCAGTCGTGACTTCCGCAGCCGCTACGGGATACCTCCATCCCAGCTGCTGCGAGAGGGGAAACGCCACCACCAAAGCCACTGAGCCAACGCCTGAGCGAGCCTGATCGACTTGGCCGGCGGCACTCAGCCGCATTCCGCCGGGCTCATCAACCTTCTGCTGCACAACGGGGGCACAGGGCCCGCACATTGAGCACACACTCCAGCAAGCGAAAGCCATGGAGAGAAGCCGCCAGCTCCCCTGCCACCAGCACAGCGGGATCCTCGAATTCTTCAGTGCAGCCACAGCGCACGCAGACCAGATGGTGGTGGTCACGGTGGGCATCGCTGGCCAGCTCATAGCGCCGGCCACCCTCAGGTAGTTCCAGTTCCTGGAGCAGGCCCATGGAACTCAGCAGGCGCAGGGTGCGATACACGGTTGCCAGTGACACCCGTTCCTCCTGAGCCAAGAGACGCTGATGCACTTCCTCGGCACTGAGGTGGCTGCCCGCACCGCTCTGCTCAAACAGGGTGAGCACCCTCTGGCGCTGGGGCGTAAGCCGCTGGCCCCGATCGTGCAGGGTGGTGCGCAGGGCATCGGTGGCGACGGCTGCTGCGAGCCCTGCCTGGGGCTCCTGCATCGGGGACGTTCTGGTTGAAGCTTTCGGCACCAGATCGTCCCCCGCACTTCTCAATAGTAGGAGCAATTGCGAACTGCTGCCAGAGCGGGTGGCGGCCGTTCAGGCCCGGACGCGCTGGTCAATCCAGCCATCCAGCTGCACCAGAGCAGCCCCGATCAGGTCGGCCAAGGTCACCACCAGGCGATAACTGAGGGCGATGGCCAGCAGTGATGCTTCCGGGATGGCGCCGCCGAGTCGGAGCAGCAGAGCCGCCTCAAACACCCCCAGGCCACCAGGAGCGCCTGGCACCAGGAGACCCACCGTCCAGGCAACGGCGAACCCCGAAAGCCAGGCCTGCCAATCCAGATTGGCCTGAAGATCAAAGGCCAGCACGCAGCAGGCAAAGCCGCCAAAGCGCAGCAGCACGAAGGCCAACTGGGCCAACAGGGGAAGCAGGGGGTACCCACCCAGAGCCCTGTTGCCCGCTGGATCGAGCTCAGTGTCGAGATGCAAGCGGCGAGCCTGGCGCAGTTCCAGGCGTCGCAGCAGCGGTGTGAGCCAGCGGGGCCAGAGCAGCAGCAGGGGCAAAACCCCGACCAGGGCCAATCCCCCTTGCCAGCCAGCCAGCGAGATCAGGCTGAGGGCTGCCGCTGCTGCGAGCAGCGGATCCAGCAACACCCCCACCAATGCCAGCCCCAGCGATGCCGGCGCCTGCAGCACCCCTTCCGGACTGCGTAGACGCTGGACCCGGCTGCTGAGGTGCCAGATGCCTCCCGGCAGGTACTTGCGCAGGTTGGTGCTCAGATAGAGCTGCACCAGCTCCGCCCACCGAGGGCGCAGACCAAGCCAGCGCAGCACCGCCCCCAGGCCGAGGCCGTTGACCAGCAGGCTGGCCAAGCTGACGCCCACCCCCAACACCAGCCAGGACCAGCCCTGGGGATCCAAACTGAGCTGGAGCATCGCCCGGCCATGGCCGAGCAAGGCCGCCATCAGGAATCCCAGGCTGAGAAGGGTGATCCAGAGGGAGATGCCACCTGGCACAGGCGGCAAGTTGAACCCCTTAGGCCAGCGCAGCTGAGCCGGGAGGCCTGGCCAGCTGAACGGCTGAGCCCCCTGCAGGAAGCGGCGCAGGGCCGGTGGCACGGTGAGCTGGGTGGTTGGCAGCTTCGGGCGTGGCAGCTTGAAGCGGGGAAGCTTGATCACGGACCAGGGGAAGACGAGGGCTGCTCAATCAGGGGCATCACGCTGGCACGGACCTGGTCGAGCGCAAGACCATGGCGGCGAGCCAAAGCAACCAGATCATCATGCTCGGGCTTGGAGCGCCAGCGGCCATCGGGCAGCAGGGCCTGCTTGAGCCGCACGCTGCCGAGGGGGGTGGCCAGCGTGACCATCCGGCGGGACAGCACCCAGCGCTGTTCACGGCGCTCGCGCACCCCCAGGCTGGTGCTGTGCCGCCACCACACTTGCCGCAGCTGGGCGGCCGGCGCCCCCGGGGGCACCAGCGCTGTGAGCAGCCAGCCGGAGCGGCCCTTTTTCATCTGCACCGGCTGGCAAAACACATCCAGCGCACCGGCCTGGCGCAGGGCGTCCTGGAGAACAGCAAGGTCCTCCGGCGTGGCGTCATCGATCTGGGCCTGCTGCACCAGCACCTGCTCCAACTGGGGAGCCTGGCGATCCGGCCAGGGATCGGGCTCCAGGGGATCGGCCAGCACGATGCGCAACAGGTTGGGGCGATCCAGCTGGCGGCTGCCCAGCCCCACCCCCACCTGGAGCGGCCGATGACCGGGGTGGACGCCGAAGCGATCCGCCCAACAGGCCGCCAGGGCCAGACCCGTGGGGGTGGTGAGTTCGCCAGCGGGGAAATCGGCGGCGCTGGCCAGGGGGATCCCCTCCGACCGGGCGATTTCCAGCACCGCCGGCGCCGGCAGCGGCAGCAGGCCATGGGCGGTGCGCACGCTGCCGTGGCCGGCGGGGGGAGCCGTGCACACCAGCCGCTCCACCCCCAGATAGAGCAGGCCAGCGCAGACCCCCACCACATCCACCAGGGCGTCGATTGCCCCCACCTCGTGGAAATGCACCGCGCCAGGCGGCTGGCCATGCACTGCGCTCTCTGCCTCAGCCAGCAGGGCGAACACCCGCAGCACCCGCTCCCGCAAGGCGGGCTCGAGCGGGGCCTGCTCCAGCTGGGGGCGCAGGCGGCTCCAGTGGCGCAGTGCGGGCTCCGGCTCCAGGGCCTGCACATCCAGGTGCAGGCCCCGCAGTCCTTGGCTGCGCCGTTCCTCCAGGGCGATCCGGTAGGCCCCCGTGAGGCCCAGGGCTGCCATCGGCTGATCCAGCACGGTGGGCGGAACACCCAGATCGAACAGGGCCGCCAGCAGCATGTTGCCCGCCAGGCCCGTGGGGCAGTCGATCAGGGCAAGGGCCATCTCAAGCCTGAGCCGGCACAGACCGGCCGAGCCGTGGGGCCGTCAGCAGCAGGCGTTCCGCCTCCTGCTCCAGCTGCTGCTGCTGCTTGCGCAGGTGCTGCTCGATCTCGCGGCGCGCGCGCCGCTGTTCCCGCTGGGCAGTGTCCACGTCGTAACCCGAAAGGCCCCAGAGGCGCCCCAGCAGGGCCCGGTCGTCGGCGCCACCGGCACTGCCGCCGTAGATCACCTGTTCGGCGGCCATCCCGGCCTGCAGCACCCGGCTCCAGCGACGCAACTGCTCCAGCGACAACTTGGCGTGGTCAGGCGGATGGAATTCGGTGATGCCGCCAGCCGCCACTCCGGCCTGCAGACAGGCGAGGCTGCCGATCAGCACCCGGCGCACTGGCATCGCCTCGGCTCCCGCCACCAACAGGTGGCCTGCCTCATGCACGGCAATCCGGCGCAGGCGGGCGTGGCCGCCGGGCAGGGCTTCGGCCAGCAGCTGACCGCCGCGACCGGAGAAGGAGGCGGCGTCCAGGCTGAGTCCTCCCAGCAGGAGAACCACACCGCCGGCAATCCACCAAGGGGAGAGGCCCACCAAGGGACCGAACACGGCCACCAGGGTGACCAGCACCACTGCAGCACCGGCGGCCAGGGGCGAGGTCATCAGCGCTGGACCGCGTTCACCGGCTGGGACGCGTCACAGCCGTGCGCGCCGATGGCACGGCACGATCAGCCGCTGGCGCGGAGGGCTGGGCCTGACGCCCGCCACTCCGCCCACCGCCGCCAGGGCGGCCTTCGCGGCGACCCTTGCCACCCCGGTTGCCCCGCTGGACCACAGGGGCGATCACCTCGTAACGCTCCACTTGGAGGTGCTGGCCCTGGCGACGGCCGTCGATGGCCACGAAATGGCGCAGGTGCTCCAGGGGGATCTCGCCGCGCAGCTGCAGCTTGAACGGGGCGGGACGCTGGCCGTCGCCCCGGGGCAACTGGCGCACCTTGATCACCAGATCACCGGTTTCAGGCTTGGTGAAGATCAATTCGCCGCGCACCGAGAAATACTCGTCGCCCTCGGGCAGCGCATCGCTGGGGAGGTCAGCACTGACCTCCCCAGCATCGGCGTCTGTTTCGGGATTCGCTTGCACCTGGCTGGCCAGGGTGCTCGGCTCCCAGATGCCCACCAGTTGCAGGTGCAGACCGCCCTGCTCGCGGCTGCGGGGGTAAGCCACCCAGAGGTGGGGCTGGGTCAGGTCGAGGTGCCGCCGCATCAGGGTGAGCAGGCGACCCAACACCACGGCTTCGATCTGCTCACCATCCTCGGTATGGATCAAGCCACGGGTGATCTGCTCGGCATCGGCGGGCACATAAGTGCCGCGCACAACGCCAATGGCTCGGTACTGGAGCGGCTCGCTGACCGGCGGAATGGGATGGGGACGCATGGCGACAATGTAGGGGGGCTTGAGCGCTGGCCGGCCGGGCAGACTTCCATCGTGCCCCCGCGATCCGGCTAAATGCCCACCGTCCCTTCCAGACGCGCTCTCTGGCTGGGCAGCGGCGTGGCCGCCCTAGCCGCCGCCAGCCTGGGGCTGGGCTGGTGGCTGGGCCAGCTGCACGACAAACGGGCAGGCACCGCCGCCAAGGGCCGTCCCACGATGGAACGGGACATGGCCCAACTGCTCAGCCGGCAGGCCAAGGGTGAGGCCAGCGCTGCGGAGCAGCAACGGCTCCTGGAACTGATGGTGGGTCTGGATCGGCAGAGCGAGGCCATCCCGCTGCTGGAACGGCTAGCCGATCAGGATCCCCAGCGCTGGCAGCTGCGCCTGCTGCTGGCCGAACTGCGGCGCGACCAGAACGACCGCCCAGGGGCAGAACGGGAACTGCGCCAACTGCTCAACGCCCGCCCCGATCAGATCGAAGCCCTGCAGCTGATGGCCCTGATCCAGCTGGAAACAGGCCGGGCCGCAGAGGCCCAGGGCCAGCTGGAAGCGGCCCTCAAGCGCGCCAGCGAGCCCACAGCAAAGCCAGAGTCACTGCCGATCGGCCTGCTGCTGGCCCAGGTGCTGCAGCGCAGTGGCCAGGCTGCCAAGGCCGATGCCCAGCTGCTGGACCTGGCCAGCCGCTTTGCCAACGATCCCAGACCCCTGCTGGCCCGTGCCCTGCTCCAGCAGGAGCGCGGAGACCTGGCCGCGGCCCAGAACACACTGGTTGAAGCCCGCAACCGTCAAAGCGAAGCCAAGGTGCAGGAACAGATCGACCGGGTGGCTGCCGCCTGGGGGCTGGCCAGCCTCAAGGGGCCTGGATCAGACCAGACCCCGGCCGCTACGGCTGGGGCTGGGGCTGAAAGTCCCTGAGGGCCGCATCAATGGCATCTGACGGCGGCGTGGCGTTGTCGAAGGCACTGGCCCGACGCAGTCGGTTCATCAGGTCGATCGGGTTGGTGGCATCCAGGGCGGAGTTGCGGGATGGTCCACCGCTGCCGGCATCCAGCTCACGCTGCTGCTGGGGGGAATCAATCGTCTGGCCATAGCCCTGCACCTGGGCCTGCACCCGCAGGGAGGCTGCCAGCAACAACGGCAGCCCGCAGGCCCAGGGCACCACCGCCCGCAGGGCTGGAGATCCGGCGGGATAGCGAGGGAAGGACATGGGCTGGGCTGCCGACATCGAAAGGCATGCTAGGGGAGTTTTGCCGGGCGCCATGCGCATCGCCAGCTGGAACGTGAATTCGGTGCGCACCCGCCTCGACCAGGTCGTGGCCTGGCTCCACCAGGAGCAACCGGATGTGCTCTGCCTGCAGGAGACGAAGGTCGACGACCCCCTGTTCCCCCATCGGGCCTTCGCCGAGCTGGGCTACAGCGCCGCCATCAGCGGCCAGAAGGCCTACAACGGCGTGGCCCTGCTCAGCAGGCGGCCACTGGAGGATGTGCAGGTCGGCTTCGCCGCCCTACTGCCCAGCGACGGCGAAGCGGCCGAGCTCGATGGCCAGAAGCGGGTGATCAGCGCCAGTCTCGATGGGCTGCGCATCCTCAATCTCTACGTGCCCAATGGCAGCGCCCTCACCAGCGACAAATACACCTACAAGCTCAACTGGCTGGGCTGCCTGCGCCGCTACCTGGCGGTGCAGGAGAGCCAGGGCGAACCCCTGTGCATGCTGGGCGACTTCAACATCGGGCCCGAGGATCGGGATCTGCCCAACCCGGAGCGCCAGACGGGCGGGATCATGGCCAGCGCCGCCGAGCGCCAGGCCCTGAAGGCAGTGCTGGGGGAGCAGCTGCACGATGTGTTCCGGGTGTTCGAGCCAGACACGGGCCACTGGAGCTGGTGGGACTACCGCAGCGGCGCCTGGGAGCGGGATCAGGGCTGGCGCATCGATCACATCTATCTCTGCGATGAGCTGCTGGCCTGCGCCACCGGCTGCGTGATTCACCGGGCCACCCGGGGCCAGACCCAGCCCAGCGACCACGCGCCGGTGGTGGTGCACCTGGCCTGGCCGCCCGAGGAGGGGGATGAGCAGCCTGGCTGAGGACCACCGGCGAGCGCCAGCCGAAGCGCCGCGGCGGAGCGCCTGCTTCGGACCTCACGAATCCCCCCTGATCCCGTAGGCAGCATGGGGGTCAATCGGTAGTGTTCCTCCGATCAGATTCGGCCCATCCATGCGCCTGCAGTTCCACAAGGCTTCGGCAATGGGCAGACGGTTAGCCAGCAAGGCACGGGGGGGCTGTTTCGCCCTGGCCGGTGCGGCCGTCCTGGCCGGTGCGGCCGTCCTGGCCGGCCAGCCTGCCGGCGCCTCCGAAACGCTGTCCTTCTCCTATGGACCACTGATCCGTTCGCTGAAGATCAGCTCCCTGCAGAAATTCGCCGAAGACGGCACGGTTGAAGATGATCTGGCCTTCTTTCTGGCTCTTGTCAAACCGGAGGACTACCCACTGCTGCGCAAAGCCCTCACGGAAAAGGCAGACGTCGATCCCCTGATCGTCTCGCGATTCTTCAACAGCGATCTCGGCGAAGACACCCTTGAGCGGCTGGGCAAAGCCATCACCATGCTCCGCGGCGGCAACGGGATGAGCATTCTTCGCGCCGCACTGGTGAATGCGTCGTTTTCCAACGATGGCCTCAGTCTGTTGTCGGTGCTCGAGCAGCTGCCTGCCAACGTCCAGATCCACGGGGAGAAAGTTCTCGCCGCCGAACAGGCCACCAAACGGGTGATCGCAGCAACCGAACGGCTCGATTCCGTGATGCGTCAGCTCACCGCAGAAGAAGCGAAGGGGGATGCACCAGCCGACTTCTCCGCCATGGCGGATCTGCGCAAGCCTGGCCCCCTGGCGGTGAGCAAGGAGGTCTGGAACCTGACGGACAGCAGGCGCAACCGCTCCTTTTACGTTGACGTCTACACCCCCAGGAACCCGCCAGCGGGCAAGCTTCCGGTGATCGTGTTCTCCCATGGCCTGGCATCGAGGCCGGAGGATTTCTCGGAGGCCATGCAGCAGCTGGCCTCCCATGGCTATGTGGTGGCTGCACCGCAACACCCAGGCAGTGATGCCATCTGGCTCAAGGAGATGCTGAGGGGTCTCCATAAGGACATCTTCGATATCAACGACTTCTCGAATCGCCCCAAGGACATCAGCTTCGTCATCGACGAGCTTGAGCGCCGCAATGCCACCCAGTTCAGCGGCAAGCTGGACCTGACGAGGGTTGCTTTGGCCGGCCACTCCTTCGGTGGATACACCGTGCTGGCCCTGGGTGGAGCCACGGTGGATCTGGCCTACCTCAGGAAGGAGTGCGAACGCCCCTTTGGTGGCCTGAACGTATCACTTCTGCTCCAGTGCCAGGCCCTGAGGCTCCCCCCGGAGCAGCTCACCAACCTTCAGGACAGCCGCACCGCCGCAGTGTTCGCGGCCAATCCCGTGAACCGCAGCATTTTCGGCAAAAAAGGGATCAGCACCGTCAAGGTGCCTGTGGTGATGGCCTCGGGCAGCTACGACCCGGCAACGCCCCCGGCTCTGGAGCAGGCCGCGTCGTTCACTTGGCTGAATGGTGCCGACAAATACTGGCTGATCGTGCAGGGTCAGGCCCACGTGGATTTCACCAAGATCGACCCCGGCATCAAGGATGCCATCGAATCAATGACAGAGATCACCCTGCCAAGCCAGGGTGTTATCAGCAACTACATGAAGGGTGTGGCCTTGCCCTTCTTTGAGGTCCATCTGCGTCAGAACAACAGCTACAAACCCTATCTTCGCTCGTCCTACGCTGAGTATCTGAGCAAGGATGAGAGGTTCAAGCTCTTCATGGTAAGCGGACGTTCCACTCCAAAACTAGTGGATGCAATCGATACATTCCGCAGGCAGTATCCCGAACCGAAGTGACCATCCCAAACGACCATCCAGTGTTGAAGCCGTAGAGAGTTCCTAGAACACCACCGCCTCGGTGGGAAGCTGCACCCCCTTGGTCTTCAGCACCTGCACCCGCCGGGCGGACTCTCCGCAGCTGCGCGGGGTGGGGAAGATCTTGCCGGGGTTGGCACGCCGCAGCGGATCGAAGGCATGGCGCAGCAGCTGCATCGTGGCCAGATCGTCGGGGCCGTACATCCAGTCGAGATAGCAGCGCTTGTCGCTGCCCACCCCGTGCTCGCCGGTGATGCTGCCGCCGGCGTCCACGCACAGGCGCAGGATCTCTGCGCCCAGCTCCTGCACCCGCTCACGCACGCCGGCCTCGCCGTCGCGGTAAAGGATCAGCGGGTGGAGGTTGCCGTCGCCGGCGTGGAACACGTTGGCGACCGGCAGGGCGAAGCGCGCGCTGAGCGCCTCGATCGCCGCCAGCACCCGCGGCAGGGCGCTGCGGGGCACCACGCCGTCCTGGAGGTAGTAGCTGGGGAAGCGGCGGCCCAGGGCCGAGATCGCCGACTTGCGGCCCTTCCAGAGCAGGGCGCGCTCCTCCTCCTCCCAGGCCTGGCGCACCTGGCGGGCGCCGGCCTCGCGGCAGAGCCCTGCCGCCAGCTCGACGGCGGCCACCACCTCGCGCTCCTGGCCGTCGAGCTCGATCAACAGCACCGCCGCCGCATCGGCGGGGTACTCCTCGAACCCCTCGACGCCGCGGAGGTAGTCGTTGACGGCCTCGATCACCAGCCGGTCCATCATTTCCATGCCCGCGGGCAGCACGCCGGCGGCGGTCACCAGCCGCACCGCCTCGCCGGCGGCCTCCATGCTGGCGAAATCGGCCAGCAGCACGGCCACACGCTGGGGAGCCCGCAACAGCCGCAGTGTGATGGCGGTGGCAATGCCCAGGGTGCCCTCGCTGCCGATGAAGGCACCGCGCAGGTCGAGCTCGGGGGTCTCTTCCAGGTCGCCCCCCAGCTGGGTGATGGTGCCGTCCGGCAGCACCACCTCAAGGCCCAGCACGTGATTGCTGGTCACGCCATATTTCAGGCAGTGCACGCCGCCGGAGTTCTCCGCCACGTTGCCGCCGATGCTGCAGGCCACTTGGCTGGAGGGATCGGGGGCGAAGTAGAAGCCGTCGCCGGCCACCGCCCGGGTGACCCAGCTGTTAATCACCCCCGGCTGCACCACCACGCGCCGGTTGGCCAGATCCACCTGCAGCACCCGGCGCATGCGGCTGGTGGCCACCACCACGGCCTCGGTCTCGGCCACGGCCCCGCCGGAGAGCCCGGTGCCACTGCCCCGGGCTACAAACGGCACACCCTGCTGATGACAGATCCGCAACACAGCAGCCACTTGCTCAGTGGATTCCGGCAGCACCACCAGGGGGGGCTGGTGGCGGTGCAGGGTGAGGCCATCACAGTCGTAGGCCAGCAGGTCCTGGCGGGCAGCCACCACGGCGCGCTGGGGCAGCACGTCCCGTAGGCGCCGCTGCAGGACAGGCCAGTCGTGACTCACAGGTGAAGGCTCACGGGTGACGAAATGATCCGGACTGCGGCGGAACCGGGAAAGCGAACCGGCGGGTTCTGGGTCAGGATAGGCAGCGGTTTTGCTCCCGACCCTGGGATCCGCCTTGACTACGGCACCTGCTTCGGCCCCCGCCTTGAACACCACCCGCTCCCAGTCCGTCTTCAGTGAAGCCCAGACCCTGATGCCAGGTGGGGTGAGTTCACCGGTGCGGGCGTTCCGCTCCGTGGGCGGCAACCCGATCGTGTTCGACCGGGTGAAGGGCGCCTACGCCTGGGACGTGGATGGCAATCGCTACATCGACTACATCGGCAGCTGGGGCCCGGCCATCTGCGGTCACGCCCACCCCGAAGTGATCGCCGCCCTGCACGATGCCCTCGACAAGGGCACCAGCTTCGGCGCCCCCTGCGAGCTGGAGAACACCCTCGCCGCCATGGTGATCGAGGCGGTGCCCTCGGTGGAGATGGTGCGCTTCGTCAACAGCGGCACCGAGGCCTGCATGTCGGTGCTGCGCCTGATGCGCGCCTTCACCGGCCGCGAAAAGATCATCAAGTTTGAGGGCTGCTACCACGGCCACGCCGACATGTTCCTGGTGAAGGCCGGCTCCGGGGTGGCCACCCTGGGCCTGCCGGATTCGCCGGGCGTGCCGCGCACCACCGCCGCCAGCACCCTCACGGCCCCCTACAACGACCTGGAGGCAGTGAAGACATTGTTCGCCGAGAACCCGGGCGAGATCGCCGGCGTGATTCTCGAACCGGTGGTGGGCAATTCCGGCTTCATCCCGCCTGTGCCGGGCTTCCTGGAGGGCATCCGCGAGCTCACCAAGGAGAACGGCGCCCTGCTGGTGTTCGACGAGGTGATGACCGGCTTCCGCATCAGCTACGGCGGTGCCCAGGCCAAGTTCGGCATCACCCCTGACCTCACCACCATGGGCAAGGTGATCGGCGGCGGCCTGCCGGTGGGGGCCTACGGCGGCCGCGCCGACATCATGACCATGGTGGCGCCCGCCGGCCCGATGTACCAGGCCGGCACCCTCAGCGGCAACCCGCTGGCGATGACCGCCGGGATCAAGACCCTGGAGCTGCTCCGCCAACCCGGCACCTATGAGCGACTGGACGCGATCACCAAACGCCTGATCAGCGGCATCCTCGAGGCCGGCAAGGCTGCCGGGCTGCCGATCACCGGCGGCTCGATCAGCGCCATGTTCGGCTTCTTCCTCTGCGGGGGCCCGGTGCGCAACTTCGAGGAGGCCAAGGCGGCGGATGCCGCCCGCTTCGGCAAGCTGCATCGGGCCATGCTTGAGCGGGGCGTGTATCTGGCGCCGAGTGCCTTTGAGGCAGGATTCACCTCCCTGGCCCACTCGGACGAGGACATCGACGCCACCATCGCCGCCTTCCGCGACTGCTTCGCGGCGGTGGCCTGAGCGGCGGCCGGCCATGGCCCAGCCAGCCAGCGGGGCATCTGCAACCAACTCCCTCACCTGGCGAGGCCTGCGCCAGGCCCTGGGTCCAGGCATCCTGCTGGCAGGCGCCGCCATCGGCGGCTCTCACCTGGTGGCGTCCACCCAGGCAGGGGCCAGCTACGGGCTGGGGCTGCTGGGTCTGGTGCTTCTGGCCAACCTCTTCAAGTACCCCTTCCTGCTGGTTGGCAGCCGCTTTACAGCTGTCACGGGGCTGAGCCTGCTGGAGGGCTACCAGCGCCAGCGCAGCTGGTACCTGCCGGTGTACCTGCTGATCACCTTCACCACCGGCGTGGCCAACATCGCGGCAGTCACCGCCGTGACCGGCAGCTTGGCGACCAGCGTCCTGCCCGGCACTCCCGTGGGGCTGGCCCTCGCCATCCTGGCGGTGTGCCTGGTGCTGCTGTTGCTAGGCCACTACCGCAGCCTGGATCGCTTCAGCAAGCTGGTGGTGCTGCTGCTGGTGGTGAGCACCGTGGTGGCCACAGCAGCCATCCTCTGGCAGGGGCCAGTGGCCGCAAGCCCGGAGTTCTTTTCCCCCAGCCCATGGACCGCCGCAGCCCTGCCCTTCCTGGTGGCGCTGATGGGCTGGATGCCCTGTCCCCTCGACCTGGCGGCCTGGTCTTCGCTCTGGATCTACGCCCGTGAGGAGGATTCCGGCCACCGGGGCAGCCTGGCCGAAGTCGAGGCCGACTTCAACCTCGGCTACCTGGCCACCGTGTTGATGGCGGTGCTGTTTCTGCTGCTGGGAGCCTGGGTGATGCATGGCACGGGCCAGCAGTTCTCCGCGGCAGGAGGCCCCTTTGCCAGTCAGTTGATCCGGCTCTACACCGCCAGCCTGGGGAGCTGGGCCACCCCGCTGATTGCCGCCGCTGCGTTCTCCACCATGGCCAGCACCAGCCTCACCTGCCTGGATGGCTATCCGCGAGCCGCCTCGGCCGGGGTGCGTTTGTTGCGGGGGTTTTCGGGTCAGGCGGTGCACAACCGCCGCGATCACCAGCGCTGGATCCTGCTGCACTTCGTCCTGGCAGCCGCCGTGATCGGCCTCTGGCCAGGCTCGATGGGCACCCTCGTTCAACTGGCGATGATCGTGTCGTTCGTGACGACTCCGGTGCTGGCCTGGATGAACCTGCGGGTGATCCAAGGCCGCCAGGTGGACCCAGCCGACCGACTTGGGCCTGCCCTGCTGTGGGTGGCCCGTCTGGGACTGGTGGTACTGAGTGTGTTTGTGCTGCTGTTTGCGCTCACCCTGGCAAGGGGCTGAGCGTCAGGGGTGGCTCCGCCCCATGGCCACGCCACTCCCTGCTGAACAGCATCGCCCGGTCCCTGATCGGCCGCGTGGTCCTGGCCCTGGAGACCACGCACTGACTGGAGGCCGGATGCTGAATGATTCGATCGAAAGTGAACGCCTTGGCGATGCGCAGGGTTCGCTGCGATACGGCACGGATGCAAGCCATGGATGCCAGGAGCAAATGCCAGCAAGTGTGTTCATCCCAGACAGGCGATCTTCCAGCCCTTCGATCAGGCGCAGAACTCCCAGGGACAACAGACGCCAGACGACCAAGACTGCGCAGAAGGACTACCGAAGACTCCCGAGAGCAAGCCAACCAAACAGCGTAGATATACTGAAAAAAGATCTCAAGCAGGTCTGGACGTAGACCTACACAGCAGGACAGCAGTGAGCCAAAGCGCTGAAAAGAGAGCTGAAAACAGAGTTGTTGATGCACCGATCCCAAGCTTACGATAGGGATCAAATGCATCTCAAGATCATGCTCACTGGATCAGACCTTCTGAACAAAGTAAAGGAGATGGGGGATGCCTCCAAATCCGACCTGGTGCGGGAGTGCGGCTACGTGAGCGCCAAAAAAGACGGGAGCGAGCGGTTGAACTTCACCGCCTTCTATGAGGCCCTACTGGAAGCGAAGGGCATGACCCTGGGCGAAGGGGGCGGCAAGGGTCGAGGGAAAGCTGGCCGCAGCCTGAGCTTCATCACCAAGGTGCAGTTCAACGGCAACCTGCTGGTGGGCAAGGCGTACACCGCCCAGCTGGGCCTTGAGCCTGGCGACGAGTTCGAGATCAAGCTGGGACGTAAGCAGATCAAGTTGGTCCCCCTCGGCTCCAGTGAGGAGGATGAGTCAGCCGAAGCCGCTGTCTGATCGTTGATTGCGACGAGCTTTGCCTCAGGCCGGGCCAGTTGCAGCGTTGCTGTTGGACGTCATAGCCCTCCACGCCACATTCAGAGCGCCGTTCCGGCACTGACACCTGCTCAGCTGGCGTCCCCGTCGCCATAGGCCACCACGCAGGCGGCGTTGAGCAGGTGGGCGTTGGCAGCGGTGGCCGCAACTCCATTGAGCGTGCCCTGGCGGCAGTTGCCGCTGAGGGTTTCGCTGTTGGCACCGTTAGCCCAGGTGAAGGTCACCGAATCGGGGGCGAGCGCCTTCACCGAGGCGTAGTTGAGCTGGTAGGTGGTCTGCGGCACAACGATCACGGTGGATTGCTGAGCGGCAGCCGCATTCACCGAACTGGTCACCGCTGCAGCCGCGGCCATGCCGGCCACGCCCCAGGCCAGCGGTGCGGTGCCGTACCAGCCATAGGTCCACGGCCGGGCAGCCCAGTAACCGCCAGAGGCCCAGCTGGCATGCCAGGCACCACCGCCGTACACACCGGGTCCAGGCCGGCCCACGCCCACTCCGGGGCGCACGCCGGCACCAGGGGCACCCCAACCGGCCCCTGGACGCACACCAGCTCCCGATGCCGGCCCGCCAACACCACCAGCACCCACCCCGGGGCGCATGCCGGCCCCAGGGGCACCCAGGCCAGCTCCGGGGCGCACACCCGCCCCCGATCCGGGGCCACCGAGGCCGCCGCCGCCCCCAGGCCGTGCCAAGGCCGCAGAGCCGCACAACAGGAGAAGTGAGAGCCCACAAACCGGCAGCAGAACGAGGCGAATGCAGCGCTGAACCATGGCCTCAGTGTTGGAAACGAGCAGGGCCAAGGGCCTGCCCTTACCGCTAGCCAGACCCTTCACGGGCGTCAAGGAGCTCCAGCCCCTCACTCCCCCAGCGCCTCGGCCACGGCCCGCTGGAACACCTCCTCCTCGGGGATCACACCGGTCCAGAGCTGGAAGATCTGCATCGCCAGCTGCACCAGCATCTCCACCCCATCCACCACCGGGCAGCCGCGCTCGCGGGCCGTGGCCAGGAAGGGGGTGATCCGCGGGTTAGTGATCACGTCCACCACCGTGCAGGCCCGATCCAGCGTTTCCCAGCGAAGCGGGACGGGCTCCAGGTCCGGCGCGCAGCCCAGATGGGTGGCATTCATCAAGAGGGTGGTGCCCTCCGGCACCGCCACCTCCCCCTGCCACGGCTGCCACACGGCGGGCACGCCGCTGGCCCGGGTCACGGTGGCGGCCACCTCCTCACCCTGCTCCTGCCGCCGCGTCACCAGCGTGAGATGGGCAGCTCCGGCCCAGGCCAGCTCCACCGCCATCGCCCGGCCAGCACCGCCAGCCCCCAGCATCACCACCCGCTGGCCCGCCAGCGGTGTGATCTTCTCGATCGCCTTCACCACCCCCTTGCCGTCGTTGTTGTGGCCGATCAGCCGACCGGCTTCGATCGTGAGGTAGTTGGCGGCACCGATCGCCTTCACGTCGTCGTCGACCTCATCCAGCAGCGGGATCACGGCAACCTTGTAGGGCACGGTGATGCCCACGCCCCGATACCCCAGCGGCCGCAGCGCCTTCACCGCCAGGGCCAGATCGGCTTCGTTGGCGATGTCGTTCTTCCAGAATTGCCACGGCAGCCCGTAGTGGGCATACACGGCATCGAACATCCGATCAATCGGGTTCTCGGCCACCGGGTGGCCGAGCATGCCGGTCATCTGTTTCTGGGGAGGGATCACGGCGGCGGAGCATCTGCCCTCAGATTGGCAATGGCGCGGCAGAGGGGGAACAGCTAACGGGCAACGGCCTGGTCTCGGAGCTCGGTCTCCGCCTTCTCCGCACCGAAGCAGTGCATCAGCGCATCCGCCCAGCTGTTGATGCCGGCCAGAGCGTGGTCGGGTGCGGCACTGATTGCCCGGGCCTGCTCCCGCAGCAACACGGTCTGATCCACGTTGTGGCCATGGGCGGCGGCGATCGCCACGAAGTCGTCCACGCCAGCGGCGCCATGCACCTTGGTGCGCAGGTCATCATCGGCGGCGACACGGGCACAGAAGGCCTCAAGGGAAGCACCGGTAAGAGGAAAAGCAGCCACCTGTTCCTATTGCTAGCAAAGGGCTCCGATTCCTGGAGATGCATCCCGCCCCGAACCCCACACACATCAGCCACCAGCACCCTGTTGTGCATACCTTGACGGCAGCAGCACTGCAGCCATGGCGCCGGAGCGGTTCTTTCTGGAACTCGACCCGCCTGGGGACACCAGCGCCGACCTGCCCCATGTGGTGATCGTGGGCGGCGGCTTCGCCGGCCTGAAGGCCGCCCAGGCCCTGCGCGGCAAGCCGGTGCGGGTGACCCTGATCGACAAGCGCAACTTCAACCTGTTCCAGCCCCTGCTCTATCAGGTGGCCACCGGTCTGGTATCGGAGGCCGATGTGGCCTCCCCCCTGCGCCAGCTGCTGGGCAAGGCCCCCAACATCCAGATCCTGCTCGGGGAGGTGGAGGAGATCGATCCGGCGGCCAAGGAGGTGGTGTTCAACGAGCGCCGCTTCCGCTACGACCACCTGATCCTGGCCACAGGCTCCGGCAGCAGCTACTTCGGCCATGAGGAGTGGCGCGCCGAGGCGCCACCGATGAAGATCATCGAGCATGCCGACGAAATCCGCAGGCGGGTGCTGATGGCCCTGGAGGAGGCCGAGCAGACCCCCGATCCCCAGCGGCGCCAATTGCTTCAGACCGTGCTCGTGATCGGTGGAGGGCCCACCGGCTGCGAGCTGGCCGGATCGGTGGTGGATCTGATGAAGCACGCCGTGGCCAATGAGTTCAAGCAGCTCGACCCCGGACACAGCCGGGTGGTACTGATCGATCCCGGCGACCGGGTGCTGCGGGCCATGCACCCCGACCTCTCGGCCGCCGCCGGCCGTTACCTGCAGGCGACGGGGGTGGAGCTGGAACTGGGCGGACGGGTGCAGTCGATCGCAGGCGGGGTGGTGACCCTCAGCCAGAAGCAAGCCGACGGCAGCAGCAGCACCCGCATGATCGAAGGCGGCACCGTGTGCTGGACCGCGGGCGTGCGCGCCTCCCACCTGGGCAAGCTGCTGGCCGAGCGCACCGGCTGCGAGGTGGACCGCAGCGGTCGGGTGGTGGTGCAGCCCGACTTCTCGATCCCCGGCCATCCGGAGATCCGGGTGGTGGGCGACCTCTGCAGCTACAGCCACACGACCGGAGGCCAGCCCCTGCCCGGCATGGCTGGCCCAGCGGTGCAGATGGGCACCTGGGTGGCCTGCGACATCCTGGCCCGCAGTCACGGCCGCCAGCACGGCCCCTTCCGTTTCACCGATTTCGGCAGCATGGCCGTGATCGGCCGCACCTTCGCCGTGGCCGACCTGCGCGGCCTGCGGCTCAGCGGCTTCCCCGGCTGGTTGCTCTGGGGGCTGGCCCACCTGGCCTTCATGCCCGACACCGAGAACCGCTTCACCCTGCTCACCAAGTGGCTGTGGCAGATCGCCACCAACCAGCGCGCCGCCCTGGTGATCACCGGCCGGGCCGGCCAGCACATGGGGGTGGAGGTAGGCCTGGAGCGGCGTGAACTGGCCGCAGCCCCAGCAGCCCTGGCCTCAGCCCCGGCGCCGGTGGAAGCGCCCCAGAATTAAGGCGATCAGAATTGCCACATAAAGCTGGCCGGACACCGTGATCGCCGAACTGATCACCTGGGCCGTGACATTGCGAGGGTTGAGCAACGAGGTGCCTGCCGTGGTGAGCAGATTCATGGCACCAGCCATCAACGCCGGGGCTACATCAAGCCGGCTGAATGCCAGGGGCCCATCCATGGCCAGCGGGATGGCTGCAGGATTGAACGCCTGCGGCTGAAACACCCACAGCGCCGTGAACAGCAGGCCACCGGCAATGCCGATCAGCAGGTAGCCGCTGGCGGCACCCATCACAACTGACACGGTGACGAAGGGCTCGCGCACCAGTCCCTGCACCTTGCGCAACAGCACCAGTACCAGAAACACAACCCACACCATCACGTGGGGCACGGAGAGGGCCACACTCCAGCGCGGATCCAGCTGGCGCAGCAGATGCCACAGCACCTCCAGAGTGATCGCCAGACCGCCGAACACAAACACAATCAGGCGCGATCGCTGCATCAGCGAAAAGCGGCTGAGAAACACGATCAACACAACCGCCATCAGCACCAGCAGCAGCGACAACAGCCAAGGCCATAGCGCCGCCAGGGGAAGGCAGAGCACCAGCAGCACCTCCATCGCCAGGGTGAGCTGATAGCCCCGATGGCGCTTGCGCAGCCGCAGGACATCCGCGCGGGTGTACCGCCGGTTGGAGACCGACCCAGGGCCGACCATCAGAGGCCCGGGCTGCTCTGCATGATGCCGCCGTCGGCAAAGATGCTGGTGGCGGTGATGTAACTGGCGGCGTCGCTGGCCAGGAAGGCCACCACCTTGGCGATCTCCCCGGGCTGGGCCATGCGCCCCATGGGGATGGCGGCATTCAGCTTGGCCAGCAGCTCGGGGTTGTTCATGGTGGAGTCGTTGATCGGCGTGGCCACCGCACCCGGGCCCACATTCACGATCGTCACGCCCTTGGAGGCCAGCTCCACACCGGCCGTGCGGGTGAGCATGCGCACGCCGCCCTTGGCCACGCAGTAGGGCGTGTTGTTGGGCATGGGCCAATCCTCATGCACTGAGGAGATGTTGATGATGCGGCCGCCGCTGCCCTGGGCAATCATCTGCTGGGCGGCGTACTGGGTGGCGAAGAACACGCCGCGCAGATTCACATTCAACACCTTGTCAAAATCCTCGGGGGTGGTGTCGAGAATCGACGTGCGGGTTTCGATGCCGGCGTTGTTCACCATCACATCGAGGCGTCCGTAACGGCTCACCGCCTCCTGCACCAGCCGCTGCAGATCCTCGAGCTTGCCCACATCCGCCTGCACGCCGATGCAGCTGCCGCCCAGTTCGCCGATTTCCTCCTCAATCGCTTCCGTGGCCTCCGGGTGAGAGCGGTAGTCGATCACCACCTTGGCGCCCAGCCGGGCCACCTCCTCCACGATCGATTTGCCGATGCCGCTGTTGCCACCGGTCACGATGATCACCTTGCCCTGCAGCAGGTTGGCCAGGGTTTCCTGGGCGTAGGGGTTGGCCTGGGTCATGGCGCGTGGGCCGCAGCGGAGGATGGAATCAGGCCGAAACTAGGCACAGCCCATGCATCGAGCTGCGAGCTGCAACACGCCAGCACAGAAGACAGGGCGTTGATCAGCAGTTCACCACCGGCGGCACATCCATCGATGACAGACCGGGCCCAGCTGGCCTGCAATCCCTACGGTGAACGGTGAACGGCCGTGTGTTGTCCATGCCAGCGCCTTCCCTGCGTCGGGCCATTCACAGCGACCGCTTCCCAAAACCGGTGGCCTCCTACAGCCAGGGGTTCCAACACGGCAACACCTTGTTCATCACTGGGCAGCTGCCGGTGGATCCCCACACGAATGCGGTAGTGGGCAACGGCGACATCACCCTCGAATCGCGCCAGGTGATGCGCAACATTGAGGCAGTGCTGCAGGAGGCGGGCTTCGGCTTTGAACACATGGTGAGTGCCACGGTGTACCTCACCGACATCAACACACTCGACACGTTCGACGCCGTTTGGCAGGAGTATTTCCCCGACCCCCAGGCCTATCCCTCCCGGGCGGTGGTGCAGGTGGCCGCCCTGGTGCTGGGCATCCAGCTGGAGATCTCGGCCATCGCCATCAAGGACTGAAATCAGCCCCCCTGAAATCAGCCCCCCTGAAATCAGCCAGCCACCATGAGCGACCCCTTCAGCCTGGCGCCCCAGCCCGAGAGCTACTGGCATCTCTGGACCGACGACGCCGGCATCAGCCGCCAGCAACCGTGCACGATCAGCTCGTTTCAGTTGGGCCAGCTGGGGCCTGGCGACTCACCCCAGTTCTCCCGGCCCCTGTTTGACCAGGGCAATGCGTTTGTGACCTACCTGCCGGTGGGCTGGACCGCCGACTGGCACGAAAACCACGTGCCCAAGTGGATCTACGTGCTCAAGGGGGCCTGGTCGGTGCAGAGCATGGACGGCCAGAAGGTGACCATCCGCGCCGGCGAGTATTCCTTCGGTGGCGACCAGGACTGCATCGCCACGCCCGACGGCAAGCGGGGGCACCTCTCGGCCCAGGAGGGCGATGAACCCTGCGTGCAACTGATCATCCAGCGCAACGACGACGCCTGGCGCTGCGCCCGCCCCGGCTTTTTCCAATGACGCCGCCAGCGGTGCATCAGCCCTCGGCCTGCACCGAGAGCCACGACCCGCGCTTCGAGGCGCTGGTGCTGTTCAACGCCGAGCTGGAGCTGCTGGCGGGGGGCTTCCGCTGGCTGGAGGGGCCGGTGTGGTTCGGCGACCAGCGCTGCCTGCTGTTCAACGACATCCCCGGCAACCGCACCCTGCGCTGGAGCGAGCAGCACGGGGTGACCCCCTTCCTGGAGCCGTCCGACTTCGCCAATGGCCAAACCCGCGACCTTCAGGGGCGGTTGATCCAGTGCCACCACCGCAGCCGCTGCCTCACCCGCCTCGAGCACGACGGCACCACCACCACCCTGGTGAGCCGGGCCCGTGGCCAGCGCCTCAATGCCCCCAACGACGTGGTGGTGAAGCGCGACGGCTCGATCTGGTTCAGCGACCCGCTCTATGGCCTGATGAACGACTACGAGGGGGGCCGGCAAACCTCCGAGCAGCCGCCCGCTCTCTACCGCCTCGATCCCGCCAGCGGCGAGGCCGGGATCGAGGCCGAAGTGGTGGCCAGCGACTTCGACGGCCCCAACGGCCTGGCCTTCTCCCCCGATGAACAGGTGCTCTATGTGGCCGAATCCGGCGCCCCGGGGGCCAGCGAACCGCGCCAGTACATCCGCCGCTTCCAGGTGAACAGCGACGGCCGCAGCCTCAGCGGCGGCGAGGTGTTTCACACGATCACCCCCGGCTGGGCCGATGGCTTCCGGGTGGATGAGCACGGCAACCTCTGGTGCGGCGCCGCCGACGGCGTACACGTGATCGCCCCCGACGGCACCCTGCTGGGCAAGGTGCTGGTGCCGAAGCGCGTGAGCAATCTCTGCTTTGGCGACCGCTACGGCAGCCGCCTGTTTCTCTGCGCCTCCACGGCGCTCTATGCCCTGTTCACCAACACCCGCGGCGCCACCTGGCACCGCTGACCCAAGCCCGCCCCCCATGGCCAATCCCCAACTC
>JBIIDV010000076.1:0-9541 GCA_044238185.1 Prochlorococcaceae cyanobacterium | reverse complement strand
CCACGAGCCGGCGCTTCACCCCCTCGGCGCTCTGGCGCTCCAGCACCCCGCGGCCGATGAACGGTTTGGGCATTTCGAGATGCACGAGCCAGGCCAGGCCCACTTCCAGGGGCGAGGTGCCGGCATCACCGACACGGCAAGCAAGCCGCTCACGCCGATGCTGGAGAAACTGGTGCCCCAGCCTGCGGCGACTCCGGGCTGAGCGGGCGTGGCCGCCGTCTTCGTCACCCGTCTCGGGCGGGAACGGCTGGTGCTTGTGGTCGTAGGCGCCGGCTATGTCCACCTGACAGAGCTGGCGGGTGGAGTGATCACGGAACATCTCGGTGAGCACGCCGATCTCCATCCCCCAGTCGCAGGGCAGATGCAGACGCCGCGCCGCGCTCCATCGCATGGCGCATTCGCCGGCGAGCGGGTACCGGAAGCTGTCGAGAAACTCCAGGTAGCGGCTGGCAGGCAGGCAGCGCCGCAGCGCGCGCAGCAGGGGGGTGACCAACAGGCGGCTGACCCGGCCGTACATCACCCCAGCGCTGATCCGCGGGTAGTACGCCTTGGCGAACACGAAGCCGCTGTCGGGCAGGAGCAGCTGTGCCACCAGCCGGGCCAGCATCCGCGGCCTGAAGCTCACCACATCGCAGTCATGCAGGGCCACCACCTCGGCCCGCCCGAGGGCCTGGACCAGGCCCAGGCAGAGCCAGATGTTGTTGCCCTTTCCCCGCTCCAGCGGCGCCAGCCCTTGCCGCCCCAGGTCCTCCCTCAACGCCGCGATCCGGGGGCCGTCGTTCCAGATCAGGTGGTGCGGCTGGGGCAGTTGGCCGAACAGGGAGAGGCCCTTGCGGAATCCCTGGGCATCGGCCCGATCGAGGCCGATCACGATCTCCGACAGCCTTGGATGGTGGCCAGCTGACGCACGAATGGCTCCAGTGCCGGACCCCCCAACTCGGCGTGCAGGCAGGGCAGCACCAGGGTGAGCGGCAGGCGCTGCGCCTGCTCCGCCACCGCGCCGCCGCCAGTGAGACCTCACTGCGGCCCCCCAGGTCGTGGAGGGTGGTGATGATGCCGTTCTGGAAGAAGTCGCTCATTGGCGCTGCGGCACCGGGCCGATCTGATCCAGGGCGGCCTCGACGGCTTCCAGCCAGCGTTGCGGGCCGCCGGCAGGAACGCTGCGGCGCAGCAGGCAGCGGCCAGGGTATGGAACAGCCAGCGGCATCGGCTGCCGATCCGGCGAGTGGAACACTAGGGCGATCGCGGCCATCTCCAGCAGCGAGCGGTCATTCTCACCGTCGCCAGCCAGGGCACCAGCCGCTCCAGGGCCTACCCTTTGCCGCCAGGGGGAGCGATGTGCAGCAGCCGCCCGCCCCACACCGCCGTCAGCCCGTGCCCTGCCAGCTGCTGCCGCAGCTGCATCAGCTCCTCCTCCCCGTCGCGCCAAATCAGTGGCTGGGAGGCCAGCCGCTGCAACGCCAGCCGTGCCAGGGGTTTTGTTAGGCCAAGCTGTTGCTCGACCTCGGCAGTCGAGAGTTCGCCCAGCAGCGAGAACCGCAGGCCCAGCTGTGCCCGCAGCTCCCCCAGCAGTGTCGTCAGCCGCTGCAGCCGCCGCAGGCACTCCCCGGCCAGGGCCGCCTCGTCGGGCTGCTCCAGCAGGGTGTGGTCGACATCGCTCGCTACCAGCCAGTCGGCCATCAGCCACCCTCCACCAACCGCTCGAGGTCGCCGTCGTCCGGTAGCTGACGGGCCAGGGACGCCACCGTGCGATGCGTCAGCGGATCGATCCAGTCGGGTGCGATCTCCGCCAGCGGCACCAGCACGAAGGCCCGCTCCCGCAGCCGCGGATGGGGAACCTGCAGGCGTGCGCCATCGAGGCGCAGGTCGCCGAACAGAATCAGGTCGAGGTCGAGGGAGCGCGGCCCCCAGCGCTCGGCACGCACGCGCCCGAAGCGGGCCTCGGTCTCCAGCAGGCGATCGAGCAGGGCCTCCGGCGACAGGCTCACCTCCAGAACGGCGCAGCCATTGAGGTAGTCGGGCTGGGGCGGACCCACCGGCGTGCTGCGGTACCAGGCGGAGCGACGCACCAGTCGGATGCCGGGGCTGTCATTGAGCTCAGCCAGTGCCCCCTCCACTGAGGCGCGAACGTCGCCCAGGTTGCCGCCCAGGGCGATGGCGGCTTGCTGCGGCGCATCGGTCGGTGCGCTCAAGAAGGAACCTCCGGGGTGCGGGTGCGGCTCAGCTCGATGGCAATGCGGCCATCGAACCCCGGTATCGGCGCTGCCACCTTCGCGACCCTGGCCTCCACCCGCTGCACGGGCGGGAAGGTCAGCACGGCGTCGCACACCAGCGTGGCGAGCCGCTCGATTGTGCGGCAACGGGACGTTTCGAGCAGGGTCTGCACCCGTTGCACCACCTGGGAGTAATCGACGGTGTGGGCCAACACGTCGTCGTCGCCACAGCGCGAGAGGTCGACGCTGAGGCGCAGGTCCACCTCAAACCACTGGCCCAACACCTGTTCGGCGTCGAAGAAACCGGTATAGCCGTAGCCGCGGATTCCGGTGATGCGGATGGCGTCGTCCATCGGTTGGGTCTGCATCGGTTCCATGTCAGCCCCGGCGATGGAAGGGGCGCTTCACCACCACACCCGGTTCATCCTTGCCACGGATTCTTACCGCCAGCTCTGTTCCCGCGCGGGCCAGTTCGGTGGGCACGTAGGCCAGGGCGATGGCCTTGCCCAGGGTGGGCGACCAGCTGCCGCTTGTGATCGCGCCCACCACCCGATCCCCGGCGATCACCGGATAGCCGTGCCGGGCGATGGCGCGGTTCTGGAGGGTCAGGCCCACCAGTCGGCGTTTCACCCCCTCGCTGGTCTGGCGCTCAAGGGCTTCGCGGCCGATGAAGTCGGCCGGCATCTCCAGGTGCACCAGCCAGCCCAGGGAGGCCTCCAGCGGTGTGGTGTCGGCATCCATGTCCTGGCCGTAGAGGTGCATGGCGGCCTCCAGGCGCAGGGTGTCGCGGGCGCCGAGGCCGCAGGGCGCCACGCCGGCCGCCAGCAGCTGCTCCCACAGGGCGATGCCGGGCTCGCGTTCCAGCAGCAGCTCGAAGCCGTCTTCGCCGGTGTAGCCGGTGCGGGCCACAAACAGCTCAGAGCCGCCCAGCACCAGCTCGCGGTGGCCGAAACGGGGCAGGTCGGCCAGCGACACACCGGCCAGCTTCTCCAGCAGGGCAGGGGCCTTGGGTCCCTGCAGGGCCAGCAGCACGCCGTCGCCCTTGCGGTCGCGCAGGGCCACGCCGGCAGGTTCCAGCTGGCTGCGCAGCCAGGTGGTGTCGGCCTCAGCGCAGGCGGCGTTGCTCACCAGCAGCAGCTGGTGAGATCCCTCGCGCCAGCCCTGGTCGTAGACGATCAGGTCGTCGCGGATGCCGCCCGCCTCGTTGAGCAGCACCGTGTAGCAGGCCTCGCCGGGGCCGATGCGGTGGAGATCGCTGGGCACCAGGGTCTGCAGGGCGTCCTTGGCGTCGGCGCCGCGCAGCTCCAGCACCCCCATGTGGGAGATGTCGAACAGGCCGCAGTGCTGCCGCACCGCCTGGTGTTCGGCCACCAGGCCGCCGTACTGCACGGCCATCTCCCAGCCGGCGAAGGGCACCATCCGGCCACCGGCGGCGGTGCTGGCCGCGTGCAGGGGGGTGCGCAGGAGTGCCACAGGTCTGGCCGCAGGAGACCCGAGGTTATGGCTGCTCCAGGCAAAAAGAGATTCGGTAGATGTGGGATTCCGGCGCGCCAGGCTGAAACGCGCCCCCTACCCTTGGCGCTCCGGGCGTGGTCCCATGGCCATCCATCACAGTTGCCGCGGCTGTCGCCATGGACAGTCCCCCCAGAACGGCGGTCTGGGATGGTGTCGCCTGCGCCAGCTGCCGATCCATCCTGATCTCGTGGCTGAGCTCTCCTGTCACCACTGGACGGCCAGGGAGCCCCGTTTGCCCACCTTGAACACCGCGCCGAGCGCCACCCTCAACGCCCAGGTGTCACCCACCTTGCCGCACCGGTCGCGGGGGCTGCCGGCCGTCAATTGAGCCTGGAAGTGAACTTGGAAGGAGTCTTGCGCCGGCGCGGCTGACCCAGCGGAGACTGGCGCAAATCCGCATAAAATCTGAAGAAATCAGCTGATGTGCGGGAAATCTGCTCGCGGAGCACCTCGGTTGCGCGGCTACCGGTTGTAATGAAGGGTCTGCTTTTCACGCCGGGAGGTGACGGGATTGGTTGCGACGCCAGCGGTTTACACGCCAGTCGATCTGATGGCGGCCCAGGTGGAATCGGAGATTCTCACGCTGCCCACCGGAGCCGGGGTGTTTGAGCGGGGTCAACCGGCCGACTCCATCTACGCCATCCGCCGGGGCATCGTTGAGGTCCTGGGCCAGGACGGCGAAAAGCTCTGCTACCGGCCCGGAGAACTGTTCAGCTACCAGGACATCCTCTGGGGCGAAGGGCTCTACCGCAACACGGCCTTGGCCCGTACCCCCGTGGAGACGGTGCGGCTGGACCGGCTGCGCTTCCTCAACCTGCTCCACAACCACCCCACCCTGGCTCTGTTGCTCATCGGTCAGCAGCACGAGCGCCTGCGCGAGCAGCGCACCAGCGGCACCTGCTGCTACTGAGCACCCAACAGCAGCAGCAGGCTGCGCACCACCTTGGCGGCCAGCACGCTGCTCACACCGCTGGGATCCAGCTGGGGCGCCAGCTCCACCACGTCGGCGGCCACCAGCTGGTGGTGGCGCAATTCCTCGACCAGCTCGGCGAAGTGGCTCCAGAGGAAGCCACCGGGTTCGGGGGTGCCGGTGCCGGCCATCACGGCTGGGTCGAACCAGTCGAGGTCGACGGTGAGATAGAGGGGTTTGCCGCGCAGGGCCCGCAGCGTTGCGGCCATCTGCTCGATGGCCACCAGTCGGCCGCTCTGGCGCAGCTCGCTGAACTCCTCGCGGGTGCCGCTGCGGATGGCGATCTGCAGCAGCTGCCGGCTGGGCAGCACCTCCAGGCAGCGGCGCATGGCGCAGGCGTGGCTGTGGTGGGCGCCGAGCCATGTATGGCGCAGGTCGGCGTGGGCATCGAGCTGCACCAGCACCAACTCGGGGTGCTGCTCGGCCACGGCGGCTACGGCGCCGGAGCTGATCGAGTGCTCGCCGCCCAGCATCAACGGCCTGAGCCCCAGGCCCAGCACCGCTTCAGTGGCCCGTTTCACCGCCGCCACCACCGGCTCGGGGGCGCCGAAGGGGATGTCCACGGCGCCGAGGTCGGCGAAGGCCAGTTCCTCCAGGTCGCGGTCGAGCTGGGGGCAGTAGCTCTCCAGGCCGCTGCTCACGTCGCGGATCGCCGCCGGGCCGAAGCGGGTGCCGGGGCGGAAGGAGGTGGTGCCGTCGTAGGGCACGCCGAACAGGCCTACGCGGCAGCCGGCTGGGTCGCGCTGGCTGCCCATGTAGATGGCGCCGTCGGTGTCAAACAGATCTGGGTTGACCTGTGTGGCGTTGGCCGGTGCTGTGTTGCCCATGGACCCAGCTTCTCAGCTCGCCAGCTCGCGCTCGATCGCCGCCGGAATGGCGTCGAAGGCGCCGCGCTGCCAGCGGGGGCTCCAGATCTCGCAGCCTGGAGCCACGGCCGCCGCTCGCTCGGGGTTGGGCTGGCGGTAGCGGGGCCCATCCACGGCCGCGAAGGTCCAGCTCCACCAACCGCTGGGGTACATCGGCACCCAGCCGTAGAGCGGGTCGGCGTGGCCGAACACCGAGCGGATCAGGCGCACGGTGTCGAGGTGCACCTGGCGGAACGCTTCGGGCGATTCGCTCTGGCTGGCGAACACGCCGCCCGGCTTGAGGATGCGGCGGCAGTGTTCGAAGAAGGCCCGGTTGAACAGGCCTTCGGCTGGACCCGCCGGGTCGGAGCCATCCACGATCACCACGTCGTAGCTGGCATCCGCGGCATTGGCGGCCCAGGCGATGCCGTCGCCCACGGTGAGCTGGAAGCGGGGGTCGCTCCAGCAGCCGCCCCCGATCGAGGTCAGGTGCTCCTGGCTCCACTGCACCACCAGGCCGTCGATCTCCACCATGTCGAGGTGCTGCACGCCGGCGTGGCGCAGGCATTCGCGGGCGGTGCCGCCGTCGCCGCCGCCGATCACCAGCACCCGTTCGATCTGCTCGGCGCCGCAGAGGGCCGGATGCACCAGTGCCTCGTGGTAGTGCCGCTCCTGGCGCTCGGCCGTCATCCAGCAGCCGTCGAGCAGCAGCCCCTTGCCGTAGCGCTCGCTCTCGATGATCGTGACGCGCTGGAACGCCGATTGCTGCTCGGCGATCACCTGGCCTTCCAGCCCATAGCGCACGCCGTCGAACACCTCATCGATCCAGCCCATGCCTGCGGAGCAGCTGGATCCAGCCTTGCGCATCGCCGGTGTGCTGCCCGCCACAGTGCCGCCCGCCACACAGACTGGCCGCTGGTGTTGCCTGGGCTGAGGTGAGTGATGGCGGGCGGGCGCCCCGGTGCCGATCTGCAGGTTGCCCCAGACCTGCGGATTCCAGCGGCGGAGCTGGCCTGGCGCTTTTCGCGCAGTTCCGGACCGGGCGGCCAGAACGTAAACCGCACCGACTCGCGGGTGGAGTTGGTGTGGGATCTGGCCGCCAGCGCCGCCCTGCCGCCCTTGCTCAGGTCCCGGGCGCTGCGCCGGTTGGAGGGTCAGCTGGTGGCGGGTTGTGTGGTGATCGCCGCCAGTGAACAGCGCAGCCAGTGGCAGAACCGGGTGGCGGCCCAGCGGCGCCTTGTGGAGCTGGTGCAGGCGGCGATCAAGGCGCCGCCGCCGCCCCGCCGCCCCACCAAGCCCAGCCGGGGCTCGGTGCAGCGGCGCCTGGAGGCCAAGAAGCGGCGCAGTGTGATCAAGGGGCAGCGCCAGGCAGGCCAGCAGCGCCGTTCGGATCCCCTGGCGGAGGATTGAGCGGGGCGCCCGTCTGCTCCGCCCGGATCTCGGCCTTGGCCTGTTGCCAGAGCCCCTCCAGTTCGCGGATGCTGCGGCCCTGCAGCTTGCCGCCCAGGGCCGCCTCCACCCGCGAGAAGCGATCCAGGAAGCGGCGGTTGGTGCCGGCCAGGCCCGCTTCCGGATCCAGGCCGCACCAGCGGGCCACGTTCACCAGCGTGAACAGCACATCGCCCAGTTCCTCCTGGGCATGGCCCCTGTCGCCGCTGGCCAGCGCCTCGTCCACGGCCTCCTTGAGCTCATCGAGCTCCTCGTGCACCTTCTCCCACACGCCTGTGATGGCATCCCACTCGAAGCCGGCAGCGGCGGCCTTGCGGGAGATGGTCATGGCGCCGGCCAGGGCGGGCTGGCCGCGCACCTTGCTGGCCAGCCGATCGCTGAGGGGGCTGGCGCTGGGCTGGACCTCGCCCCCTTGTGCGGCCTGGCGTTGTTGTGTTTCCTCGGCCTTGATCGCCTCCCAGGTGCGCTTCACCGCTGCGCTGTCGCCAGCCTCGGCGCCGGCAAACACGTGGGGGTGACGGCGCACGAGCTTGGAGCTGATTCCCCGGGCGATCTGCTCGAGGTCGAAGCGTCCCGCCTCGCTGGCGATCTGGGCGTGCAGCACCACCTGCAGCAGCAGGTCGCCCAGCTCCTCCGCGAGGTGATCGTCGTCGCCGTGGCGGATGGCGTCGGCCACCTCGTGGGCCTCCTCCAGCACGTAGGGCACCAGCGAGGCGTGGGTCTGCTCCAGATCCCAGGGGCAGCCCTGGTCGGGGTCGCGCAGCCGGGCCACCACCGCCACCAGCTCCGCCAGGGCGGCCAGGGTGTCGCCAGTGGGGGCTTCGGCGTCCATCGGGGTTGCAGGCGGGGCGCCCACCTTCTCATCTCCTGGGGGACCTCGTGGTTGCTGGTGCCGGGCCCCAGGGACGGGCCAGGGGCTCGCCGATGAACACGCCCTGCCCCGGCATGGCCACGCTGCGCCAGTAGGCCTCGATCAGGCTGTCGCCGCGGCGGTAGTAGGTGAGCAGCAGGCCCGGGCTGGGGAACTTGGCAAGAACGTTGCAGGGTTCCACCACCGTGCCGTAGCTGCCGGTGGCACCGGCCTCCAGCCAGCGCAGGGCGCTCATCTGGCCCGATGGCGTGGGGTCCGCCGTGAGTTCCCCGCCGAAGGAGGTGAGATGGTCGGCCACGGCACCGGGGCGGAAGCGGGTGCCGGCCAGGCCCTCCACCCGGGCCAGGCCGGTGAACAGGGCGATCACGTCATCGGCACCCTCCAGCCGGTCGGTGCTGAGCACCTGCACCTTGAGCAGGGGGGCCAGCTGGCGTTGCACGCTGCCGTAGAGCACCGCCCGCACGTTGCGGTCTGGATCGCTGGTGCTGAGCAGGTAGGCCGTGCCCGGTGGGTTGGTGTCATCCGCCGCCTTGCCGCGCAGGATCAGCCGCCTCACCTGCTCGACGCTGGTGCCTGCCAGCAGCATGCTGGGGCGGATGCCCAGCTCATCCCAGGGGCGGCGGACACCGCCGCGGGCGTAGTACGGGCTGGGGCGGCTGAGGCGGCAGCCCCGGGCGCACCAGCGCCCATCCACGCCCAGGCTGAGGGCGCTGGTCACCGACTGGCAGCCCACCCGCCAGGGGGCGGTCCAGGCGATGGCGTAGGCCTGCACGTGGGCCGGTGTCTGGTGGAAGATCTCGTCGCGCAGCCGCGCGAAGGTGTGCGGCTCGAGGTGGGGGCTGCCGGGGCGGAAGCGGACGCGGATCAGCTGGCTGGAGGGAATGCGCCTGGTCTGCAGGTAGAAGCGGCCGATTTCGACGCTCTCTGGATCCTCCTCATTCACCACCACGGCCATATCCGCGGCGCCGAGGCTTGAGCCACTGGCCAGCACGGGTTCGGGTTGGTGGCTGACGCCGGGGCGATAGCGGGGGGAGCCAGCCGCCAGCAGCAGGCCAAGCGCCACCAACCACAGCGCGCGCCGGTGGGGCCGCGGGTTGGCTGGGCCGGACGGCGGCATGGCGCTCGAGCCGCAGAGCTGGGGACTCCCCCTGGAGCCTATGGACGACAGGGCCCGATTGGGGCCGATCGTCCCTGGGGCGCTAGGTGCGTCGCCGCCTGCGTTTTCGGCGCAGGAGCCATCGCACGGGGCGTGGCACGCGGGGCATCGGGTCGCCGTCCTGGATCAGATGCAGCCAGCTGCTCGCCTCCAGCCCGGCCAGCGCACTGATCACCAGGGACCGGTGTTGCTGCCACAGACCGGTGGCGCTCTCCCGAAGCCAGGCCAGGGTCGGCAGCCCCAGGGGCTGCAGGGCCGCGGCCAGCAGCAGCATCAGGCCGGCCAGGTAGGCCAGCCGCCCGGCGGTGCCCAGCACGGGGCAGTGGGACACCAGGGAGCGATGGGACAGGCAGCGGCGGTAGGGCCACCACAGCACCCGCAGGGCCCCCCAGCGACGGGTGGGGTTGGAGCGGGTGTCGAGGTCGGGGGAGAGCAGCAGGCCCCCCAGCAGAAATCCCAGCCCGGCGCAGCCCATGCCAGCCCCCCCCAGCCAGGGCCACCAGAGCAGGCCGAAGGGCAGGG
>JBIIDV010000075.1:0-10070 GCA_044238185.1 Prochlorococcaceae cyanobacterium | reverse complement strand
GGCTCTGCCTACGTTGGTTCAAATCCAACCCGGCCCACCTTCCACATGCCCTTGTAGCTCAGCGGTAGAGCACTCCCTTGGTAAGGGAGAGGTCACGAGTTCAAGTCTCGTCAAGGGCTTCCAGCCCAGATCCCCTCGGGCACCGGGGGATCTCACGCTCGATCCTTCGGGGCAGTCCTGGCACCGTCCCCACCGGGCAGCGGCAGGGGGTACTCGGTGGCCTGATTCAGCGTCTGTTCCTCCGCTTCGGGACAGATCAGATCGGCGGCCCGGCGGGCATCGCTGAGCACCTGCAGCAACACCCTGGGGGATTGCTGCAGCAAGCCGACCCAGCCCGCCAGGTAGGCCGCGTGGTTGCTGGCATCGCTGCCGATCTCCAGCCGGTCGCCGAGCAACACCGCCCCCAGTTCAGCCACCAGTTCCTCCCGGGCGTAGGCCCGGCTGCCATCGCCTGCGGCCCCCATCCCCCCGCTGAGATCCCGGGCCAGCCGACTCGGGTGCCCGGTGGAATGAATCGCCTCGTGGGCCCAGGTGGCATACAGGGCCGCTGCGGAGTGGAAGCAGGTGCGGGCCGGCAGCCGGATCTGGTCGGTGGCCGGGAGATAACAGGCCTGATCGCCGGAGAACTGCACCGGCACCAACCAGCTGCTGAGGGCCTGCTCCGCCGCCGCCAGCCGCTCGGGCTCCGGCCGGCAGCGCAGGCCATAGGCGGCCCGCCGGGCCTGAACCACCCCAGCCAGGGCCTCGCCCTCCAGGTCGGCGGCGTTGAACACCGCCAGCGGCCTGTAGCTCACCCAGCCCCCGGCGCTGGTGGCCTGGCGCTTCTCCTCCTGTTCCCCGGCACAGCCAGGCGCCTCCACACTCCGTCCCGGATGCAGCTGGGGGCGCAGCACATGCACCGCCTTGCTGCCCTTGCGGGGGAAGAGGCCCCGGGCCCGGGCCTCGGCATACCCGCACCAATAAGGAAGGCTGGAGGCACGCAGATGCTGGCCCAGCTGGAGCAGCACCGGGTTGATCCCCCGGTAGCGGCGGCCTGAGAACAGGTTCACCTGGTGGCCGCCGGCGGCGGCATCCCACTCGCGCCGCCAGGGCGTGGTGCCCGCCTCCAGCAGGGCGATCAGGGAGGCCACCAGCCTGTCCTCGGCAGAGGGTCGGGCGGAAGGGGTAGCGGGAGCAGGGGCCATGGGTGGTGAAAGGCAGAACGGCAGGCCCGGCCCGGCCAGAGCCAGTCAGACGCCCACTCCAAGCAAGTGCCCCTGCTGTATCACCCCCTGCTCCGGGGCGTCCATCAGCGGAGGCACCGGAGGGTGGCCGCGTTTGCCAGGGTGGGGCCCACCAGCGCAGCCCTGATGACGGCAACCGTGGATCTGTCCTCGCCCCTGGCCCTGTCCGTGGCCAGCATGCGGGCCCCGGTCAGCGAGGGGCACACCCGCCCACTGGCCTGGAGACTGGAACAGCTGGAGCGGCTGGAAGCCCTGCTCGAGCGGGAAGCCGACGCCGTGCTGGAGGCCCTGGCGGCCGATCTGGGCAAACCGGCCCTGGAGGCCAGCTTTGAGCTGGTGGCGATCCGCCAGGAACTGCGCCTCACCCGCCGCCAGCTGCGCCGCTGGATGGCCCCGCGCCGGTTGCCCCTCGACCTGCCCCTGCGCCCGGGCTCGGCCTTTCAGCAGGCCGAACCCCTGGGCTGCGTGCTGATCATCGGCCCCTGGAACTACCCCTTCCAGCTCTGCCTGCACCCGCTGGTGAGTGCCCTGGCCGCCGGCAACACGGCCGTGCTCAAGCCCTCCGAGCACGCCCCCCACACCGCCGCGCTGATCGCCCGGGCCATGGGCGCCGCATTCCCGCCGGAGGTGGTGCAGGTGGTGTGCGGTGACGGCAGCGTGGCGGCCCAGCTGCTGGAGGAGCAGTTCGACCATATCTTTTTCACCGGTGGCGGCCGGGTGGGACGGCTGGTGCTGGCGGCTGCCGCCCGCCACCTCACCCCGGTCACCCTCGAACTGGGCGGCAAGAGCCCGGCGGTGGTGCTGGCCGATGCCGATCTGGCCGTGTCAGCACGGCGCCTGGCCTGGGGCCGCAGCCTCAACGCCGGCCAGACCTGCGTTGCCCCCGACCATGTGCTGGTGGAGGCCGCGATTCGCCAACCCCTGGTGGAGGCCCTGAGCCGCGAGCTGGAGCGCTTCTACGGCAGCGATCCGCTCAGCAGTCCCGACCTGGGGGCGATCGTGAACGAGGCCCAGTTCGAGCGCCTGCGCGGCCTGCTGGCCGGAGCCCAGGCCCGGGGTCAGGTGCTGCATGGCGGCCGCTGTGATCCACAGCGCCGCCGCATCGAACCCACTGTGGTGGCGGTGGAAAGCGGCGACGATCCGCTGATGCAGGAAGAGCTGTTCGGCCCCCTGCTGCCAATCCAGACCGTGGCCGACCTGGGCGCCGCCTGCCGCGAGATCCGCAGCCGCCCCAAACCCCTGGCCCTCTACCTGTTCAGCCACGACCGCCAGGCCCAGCGCCGGGTGCTTAACGAAACCAGCTCCGGCGGTGTGTGCTTCAACGATGTGGTGATGCAGGCCGGCTCCAGCCAACTGCCCTTCGGCGGCGTTGGAGAAAGCGGCATGGGCACCTACCACGGCGAGGCCGGCTTCCTCACCTTTTCCCACCTGCGCAGCGTGCTCCGGCGCCCCTTCTGGCTCGATGTCCCCTTGCGATACCCCCCCTACGCCGGCAAGTTGGCCTGGGTGCAACGGCTGCTGGGCTGAGATCAGCAGCCGTGACTTTCCAGTGCCAGCCACTGGAACCGCTGCGATGTGCCCCTTATGGTTCGCCCAGCGATCTGTGGAGCCCATGCGCCGCACCCTTGCCGCCCTGGTTCTGGCCATGACCCCTCCGCTGGCGGTGCTGCCAGTCCCCAGCGCCCAGGCCCAGCAGGTGGTGGTGGTGCGCTCCGGCGAAACCCTCTCCGAGATCGCCGATCGTCACGGCGTCAGCCTCAGCCGGCTGATGCAGGCCAATGGCATCAGCGATGCCGATCTGGTGGTGGTGGGCCAGCGGCTCACCATTCCCGGCAGTGGATCGACAGCCAGGGCCTCCTCGGCCTCCAGCACCAGCCAGGGCACCGCGCCCTACACCGTGAAGAGTGGCGAAACCCTCTCCGAGATCGCCGATCGTTTCAACACCACCACGGCGCGCTTGATTCAGATCAACGCCATCCGCGATCCCAACCTGGTGATGAGCGGCACCCGCCTGCAGGTGCCCATGCCGGCCCAGCGCAGCACTGCAGCCGCTGCCAGCGCGCCTGCCGTGAACCGCAATGCCAGCGAACACGTGGTGCAGCAGGGCGAGAGCCTGTCGGTGATCGCCGAGCGCTACGGCACCAGCGTGAGTCGGCTGGTGGCGCTCAACCAGCTGAGCGATCCAGAGCTGGTGATGGCGGGCACCCGCCTGAAACTGCGCGGCACGCCGCCAGCCCCGCGCAGCACCCCCCAAACAGCCGCCAAGCCGAAGCCTGCAGCCACACCACCTGCAGCAACGGCAACCACACCTACAGCCACCACCCAGCAGCCAGCAGCCGCCAGCCAGCCAGCCAGCCCACAGACACCCACCATTCGGAGCGCGACCGTTCCGAGCACAACCGTCCAGGCCCCAACGGTTCAAACTCCCTCGGTTCAAGCTCCCTCTGTACAAACCCCCTCGGTACAAACCCCCTCGGTACAAACCCCTCCGGTACAGAGCACTCCTGCACAGCCCGGGTTGGCCCAGCCCAGCACGGTGCTGCCAACCGCTGCGCAACCTGGAACGCTGCAATCCGCCACTGCCCCGATTACCACTGCCCAAGCAGCCACCGCCAGGGCCGCCACCGCCCAGGCCAGCGCTGTCACGGCGGCGAGCAGCGCACAACCGGCTCTGGCCCAGGCCCGCAGCGCCACCTCCATGGGCACCCCGATCCCCAACGCCAGCCCAACAACAGCTGCCACCGCCGCCGCAACCAGCACTGCCACAACCAGCACGGCAGCTGCCACCACCGCTGCGGCGGCTACTGCAGGCAGCGTGGCCGCCAGAGCCACCCCGGCCAAACCAGCTGTCAAAACCCCAAGCGCTGCCAGCTCCACACCGGCCCCAACCACTGCTGTCACCAGACCGGCCGGCGACTGGCGCAACTACGGCCCCCTGCAGGTGGACTGGTCGAAGATCCAGCCCATGGGCGGCAGCTATGTGGCGCCCAGCCTCAACAGCGACGGCCAGGCCCTCTACCTGGCGGTGAACTGCACGGCCCGCAAGATCAACGTCACCAGCCAGGCCGGCCAGTGGCGCACCTGGGAGAACCCCAGCAAGGACTTCGAGCACAAGCTGGTGCAGGACATCTGCCAGGCCAAAAGCACCTGATCGCCCCTTCAGGCGGCCCAGTGCAACGGCCAAGGCTGGTGCAGGAAGCGCCGCCCCGTATCGCGCAGATAGAGGCGCTGGGCGCCGTCATCGCTCTCCTTGATCAGCTCCTCCTGCACCAGGCGACGGGCCAGCCAAGCCCAGCGGTCCTCGTCGTGATTGGCGGGCGCAGCGGATGCCGCCAGTTCCTCGCTGAGGGTGCGCAGATCCCGTCCGCGCCCCTCCCCGAGCGATTCCAATAACTGCGCCGCAGCTCCGGACCAGTCAGGCCTTTCCGTGGCCACCACCCGCCGGGCGCGGCAGCGATCGCAGCGGCCGCAGGGGGGCACGATCTCGCCCACGGCCAGCAGCAGCGCCTGCTCGCGGCACCCCTCCCCCTCGGCCACGGCCTCCATACGGCGCACCTGGCGCTGGGCCTGCTCCAGGCGCTGCCGATCGGCAGCGGAGGGAGATACCCCCGGCATCTGGCCGCCGGAGCGGATGGCCCAGCCCAGGCTGATGCGGTCGCCGGGATCAAACAGCACCAGGCAATCAGCGGGCAGTCCATCGCGGCCGGCCCGCCCCGATTCCTGCAGATAGCCCTCCGGGCTGGCCGGCAGATCCAGGTGCAGCACCAGGCCCACGTCAGCCCGATCCACGCCCATGCCGAAGGCCACAGTGGCCACCAGCACCGGCCGGGGCTGGTCCTGGAAGTGACTGAGGGCCAGCGCACGGCTCTCCGGATCCATGCCGGCGTGATAGGCGATCGCCTCCACCCCCGCCTGATTCAAGCGGGTGGCCCATTGCTCCACCGAACGGCGGGTGCGGGCATAGATCAACACCGCCCCCCGGGCCTCACCAATGGCGCTGAGCAGGTGGGGCAGGGGGTCGGCGGGACGCCGCCGCATGGTGTAAGTGAGGTTGGTGCGCCGGGCCGAGCGCACCTGAATCAGGGGTTTGCGCAACTGCAGCAGCCGGATGATGTCGGCCCGCACCTGGGGGGCCGCGGTGGCACTGAGGGCCACCAGGGGCACCCCGGGGCAGAGCCGGCGCAGGTCCCCGAGCCGGCGGTAGTCGGGCCGGAAGTCGTGGCCCCAGGCACTGATGCAATGGGCTTCGTCCACCGCCAGGGCCACCAGGGAACCCTCGCTGAGCAACTCATCCAGCAGCTGCAGGGTCGCCTCCACCCGCAGGCGCTCGGGTGCCAGATAGAGCAGCCGCAGGCGCCGCTCGCGGATGCGCCGCATCAGCGGCCCCCGCTCGGCAGCCGTGAGGCCGCGATGCAGACAGGCCGCCGGGATGCCGCGGCGCTGCAATTGCTCCACCTGGTCCTGCATCAGGGCCACCAGGGGCGAAATCACCAACACCAGCCCATCCCGCACCAGAGCGGGCAGCTGGTAGCAGAGGGATTTGCCCCCGCCGGTGGGCAGCACCGCCAGGCAGTCCCTCCCAGCCAGAAGTGCCTCCACCACCGGCCTTTGGCCGGGGCGAAAGCCCTGCCAGCCGAAATGACGCCGCAAGGCCTGTTGCAGGGTGTCGCCGAAGTCGTCCTCGGGGCTGCAGGGCGAAAGGGGCACACACCATCGCCAGGGCCATCAGAGGATAGCCACCACCAGATCTGGAGCCGTTCAGGGCATCGGCGGCGGCTCCAGCTGATCGGGCGCCTCCTCCACCAGCTGCAGCCGCACCCGCTTGCCACCAGCCAGCTCGCCCAGCGACACCCGCATGGTGTTGCCGCTCAGGGATTGCAGGGCCGTGAGCAGCTCGCGCAGGTGGGGGGTGCTGCTGCCGCTCTCCACCCACAGCCGCTCCTGCAGGCCTCGCAGGCGCCGCCAGCTGGTGTGCAGCTTGAGCACGGCAGCTTCCAGAGCCTGGGCCTGGCCCACCGCATCGGCCAGCAGGCCGAGGGCATCCAGCCGCTGGGCCTCCTGCAGGGCCTTCTCGAAATCGAGCTGGTCATACTGAAACGCCCGCACCGCCAGGGCCGCCTCGGCCGCCTTGCTCAGCCAGCGGGCCGTGTGGGTCACATCCCGCACCCGCTCCAGCTCAGGCTCCTCGCGCAGCACCCGCCGCAGGTCGTCCTGCTGCTCCTCCGGCAGCTTGGCCAGCTCCTTCACCAGCGGCGCCACGGCCCGGGGCGGCAGCAGGTTTTCAGCGGTGCGCTGGCGAATCTCCTCCGGCAGCAACGGGCTGGTGGCCGCCGTGAACTCGTCCGCCAGCCGGCGCACCTGCTTGCGGGTGATCGCCTGGCCCTCGTTGGCGGCCTCGGCGATCATCAGCTGCACCTCGGGATCGGCCTGGGCGGTCTCGAGAAAAGCCCGCTTGGAGAACTGGTTCACGCTGCCCTCCTCCAGCATCCCCTCCCCCACCAGGGAATCGGCCGAATCGGCCAGCTGAATCAGGGTGTAGGCCCGGGTCTTGCTGATCTCCCGCTCCCTGAGCCACTGCAGAAAGCCGGTGCCCCGGCCCTCACCGCCGCGCTTTTCCCGGTCACGCACCGCCCGCAGGATGCGGCCCCGCCAGATTTCGGTCTGCAGGTCGAAGCGGTCGCACACGGCCCAGGCCTCCTCCAGCCGGGCCAGAAACTCCATGGTGCTGATGGTGTCGCTGTCCGGGTCGGGCAGCTCCAGGCTCAGCACGGGGGCGTCCGCAACGTCGAGCACCATGGCGCGAGAGAACGCAAAGGGCGATGCTGCCACCTGGCGAGCGGCCCATGGCTCAACCCACCGGCCCAGCCAGGAGCCAAAGGGCGACGAATCGTGACGCCCGCTGAAACTCGCCAAGCCAGCGGAGGTATCTTCCCTCAGGAAGCATCCGAATCCAGCGCAGCGATGGCCATTTCCCGCGGCGACAAAGTGCGTATCAAGCGCCCTGAGTCCTACTGGTTCAACGACGTCGGCACGGTGGCGTCCATCGACACCTCAGGCATCCGCTACCCGGTGGTGGTGCGCTTCGAGAAGGTGAACTACAGCGGCTACAGTGGCTCTGAGGGCGGCATCAACACCAACAACTTCGCGGAAAGCGAACTGGAAAAGGCCTGATCTGCAGGCTGATCCAAACGCATCTGGCCGGAAACGACCCAATTCCCCATTCATCTCAGGGCTGCTGCTGCACGATCAGCACAGCCCTTTGTTGTGGCCATTCAGCACCGCATGGCAGCAGCGCAGAAGGCTGGACACAGCACCCGAACCGGCCCGCCAGGCCCAGTGCTCTGTGAGACGCTGAGTTCTTTCTCCACGCTCCGAGCCCGTGCCGGAACTGCCCGAAGTCGAAACCGTGCGACGCGGGCTGGAGCGCCAGACGCTGAACTTCAGGATCGCCAAGGTGCACGTGCTGCGCCAACGGGCGATTGCCAGTCCGCCTGATCCGGAGGCCTTCTGCACAGCCCTGGAGGGGTGCGCGCTGCACAGCTGGACGCGTCGGGGCAAATACCTGATCGGCGCCCTCAGACGCGGCCAGCAGGATGGCGGCCACTGGGGCGTGCATCTGCGCATGACCGGTCAGTTCCTCTTGCTCGATGCCAAGGGAGAGAGTCCGAGACCACCCGCCTGCAGCCACACTCGGGTGCGGATCTGGAACGAGGAAGGCGACGAACTGCGCTTTGTGGACACCCGCAGCTTCGGCCAGATGTGGTGGATTCCCCCTGGAGAGCCTCTCGCGAGCGTGGTCACTGGCCTACAGAAGCTGGGGCCCGAGCCCTTCAGCGACATCTTCAGCGCCAGCTATCTCCGCAGCAGGCTCAAGGGCTCCCAGCGCAACATCAAGGCAGCCCTGCTGGATCAAAGCCTGGTCGCTGGGGTCGGCAACATCTATGCCGACGAATCCCTGTTTGCCGCCGGCATCCTGCCCCACACCCGCGGTGGCCAACTGAGTCTCAACCGGCTGGAGCTGCTGCACCAAGCGCTGGTGGAGGTCCTGCGCAACAGCATCGGCGCCGGGGGGACCACCTTCAGCGACTTCCGCGATCTCAGCGGCACCAATGGCAACTACGGCGGCATGGCCTGGGTGTATCGCCGGGGAGGGGAACCCTGCCGCCGCTGCGGCACACCCATTCGACGCGAGAAGCTCGGCGGCCGCAGCAGCCATTGGTGCCCAAGCTGTCAACATTGAGCCTCCCGCCTGCGGCCATGGCAGCGCCTGAAGCGATCGCCCCCCTCGCCAAGCAACTCTGCAGCACCATGGCCGCCATCCATGCCCGCGGCTGGTGCGACGGCACCGGCGGGAACTTCAGCTGCGTGCTCGAGCGCCGGCCCCTGCGGCTGCTGATGGCCCCAAGTGGGGTCCACAAAGGGGCCGTCAACCCCGAAGATCTGATCCTGGTGGATGGAGAAGGGCTGGTGCAGCGTGGTCAGGGCCATGCCAGCGCTGAAACCCTGCTGCATCTGGCCTTCGTGGACCAGGCCGGTGCCGGGGCCGTGCTGCACACCCACTCCCAGGCCGGCACCCTGCTCTCCCAGCACTACGGCCCTGGTCAGAAGGGGGTCGGCGCTCTGGAGTTGCGCAACCTGGAGATGCTCAAAGGACTCGACGGAATCCACACCCATGCCTGCAGCGTGACCCTGCCGGTGCTGGCCAATGATCAGGACATGGCGCGCTTACGGGAGCGGGCCACTCCCCTGATCGCCGATGCACCCCATGGGCTGCTGATCGCGGGCCATGGTCTGTACGCCTGGGGCAAGGATCTCAGCCAGGCCCAACGTCATCTGGAAATCCTCGAGTTTCTCCTGGAGCAGCACTGGCGCCAGCTGCTGCTCCAGGCCCTGCTCCGTTGAGTTCGCCAGCCCCTCGAGCCGCAAACACCATGCTCAGATTCACCGGCATCAGTCACCTGCTGCTCGACATCGAGGGCACGACCTGCCCCGTGAGCTTCGTGGCCGAGGTGCTGTTTCCCTATGCCGCCCAGCAGCTGCCCACCTTTCTGCAAAGCCAGGCCAACGATCCCACGGTGCAGCGCTTGCTGGCGGACGTACAGCAGGCCTGGCGCAACGATGCCGACCCAGATGCCAGATCTTTGTGGCAGGAAGCCCTGGGACAGCAACAGAGCACGGCCCTGGCCGCAGCCACGGCCTACCTCCAGCTCCTGATCAAACAGGACCGCAAGCTCACGCCACTGAAGGATCTGCAGGGCCTGATCTGGAGAGGGGGCTATGCGGCGGGCGAACTGGTGGCACCGCTCTATCCAGACGTCGCTGCGGCACTGCACAATTGGCACCAGGAGGGCATTGTGCTCGGCGTGTATTCGTCAGGATCAGTGGCAGCCCAGAAGCTTCTCTATCGCCACTGCAATGCTGGCGACCTCACGCCCTTATTCAGCCACTGGTTTGATACACGGATTGGCGCCAAACAGGCTACAGAGAGCTACCAGCACATAGCCGCTGCGATGGGCTGCTCCACAGCAGGGATCATGTTTGTGAGCGACGCTCTTGCTGAGTGCGAAGCCGCCGAAGCCGCGGGCTTGCAGGTGCTATTCAGCAAGAGAGCTGGCAATCCCCAGATGGAGCCTGGTCGCTTTCAAGACATCAGCGACTACGCAGACTTACATCTTGCGCCGGCAAAGGCTTGCCAACCGTAAGAGCCGACAAACCTTATCAAGCCAAGCGTCAACATACGCTCGGCCACAAGCAAAAACCAACGGGCACAAAAAAAGCCACCCGCAGGTGGCCTTTTTCATCAGCAGCGGATGCTGCTTTAAGCTGGAGAAGAATGTTTTACCTGGC
>JBIIDV010000074.1:0-10150 GCA_044238185.1 Prochlorococcaceae cyanobacterium | reverse complement strand
TGCCATGGTTTTTCTGCAGCACCTGCCAGGCGTCGGGCTGGGCGTCCTGCACCCAGGCGATCAGATCGGGCGGGTAGAGGGCGAGCTCGCGGCTGTAGGCCGAGGCGCTGCCTTCCTCGTAGAGCCAGCCATTCGCGCCGAGGTGCTCGCAGATCTCCTGCTCGAAGGCGATTTCGTGGCGGACACTCATCGGATCAGCAGCTGTGCCATCGCAGGTCCGCAGGCCTGAGGCTAGCTGTAACGGACTGCAGGACCTGGCTCCAAGCATCTATGCAACTCCCGCATCAATCGCTGGAAGCTGTGCTGATCCTGCAGCCGGGATCATGGCTCGATCAGCTCAACGGAGCAGCGCAGCCCCGGGGCCCGCGCCAGGCGGGCATCAGCGGTGAGCAAGGGCACCTCCAGTTGCTCGGCCAGCGCCACATAGAGCGCGTCGTAGGCCGAGAAGTTGGGGCGCAGGTCCCAGGCCCGAATCCAGAGGCCGCGGCTGGGAAAGCGGCGCAGGCCCAACTGATGGGCGGTGGCCAGGGCCTGGAGGGCATCGCCGTTCTGTAACTTGCCGGCCAGCACCAACCGCCGCAGCACCGAGAGCAGTTCAGCATCGATCAGCTCTAGAGCCTGCAGGCTCTCGGCGGCGAGACGGGAGCGGGCGGTGCCGTCCACGAGCAATGCGTTCACCAGGGCCGAGGCATCGATCACCACCATCAGCGCTCGGCGCGGCTGTCGCGCAGGGCTTCCAAGATGGTGCCTGGATCAATTGGCAGCGACGGCAGGGCGCCCAGCAGCTCAGCGTTGTCGGCGCGCCGGGCGCTCTCGGTGAGCTCCTGCAACGCGAAGGTGCTCAGGGGCACGCCGGCCTGGGCCGCGAGCTTCTCGAGCCGGGCGGCCACCTCCTCGGGCACGTGGCGGATGTAGAGGGTGCGCGTCATGATCTGCGCCTGCTTGCTGGTTGCTAGCACGCTAGGGCGGATCGGTGGGCTATGCCCTCTTGACCTGGCTGAGGGTGCTGACATGAAGCCCCAACTAAACTGAGCCCATGACAAGCCTCCAAGCCATCGAGGCTGCCGTGGAGCAGCTGGATCCCGCTGGTCGTGCCCGGTTCAGGGCCTGGTTTGAGCGGTTTGATGCGGCGGACTGGGATCAGCAGCTGGAGCATGACGTTCAGTCCGGGGCCTTGGACTGGCTGGCGGAAGAGGCCCTGGCCGATCTGAAGGACGGTCGCTGCCACGAACGTTGAAGCATCAGGCCAGTCCTCGCTTCTGGCGTTGATCTCGGGAAGCTGGCCCCGCCCTTCGGTCTGGCCGGTGATGGCGGCGTGGTTCACGGCCCATCCTCGCCAGCATCTGGCGGGATCTCGCCGCTGGTCAGCGCAAGGAAGGCCCGCAATCGGGCTCGGTTGGTGGGGGAGGGGTCGAGCTGGACTCGGGCGGAAAGCACAGCCGCCTGATTGAGGCGCTCAAGGCTTTCTCCCTGGCGTTCTCGAACCTCAGCTGCGCAATGTCGATCTCGATCTGCCTCGTCCGCTGCTCGATCAGCCTCGTGCGCTGCTCGATCTCGCGCACGGGTCGCCAATTGAGCATCGACAAGAACGAGCGCCACGGAGGCAGCGATGCAGGGGATTCCCCACTGCTGCGGGAGCGGCAGGCTTCGGCCGGCGAGGGTGATGTGGTCATAGGAGGAGAACAGGGCGATCAGTCCGATGAACAGGCCCGCGATGGCCTGCAGCCCGCCAAGCCGATCGAGGCCTGGCCAGGGACGCGAGGAATCGAGCGATTCTGGCGGATCCGCCATCTGCTGGCTGGCGAGGCCTTCAGGACGATTGGGAGGCCTGAAATCGGGCACAGGGCTGTTTGCAGAGAGCGGGAGCCGTGGTCGCTCCCCCTCTTCACCAGTGCCACCCTTGCGGTGAGGTGTCCCATCGGCCGCCGGGGTCCTGATGCGAGTCGAGATCTCGGCGATGCGAATGGCGTGGGGCTCGCCGCGGGGCAGGGAGATCTGGATCGTGTTGGGTGTCTGGTTCATGCGGCGCTGCCATCGGACACCAGACCCCGCACACCGATCTGAGCGGTGACGGCGGCGGCAATCAGGACGAGGCGGGCAACCGCTAAAGGGCCGTGAGCTCATCCACGCTTCACCTGGCTCAGGGTACGCCCAAGCAGGGCCGATGCCGCGCTGCTGGGGCTGCGGAAGAGGTGATCGCGCGAGACAGTGATCGTTCCTGCTTCTGACACCTCCATCACCCCGGCGGCAATCAGGCGCTCACGCACCAGGCCGTCGTTGGTGCCCTGGATCAAGAAGCCCTCTGGGGTATTGACGCCTCAGCCGTCGACCCCGGCACCGGGGCTGCGGCAGAAGCACAGCTCAGCTGGTTTCTCAGCTTCTGTGGCCGCTGCGAGGGGATCGAACAGCGGGAAACCAAGGGTGGAGAAGAGGGTGCTCCCCGTCTCGAAGATCTCCATGCAGTCGGCTGCTGCAGGGCGTGCCATTCCAGGAACAGGGCATGGGTCTGGGTGAACCTGTTGGTGTCGGAAGTGCTGGGCCAGGCGGGCCCGCAGATCGCCGGACTGGCCGACATAGACCCGCCGGTCGTCATCGCCGGTGTCTTCCCCCACCAGCACGTAGATGCCGACCTGGCTGCTCTGCTCCATGGCCAGGAAATCGGCCAGCAAACTCCGGGGCACCTCGATCACCTGCACGATGCGGGTGGTGATCTCGGCGATGCGGATGCCATGGGGCTCACCGCTGGGCAGGAAGATCTGGATCGTCTTGGGTGTCTGGCTCATGCGGCGCTGGCCTCAGGCACCAGCCCCCGCACATCGATCTGGCCGGTGACTGCGGCGGAGATCAGGGCGGAGCGGCGTTCATGCAATAAAAAGATTGAACGCTTCGCAGCGCTGACTGTCCGATTGAAATGCTCCACAAGCGACTTGGTTTCGCGAACAATTCCGACAAGTTCATCCTCGGGAGGCACGGGTATAAAGATGTTTCCATACTTCTCGGCGCTTACATTTTGGATGGTGGCCTGAATGGCATCGCTCTTGACTTGCCCCCAGTAGGCGGACGACTCAGTAAATAAGCGAAACCATTCTGGTAAAGAGTCGCGCGCCTCAAGCCGGGCAAGTATTAAGTAGCCAGCGAAACAGCACGGTCCAAACTCGCGCTTGTAAAGAAACGCCTTGCCAACAGTTGCACCGCTTCTGGCCAGCAGCATGTCTTTGTCGATCAACATATAGGGTTCAGCTTTCTCTGCAGGGAGGCTGCGAAAGGTGTCTGCGTTAAGGGTTCCATCTTCCTGGATGTCGGTGATACGGATATATCTTGGCAATTCAGGATCAGATGAATCTGCAGGCTCATTCGCTCCGTATGAGAGGGGCTGACTAAGCAGGTGCTTAAGCTTCTTGATCTCCCAATGCTCCGGCACCTCCCCCAGCCACTCCACCCCCGAATCCTTCATCGGCGCGTCTGGATTCAGCCCCTTGGTCACGGCATGGGAGATCACGGCCTGGCGCTTTTCCTGCAGCAGCTCGATCAGGTGTTGCTGCTCGGCGATCAGGGCCTCGATCTTGGCAGTTTCGTGGTCGAGGAATGTAGAGATTGTCCTTTGCTCATCCCTAGGAGGCCAAGGAATAAAGAGATTAACTATCGCCTCAACCGACAAGCCTGGCTGCGCAGCAGATACCGAATATTGATTCAGGTTCATGGCTCTAAGTGTTTCGCCAAGCCAGTGAACTTCTACTTGCTTGCACGGAGTTACGACAACAGCATGCTCAGACGCCCAGAATCCCCCCTTGGCATAGTTGATATTCCCGCATAAGGCCCCTTGTCTTCCAATTATCGGAAAATGGCCTTCATGGGTATTAGCATCGGTATATCCACGAACTCCATTGCCTCCATATACAGGGAATGGGCCCTCATCCGTGATCGAGTCAGCAGTTATGCCAGTTCCACTCTGGAGTGATGCGATGCGCTTAATAGGAAGTACTTCCCAATGCTCCGGCACCTCCCCCAGCCACTCCACGCCGCTGTCCTTGTAGGCCGGGTAACGGGGAAAGCTCATGGTTGCTTCTCCTGATCAACCCCGCGCCGTTCGACCAGCCGAGCCGCATCCTCCAGAGCCGCCATGGCATCGAGTGCACCCTGATCCTCAGCCACAAGACGCCGGCGCTCATTGAACTGGTCATAGGCCGCAAAGGCCTGCTGCTCAGCCGCATCGCGGGAGATGCTGCCCAACCCTGGCAGCACGTCGCGATCGTTGAAAGACAGAAACGCATCCAATCGTTCGGGCCAATCCTTCAGGAACACCTGTTTGCGCCGCTGGGCCTGATCCTCCGCATAGTCAAGGAACATGCCCACAATGCGGTTCAGCTCCTTGATCTCCTTTTCCGTCAAGTAATTCTTGGCCACCTTCACGTCGCCCTTGAGCACCCGTGCCCCCTTCCAGCTGGTGAGCCCCATGTTAGGGAGTTCGGGGTTGACCCGGTTGGCAATGATCTCAGGAGCCGTAAGACCCGTGACCGCGAAGTGCAGTTTATTCTGCACCGTCTGGAACATCTTCTGAGTTTCTGAGTCTGATGGCTGATAATCAGCCGCCAGGGCAAGGATGTCCTTGACCCGGAGATAGAGCCGCTGCTCACTGGCCCGGATGTCGCGAATCCGCTCCAGCAGTTCATCGAAGTAATCCGGAAGGCCTGATGTCACCGGCTCCTTCAGCCGCTGATCATCCATAGCGAAACCCTTGACCAGGTACTCGCTCAGGCGCTCGTTCGCCCACTGGCGGAACTGAGTACCGCGTTTGCTGCGAACGCGGAAACCAACAGCCAGAATCGCCTGCAGGCTGTAGTGGCTGATCTCACGAGCCACCTCACGTTTTCCCTCGAATCGAACTATCCGGAATTTCCGGATGGTTGAATCCTCGTCGAGCTCTTTGTCTTCATAGATATTAAGGAGATGCTCGTTGATCGTCTTGACATCCTTTTCATACAGCTCCGCAATCTGTGCCTGAGTCAGCCAGATGCTCTCGTCTTCAAACCGGCACTGGATTCGGGTTTTGCCATCCTCGCTCTGATACAGGATCAGATCCGAGGCTGGAGTTGGCTCGATGGCTCCGTTCATGTTGCTTTGTCTCCAGAGCCATCCGCCACAAGCAGCTGAAACTTGAGGCCCTGAGGCTCAAAGTGGCTGAAATCCCGATCGAGGCTCACCAGCAGCACCCCTGCGGCCATCGCGAACGCCGCCAGATAGGCATCCATCCAGCGCTTCGGGGCGCTCTGCTCGATCGCACTCAGCTGGCGCCAATGGCGAGCCAGCTCGAGCGGCTCATCGATCACATCAACCTGGGGCAGAGCCAGGAACGCCTCCAGCGCCACCCAGGCATCGGCATTGGTGGCCTTCGCCACGCCGTAGGCCGCCGTGATCACCGGCGTGGAGGCCAGACGCAGAAAGCTCTGCTGGGTGGCCCGGCACCACAAGGCCGGTTCATAGGCGCTTGCCTGATCCAGCACCCGGCGGGCAACACCATGGGCTGGGTGTGCCGCAAAGGCAGCCGCCAGCCACACATTCCCATCAAGAAGGCAGGCCGGCACGCTGGCGGTCCTCCTGCATCAGGGCATCCTGTTCCAGTTGAAGCGCTGTGGCGAGGTCGATTGGCGGGCCGCTGAAGCTGGGATCGGGGCGAAACACAGGCATGCCTGAAGCCTCCAGCTCCACCACCCGAGCCGTGGGCTGCAGGGGAGCGCCAGCAGAGCCATGCAGGCCCTGGCGGATGTAATCGGCCACCAGCTCCTTGATCGGGCGCCCCTGTTGCAGCGCCCGCTGCTTCACCTGCCGCATCAGGTGATCGGGGAGGTCGAGCGTTGTCTTCATGACCTGCATCCGTCAACCATAAAACCAGCTTACTGGTTTCCTGGGCAGTTCCGACCGCCTGAACATCGGCCTTGACCGGCAAGGCCTGCTCAAAGATCGCCAAAAGCCTCCTCGTCTTCCGGGGTGTTCCACTCCTGGAGCCCGGCCTCAACGCCGCGCAGATGGATGAATCCACGGGTCGGATCTGCTGCTCATGCCTGCCGCCGACGTCCCAGTCAGTCGGCAACTCTTCGCCTACCAACTTGTCGACTGGCTTGCCGCTCCCGGTCATCCCAGTTCCTTCCTGGCTCACGGGAATCGGCACCCCTCCAGCAGCGGAATGGCCTCCGCCTTCACCGAGCGCCAGAACGGGGCATCGCCATGCTTCACAAGCAGGTTCACATCCGAACGGCGGCTGGCGCTGCCCGCAACGCTGAAGGCAGGTTGGCCGCCTGAATGGCGCCGTGGGCGTGTTGCGGTTCAGCCTGCATCGGCCTGCTCCCGGCTGGGAACGGGCTCCCCATTCAGCTCATCACCGCGCAGGATGCGCAGCTCGCCGTCGATCCGCACGGCGAGGCCGGTGCCGCTCTGGCGGGCGATCTCGCGGGCCCGCTGGCCGGCGCGCACCAGAGCGGCAGAAACCCGGCTGAGGTCGGGGTCATCGAGATGGAGCAGTACGGGGCCGCTGCCGCCATTATCGATCAGTTGCCAGGCATCCACAGCAGGCCGGTACTCCCGCTCGAAATTGGCCAACCCAAGAGCAAAGCGGCGCTGAATCACGGGAAGAGGGATGGCATGTCCGCCCTGGCTGATCCGAAGCTGCACGCGCTGAATCGCTTCTTCGGCGCTGTTCAGCCGCAAAAAGATCAGCTTCACCTGATACCCCGCAAGCCGCCAGCCAGCAATGCAGCGCAGGTAGCCCTTGCCCGCCAGCGTTGTCTCAAACGCAAAGCTGGTCCCCGCTGCCCCGCAGCGATCGATCTCCTCCAGCATCAACCGCCCGGCCCTGCGTGCAGCCAGCTCCGGCGCAAAGGGCGAGAGGCCGGCGGCGATCAGGTCGGCATTGATGAAGGCCGTGATGCCCACCTCCAGGGGCAGATATTCGCGGGCGAAGGTGGTTTTTCCGGCACCATTGGGGCCAGCGATGATGATCACGCGCTTCTCAGCCACGCTCAGCCACTCAGCCCCCCGATCATCGCCAGGATCCGATCCGTCACCTGCTTCAGTTCGGCATCGATCACCTCCAGCGGCCGGGGTGGCGTGAACACATAGAAGTGGCGGTTGAAGGGGATCTCGTAGCCCACTTTGGTCTTGTCGTGGTCGATCCAGGCATCGCTCACGTGGGGGAGCACCTCGCGCTCGAAGTAGGTCTGCACGTCTTCTGCAAGCGGCACGTTCTCGGTGTCGCGCAGGCTGCTGTCGGGCTGGGGTTTGCCCTTGGCCTTGCCGCGCTGGCCCAGCACCACGTTGCCCGCGTCATCGCGCAACGGGCGTTCCACGGTGATCGTGCGGTAGCCGAAGTCTTCGTTGCGGAAGATCCTGCTGATCGGCTTGCCGTCCTGCTCGGCTTCCTCGAAATTGCCGAACAGGCGCGTGATCTCCTCGATGTGCTCCGGGCTCAGCTCCTTGCGTTTGCTGCCCAGGCTCTTGCGCATCTTCTGCCAGAAGCTGCTGGCATCAATCAACTGCACACGCCCCCTGCGGGGGGCGGGCTTGCGGTTGCTGAGGATCCAGATGTAGGTGCTGATCCCCGTGTTGTAGAACATATCGGTGGGCAGGCCGATGATCGCCTCCACCAGATCGTTCTCCAGCACATAACGGCGGATCTCGCTTTCGCCGGAGCCGGCTCCTCCGGTGAACAGCGGTGAACAGCGGTGAGCCATTGAGCACGATCCCAAAACGGCTGCCACCATCGGTGGCGGGGCGCATCTTGCTGATCAGGTGCAGCAGGAACAGCAGCGAGCCATCGCTCACGCGCGGCAGGCCAGGGCCAAAACGGCCCGCATGGCCCAGGGTGTCGGCTTCGCGCTGCACCTCCTTCTGGATCTTCTTCCACTCCACCCCAAACGGCGGGTTGGAGAGCATGTAGTCGTATTTCTGGTCGCCCAGCTGATCATCGGAGAGCGTATTGCCAAAGCGGATGTTGCGGATGTCCTGCCCCTTGATCAGCATGTCGGCCTTGCAGATCGCATAGCTCTCCGGGTTGAGCTCCTGGCCGCTCAGCACCAGCCGCGCTGAGGGATTCATGCCCACCAGGTGCTCCTCGGCCACGCTCAACATACCGCCGGTGCCCGCGGTGGGGTCGTAGAGGCTGCGCACGATGCCGCTCTGGGTGAGGGCCTGATCGTCTTCAATGAAGATCAGATTCACCATCAGCTTGATCACCTCACGGGGCGTGAAGTGCTCCCCTGCCGTTTCGTTGGAGAGTTCCGCGAACTTGCGGATCAGCTCCTCAAACACCAGCCCCATCTCTGCATTGCTCACCGTTTGCGGGTGCAGGTCGATCTGGGCGAAGCGTTCGGCCGTCTGGTAAAGCAGGCCCGCCTTCTCCAGCCGATCCAGTTGCAGGTGGAATTCGAAGCTCTCGAAGATGTCGCGCACCGCCGGCGTGAACGCCTGGATGTAGCTGCGCAGGTTTTCGCCGATGTTGTCCTGATCGCCCATCAGCCGCTTCATGCTCAGCGCTGAGGTGTTGCAGAACGCCTGCCCCGCCACCCGCAGCAGAAACGGCTCGGGATCCAGGCCCTGCCCTTCCCGCAGCGCCTTCTCGGCCAGCACGGCCTCCTTGCTGGGCTCCAGCACGCAGTCGAGCCGGCGCAGCACGGTGAACGGCAGGATCACCTTGCCGTAGTCGCTCTGCTTGTAATCCCCGCGCAGCAGGTCGGCCACGCTCCAGATGAAGGCCGAAAGGTTCTGCCTGCCGCTGGGCTGGGGGGCAGCAGCATCGGCTGACGGGCTGTGGCCAGCCAGGCTCACCGAGCCGCCCCGTCCGCGGCCCGCCTGCAGTTGGCCGGAGGCGAGAAGCGGTGCCTTCACAGCGTCGTAGGTGGGTTCATCCCACCCCAGCAGCTCCCGCAGCCGGCCGTTAGCCGCACACCCACCCAGGGCTTCCAGGGCACCCAGAAGCTCCTCCTGCTGCTCTTCTGCACTCATCGGGCTTCGGTCTGCATCTCCTCTGGCCGCAGTCTGGCTGGTGGATCCGTGGGTTCATCGCCTCCCACGGCGGCTGCCATTTCAATAGAGCAACCGGTTGCCCTCGTAGCGGGCCTGCAGCAGCTCCAGCCGGTGGATCAGCTTCTGTTGGCGGGCCTCCTGCCGCGCGCGGGTGCTGGGGCTGCCCTCGAAGTGGGTGAGTTCGTTGCGCAGCAGGTAGTCCACAAAGTCCTTCGGTTCGCAGGGGCGGTTGCCCATCCACTTGTGGAAGTTGCGGTGCAGGGCTGAGCTGATCACCAGCAGGTTGTCGTCCAGTGCCGCCAGATCCGGCCGTGAGGCGGCATCAAACAGGTGGTGGGCCTCCAGCTCGATCGGGTTGCGATCCGCTGCGTTGGGCTTCTGCTGGGTCACCGCACAGGCTTTGGCCTTGTTGCGGGCGCGATCCATGGCCGTTCGCACGCGGGCTTCATGGCTTTCGAGCACCTTGCGCTGCACCTCGAAGCAGTCCTCCGCCACATCCGCCACCGCCTTCACCCAGGCCTTGCGGGCCTTGGTGATGCGGCCCCGCTCATGCATCGTGCGGGCCAGGCGGGCGATGCCGCGCTGGCTCCAGTGGCGACCGTCGGCGTCCTCGAAGTCGGCGAAATGCACGTCGATCTCCAGGCCCTCGGCGCCATCGAGGCCGGCGCTCTCCTCCTCGATGCGGCGCAGCGTGCCGGCCATCCCCTTGCCGTTGGTGCCCAGCACCCGCACCACCGAGCGCTGCTGCAGAAACACCAGCTCGCCGCGGATCACCAGACCCGCACGGTCCTGGGTGACCTGGATGATCCGCCGCTGCACCAGCGCCCGCGTCACCCGGGCACGGTGATGGGTGAAGAACTCCTTGAGCCGGGCCAGGAAGCTGCCACCCTCGGTTTCCTCCAGGTACTTGGCAATCGCCATCACCCCTTCTTCATAGAAGCGGCGTTTGCGGGCCTGGCCGGGCTCGAATTCAAAGAACTCGCCCTCTGTGAGATCCCAGGCGTCATCGGGATCCGAATCAAAGAAGTCACAGATCCGGTAGAGCTTGCTCACCGGGATGCCCAGCATCCTGGCGGCTTCCTTGTCGCTGAACGCGTCGCGCTCACGCCGCCGGCCAGCGCTGCTTCTCGGTGTG
>JBIIDV010000024.1:0-32046 GCA_044238185.1 Prochlorococcaceae cyanobacterium | reverse complement strand
GCTGCAAGTGGAACTAGCAGACTCTAAAAGCCTCTTGAACGAGCACGCTGCACTGGCTGAGGACCATCAACAGCTTCTGCTTGCTAAAAATGACCTTGATCAGCAAGTGCAGTCTCTATCTGCTGCCAATCAGCTCCTAGCGGATGAGTTGCGCAACTTTGAGGATCAGCTCTCCAGCCGCGATGAAACTGTGCGAACGCTGCAAGTGGAACTAGCAGACTCTAAAAGCCTCTTGAACGAGCACGCTGCACTGGCTGAGGACCATCAACAGCTTCTGCTTGCTAAAAATGACCTTGATCAGCAAGTGCAGTCTCTTGCTGACCGAGAAAGTGAGCTCCTGCAAGCTATTTCTGATCTCCATGCTCAGGTTATCGGCCCACAGCGTGACCGTCTTGACCAATTGGAGGCATCCAATTCAGAGCTGGACACCACCGTCCGTCAGCTGACTAATGCAGCTGAGGAGAATCAAATGCTTAAGAAGCAGATTGATCGTCTGAAGGTTGATTTTTCCATTAATGAACAAGCTTTGGATCAGCAACTCCGCCTAACCGAGGCTCAGCGTCAGGAGGCTGAAAGCCGTTTCCACGAAGCACTTGCTGCATTGGATCAAGCAAAGCATCAGCGTGATGCTCAAGCTGTTTCCCTGCGCCAATACCGGGAAGAGTTGAAACACCAGCTACTGTCAATCCGTTCCAGTCTTGATCTGGAGTCTGCCGACTCGTGAATGAGGTCTTCTGCCATTGTTAATCTATTGAGAGCGCTAGGCTTTCAATTCATTTGCCAGTTTTTGTTTGACGACTAGCTCTCGCTATTCCTGTTCGAAGCTCCTGGGTATCTGCTTTCCTCAAGTTTTCCCTTCCTGATCTTTCAATGCACTTCGGGGATGGAGACGCATCAGGCGCTGCACATCGGCGGCGTGATAGCTGCTCCGCGTCAGCGGGCTGCTCACCACCTGAAGGAAGTGCAGTTCACGCTCTCCGTGCTGGCGGTAGGCCTCAAATTGTTCGGGCGTGACGAAGCGAGCCACAGGCAGATGCTTTGGCCCCGGTGAGAGGTACTGGCCGATGGTCACGATGTCCACCGCATGGCGACGTAGATCCCGTAGTACCTCGCGTACCTCTTTGTCGTTTTCGCCTAGGCCCACCATCAGGCCGGATTTGGTATAGGCGCTCGGCCAGCCTTCGTTCACCCGCTTGAGCAGTTCCAGTGAGCGTTCATAGATTGCCTGGGGCCGGGCCTTGCGGTAGAGGCGCGGCACGGTTTCGATGTTGTGGTTGAGCACGTCCGGGGCTGAGTCCATCACGGCGGCCAGGGCTTTCCAATCGCCGCAGAAATCCGGGATCAGCAGTTCGATCGTGGTGAGTGGCGAGCGGCGCCGTACGGCTTCCACGCAGCCGACGAACTGGCTGGCGCCGCCATCGGCCAGGTCGTCACGGTTCACGGCCGTGATCACCACGTGGCTCAGGCCCAGCCGATGCACTGCCTCTCCCAGCCGTTCCGGTTCGCTTGGGTCGAGTGGCCGCACACTTTTGTCGAAGTCGATGTCGCAGTAGGGGCAGGCCCGCGTGCAGCCCGGCCCCATGATCAGGAAGGTGGCGGTACCGCCGGCGAAGCACTCGCCGATGTTTGGGCAGCTGGCCTCCTGGCATACCGTGTTGAGCTTCAGGTCCACGAGCAGGTCGGCCACGGAGCCGATCCGTTCACGCTGTGGCGCTTTCACGCGCAGCCAGTCGGGTTTGAGCAAAGCGGTTCAGAAGGCCGAACATTCGGCCACGCATTGAAGCCGACTTTAGAAATGGGCAGGATTCAGTGGCTGGTCGAAGCCCTATCTGTCCTTCAGCGACCCGCCAACACCGGCTGGGTGATCCCGTAAAGTCGCTGCATCGGGATGTAGCGCAGCTTGGTAGCGCACTTCGTTCGGGACGAAGGGGCCGCAGGTTCGAATCCTGTCATCCCGATTTTTCAGGACAGTTCCGCCCCTGGGTACCCCCTTGGGGTCACCACCCAGCCATCGGCGCTGCGGGTGGTGCTGTTGCCCACCAACACCAGGGTGAGCATGTCCACCTGATCCACCGGCAACTCGGCGAGCGAGTGGATGCTCACCTGTTCCTCCAGCCTTCCCAGCTGGCGCGCCAGCACCACTGGCGTGCTTGGCGGCCGTCCCTGAAGCAGCAGCTCCCGGGCCCGTTCCAGCTGCCAGTCGCGGCCCTGGGAGCGCGGGTTGTAGAGCGCCACTACAAAGTCGCCGCTGGCGGCTGCCTGCAACCGCTGTTCGATCAACGGCCAGGGGGTGAGCCGGTCGCTCAGGCTGATGGTACAGAAATCGTGCATCAGGGGGGCACCGGCCCGGGCCGCTGCCAGCTGCAGGGCCGAAATGCCGGGGTGCACAGCAAACGCGGGCCGTCCGTCGGCCGGTTGGGCCAGCCAAAGCTCCAGAGCCAGGCCGGCCATGGCGTAAATACCGCTGTCGCCAGACGACACCAGGGCCACCGTCAGGCCCTGGTTGGCCAGGTCGAGGGCCAGCTGGCAGCGCGCCCGCTCCTGGGTGAGCTGGCCGTCGCAGCGCAGTTGATCCGGGCGGCGTAGCGGCTCCAGCAGATCGAGATAGAGCCCGTAGCCCACCCACACGCTGGCCTCCGCCAGGGCCCGCCGGGCATCCGGTGTGAGCAGGTCCAGCTGCCCCGGGCCACTGCCCACCAGATGGAGCTTGCCCTTGTTGGGAGCCCACTGCTCGCTCGCCTTGGCGATGGCCAGGGTGGCCGCCCCCCGTTCCGTTCCATGCTGGTGCTCCACCTGCTTGGTGAGCACCAGCAGGGCATCCACCCCTGCCGCCAGCAGGGCCGCAGCTTCCGCCACGCTGGCGGTACCCATCTCCGCTGCCACCACGGCTGAAGGGGTGGGAACGGCCACAGCGTTCAGCGCTTCGGCGCTGAACCAGCGCAGGGGCCACTGCCTCAGTTGCGCCAGCTCCAACAGGGCCGGTTCATCGGCCTTGCGATTGATGCTGGCCAGGCCTGCCACGGCCTCGCTGGCCAGCCCGGCGGCCTGCAGCTGCTCATCCACGAGTCGCTCCAGCAGCGCCAGGCTGGTGTGTCGTTCGCAGCCGATCCCCAGCCACAGGCAGGGAGGGTGCCAGCGGCACCCCCCGCCCCGGCGGGCACTCACGATCAACTGGGGCTGCTCGCCTGATCCAGGTTCCCAGTCCACCAGCTGGCCAGCCGCCTCCAGCTGGCGCCAGCGCCGGCTGCCGGCTTCCTGATGCACCGGCAAGGGATCGCCGCTGCGGGCGGCCTGCTGCATCAGGGCGTTCCAGTCGCCATTGCTGTCGGGGCGCCAGCCCCAGCGCAGGCCAAAGCTGTCCAGCGCCAGCTGGCCCCGGCCGCTGCTGCTGCCTGTGGCCACCACCTGGCTGCCCAGCAGCGCCGAGAGCCGCTGGCAGAGCTCCTCGCCACCGGCCCGGTGGGCACCGAGCAGCGGGACCGCGAAACGGCCCTCGGGATCGAGGACCACCACCGCCGGGTCGAGGGTTTTCCCCTGCAGCAGCGGCGCGATCCGCCGCACCACCAGGCCGCAGGCCGCCACCACCACCAGGGCCTTGGCTCGGGGCCAGCACTCCTCCAGCTGGCCACTCTCCACACAGCCATCCACCATGCCGGCCGCCTCCAGCTGGGCCAGCAGCGGCTCCGCCGCAGCGCTGAAGCCCATTGCCCACACTCCCTGGCGTTGCCGGCCCAGGCTGCTGCTCATGGCCGCAGCCTGGCGGCCAGGCCGCTGAGGCGGCCCGGTTTCTGTTCGGGAATCAGCGAGCCGTCCTCGCGCACCTGTTCTCTTGCCGAGCCGCTGAGGCTGGTGCCGGGCTGGATGCGATTGGCCGGGGCTTCAGCGGTGAGCTCTGGAGTTGCTGGTTCGTCAGTGGTTGGGGCCTCGACTGCCAGCTCCGCCGTTTCACTGGTGAGTGGGAGTTCCTGATCCGTTTCCTGTCCTTGTTCTTGTTCCTGTTCGGGTTTTGGTTCTGGTACGGGTTCGCTAACAGGCTTGGCTGGGTTTGGTTCCGCCCGGAGCTGTTCCCTGCCTGGCGCTGGCGGGAGCTCCTGCTCCAGCCGAGGTTGTTGAGGCTGGGGATCGCTCCCAGGCTTGGGCTCCTCCTGGGAGTTGCCTGCTGCCGCTGCTGTTGCCTGGGCGCTCGCTGATTCCTCAGGGATGGGCTCCGGCTCTGGTTTCGGTTCCAGGGCACGCGGCGGGGCAGGGGGGGGCAGCTCCTGCGGGGGAGTTTTGCCCAGCAGGCGGGCCAGCTCCGTGGGGCTGAGACGCTCGTTGAGCCACACCGGCCGGGCTGCCCCCGGTTGGATCACCACCTCCCGCACCAGGCTGTTGAAGGGGGGATTGAGCGGTTCGCCCAGGCCATCCAGCAGTTCCAGCAGCAGCGCGTTGCTGGCGGGTTTCAAGCCGCGCAGCCACAGAGGGGTGTTCTGATCCACCAGAAAGCTGTCGCCATTCACGCTGATCCGCAGCCTCCAGCGAGCATCGCCATCCCGCAGGCCCTGCAGGGGCGCATCCTGCAGCAGCCAGTCGATCAGCACCGGCTCGCTCTGGCTGAGGCCGTCCGGGCTCACCGCCAGCAGCTGGGCGCTGCCGGGGGCGGGTTGACTGAGGGGATTGGCTGCCACCCGATGCACCTGCAGCCGGGCCGATGCGCCGGGCAATTTCACGGCCTCTCCCCAGGGCAGGGCGGCATACACGCTGACGCGGTGACTGCCGGGGGCCAGGGCCGCCATGGCCAGATTCAGCCGGCCGCTGCTGGCCTCTCCTTGGAGCCAGTCGCCGATCCGCTCTCTGGGGCCGTCGTCCACCTGCACAACAAGGTGGGGGCCCAGGCCAAGGCTGGGGTCCTGGACCAGAGGCCAGTCTTCGAGCTCAAGGCCCAGCTGCCAGGGCTCGTCGGGGAGCAGCGCTCCCTCCAGCGGACTGGTGATGCGCAGGCGAGGCCGATGGCTGGCCAGGGCTGCTTCGAGCTGCTGAACGGCTCCGGGGGGAGACACCTCCTGCAGCCGGCCCGCCGGGGGCCCCGCCGGCAGGGTCTGGGATGGGGGCGCTGTGACCCTGCGCTCACACCCACCGGCCAGCAGCATCAGAGCGCCCAGCGCCACGGCCAGCAGGGCACCGACCCGGATCCAACTCCATCGCCCACGCCTGGGTTGCGCCACTGTCACACCTGTCACCCGCAGCCTGTGAGCGGCATTCTGCTGGCTTGCGCGGCACAGGGCTGACGTGCGATCCGATGAGCGAGTAGTGGCAATGGCGCATGAAGCTATCAACGAGTGAGGAAAGAAGTGGGTTTTGAAGTGTTGCTAACTGACCTCCAGACCCCTGTGCTGGCCTGGCGACTTGGCGGATTGAACCTTTGTAACTGAGGCCCGAAAACGCTTGAAAGTGGCCCCTATACTGCGCCGAGAGGTCCCCTATCTGGGGCCCAAAGCCCCAGCTGTGGCAGTCGGTTTCACGGTTTCCGTTCGCGGATTCCGAGTGCCCTTCCCGGCTGGTGCCCATGCCCTGCCCCGGGTTCGCCCAGGTCAGGCCATGGGGCCCACCGGCGGCGCTGTCGTGGTTGCTCTGCAGCTGCGCCTGCCCGTCCACAGGGGTGGACCACCACCTCGACCCCGTCCCTCGAGGAACGTCTCGATGACCATCAGCCCACCAGAGCGTGGGGAAAAGGCCAAGGCCATGGTCGACCGGAACCGTGTTCCGGCCACGTTCGAGCTTTTCGAAAAGCCCGGACATTTCGACCGCACCCTGGCCAAGGGTCCCAAAACCACCACTTGGATTTGGAACCTCCACGCCAACGCTCACGATTTCGACAGCCACACGAGCGACCTCGAAGAGGTTTCTCGCAAGATCTTTTCGGCTCATTTCGGCCATCTGGCCGTCATCTTCATCTGGTTGAGCGGTGCCTTCTTCCACGGCGCCCGCTTCTCCAACTACACCGGCTGGCTGACTGACCCTCTCCACGTCAAGCCTTCAGCCCAGGTGGTCTGGCCCGTTTTCGGCCAGGAAATCCTCAATGGCGATGTGGGTGCCGGTTTCCACGGCATTCAGATCACCTCCGGTCTCTTCCATGTGTGGCGGGCCTGGGGCATCACCAACACAACCCAACTGATGGCTCTAGCCATCGGGGCCCTGGTGATGGCCGGCCTGATGCTCAATGCGGGCGTTTTCCACTACCACAAGGCAGCTCCCAAGCTGGAGTGGTTCCAGAACGTTGAGTCGATGCTCAACCATCACCTGGCAGGTCTGCTGGGCCTGGGATCGCTCTCCTGGACTGGACACCTCCTGCATGTGTCCCTGCCCACCACCGCCCTGATGGATGCCATCGACGCCGGCAAGCCGCTGGTCATCAACGGCAAGACCATCGCCACCTACGGCGATATTCCGCTGCCGCACGAATTCCTCAACCAGGACGTGCTGACCCAGCTGTTCCCCGGCTTCGGTGCTGGAATTTCGGCCTTCTTCACCGGTAACTGGGCCGCCTACAGCGACTTCCTCACCTTCAAGGGTGGCTTGAATCCTGTCACCGGCAGCCTCTGGATGACCGACATCGCCCATCACCATCTGGCGATTGCGGTGTTGTTCATCGTGGCCGGTCACATGTACCGCACCAACTGGGGGATCGGTCACAGCATCAAGGAGATCCTGGAAGGCCAGAAGGGTGATCCCCTCCTGTTCCCGGCTCCTAAGGGTCACGACGGCCTGTTCGAGTTCATGACCACCAGCTGGCATGCCCAGCTCGGCGTGAACCTGGCCCTGCTCGGCTCGCTGACCATCATCGTGGCGCATCACATGTATGCGATGCCCCCGTACCCCTACATCGGCATTGATTACCCCACGCAGCTCTCGATCTTCACCCACCACATGTGGATCGGTGGCTTCCTGATCGTGGGTGCCGGTGCGCACGCCGCCATCGCCATGGTGCGTGACTACGACCCCGCAAAGCACATCGACAACGTGCTCGACCGGGTGCTGAAGGCTCGCGATGCCCTGATCAGCCACCTCAACTGGGTGTGCATCTGGCTCGGCTTCCACAGCTTCGGCCTCTACATCCACAACGACACCATGCGTGCCCTGGGCCGTCCCCAGGACATGTTCAGCGACTCCGCCATTGCCCTGAAGCCCGTCTTCGCGCAGTGGATCCAGGGTCTGCACGCCGCAGCCGCTGGCAACACCGCTCCCAACGCCCTTGCCGGTGTGAGTGAAGTGTTCAATGGCGCCGTGGTGGCCGTGGGCGGCAAGGTGGCTGCGGCCCCAATTCCGCTCGGCACCGCTGATTTCATGGTGCACCACATTCACGCCTTCACGATTCACGTGACGGTGTTGATCCTGCTGAAGGGTGTGCTCTACTCCCGCAGCTCCCGCCTGGTTCCCGACAAGGCGAACCTGGGCTTCCGCTTCCCCTGCGACGGCCCCGGTCGTGGCGGCACCTGCCAGGTGTCGGCCTGGGACCATGTTTTCCTGGGTCTGTTCTGGATGTACAACTCCCTGTCGATCGTGATCTTCCACTTCTCCTGGAAGATGCAGAGCGACGTGTGGGGCACCGTCAACCCCGACGGCACCGTCCAGCACATCACCAACGGCAACTTCGCCCAGAGCGCCATCACGATCAATGGCTGGCTGCGTGACTTCCTGTGGGCCCAGGCCGCACAGGTGATCAACAGCTATGGCTCCAGCAGCAGTGCCTATGGCCTGATGTTCTTGGGAGCCCACTTCATCTGGGCCTTCAGCCTGATGTTCCTGTTCAGCGGCCGCGGCTACTGGCAGGAGCTGATTGAGTCCATTGTCTGGGCTCACAACAAGCTGAAGGTGGCGCCTGCTATCCAGCCTCGGGCGCTCTCCATCACCCAGGGCCGTGCCGTGGGTGTCGCCCACTACCTCCTGGGCGGCATCGCGACCACCTGGGCATTCTTCCTGGCCCGCATCGTCGCGGTCGGCTGACCTTTCCTGACCTTTCCCAATGGCAACGAAATTTCCTTCGTTCAGCCAGGGTCTGGCACAGGACCCGACAACCCGCCGGATTTGGTACGGCATCGCCACGGCTCACGACTTCGAGAGCCACGACGGCATGACCGAGGAGCGGCTCTACCAGAAGCTGTTCTCCACCCACTTCGGACACCTGGCCATCATTGGCCTCTGGGTTTCGGGCAACCTGTTCCATATCGCCTGGCAGGGCAACTTTGAGCAGTGGGTCGCCGATCCCCTGCATGTGCGTCCCATCGCTCACGCGATCTGGGATCCCCACTTCGGCCAGGGCGCCATCACCGCCTTCACCCAGGCGGGCGCCTCGTCCCCGGTGAACATCGCCTATTCCGGTCTGTACCACTGGTGGTACACGATCGGCATGCGCACCAACGCCGAGCTGTATCAGGGCTCCATCTTCATGATGATCCTGTCGGCCTGGGCCCTGTTCGCCGGCTGGCTCCACCTCCAGCCCAAGTTCCGGCCTTCACTGGCCTGGTTCAAGAACGCTGAATCCCGTCTCAACCACCACCTGGCGGTGTTGTTCGGCTTCAGCTCGATCGCCTGGACCGGTCACCTGGTTCACGTGGCCATCCCCGAGGCCCGCGGTCAGCACGTCGGTTGGGACAATTTCCTTTCCGTGCTGCCTCACCCCGCTGGTCTGGGTCCGTTCTTCACCGGCAACTGGGGCGTCTATGCCCAGAACCCCGACAGCGTCTATCAAGCCTTCGGCAGTTCTGAAGGCGCTGGGACCGCGATCCTCACCTTCCTCGGTGGTTTCCATCCCCAGAGTGAGGCCCTCTGGCTCACCGACATCGCCCATCACCACCTGGCGATCGGCTGCCTGTTCGTGATCGCTGGCCACATGTACCGGACCAACTTCGGTATCGGCCACTCGATCCGCGAGATCCTCGAGGCCCATAACCCTCCCAAGGGAACTCCCTTTGGTGGCGCCCTCGGTGCTGGTCACAAGGGTCTGTACGACACCATCAACAACTCGCTCCACTTCCAACTGGGTCTGGCCCTGGCCTCCCTGGGTGTGGTCACGAGTCTGGTGGCTCAGCACATGTACTCGATGCCGTCCTACGCGTTCATCGCCAAGGACTACACGACGCAGGCTGCTCTTTACACCCACCACCAGTACATCGCCATCTTCCTGATGGTCGGTGCCTTCGCCCACGGTGCGATCTTCTTCATCCGTGACTACGACCCCGAAGCCAACAAGAACAATGTGTTGGCCCGGATGCTCGAGCACAAGGAAGCGATCATCAGCCACCTGAGCTGGGTGTCCCTGTTCCTCGGTTTCCACACCCTGGGTCTCTACGTCCACAACGATGTGGTCGTGGCCTTCGGTACCCCCGAGAAGCAGATCCTGGTGGAGCCCGTGTTCGCCCAGTTCGTGCAGGCAGCTTCTGGTAAGGCTGTGTACGGCATGAACGTGCTGCTGTCCAATCCCGACAGCCTGGTGAGCAACGCCCCTGGCCCTGGCGCCGTCTGGCTGCCCGGCTGGCTGCAGGGCCTGAACGCCGGCAACAACAGCCTCTTCCTCCAGATCGGTCCTGGTGACTTCCTGGTGCACCACGCCATTGCGCTGGGTCTCCACACCACCACCCTGATCCTGGTGAAGGGCGCCCTCGATGCCCGGGGTTCCAAGCTGATGCCCGACAAGAAGGACTTCGGCTACTCCTTCCCCTGCGACGGCCCTGGCCGTGGCGGCACCTGCGACATCAGCGCTTGGGACGCCTTCTATCTGAGCGTCTTCTGGGCCCTGAACACCGTCGGTTGGGTCACCTTCTACTGGCACTGGAAGCACCTCGCCATCTGGCAGGGCAACGTGGCCCAGTTCAACGAATCCAGCACCTACCTGATGGGCTGGTTCCGCGACTATCTGTGGCTGAACAGCTCCCAGCTGATCAACGGCTACAACCCCGCCGGCACGAACAACCTGGCTGTCTGGGCCTGGATGTTCCTGTTCGGGCACCTGATCTGGGCAACCGGCTTCATGTTCCTGATCTCCTGGCGCGGTTACTGGCAGGAACTGATCGAAACCATCGTCTGGGCACACCAGCGCACTCCGCTCGCCAACCTGGTGGGCTGGCGTGACAAGCCCGTGGCTCTCTCGATCGTGCAAGCCCGTGTGGTGGGTCTGGCCCACTTCACGATCGGCTACTTCCTCACTTACGCCGCCTTCTTGATCGCCTCCACCTCTGGCAAGTTCGGCTGAACACCGAACAACCCCTTGAGGGACGACCGACACCCCGGCCTTATGGCCGGGGTTTTTTGTTGCCAGCGTTCATGAGTTCAACATCGGATCCGGTTAGCATGCGTTGTCCTGATTGCATCACTCCGGTTTGAGATAGTTCTGGCGCACGTAGTCCCACTCCTCGCAGCGCAGCTCATCGCCGCCGGTGATCGCCCGCTCGGCCTGCAGGCAGTCCACCGTGGCGGCGTGCCCCTGACGGATCAGTTCCGCGTTCATCGCCTCTTTAAGGGCCTCGAACCGGCAGCCCCCCAGGCCAACCACCAGCAGGCCTGCTCCCAGGATCCGGGCCATGACCCCTCTCCTGGAGTGGCTGTCGAGCTCCAGCCAAACGCTCCCAGCAGCCCATCGGGCTCTTGATTGGCTCGGGGCGGTTCCGATGCATCGGCGCAATGCTCTGGGCTGATCCATGGCGTTCGCTGGGTTGTTTGCGGAAGGAACGAATCAAGGAAGGAGGGCAAGCAGGCTGGTGGCCTTCTCCATCCGCCATGCTGGCGCTCTGGCAGGCATCAAAAAAGCCCCGCCTGGGGGCGGGGCTTTGATGATCAGTTGGCGTTTGCTGTGTCTCGGTTGGCCCGAGCGCCGCTCAGTTCACGCTCCAGACGCCACCGGCGATGTTCACCAGGGGACTCACAAGCACGGTGCCGCAGAGAAACCAGGCGAAGGCGGCACCACCGCAGCCACCCAGCCAGAAGCCACTGGCGAATTCGGCCCAGCCGGCCTTGGTGAACAGGTCGGCGGGAGGATTGTCGATCGTGGCGTCAGCTGGCTGCACATTGGGACCGGTGCCGGCGGTGCCATAGATCGACAGGCACACCGTGAGAATCGACACCAGGCCGATGGCGGCCAGCAGGCCGGCAGTGCTGGCGAATTCGGTGGCACGCAGTGGGCCGGTGATCGCAAAAGGGCCGTAGAGGAAGAAGCCGTGGGCCATGCCCACTTCCAGACCGCGGCGATTGGGGGAGAGGGCTGGGCGGTAGGCCGGCAGGGCATTCAGAAACGCCCGGGTGAAATAGCTGCTGTTGACGGGGGTGGCCAGATTGCCGACACAGGGGTCGGCCACGGGGGTCACGGTCATGGGGGGATGGAAGAGGGGGGCTGAACGAAGGGGCGCGGCGGCTCAGTCGCGAGCTTCGATCACGTTGAACAGCAGGGCCATGGCCACGGCTGGGCCGAGGATGCCCACCAGGGGAACAAACACCGAGGGCATCCAGGCGGCGACGAATTCTCCAGTCATGGCACAGGCCAATAGCAAGCGTCGTTACTGTAAGGAGCCTCTCTAGGCAAGCCTTTCGGGCCTGCGGGGGGCGACATAAAAGTTCAATCCATGAACCCCACTGTCCTCGGGGGCGCCGCATCCCTGCTGCTGCTTCTGCTCTGGTGGTCCGGTCGCCGCCGCCCTGTGCAGCTGCTCCGCTCCATCGATGCTTCCGCCATAGCGGCTCTTAACCGGCACCAGAACGCCGCTCTTCGTCTGCCCGCCCCGCCCGCACCCCAGGACGCTGGAAGCGAGAGCCCCAGCCCCAGCCCCACAGCTCTGTTCGGGGGGCCTGGCCTGGCCATGCCCCATGCCGTGTTGATGCGGCGCCTCTCGGCGGCCCTGACCCAGGAACCCGCCACCCGTCTGGCCGCCCTGCGCCACGCCCGTGCCTGGGGCCATCGCGCCACCGTCCCCCTGCTGCTCCGCGGGTTGCGTGACAGCGATCCGGCAGTGGTGCGGGAGGCGGCGCTTGCGATCGAGCGTTTTCGTGGCTGTCCGGCTTTGGCCGCAGGCGCCCCTCAGCCGTTTGCAGTCCCGCTGCCCCGGAACGTGGCCCGTACCCGGTAAATCGGCCTGCCTTGGCTTTCGTGGTATGTGCGCATCTGCAGCTCCGCCAGCAGGCCGAAGCAGAACAGCTGAACGCCGGCCAGCAGGCTGAGCACGGCGGCCAGCAGCAACGGCCGATTGCCGATATCGGCCCCCAGCAGTAGCTTCTCGCCCACCAGCCACAGCCCCACCAACAGCCCTGCAGCCATGGCCACCAGGCCCCCCAGACCGAACACATGCATCGGTCGGGTGAGAAACCGCTTCATGAACCACACCGTGAGCAGGTCCATCAGCACCCGCGGGGTGCGGTCGAGGCCGTAGTTGCTCCGCCCATGGCGGCGGGGATGATGGCGCACCTTGACTTCGCTGATGCGAGCCCCCTCGATGGCGGCCAGGGCCGGCAGGAAGCGGTGCAGTTCGCCGTAGAGGTTGAGGTCGTCCACCACCTCGCGGCGGTAGGCCTTCAGGGAGCAGCCGTAGTCGTGCAGCTGCACCCCGGTGACGCGGGCGATCAGGCGGTTGGCCAGTCGGCTGGGCAGCAGCCGGCTGGCGGCCGCATCCTGGCGCTGGTGCCTCCAGCCGCTCACCAGGTCATACCCCTGGTCGATCCGCTCAAGGAGCAGGGGAATGTCGGCGGGGTCGTTCTGCAGATCGCCGTCGAGGGTCACGATCACCTCGCCGCCGCTGGCATCGAAACCGGCGGCCATCGCGGCGGTCTGGCCGTAATTGCGCCGCAACAGCACGGCCATCAGTTCGGGCACTGTGCGGCTGAGCTCGGCCAGCACGGCCGGGCTGCCGTCCCGAGAACCATCGTCCACCAGCACGATCTCGAAGCCCAGGGCCAGGGGGCGCACCGCGGCCAGCAGCTGCTCCACCAGCGGGGCCAGGTTGGCCTCCTCGTTGTAGATGGGCACCACGATGGAGAGATCCATGCCCTGGCTCCGCTGTGGGCGACCTTAGGCGGGCAGTGGACTGCCGTCGTGGCAGCGCATCACCCGCCCAGCTCCCCGCAGCTCGCGTCGGTAGTGGCTGGCCACCGGATCGCTGTTGCGGGGATTGAGGTTATCGATGCCCAGGCCATTGCGACCGTGCTCCTGTCCAGAGCTGTGCAGGTAGCGGCCGCCGCCCAGATGCAGGCCCACGTGGGTGCAGCGCTGGGGGGTGCCGAAGAAGATCAGGTCGCCGGCCTCCAGCAGCTGGGTCTGGCCCGGCCGCACGGCCACCGGCATGCAGAAGCGCTCCTGCAGGTAGGCATCCCTTGGCAGCCAGATGCCGGCGGCGGCATAGGCCGTCTGCACCAGGCCGGAGCAGTCGAGATCGGGGCCGATGGTGCCGCCCCAGAGATACACGTTGGCGCGTTCCATCCAGCTGAGGGCCAGGGCCAGCGCGCTGGGCAGCCGTGCGCTGATCTGGTGGCGCTGCAACAGCTGGGGGAGGGGCCGCTCGGCGGCCACTGCCCGGCCCACCAGGTGGGCCGGCTCCAGCCAGCCTGGGTAGCCGTCCTCCAGCAGGCGCACACGCAGCCGCCCCTGGGAACGCTCGCTGAGCACCTGCACACAGCGGCCAGTGGCCGCCTGGGTGGCCAGACCGCTGCCACCAGCCCGGCTATAGAGATTCAGAGGCCACTCCAGCTGCCAGATGCTGCCCGGTTCGAGCAACTCCAGGGCTGCCTTGCTGGGATTGGCGGTGGTGGGATTGGAAACAGAGGGGAGTGGAGCCATGCCTAATCTCGCCGCATTGGTTGCCAGCAGCGATGGCGTTCTACAGCCCCGATCCGGCCATGGCTCAGATCCTGACCGATCTGGTGCGGGCTCTGGAACTCGACGGACGGCCCGGCCTGGCCCATCGTCTGGCCATCACCTGGGTGCGCTATCCCCGCCCCCTGCCGGATGCCGCCCAGGCCCCCCCCGTTGGCCGCGGTGCCAGTTGGGAGGGGGATCGCCAGTGGTATCCCGCCAGTGTGGTGAAGCTGGTGTATCTGATTGCCGCCGAGGCCTGGCTGCAGCGCGGATTGCTGGAGGAGGATCCGGAGCTGCGCCGTGCCCTGGCCCTGATGATTCAGGACTCCAGCAACGATGCCACCGGTCTGGTGGTGGATCTGCTCACCGGCACCACCAGTGGTCCGGCCCTGCCGCCCCAGCTGATGCACACCTGGTGTGAGCAGCGTCAATTGGTGAATCAGTGGCTGGGGGGGCTGGGCTGGCCGGAGCTGGAGGGGGTGAATGCCTGCCAGAAGACCTGGGGCGACGGCCCCTTCGGCCGGGAGAGCGACTTCTATGGGGCCCAGCTGGTAGAGAACCGCAATCGTCTCAGCACCGATGCCACCGCCCGGTTGCTGGAGGCTGTGATGGCCTCAGGTCTGGTGTCGCCGCCCGCCTGCAGCCGCATGCAGGCCGTGCTTGCCCGCAGCCTCGATCCCGATCAACGGGCTGCCGATCCGGAGAACCAGGTGGACGGTTTTCTCGGCGAGGGCCTGCCGGCGACTGCCCAGCTGTGGAGCAAGGCGGGCTGGATGAGTGCAGCCCGCCACGATGCCGCCTATGTGCAGGCAGAGGGCCACGATCCGTTTCTGCTGGTGGCCTTCAGCGAGGGGGCCAGCTGCGCCGAGGACACCACCCTGTTGCCGGAGATCGCCCGCCAGCTCAGCGCTGCCTGCAAGCTGGAAGACCCCGGCTGCTGATCCGCCACACCCCTGATGGGATCAAGCCTGCCGTCCAGCGATCTTGGCGCTGCTTACCTAGGTGCTTCCGCGTTGGACTGCGAGGCGCCTTGATGCCCGTGGTTCCGATCGCAGTGGGCGCTGGCGTCCGGGCCGATCAGCAGGCTCGCTGCGGCCAGGGCAAGGAGGAGAAGGCGCTGCATCGGCTGAGGGGAACTCCTCTCAGGGTATGGGAGTTGTCGCTGTTGGTTCCGGCTTGTGGCCTGCCGCTCACCGTCGGGGCAGTAGGGCCGGGATGTCAGGGCGTTCGTGCGGGGTCCCCCTGGTTGTTGAGCGGTTCAAATTCCTTCAGCAGGGCCCTGTTGAGGGTGTCGTCGCATCCAACCACCAACTGCGGGTAGATCGTGCCCTGCCTGAAGGGGCGATAGGCGTGTGCACAGACCGCTCGGGTTGCCTCCTGCCACTGCTGGAAGAGCGCCTGGGGGATCGCCTGGCGCAGAAGGGTGTTTGATTCCTCCAGAGACAGGCCCGCGCAGTAGCGCATCTCCACGGTGGATGCTCCGGGGCACTGGACTGCGGAGGCCTGCGCGTGGGCTGGGGGGCCGCTCAGGAGCAACGGAGTGAGCATCACAAGACGCTTCATCGGGCCTCGTCGAGGGTGTCCTACACAGCGCTTCCGCTCAGAAGGCATGGGAAGGAACCAGAGGCATGGGGACGAACCAGTAGCCCAGGGATCTGGCACAAACCTGGACGTCCGGGACCTTGATTCAAACGGAGAGGGAGGGATTCGAACCCTCGACAGAAGTTGCCTCCTGTAACTCCTTAGCAGGGAGCCGCTTTCAACCACTCAGCCACCTCTCCAGTGGCCCAATGAGCTTATCAGTGCGCCGTGCTGGGGGCCTCCTCGCTCAGCCGGGGCAGCCGGTGCTTGAAGCCACACAGGATCTCCCAGGGAATCGTGCCGCAGCGCTCGCTCCAGTCGCTCGGGCCGATCTCCTCCCGGCCATCGCGGCCCAGCAGCGTTACCACGGAGCCCACATCCACTGCGGCACAGTCGGTTACGTCCAGCACCAGCTGGTCCATGGTGATCGCTCCCACCTGGGGCAGACGCTGCCCCTGGAAGAGCACCTCCAGCTGGTTGGAGAGCTGCCGGGGTACGCCGTCGGCGTAGCCGATGCCCACCACCGCCAGTCGGCTGGCACGGCTGGTGCGGAAGCGGTGGCCATAGCTCACGCCGATCCCGGCAGCCACCTCCCGCACCAGGCGCACCCGGGCGTGCAGCTGCAGGGCCGGCTGCAGGCCCATCTCCGCGCCGAGGTGGCCGGCCGGCCTCTGGCCGTAGAGGGCCAGGCCCACCCGCACCATGTCGTAATGCAGCTGCGGCGTGCGCAGGGTGCCCGCTGAGTTGGCCAGATGGCGGCAGCCACACGCCAGCCCTCGGTCGTTGAGGCTGCGCAGCACCGTTTCGAACCGCTGCTGTTGCAGCTTGGTGAGGCCGTCATCGTCGCCGTCGGGTAGGTCGGCGCTGGCCAAGTGGGAGTACACCCCCACCAGCTGCACGGCCTCCAGGGCCTGGATCGCCTCCACCAGTCGCGGACCCTCCTGCCAGTCGGCGCCCAGCCGGGCCATGCCGGTATCCAGCTTGAGCTGCAACGGCATCGGGCTGCCATGCCCGCTGGCCAGGTTCTGGCAGAGCAGGGCCTCGCGCATGCCGCTGATGGTGGGCATCAGCTGCCAGCGCAGGCAGCCCCGCAGTTCTTCGGCCTGGGTGAGGCTGCCGAGCACCAACACCGGCGCGTCAATTCCGGCCTGCCGCAGTTCGATGCCCTCCTCCAGGGTGGCCACTCCGAAGGCGTCGGCCCCGCCCGCCAGGGCGGCGCGCGCCACGGTCACGGCGCCATGGCCGTAGCCGTCGGCTTTCACCACGGCCATCAGCTGGCTGCGGCTGTTCAGGCAGCGTCGCAGGCGCCTGGCATTGCTGGCGATGGCGGCCGCGTCCACCTCCACCCAGGCCCGCTGGCGTTCCAGCCCCTCGGGATCGCGCTCCAGCCGCTCAGGCTGGTCGTCAGGGGGCCGCCAGGCTGGCTTGGTGGCCTGGGTCACGAAATCGCCCAAGAATTGCCCCTAGCATGCCGCGAAGGGCTTTTTTTGTCGCGGGGACCGACAACCATGGGCCAGGTTCTTGTGCTCAATGCGTCGTACGAACCGCTGAACATCACCAGCTGGCGCCGGGCCGTGGTGATGGTGCTCAAGGGTAAGGCCGAGGGTTTGGAGCACGACTGGGGCCGCCAGATTCGCTCAGACCTGATGCAGCCCACTGTGATCCGGCTGCGCCAGTTCGTGCGCGTGCCCTATCGCCCCATGCCCCTCACCCGTCGCAATCTCTTCCAGCGCGATGGCCATCGCTGTCAGTACTGCGGCAGCCGGCACGAGCGGCTGTCCGTGGACCACGTACTGCCTCGGAGCCGTGGTGGGGCGGACACCTGGGAGAACGTGACCACAGCCTGCCTGGGCTGCAACGTGCGCAAGGGCAATCGCACCCCTCGTGAGGCCGGCATGGTGCTGGCCCATCCGCCCCATCGTCCGCTCAGTGGACCCGGTTTTGAAGCCACCCGCCTGATCCGCTCCGGTCACCACCGGGAATGGGCCAAATACGTGATCGGGCTGGATGTGCTGGAGTTCAGCGCCAATCCTGCCGAGTTCCTGGTTGATCAGTTGCCGGCCTGAGCCGCCAGCGCCTCAAGCTGGCGCCCCTGATCGGCGGCGATGCAGGCTCCGATCAGGTCGGCAAGTTCGCCATTCAGCACCGGGTCGAGGCTGAAATTGCGGCCCAGCCGGTGGTCGGTGGCCCGGTTGTCCTTGACGTTGTAGGTGCGGATCTTCTCGCTGCGGTCGCCGCTGCCCACCTGGGCCAGGCGGGCCGAGCGCTCCTCGGCCTGGGCGGCCGCCAGTTCCCGTTCGTAGAGCTTCGCCCGCAGGATCTCCATCGCCCGTTCCCGGTTCTGCAGCTGGGAGCGTTCCTGGGTGCAGAACACGCGGATGCCGGTGGGCTTGTGCAGCAGGTCCACCGCTGTTTCCACCTTGTTCACGTTCTGGCCGCCGGCCCCGCCAGAGCGGGCGGTGCTGATGTCCAGATCGCCAGGATCGATCTGCACCTCCACCGGATCGGCCTCCGGCATCACCGCCACGGTGGCCGTGGAGGTGTGCACCCGCCCCTGGCTCTCGGTGGCAGGCACCCGCTGCACCCGGTGCACGCCCGCCTCAAATTTCAGCTGGCTGTACACCCCTTCGCCCCGGATGGCCAGGATCAGCTCCTTGTAGCCGCCCAGTTCCGCTTCCGAGGCGCTCACCGGTTCCACCCGCCAGCCCTGGCTCTGGGCGTAGCGCTCGTACATCCGGGCCAGGTCGCCCGCCCAGATCGCCGCCTCGTCGCCGCCGGCGCCGGCACGGATCTCCAGCATCACGCTGCGCTCATCCCGCGGATCGCGGGGCAGCAGGGCGATGGTGAGCCGCTGCTCCAGTGCGCCGATCTCCTGCTCCAGAGTTGCCAACTCGTCGGTCGCCAGCTCCTCCATGGCCGGGTCGCCCCGGTGCTCCCGCAGCAGCTGGCGGGCCTCCTGCTGTTCCTGCTGCAGCTTGCACAGGCGCTGATGGTCGAGCACCAGGGGTTCCAGCCGCGAGCGCTCCCTGGCGATGCTCTGCAGCTGGGCAGGGTTGGCCGTGACGGCGGGATCAGCCAGCTGGCGCTCCAGGCTGGCGAAGGTGCGCTGCGCCGTTTCCAGACGCGCGTGCAGCAGGTTGGGATCCATGGGCCGGATGCTCGCACACAGAAAAGCCGGATGCCCCAGGGGAGCATCCGGCGGCCAGGAGGGGTTCGACCAGAGCCGCTCAGGCCTTGGCTTCGGTTTCGCTCTTGGCGTCGTCCTTGGCGTTGGAGGCACCGGCCATGCCGTACTTGCGCATGAAGCGGTCCACGCGGCCCTCGGTGTCGAGGATCTTCTGGGTACCGGTGTAGAAGGGGTGGTTGCCGCTCCACACGTCGACGTGGATTTCGGGCGAGGTGGAGCCGGTGGTCATCACCACCTCTCCATTGCAGATCACCTTGGCATCGGGATACCAGGTGGGGTGAATGTCGGCCTTGGGCATGGCTGGAAGGAGCTGAAGGGGTAGAGGCGCAATCAGCGCTTCGAGAACTGGGGAGCCTTACGGGCTTTCTTGAGGCCGTACTTGCGGCGCTCCTTGGCGCGGGGGTCGCGGCTGAGATGCCCCTCGGTCTTCAGAGGTTTGCGGTTGTCGCCGGACAGCTCGCACAGGGCCCGGGCCGCCCCCTGCTTGATGGCGTCAGCCTGGCCGGTGAGACCACCACCGCGCACATTCACCAGCAGGTCGTACTCGCTGGCCAGCCCCAGGGTATTCAGCGGGGCTTTCACCGCTGCCAGATACACAGGGTTGTAGTTGAGGTAGTTGTCGCCAGGGCGACCGTTGATGGTGACGGTGCCAGTGCCGGGCACCACACGCACGCGGGCGACGGCGGTTTTGCGGCGACCGGTGCCCCAGTAAACGACTTTGGCGGTACTCATTTGGCGGCGGCGGCGGGATCGAGGGCGAGGGCCTGGGGTTGCTGGGCAGCGTGGGGATGCTCACTGCCCTTGTAGACCTTCAGCTTGCGGAACAGCTGGCGGCCGAGGGCGTTGTGGGGAAGCATCCCCTTCACGGCCTTTTCCACGATCCGCTCGGGGATGCGGGCCTGCAGATGGGCGAAGGTTTCGGTCTTCATGCCACCGGGACGGCCGGAGTGGCGGCGATAGAGCTTCTGGGTGGGCTTGTTGCCGCTGACTCGGATCTTGTCAGCGTTGATCACGATGACGAAGTCGCCGGTGTCGAGGTGGGGGGTGTAGGTGGGCTTGTTCTTGCCGCGCAGCACGGAAGCCACCTCACTGGCCAGTCGGCCGAGGGTCTGATTTTCGGCATCCACCAGATACCACTGGCGGTGGAGAGAATCAACGGAGGGCAGGGGAGTCTTGTTCATATCGCCTGGTCAGGCACCGGCAGGCCGTAGGGGGCTGGGCTGGTGGTCGTGGGTTCGGGCAGACACAGGTGGGCAGTGCCTGGTGAGCACTGCTTGTGTGTCAGTCGCAACCTCTTGACCCTACCGCTTGGCCGGTTGAGGGCCCGCGGATCGACGGGTTGGCCAGCGGGAATCCCCTCCTGTTGGCAGCTACTGCCTGGCCGGTTGGAGACCGGAGCTCAGGGAGTAGGAGGCGGGTCGGAGAGTTCCAGCTGAAACCGCGGTTGGCAATCATACCAGGCGGGTTCGGCAAACACGGGCTGTGGATACCCCACCCGCAGCAGGCAGAGCCCCTGGGCCGGCGCCGCCTCCTTCACTTCTGTGCGCTGCCGTTGCTGCCAGCGCTGCTCAAAGGCCTTCAGGCTCAGCCGGCCTTCCGCCACCGCCACCAGTTGCCCCATCACCAGCCGCACCATCCCGTAGAGGAAGCCGCTGGCCTGAAGTTCCACCTCGATCAGGTCGCCCCGCCGCTCCACCTTCACCTCCTGCAGGCAGGTGCGGGAGTGGCTGCGCCGGCTGCCGGCCCGTTGGAAGGCCGCGAAGTCGTGTTCCCCAAGCATGCCCTCGAGGGCACGGCTCATCAGCGTTTCGTCGAGACGCAGGCGGTAGCGGTGCCAGCACCAGGGCGCGAGGAACAGGTTCGGGCGCTGACCGTTGTAGATGGTGTAGCGGTACCGCCGGTAGGTGGCCGAGAAGCAGGCGTGCCAGTTGTCCGCCACCTGGGCCGCCGCCCTGACCCGCACAGTTGCGGGCAGCACGCCATTGAGGGCCTTGGGCCAGCGCTGGGCTGGGATCGGACCCGCGCAGTCGAAGTGCACCACCTGGGCCGCGGCATGCACGCCGGTGTCGGTTCGCCCCGCTGCCATGGTCTGGCCGCTGCTTTCGGGATCCAACCTGCGGATCGCCTTCTCCAGGGTGTCCTGCACGCTGGGGGCATTGCGCTGGCGCTGCCAGCCGTGGAAGGCTCGGCCGTCGTACTGCAGGCAGAGGGCGATGCGCCTGAGCGGGGGGCCGGCGCTGGGAGACAAAGCCATGCCAGCTCAAGGGCTTCAACAAAAAGCCGTGGCAGTGAAGGCTGCCACGGCTGGTTGGGAAAAGAATTGCTTGATCAACGTCGACGGAGCTGGCTCAGGATCGGGCCCGCGCCCCATGACCAAGGCATCAGACCAGCTCAATGATGGCCATCTCGGCGTTGTCGCCACGGCGAGGCACGGTGCGAATGATGCGGGTGTAGCCACCCTGGCGATCGCCATAGCGCTCCTGGGCCTTCTCAAACAGGGCGTGAACGAGTTGTTTGTCGTAGATGTAGCCAATGGCCCGACGGCGGGCGGCCAGGCTGCCCTCCTTGGCCAGGGTGATCATCCGCTCGGCTTCATCGCGCAGAGCCTTCGCCCTGGCCTTGGTGGTGGTGACGCGACCTTCGCGGATCAGCTGGGTGGTGAGACCACGCAGCATGGCTTTGCGTTGGTCGGCGGGGCGTCCCAATTGGGGGACTCGGCATTGGTGGCGCATGGGACTTGGTGCTCCTGGGGTGAACGACGGGGAGGAAGGGTGGCCGCCGATCAGGCGCTGGTGCGGCTCTGGGGCAGGGTGATACCGATGCGCTCAAGCGCTTCGATCACCTCATCGGCTGACTTGGAGCCGAAGTTCTTGATCTCCAGCAGATCCTCGTAGCTGAAGCCCATCAGGTCGCTCACGGAGTTCACCTGGGCGCGCTTCAGGCAGTTGTAGGCCCGCACGGAGAGGTTCAGTTCCTCGAGGGGAATCTGGGCCTCGGCTGAGGGTTCGGGCTCCAGCCCGGGTTCCTCGACGGCCGTGAGGCTGGCCAGGGGCTGGAAGAGGGCGATCAGCTGGTTGGCCGCCTGGGCCATGGCGTCATCAGGGGTGATGCTGCCGTTGGTCTCGATTTCCAGCCGCAGACGCTCGCGGGCGGAACCGCCTTCACCCACGGCGGTTTCATCCACCGTGTAGTTCACGCGCTTCACCGGCTTGAACACCGCATCGATCTGGAGCAGGTCGATGGCACTGGTGTCCTCGCTGTGGCGGTCGACGGGGCGGTAGCCCACGCCCCGCTCCACGTGCACCTCCATCTCCAGGCTGTGGCCATCGGCCACGGTGGCAATCAGGCGATCGGGATCGATCACCTGGACCTGGGAGGAGAACTGCAGGTCGGAGGCTGTGACGGTGGCCGGTCCACTCACCACCAGGCGGCCGATCTCCAGTTCCCGGCTGCGGCTGCTCACCGACACCTGCTTGCAGTTCAGGAGGATGTCAAGAACGTCCTCGCGCACCCCGGGGACAGTGGCGTACTCGTGGTTCACGCCGGCGATGCGCACGGCCGTGATCGCACTGCCTTCAAGGGCGCCAATCAGGACGCGTCGCAGGGCATTGCCCAGGGTTGTGGCCTGGCCGCGATCCAGGGGACCGATCAGAAAAACACCGGTCTGGGACCGGTTTTCACTGACCTGGTGCTCGATCCGGTCAATTTGGTAGTGCAGCACGGTCTGGGGCTCGGAGGGTTGGCGGATTCCCGTTGGGGAAGGGACGACGGATCAGACCCGACGGCGCTTGGCACGGCGGCAGCCGTTGTGGGGCAGGGGAGTCACATCGCGGATCAGGGTGATCTCCAGGCCTGCGACCTGCAGAGCACGGATGGCTGTTTCACGGCCGGACCCGGGTCCGCGCACCAGCACCTCGATCTGGCGCATGCCCTGCTCGAGGGCGCGACGGGCGGCCGCTTCTGCGGCGGTCTGCGCAGCGAAGGGGGTGCCTTTGCGGGCTCCCTTGAAGCCGCTGGCCCCAGCCGAGCTCCAGGAGATCACTTCGCCAGCTGTGTCGGTGATCGACACAATGGTGTTGTTGAAGGTGCTCTGGATGTGGGCAACACCGTTGGGGACGTTGCGCTTGGCCTTCTTGGGACCTGATTTCTTGGCGGGCTTGGCCATGGCGATGACGCTGCCGGGGCAGCAGAGGTGATCGGGGTACTGGGACGAGGCTCTGGTGACGGATTGCGCGGCGCTTTCAGTCCCATGGGAGACGGGAGAGAGCAGATCCGGCAGAGCACTGGGGCCATGTCGTTAGAGACATGGCTGGGCAATGGCGGGGAAGGTGGGTCGGAGGGCCAGCCGCAGCCGGACCTCCTGGGGCCTACTTCTTCTTACCGGCCACGGTTTTGCGAGCGCCACGCCGTGTGCGGGCGTTGGTGCGGGTGCGTTGGCCGCGCACGGGCAGGCCCATGCGATGGCGGCGGCCCCGCAGGCAGCCGATGTCCTGAAGGCGCTTGAGGGCCATGCCCTCCTGGCGGCGCAGGTCGCCCTCCAGCGTGAAGGTGTCGGCGGCCCCGCGCAGCTTCTGCACGTCGGCGTCGCTGAGGTCCTTCACGCGGATGTCGGGGCTCACCCCGGCCTTGGCGAGAATCTTCTGGGCACGGGTGAGACCGATGCCATACACATAGGTGAGGGCGATCTCAACCCGCTTGTCGCGAGGGATATCGACGCCTGCAATCCGAGCCACGTGTTAATCGCTTCAGGGGGTCAGTGAGGTTCACCGTTTTTCCCGTTCTCCGGGCGTGCCGGACGAGAGGCTGGTGAGTGGGGAGGGGAAGGGCGCGGGGCTGGTCAGCCCTGGCGCTGCTTGTGCTTGGGGTTGGTGCAGATCACCATCACCCGGCCGTGGCGACGGATCACCCGGCACTTGTCGCACATCTTCTTGACTGAGGCACGCACCTTCATGGGAGTTGTGCTCTCCGAATTTGCAAACCGACAACCTACCACATCGGTCAACCTGCTTTCTCCATCCCTGCTCAGCGGAGAAGGGCTTCGATGCGCTCGGCGATTTCATCCACGCTGCCGTCAGCTTCCACGGACTGCAGGAGCTCGGCATCGCGGTAGTAGCTGATCAAGGGAGCCGTCTGCTGCCGATACACCTCCAGCCGGTGCCGGATCACGGCCTCGTTGTCGTCGGCACGGCCGCGGCTGAGCAGCCGCTGGATCAGCACGCCATCGTCGAGTTCCATCAGCACCACCAGCTCGATCTGCTGCCCAAGCTCCTCCAGCAGGGCGGCCAGGGCATCGGCCTGGGCCACATTGCGGGGAAAGCCATCCAGCAGCCAGCCACTGCCGCCTGCAGTGCTCTGCTGTTCCAGTCTGCTGCGCACGATGGCCAGCACCAGGGCGTCGCTCACCAGTTCGCCGCGGGCCATCACAGCCGCAGCTTCCTGGCCCAGGGGGCTGCCAGCGGCCACCTCGGCCCGCAGGAGATCGCCAGTTGAGAGGTGTAGCAGCCCATGTCGGGCTGCCAGCTGCTGGGCCTGGGTGCCCTTGCCGGCACCGGGGGGACCCAGAAAGAGGAGACGCTGTTTCATCGCCGAAAAGGTGAAGGAGAGCGGGGCAATCCGCCAGGGTGAAGAGGGGTGAGCTGAATCTGCCGAGAGGGACCGAAGGGCTGAGGGATCTGTGGCAGCAGTGCCTACTGCCGCACCATGCCCTCATAGCGCTGGGAGATCACATAGGTCTGCACCTGCTTGGCCGTGTCGATGGCGACGCCCACCAGGATCAGCAGGGAGGTCGCGCCCAGTCCCTGGAACGTGCGCACCTGGGTGGCGCCCTCCACGGCTGACGGGATGATCGCCACCGCCCCGAGGAACAGGGCCCCCAGCAGGGTGAGCCGGTTCTGAACCCCACCGAGATAGTTGGCCGTGGCCGAGCCGGGCCGCACGCCAGGGATGGCCACCCCGCCCCGCTTGAGGTTGCTGGCCACATCCACGGGATTCACGGTGAGCGAGGCGTAGAAGAAGGAGAAGCCCACGATCAGGGCAAAGAACAGCAGGGCGTAGAGCCAGGGTGTGCTGCTGTTGGGGTTGAGATAGCCGGCCAGCTGGATCAGCCATGGGGAGCCGGTGAGATTGGCGATCGTGAGGGGCAGGAACACCACCGCCGAGGCGAAGATGATCGGCATCACGCCGCCGGCATTGAGCTTCAGGGGCAGGTAGCTCTGGCGAGCGGCCAGCACACCGGCTCCGCCCACCTGGCGCTTGGCGCTCACGATAGGGATGCGGCGACTGCCTTCCTGCACGAAGATGATGCCCACGATCGTGACCAGGAACACCAGCACCAGCACCACGATGCCGGCCACGGTGGCCCGGTCGCCGCTCTGGGCCAGCTCGATCGTGGAGCCGAGGGCCTTGGGCAGGGTGGCCACGATGTTCACAAAGATCACCAGCGAAGCCCCCTGGCCGATGCCGCGCTCGGTGATCACCTCACTGATCCACATCACCACCATCGAGCCGGTGACCAGGGCCAGGGCGGTCTGGATCACGAACACGGGCTCGGCCAGCCCCTGGGTGGCGTATTGCCGCAGGATCAGGGCAAACACCGTGCTCTGCAGGATGCCCCAGCCCAGCGCCACGTAGCGGGTGAGCTGGGCCAGCTTGCGCCGGCCGGCCTCTCCCTCGTTCTTCTGCAGCTCCTCCAGCTGGGGCAGGGCTGCGGTGAGCAGCTGGATGATGATCGAGGCGTTGATGAACGGCAGGATCCCCAGGGCGAACACCCCCAGGGTGGAGAGACCGCCGCCGGTGAAGATGTCGAGGAAGCCGATCAACTGGCCGCCGCGGGACAGGAAGTCCTGAAAGGCCACCCGGTCAATTCCGGGGACGGGGATGTAGATGCCGAGCCTTACCAGCAGCAGCAGGCCCAGGGTGGTGAGCACCCGGTCGCGCAGGCCCTTCGACTGGATCAGTTGACTGACAATTTCGCCGGCGCTGGGATTGCGTCCCCGACTGACAAGCATGGTGGCTGGGGAGAGAAGAGGGATGGGATGGATGGGAGCGGCCTGGTCCCATGCAAAAAGCCGTCCGCCCGGTGACCCTGGCGAACGGCTCAGACCCTAGGCCGGGGGGCCGCCAGCGGAATCAGATGACCTCGCAGGTGCCGCCTGCGGCTTCGATCTTGGCGCGGGCGCTCTCGGTGAACGCAGCGGCCTGAACCGTGAGCTTCACGGTCAGCTCGCCGTTGCCGAGCACCTTCAGGGGGTGCTTGGGACTGGTGACGATGCCGTCCTTGACCAGGCTGTCGAGGGAAACGGTGCTGCCCGCCTTGCAATCAGCCAGCTTGGCCACGTTGATCACGGTGAATTCCTTGCGATTCACCAGCTCGAAGTGCTTGAGCTTGGGGATGCGGCGGTAGAGCGGCATCTGGCCGCCTTCAAAGCCCGGACGGGTGGGTCGGCCGGAGCGGGACTTCTGGCCGCGCATGCCGAAACCACAGCTGGCGCCCTGGCCGGCGGCGATACCCCGGCCCTTGCGCAGCTTGCGGCGGCGGGCGCCGGGGTTGGCTTTCAGCGATTGGAGATTGATGCTCATGGCGAGGCCTCAGGAGTAGATCTGCTCAAGGGAGATGCCCCGCTCCTTGGCGGTCTCCTTGTGGGTGCGCAGGCCGGCCAGGGCGTCCATGGCGGCGCGGGCGTTGTTGAGGGGGGTCTTGGAGCCCAGGCGCTTGGCCAGCACGTTCTTGATGCCAGCCAGTTCCAGCACCGTGCGGATCGAACCGCCGGCGATCACGCCGGTACCGGGGGCCGCGGGGCGGATCAGCACGCTGGCGGCGCCATCGCGACCATTGCCCACCGTGGGGATGGAGCTGTGGCGGGTGAGGGGCACCTTCACCAGGTGCTTCTTGCCATCGGCCACGCCCTTGCGGACGGCGCCGATCACATCGCCGGCCTTGCCGACGCCCACGCCTACCTGGCCCTTTTCGTTGCCGACGACAACGATCGCCCGGAAGCTCATCTTCTTACCGCCTTTCACGGTCTTGGAGACGCGGCGGATCTGCACCACGCGCTCCTGCCACTCGGAGTCACGCTCCTGGCCCCGGCGGTTGTCGCGACCCCGGCCACCGCGGCGATCGCCGCGGCCGTCGCCGCGGCCACCACGGCGCTCCTGCCCTTCAGCCGCTGCGGGTACGTCAGCGGCTGAAGGAATGTCGCTGGTCTGGATCTGGTCGTTGGTTTCGGTCATGGTGAGAGCAGGGATCAGAACTGAAGGCCCGCTTCCCGGGCGGCGTCAGCCAGGGCCTTGACCCGGCCGTGGTACAGGTTGCCGCCGCGATCGAAGACCACCTGGGAGATGCCCTTGGCCAGGGCACGCTTGGCGACCAGCTGACCCACGGCCACGGAGGCATCGCAGGTGCCGCCGGTCGACACGCTTGTGCGCAGCTCCTTGTCGACGGTGGACGCCGAGCAGAGGGTGCTCTGGGCGTCGTCGTCGATGAGCTGGGCGTAGATGTGATTGTTGGAGCGGAACACGGCCAGACGGGGGCGGCTGGCTGTGCCGGTGAGATTGCGCCGCAGACGCCGATGGCGTTTCTGGGTCTGCTGCTTGCGGGAGACGGTTGACATGGGAATACAGGGTAACGACGCTCAGGCAGACCTCATTTCTTACCGGTCTTACCGGCCTTGCGCAGGATGCGTTCGCCCTCGTACTTGATGCCCTTGCCCTTGTAGGGCTCGGGCGGACGAATGGCCCGCACCTTGGCAGCTTCGTTGCCCACAAGTTCCTTGTTGGCGCCCGACACCAGCACGGTGGTGTTGTTCTCCACCGCGAAGCTGACGCCGTCGGGAGGGATCATCTCCACTTGGTGGCTGTAGCCGGCGCTCACCACCAGCTTCTTGCCCTGCACGGCGGCGCGGTAGCCCACGCCAACGATCTCGAGCTTGCGGGTGTAGCCCTGGCTGACGCCCTCCACCATGTTGGCCACCAAGGTGCGGCAGAGGCCGTGACGCTCGCGGGAGCGGCGGCTCTCGTTGTCCGGGCTCACCACCAAGGTGTCGCCTTCCTGGGCAATGGACACCCCTTCGGGCAGGGTGCGATTCAGTTCTCCCTTCGGACCCTTGATGGTGACGTCGAGACCCTTGAGGGTCACGGTGACGCCACCGGGAACGGGGATGGGTGCTTTACCGATACGTGACATGGATCTACCTCTCGAATCAATAGACGTAGCAGAGCACTTCGCCACCGACACCCTGCTTGCGGGCATCGCGGTCGCTCATCACACCTTTGGAGGTGGAGATGATCGCCACTCCCAGACCGCCGAGCACCTTGGGGAGCTGGCGATTGTTCTTGTAGATGCGCAGGCCAGGCTTGCTGACGCGCTGCACAGAACGGATCGTGGGTTGGCGGTGCTTGCCGCTGTACTTGAGCTCAAGCACCAGTTCTTTCTTCACGCCGTCACCCTCTTCGCTGATGCCGGCGATGAAGCCTTCCTGCTGCAGCACGCTGGCAATGTTGCGCAGCAGCCGGGAGGCGGGGATACGGGTGGTCTCGTGTCGCTTCTCACTCGCATTGCGAATGCGGGTGAGCATGTCAGAAATAGGATCGTGATTGGCCATGGTCGGGTCCGAAGAGGGCTCAGTTGCTGCGGAACGGCATTCCCATCTCGCGGAGGAGGGCCCGGCCCTCTTCGTCGTTACGGGCTGAAGTGACGATCGTGACGTCCATGCCACGGATCGCGTCGATCTTGTCGAAGGAGATCTCAGGGAAGATGATCTGCTCGCGGATCCCCAGGGTGTAGTTCCCACGGCCGTCGAAGCTCTTCGGGCTCACGCCACGGAAGTCGCGGATACGGGGGAGTGCCAGGTGAATCAGACGCTCCAGGAAGGCATACATCCGTTCACCGCGGAGGGTGACAGCCACCCCGATCGGCATGCCCTGGCGGATCTTGAAGCCGGCAATGGCCTTCTTGGCACGGGTCACCACCACCTTTTGTCCGGTGATGTTGGCCAGCTCTTCGATCGAGGCCTCCAGAGCCTTGGCGTTCTGGGCTGCTTCGCCGAGTCCCCGATTCACGGTGACTTTCACCACCTTGGGGACTTCGTGGATGTTGGAGAGATTCAGCTCCTTGAGGAGTTTGGGCTGAATCGCCTCCCGGTAGCGCTGTTTGAGTGACATGACGGGGGATGGAGGGTGCGCTTCTGGGCGGGGTCAGAAGGCGGATTGGAACAGGATGAATGGGAAGACTGAAGAAGAAAATCGGCTGTCAGGAGATGCCCCTGATCAATCCAGGGTTTCCCCTGTCTTCTTCAGACGCCGCTTTTTGGTGCCGTCTTTGTCGACGACAATTTCCACCCGGCTGGCAACCTGTTTGGTGGTGGAGTAGAGCATCACGTTGGAGGCATGCACGGCTGCTTCTTCCGTGACGATGCGACCGGTTTCGCCCTCCTGGGTGGGCTTGACGTGGCGGGTGCGCAGATTGATGCCCTGCACCACCACCCGATTTTCGTAGGGCAGGGTGCGCAGCACCTCGCCCGTCTTGCCCTTGTCCTTGCCTGCGATCACCTGAACGGTGTCGCCCTTCTTGATGCGCATCTTGATGCGCTCAGCCGGTTTGGCCTTGGGAGTTGCTGTTGCCATTTCAGATCACCTCTGGTGCGAGGGACACGATCTTGGTGAAGTTGCGCTCGCGCAGTTCACGGGCCACAGGGCCGAACACCCGGGTGCCCTTGGGGTTGTTGTCGTTACCCAGAATCACGGCCGCGTTGTCGTCGAAGCGGATGGAGTTTCCGGTTTCGCGACGCAGGGTGGCCCTGGTGCGCACCACCACGGCCTTCACCACATCCGACTTCTTCACGCCCATGTTGGGCATGGCGTCCTTGACGGCGGCCACGATCACATCGCCCACATGGGCGTAGCGACGGTTGGTACCCAGCACACGGATGCACTGGATGCGTTTGGCACCGCTGTTATCAGCGACGTTGAGGAAGGTTTCCTGTTGAATCATCGGTTGGTCCTCCTCAGTTAGCGGCAGAGGTGTTGATCACCTCGGCCACGGTCCAGCGCTTGGTGCGGCTGAGTGGGCGGGTTTCGGTGATGCGTACTTGGTCGCCCACCTTGCAGTTGTTGTCTTCGTCGTGCGCCTTGTAGCGCTTGGTGCGGCTCACCGTCTTCTTGTAGATGGGGTGAGGGAAGCGGTTTTCAACCGCTACCACCACCGTTTTGTCCATCTTGTCGCTGACGACGACGCCGACCCGTTCCTTGGTAGCCATGGGACTTGGGGGGAAAATCAGGAGGCGGTTCAGGTTGAGGCGGCAGCGGGACTGCCGGAGCGTTGCCGCTCGCTCTGCACCGTCAGCAGGTGGGCCAGCTTGATGCGGGCTTCCTTGAAGCGGTGGGTGGTTTCCAGGCGGCGGGTGGCCTGCTGGAAGCGCAACTCGAACAGTTCACGCCGGGTGGCGTTGATCTGGTCGTTCAACTCGCCATCGGCGAGCTTGCGGGTTTCGGCGATCGAGGGACGTGCCATGGTCAGGACTCCACGGTGGCGACCGCCTCGGCCGCCTGGTCTGCTTCCTGATCCGCCAGGGACAGGAACTTGGTCTTCACGGGCAGCTTGTACTGCGCCAGGCGCATGGCTTCCTTGGCGATCTCGGGGGTGATGTCGGCACCCCCCATCTCGAACAGGATGCGACCCGGCTTGATCACGGCCACCCAGAATTCCGGGTTGCCCTTGCCGGAGCCCATGCGGGTTTCCGCCGGGCGCATGGTGACGGGCTTGTCGGGGAAGATCCGGATCCAGATCTTGCCCCCCCGCTTGACGTAGCGGGTCATGGCCCGGCGGCTGGCCTCGATCTGGCGCGAGGTGATCCAGCCACACTCCTGGGCTTGCAGGGCAAACTCACCAAAGGCAATGGTGTTGCCGCGGGTGGCAACGCCGCGCATGCGGCCGCGTTGCTGTTTGCGAAATTTGACGCGTCTTGGACTCAGCATGGTTCAGGCCTCCTGATCACTCCTGGTTGGAGCGGTCTTCGAACTGTTGGGGCTGCCGGCTGGTCCGGCGGCGGGGGGCAGCGCCCACGGGCACCTGCTCCTTCTGGCCAGGAAGAACCTCGCCCTTGAACACCCACACCTTGATGCCCAGAACCCCGTAGGTGGTGCTGGCCAGCTTGGTGGCGTAGTCAATGTCGGCCCGCAGGGTGTGCAGGGGCACACGGCCTTCGCGGGTCCACTCGGTGCGCGCGATCTCGGCGCCGTTGAGGCGTCCGCTCACCTGGATCTTGAGGCCGAGCACGCCGGCCCGTTGGGCCCGCTGCACGGCCATGCGGATCACTCGGCGGAAGGCAACGCGCTTCTCCAGCTGCTGGGCGATGTATTCGGCCAGCAGGAAGGCGTCGGCATCCACCCGCTCCACTTCCACCACGTTGATACGCACCTGGCGGCTCGTATCACCCACGGTGTTCTGGATACCGGTGCGCAGTTCCTCAATCCCACTGCCCTGGCGGCCAACCAGCACACCCGGGCGAGCGGTTTTGAGTTCCACCTCGAGCTGGTCGGCCTTGCGGGCGATCAGCACATCGGAAATACCAGCGGCGCCGTATTTCTTGTGGATGAACTTGCGGATCCGGTCATCCTCCTGGAGGAGGGTCGGATAGGTCTTGCTGGGGGCGTACCAGCGGGATCGGTGCTCCTGGGTGATCCCCAGGCGCAGTCCGGTTGGATGGATCTTGTGTCCCATCGGGCGGTGTCCTCGGGGGTCAGGCGGAAGGAGCCACAGCAATGCTGATGTGGCAGGTTTGTTTCTTGATCGCGTAGGCGCGACCCTGGGCGCGGGGCCGGTAGCGCTTCATGGATGGACCCATGTCGGCGCTGGCTTGGGTGATCACCAGGGTGGAGGGATCGAGACCCAGGTTGTGCTCGGCGTTGGCCACCGCGCTGCGCAGCACCTTGGTGATGGGGCCGGTGGAGCGGTAGGGCATGAACTCAAGCAGGATCAGGGCGTCGCGATAGCTGCGACCCCGGATCTGATCGAGCACCCGGCGCACCTTGGAGGCGGAGCCGCGGATGAAGCGGCCGTGGGCTTGGGCTTGGTTGGCAGTGGTGTTTGCCATGGTTTAGCGGCCTCCTTTCTTGTCCTTGATGTGGCCCCGGAAGGTGCGGGTGGGGGCGAATTCCCCGAGCTTGTGGCCCACCATCTGTTCCGTCACGTAGACGGGCACGTGGGATTTGCCGTTGTGCACGGCAATCGTGTGGCCGATCATCATCGGCAGGATGGTGGAAGCCCGTGACCAGGTCTTGATCACGGATTTGTCGTCGGCGGCGTTCTGCTTTTCAACCTTGCGGAGCAGGCTGTCGGCAACGAATGGACCTTTTTTGAGTGAGCGTCCCATAGCGGATTAAGCGGCGTGCAAAGCGGTGTGGTTCATCAGGAATCGCGTCCGCCACGGCTCCGCTTGGAGGTGCGGCGACGTTTCCGGAGCACAAACCGGTT
>JBIIDV010000100.1:0-10234 GCA_044238185.1 Prochlorococcaceae cyanobacterium | reverse complement strand
GAACGCTGTAACGCGCTGCAGACTGGAGCCAGGGAACAGCTCGATTCAGCGCCCATGGCTCAGCTCTTGCGCGCTTGCTCCCGGATGGTTCGCCGCCACGGCAGCCCGGAGGTGCCGGGCTGATGGATGTCTTCTCGTTCCGCGACCGAGTGGTGGAGGACTACGGCCAGTTCAGCCGCAGCTTCACCACGATCAAGCCAGACGATATCCGCGACTTCGTGGATGGCCGCTATGGCGATGAGGAGTATTGGCCCTCGCCACTGATCCAGCTCAACCCCAGCTTCGTGGGCGGGGGGCGTATCGGCGAGCTGGTGGAGCAGGGCCTGCTGCACCCGGAATGCCGTCAGATCTTCCGCTGGGGCAAGGAAAGCGGTGAGGGCGAGGAGCTGCAGCTGCACCTGCACCAGCTGGAATCCCTGAAGATCGTGCTCGCCGGTGGCTGCGTGGTGATCACCACCGGCACCAGCTCAGGTAAATCCATCGGCTACATCCTGCCGATGGTTCAGCGCATCATCGAAGCCAAGGAGGCGGGGGATAGCAAGCAGCGGATTCGGGCGATCGTGATCTACCCGATGAACGCTCTCTGCAACAGCCAATTCAAGGAGCTAAAGAAATACCTCTGCCTGGGCTATGCCAAGGGATCGGAGCGGGTGACCTTTGCCCGCTACACCGGCCAGGAATCCAAAGAAGAACGGGAGGCAATCCAGACCAACCCACCCGACATCCTGCTCACGAACTACGTGATGCTGGAGTACATCCTCACCCGCCAGAACCCGCTGGATCAGCAGGTGATCAAGGCGGCCCAGGGGCTGGAGTTTCTGGTGCTCGATGAGCTCCACACCTACCGGGGCCGGCAGGGCGCCGATGTGGCGATGCTGGTGCGCCGGGTGCGGCAGCGGCTCTCTCCAAACAACGAGCTGATCTGCATCGGCACCTCGGCCACGATGGCCAGCGAGGGCAGCGCCGAGGAACGCAACGCCCTGGTGGCCTCGGTGGCGAGCAAGTTGTTCGGCACCACGATTCCGGCCGCCAATGTGGTGACCGAAACCCTGGAGCGGGTCACGCAAGGTGACCTACCCAGTGGCCAGGAACTGGGCCAGGCCCTTGCCGCCGACGTCCCCACTGGGGATGGGGAGAGCCTGCGCCGCCACCCCCTGGCCCGCTGGGTGGAGCTGCGGCTGGGCCTGCGCCGGGAAGACGACCGGGCCGATGGCAAGTGGGTTCGCTCCAACCCCAAGGCGTTCCGGATAGCGGCAGAAGAGCTCGCCCAGCTCAGTGGCGTTGATCCCCAGCAGGCCCGCGATCGGCTGCGGGAGTTCCTGTTGGCCGCCTATCAGGTGGAGGTGGCGCCGAACCGGCGTTTCTTTGCCTTCCGCCTGCACCAGTTCGTTTCGGCTGGGGGCGACATCTATTGCACGCTGGAACCCCCCGGGTCGCGCCACCCGACGCTCAAGGGGCAGATCTACCTGCCGGGCAGTGACCGTCAGGCGTTGCTGTTCCCGCTGGTGTTCTGCCGTAGCTGCGGCCAGGAGTTCCATCCGGTGTGGGCCCACCTGCAGAGCAAGCGGCCGGTGCGGCTGGAGCCCCGCGATTTCGGCGATCAGGCCAGCCTCAAGGACAAGCAGGTGGTGCATGGCTACTTCATGCCCGATGCGGCCGGGGCCTATTCCACCGATGAGCCGGAGAAGGCCAACTACCCCGATGGCTGGTTGGAGCCGGGCAAAGACGGCGATCTGGTGCTGCGCCAGCACTACCGCCAGGCGGCACCGGTGCCCTGCCGCTTCCGTCCCGATGGTCTGGCTAGCACTGATGGATTGCCGGGTTGGCTGCTCGCCGGCAGCTTCCGCTTCTGCCCCAGCTGCGGGGTGGAGCACAGCGCCCGGGGCAGCGACTTCCGCAAGCTGGTGGGCCTGAGTTCGGAGGGCCGCAGTTCCGCCACCACCACCTTGAGCCTGTCGGTGCTGCGGCAGCTGCTCAACTTCCCGGCCAACGAGTTGCCCGACAACGCCCGCAAGCTGCTGGCCTTCAGCGACAACCGCCAGGACGCCTCGCTCCAGGCCGGCCACTTCAACGACTTCATGCGGGTGCTGCAGCTGCGGGCTGGCCTGGTGGCGGCGCTGCAGGCCCAGCCGGAACGGGAGCTGAGCCTGGAGACGTTGGCCCTGGAGACCGAGAAAGCGCTGCGGCTGGAGGCCGACGATTTCATCGCCCAGAAGGAGATCGTGCCGGCGGCGGAGGGCAAATTCCGCAAGGCCCTGCGCGAGGTGCTCGAATACCGCCTGGTGGTGGACCTGCGCCGGGGCTGGCGGTTGACCAACCCCAACCTGGAGCAGCTGCAGCTGCTGGAGGTGGACTATGCCGAGCTGGTGGCCTGCGTGGAAGACCAGGCCCAGTGGGCCGATCAGCACCCCCTGCTGGCGCAGTGCTCACCGGTTGAGCGCTACCTGATCTGCCACCGCCTGCTGGAGGAGCTGCGCGAGCGGCTGGCGATCGAAACCAATGTGCTGTTTGCCGAGGAGTTTGAGCGCCGCCGCCGCGCTTCATCGGAGCTGGAGGAGGTGTGGGCGATCGGCGCCGATGAGAAGGGCGAACTGGCGCGCAGCGTGGTGTTTGAAACGGTGCCGCGCGATGCCCGGGGGCGGGAGTTCCGCGGCCTGGAGGGGTTGTCGCTGCGCGGTGAATTCGGCCGCTGGCTCAAGGCCCGGGAGCGCTGGCTCTCTTTGGAGGAGCTGCACGCCGGCCTGAAGTGGGATGAGGCGCTCTACCAGCAGATCACTCAGGGATTGGTGGCGGTGCTGGGGCGCTATCACCTGGTGAAACAGGTGGATCTGCGGCTCAGCCGCCGCGGCAGCGGCGAGAGCAAGAGCGGCTGCCGGCTCAGCAGCAGCGCCCTGCGCTGGACGTTGTGCGACCCGGCTGGAGAACCCCAGGACGAGTACCACGCCGCATTGCTCAAGCAACGCCAGGGCTCCGGTCGCCGCGGGCCGGTGAACGACTACTTCCGCACCCTTTACAACGACCTGGCCAGCACCTTGAGTGCCCAGGGGCGGCCGTTTCTGCAGACCCTGCTGGCGCGGGAGCACACCGCCCAGGTGGATGCCCAGGAGCGGGAGAAGCGGGAGGAAGCGTTCCGCGAGGCCCAGCTGCGGCTGCTCTATTGCTCGCCCACGATGGAGCTGGGCGTGGACATCTCCTCGCTCAACACGGTGTACATGCGCAACGTGCCGCCGACGCCGGCGAACTACGCCCAGCGCAGCGGCCGGGCGGGGCGCAGCGGTCAGCCGGCGCTGGTGCTCAGCTACTGCGGTGCCACCTCACCGCACGACCAGTACTTCTTCTCGGCGCCAACGCGCATGGTGTCTGGTGCGGTGAGCGCACCCACGCTCGAGCTGGCCAATGAGGAGCTGCTGATCGCCCACTTCCGCGCCCTGTGGCTGGCAACCACGGGCAAGGCGCTGCCCAGCAAGGTGAAGGAGCTGGTAGGGCTCGACTCCGAGCTCAAACCCGTGGTGGGCGAGATCGCGGAAGCACTCGACAACCCCAGCGCGCGGGACCAGGCGCTGCGGGCCTGCCAGGCGATCGTGGACGACCTCAAGCGCCACAACTGGCTGGGATCCACGCCGCCGCCCTGGCTCACTGAGAGCTGGCTGGAGGGGTTGATCAACAGCACGGCCCGGGATTTCGACCGCTCCCTGGGCCGCTGGCGCGGCCTGCTGGATGCGGTGACCAGCCAGCTGGTGCAGGCCGGCAAGGACATGATCAATTACGCCCTGCCGGAGCGGGAGAAGAAGAACGCCGAGCAGCGCCAGCGGGCTGCGCTGCTGCAGCGGGATCTACTGCTGGCGGAGCGCAGCGGGCCCCAGGGCGCCAATGGCGACTTCACCACCTACCGCTACCTGGCCAGCCAGGGCTTCATGCCGGGCTACAACTTCCCGCGCCTGCCGCTGCTGGCCTTCATTCCCGGCAGCCGCGAGCAGGTGAACGGCGGCACCTACCTCAGCAGGCCGCGGTTTGTGGGCATCAGCGAGTTCGGCCCCCATGCGCTGATCTATCACGAGGGCAACACCTACAAGGTGCGCGGCGCGATCCTCAACCTGCAGGAGCAGGCCAGCACCACCACCCGCACCCTGGCCACCCGCGATGCGCTGGTGTGCGGCTCCTGCGGCCATGCCCACCTGGGCGAGGACGCCAAGCTGGAGGTGTGCTGCCATTGCGGAGCAGGCCTCAAGCTCCATCCGGACGGCAACGCCCTGCGGATCCCGCACCTGTATCAGATCGAGCAGGTCACCACCCGCCGCGCCGAGCGGATCACCTCCGACGACGAAGAACGGCAGCGGCTGGGCTATGAGCTGCTCACCACCTACGAGTTCCCCAAGGAGAACAACCGGGTGCGGGTGGCGGTGGCAGAGGTGAGCGTGGCCGGTCGGCCGCTGCTGGCGTTGAGCTATGGGGCCGCCACCCAGATCAGCCGCATCAACCTGGGCCGCCGCCGCCGCGAGAACCCGAACAACATCGGCTTCCCGATCCATCCGGTGAAGGGGCTCTGGGGCAAGGAGTCGGATCTGGTGGCCGGCAGCGACGACGACGAGGGCGAATCAGAAGACGGCTACGTGAAGATCACGCCCTACGTGCAAGACCGCAAGAACGCCCTGCTGGTGCAGTTCCGCCAGGAGTGGACCGCCCGGGATCTGATTTCCGTGCGCTATGCGCTCAAGCGCGCCATCGAGGTGGCCTTCCAGCTCGATCCCAGCGAGCTGGCCGCCGAGTTGATGCCCAACGAAGCCAACGCCAGCTCGTTGCTGATCTATGAAGCAGCCGAGGGCGGTGCCGGGGTGTTGAGCCGCCTGGTGGAGAGCCCCACGGCGATGCAACAGCTGGGGCGTCAGGCGTTGGAGCTCTGCCACTGGCGCTGGGAAGGGAACCTGCCCCAGCAGGCGATCGACCTGATCGACACCGACGCAGAGTGCGAAGCCGGCTGCTACCGCTGCCTGCTCAGCTACAACAACCAGCGCGACCACGAGCAGATCGATCGGCGCCTGCCGTCGCTCAAGCAGTTCCTGCTGGATCTGGCCCGCGCCGATGTGGTGGCCCAGGGCGGCACGTCAGGCCGCAGCGAGCGGCTGGATCAGCTGCTGGAGCTCTGCCAGAGCGGCCTGGAGCGGCTGTGGTTGCAGACGCTGCAGCAGCGGGGCTACCTGCTGCCGGATAAGGCCCAGTCGCCGGTGCCCGATCACTACGTGGTGCCCGACTTCACCTATGTGGAGGCTGGCGGGCTGGTGTTTGTGGATGGGCCGCACCACAGGCAGCCGTTGCAGCAGCAGCTCGATGAGCGCAAGCGCTCAGCCCTTGATGCCGTGGGCTTGAACGTGGTGGTGTTCGGCGACGACCCGCGCCAGTGGGACGCGGTGTTCGCCGAGTACCGCTGGCTGTTTGGTGAGGGGCACGACGAGACCGGCCCCGGCGATCTCGGTGAGCAGATCGCTGCCGTGTTCGCCCAGCACGCCGACAAGCTCGGGGGAGGAGTGCAGCCATGAACAACAGTCCTAGGCTGTCCAACAAACCGTTGCACGGCTGGAGTCATGGTGATCGGCGTGCGGGTGGATCCCGCGGTGGAAGAGCGGCTCGACGCGGTGGCTCAGCAGTTGGGCAAAAGCCGCAGTGCCTGCATCCGGGAGGCCATCGACCAATACCTGCAGCGCCATGGCGATGGCGAGGAAGCCCGGCGGCAATCGGAGCACCTGGCCCAGCTGGAGCAGCCGCACTGGAGCGAGCAGGTGCCCAACTGGAGCGACTGGACGGCATGACCATCCCACCGCTCAGTAGGGGAACGGTGGTGACCGTGGCCAGCCCCGGGGTGTATTCCGGCAAGCCCCGGCCCGCGGTGGTGGTGCAGGCCGACCGCTGGTTGCAGGCCCATCCGAGCGTCACCCTGTGCCCGCTCACCAGCACCCTGATGGAGGCCCCACTGGTGCGCATCGCCGTGGAGCCCTCACCCCGCAACGGCCTGCGTAAGCCGTCGCAATTGATGGTGGACAAGCTGTTCACCGTGCCGATCCAGGCGGTGGGTGCGGTAGTGGGTGTGCTGGAACCCCAGGCGTTGATCGAACTTGATCTGGCCCTGCGCGGCTGGCTGGAGCTCCCTTGAGATGACTGCGACGCCGACCGCCACGCCCACCCCCACCACCCCCGGTTCGATCGTGCGCGCCCGCGGCCGGGAGTGGGTGGTGCTGCCCAACCCGGCGCCGAACACCCTCAAGCTGCGGCCGCTGGGCGGCGGCGACCAGCAGATCGCCACCCTGTTTCTGCCACTGGAAGGCAAGGATGTGGCCCCGGCCACCTTCCCCTGGCCGGATGCCAGCCAGAGCGGCTCGCAGAGCTCGGCGCTGCTGATGCGCGATGCCCTGCTGCTGAAGCTGCGCGCCGGGGCGGGCCCCTTCCGCAGCCTCGGCAACCTCTCCCTGGAGCCGCGCGCCTACCAGCTGGTGCCGCTGCTGATGGCGCTCAAGCAACAGGTCACGCGGCTGCTGATCGCCGATGAGGTGGGCCTGGGCAAAACGGTGGAGGCCCTGCTGATCGCCCGCGAGCTGCTCGATCGCGGCGAGATCCGCACGATCAGCGTGATCTGCCCGCCGCACCTGTGCGAGAAGTGGCGCAGCGACATGGCCCAGCAGTTCCACCTGGCGGCAGAGGTGGTGCGGCCGGGCACGGTGGGGCGGCTGAGCAAGGACCTGCCGGTGGGGCACTCGCTGTTCGAGGCCTACCCGTTCACGGTGGTGAGCCTGGACACGATCAAGCGCGACGACTACCGCGACGGCTTCATCCGCGGCTGCGGTGATTTCGTGATCGTGGATGAGGCCCACACCTGCACCGCCGGCAAGGGGAGAGGACGGCACCAGCGCTATGAGCTGCTGCGCGGCCTCGCGGCGCGGCCCGATCGCCACGTGGTGCTGCTCACGGCCACCCCCCACAGCGGCGACAGCGAAGGGTTCAACCATCTGCTGGGGCTGCTGGATCCGAAGTTTGCCGAGCTGGGCACGATGGCCGATGGGGCGCGCCGTGATGCCCTGCGCGAGCAGCTCGGTGCCCACTTTGTGCAGCGGCGGCGGCAGGACATCCGCGCCGAATGGGGCAGCGAGGGTGCCGATTTCCCCGATCGCGAAACGCGGGAGAGCACCTACGAGCTCAGCGGCGCCTGGGGGGCACTGTTCAACGACGTGCTCGATTACGCCCGCACCCTGGTGAAGCGCAGCGCCGGCCAGAGCCGCCTGCGGCAGCGGATGAGCTGGTGGGCGGCCCTGGCGCTGCTGCGCTGCATCAGCAGCAGCCCGGCGGCGGCGGCCGCCTCGCTGCGCACCAAGCTGGCGGGCCTGGAGCAGGCGGGCCTCGACCAGGGCAGCGGCCCCGAACTCACGGAAGACCAACAGCTCAGCGAACTGGAGGCCCTGGCCAGCCAGGGGGTGCTCGACGGCCTCGATGAGGCCATGAGCGAAGAAGAGGCCGCCCCAGGCGGCGACCTGGCGATCGAAGCGGATCGCGCCCACCTCGAAACCCTGATCACCAAGGCCGAAGGCCTGCGCGGGCCGAGCAACGATCCCAAGCTCCGCCAGCTGGTGCGCCAGGTGGTGGAGCTGCTGGGTGAGGGCTACCGGCCGGTGATCTTCTGCCGCTTCCGCCCCACCGCCCACTACCTGGCCGAGGAACTCAGCGCTGCCCTGCCCAAGCGCAGCACGGTGATCCGGGCGGTGACGGGCGAGCTGCCGCCGGAGGAGCGGGTGGAGCGGATCGCGGCGCTGGAGGCAGAAGCCTTTGATCCGGACAAACCAAAAACACCGGTGCTGGTGGCCACCGATTGCCTGTCGGAGGGGATCGATCTGCAGCGCAGTTTCGATGCGGTGATCCACTACGACCTCTGCTGGAACCCCACGCGCCACGAGCAGCGCGAGGGCCGGGTGGATCGCTTTGGCCAGGCGCGCACCACCGTGCGGGCGCTGATGCTGCACGGCGCCTGCCAAGACCCCAACCGCCGCAACCCGGTGGATGAGCGGGTGCTGGCGGTGATCCTCAACAAGGAAAAGCTGATCCGCAAGGAACTGGGGGTGAGCGTGCCGGTGCCGGGCGACATGAACTCGATCACCCAGGCGGTGCTCGCCGATGTGCTCGGCGAATCGGTGCAGCAGCTGGGGCTGGATCTAGGCCTGGCGGCGACGCCTGGCATGCCAGAGCTGCTGCCGCTCACGGGCTGGGAGGCCACCTTCGATCAGCAATGGCAGAGCGCCAAGGAGAACGCCAAGCGCACCCAGACGATCTTTGCCCAGCAGCGCCTCAAGCCCGAGGAGGTGCTGCCGGAGTGGCAGCGCAGCAAGGAGGCGTTGGGCGATCACGCCGCGGTGGAGCGGCTGCTGGTGGAGGCCTGCGCCCGGCTGCGGCTGCCGGCCCCGGCGGTGGCCGGTGGCAGCTGGCTGTTCAACCTGGCTGAGATCCCGGCGGAGCGGCGGGCGCTGCGGGAACGGCTGGAAAGCCAGGGGCTGGAGGGGCGGCTGAGCCTCGCCACCACCACCCCCTGCCGCGATGGCGCCCAGCTGCTCACGCGCTCCCATCCGCTGGTGGTGGAGCTGGCGGAGTTTGTGGCTGAGCGGGCGCTGAGCGGCGAGGAGCCCGAGCTGGCGGCCCGCGGCGCCGTGATCCGCACGCGGGGGGTGAGCGAGCGCACCACCCTGCTGCTGCTGCGCCTGCGCCACCAGATCAACCAGGAGCGCCGCACCGACGCCGGCTTCGAGGCGATGCCGCCGCTACTGGTGGAGGAATGCCTCACCGTGCATGCCGCCGGCGATGGGCTGCGGGTGCTGGCGGAGGCCGAGGCCCTGGCCCTGCTGCAGCAGCCGGCGGTGGGCAACGTGCAGCCGGGGCAGCGGCAGATGGAGCTGGAGCGGGCGCTCAAGCTGCTGCCGGCCCTGGAGGCCGACCTGCGCACCCTGGCTCTCGACCGGGCCACCGAGGCGGAAGACGATCACCGCCGCGTGCGCCAGGCGGCGGTGGGCACCGGCGGCGCCCTGCGCATGCGCTTCCGCTGTGAGCCCAGCCTGCCGGTGGATGTGATCGGCCTGTTTGTGCTGCTGCCGGCACCGCAGCTATGAACCAAGTCTTACTGCGACGAAATTGGTGTCAGCGAAGGCCGTCAATGGCTATCCCTCTCGGTGGCAGCGACAAGCTCATCCATCGGCATCGGCTTGTCCGGGAGCTCAGCACGCAGCGCCTCTACCCCCTTGAGCCAGCTCATCGCTTCGGCGTAGTCCTTGATCTCGCGGCGAAGACATTCGATCACCTGGCTGTCGAGGCTGCGGCCGTGGGCTCTCGCAAGCTGCTCCAGACCAACGATCAGGTCGTCAGGGATGTCACGCAGGGTGAGGGTGGCCATCGCGCCAGGCCTCCAGGCTCAACAGCGGTGCTCCCATTCTGCCGGGGCTGCGGTGGAAGCGGACGATGGGGCGATGCCCTAGAGCCGCAGCCATGAACCCGACCCAATCTCCACATAGTGAAGCGGCTGAACCAGCACATTGGTATCGGCGACCACCATCAGGATCCAGGGTTGACGCGGTTGCCGAAGCGATCCAATTCCGGCGGATGGCTTTCGCGTTCGATCGCCTCGATGATCTCCTCGCTGGTGAGCGGCGGTCCCTTGAAGTGGCTGCGCAGCCGAGCAAACCTTTCGAGTTCCGCCTTGAGTTTTTCTGGGTCGCGGGGATTCGCGGCAGCGTTGGCGGCCCCAGGAAACCGCGCCTGAATCTGGCGGATCCTCGCCAAGGCGCTCTCCCGATCGGAAACCGCGCGCGGCGGATCAGGAACCGTGGCGGCTGGAGTGTGTTCTGTACCGGCCTCCTGCTGCTCCACCTCAGCGATCACGGCGATCACCTCATCGCTGAGGCTGCGGCCATTACGCGCGGCCCGTTGCCGGAGCCGGGCGGCGAGGTCGTCCGGCACATTCTCCAGGGTCAGGGATTGCATGGCGCTGGCGTGCGGCGGGACCCAAGGCAGTTCAGCTGCATTCTGATCGCGCCCTTCCGGATGCGTCTGTTCACCGCCGTGCAGCCCGCCTGACCCATGCCCCGCCGCCGCAGCGCCACCCTGCAGTTCAACGCCATCCGGCTGGTGGGCGGGTTGCTGCCGGCGTCGCTGCTGGAGCAGATCGCCCGCCAGGAGGCAGCGGGCCAGAAGGCGAGCGACTACGGCCTGCAGA
>JBIIDV010000023.1:0-33552 GCA_044238185.1 Prochlorococcaceae cyanobacterium | reverse complement strand
GTTCGGCGCGATCCACAAGGTCTTGCAGGTCGACGCCAAAGCTACCCCTGCTGTAACGGTTTCGGGAACGCTAAAGCCGGGTATTCCGGCTACGCATAATTGCTGGTCTGTAGTGATGGCCACGGCCGCGGTCTGGTTCCGCGTGCTGCTGCTGGATCAGGAGGAGGCCTCGCCTTCCGAGGAGAGCAGTTCTGGGGCTGCCTCTTTCACCCAGGCTTCCAGTGCCTGGCGGGCGATGGGCAGGATGGCCGCTTGCAGTCGCTCGCCGGCAAAGAGCGCGTTCTCGATGGCCACGACCTGCTCCATCGGCAGATCACCGGCCTTGCGCAGCACCTGCATCGCCGCCGATACCGGCCGCATGCCGGCGCTCTCTGCTGTCTGGTCGAACAGCATGCGCAGACGCTTGGTCTCGGTCTCCGCGTCGATGTCGTCCTGGCGGGGCCAGAGCTCAGCCGGACCCTCGAGCTTGCCGATGTAGCAGGCGAACCAGTCCTCTGCGCCCCAGACACGGCCGTCGGGGTGCCGCACTGGCTGGGCCCGCTGCACCCGGTCGCGCAGGGTCTTGTCCTTGATCGGGCCACGGTCCTCGAGGGCCAGGCACTCGTTGAGCACCCCCAGCTGAATGAAGGTGCTGGGCTGGGGCTGCTGGACCTTGCCGTTCTCCAGGTTCCCCCACTGGCCTCCGGCCACCCGCAATGGCCAGGGGATCAGGGCAGGGCAGGCCTTGGCCCAGTCCTGGGCGGTGGTCACCGACCAGTCGTTGCTACGACGCCAATTGCGCAAAAATTTGCCAAATTGCACCCGCGCAGCGTCTAGCTTGTGCTGGAGGCTCTGCACTGGGTTGCCATTTGGGAACCCTAACATTATGCCTGTTGACTTCGCGAACGGTCGACGGTAGCTAGCGCCTTCGCAACGAGCTGTATTGCCGTGGGGCTCTGCGGCAGGTCTCTCCTCCTGCAGGGCCGCCGTCGTGCCGGGTTGCCAGCTCTTTTCAGCCTGGGCGTCCCGCCCTGGCTGGAAGGCCCCAAGCCAGTTGCTCAGGGCTTGCAGGGCGGCCTGGGGGGTCTGGCGTTGCTCGAGTGGCTGCCTGGGCTCAATGCCATTTCTCTTTCTCGAAATGGCGGTAATTTGCGCCCACGGTTATGGCTAAGGGCTGGTCGGCCGGGTGAGGTTTCTCATGGGCGCACGGCAGGCTGAGGCAGCGCTATCAATGCCGCACATCAGCAGCCTCAGAAGAATCAAAGAGGCATGAAGTGGGCCGCCTATCAAGTTCAGTGCCGTCAGATAGCTAAATAGATCTTCTGACTCTTGCTCGGTCTGATTGATGCTTAGGGGTCGCATTGCTGGCTCTGCTTGTTCTCAGGTCTTGCGGCTGAACCCCTGCAGCAACTGGATTCTGCTCCGCTTGGGTGCTCGGATAGGCATCTGGCATGGCCCTGGCGGGGCGGCCTCAGAAGCAGGGTTGCAAAACATATTCCGGTCCGGTGTCGCAAGGAGGAACCCAAAGGGGTGTCTTATGATGTCGGAGGTTGTCATTTGTACCTTCCCTGTACCTCCTGAGACTCAATCCCGTGAGCAAAAGTATTGTTCAGCGGTCAAGATTGGCTTTTAACCGATTGGTCCTGAGTTCGAATCTCAGGCGACCCATTGTTCAGGCGCGCTGCCAGCAAACAGGCAGCGCATGCAGGCAATAACAAGCCCGAATGCTGGCCTGCTCTGCTGATTGCCTGGTCGTCCATTCCCGTGTTGCTCGCGCAGGTGGGCCCAGTGCTGCGCCAGGGCGTGTCAATCCTGGAGCGTCCTCCCACTGGCCTTGGGAAGGCTGCTCAGCTCCCATGGGCTGCCTGGACGTCCGCCTGGGCTGAAGGTGGCAGGGTCGTGGCTGGACAAAACCTGTGACTGGTGAGTTTGTGCGACGAAAGTGTTTTTGTTCAGACAGCAGAACCGTCCCTAATGGTTGAGGCCTTGTGAATAGTGCTGATCCTTCAGCCGAGGCTCTCTGCCTCACGTTGAGGGTTCTGCATTTCTGCTGTGCTCTGGGGTGCATTTGATGCTGATGTGCTTTAGTGCTATGCCAGTCAATAGCAACTATTGCAAGCTTCTGTATCATCGAAGTTCTGGTGAGCGATGGTGCGATGCCCCGCGTGACGTTGACGGTCGCCGACCGCGAGCACATGGCTTTAAAGTTGTTGGCACTACAGCGAAATCAAAAGATGGTAGCTATCATTGATTTAGCAATTAAGCAATATCTGAAGGATCAAGGCGCCTATGATCTCGCCATTCAATCAAGGGCGGTGGCGGAGGGTGAAACTGTTGAATAATCCGCAACAAAATTATTCATTGGATTCGGATAAGTTGCCAAAGAAAGTTGAGCTGCAGCTCCCGGATCAGGTGGCTCAATGGCTGGGTGAGGCAGCCGCCGCCAGTGGGCGCTGCCAGGAAGAGCTCCTGCTGGAATTGCTCGATCGCGGGTTGCAGAGCTTCTGAGGATCGTGCCCAAAGCGGCTTGAGGCCTGTGGAGCTCTGGTTCAGAAGGAACGCTTCAGGGGATCGCCTCTAAGGCTGTTCGCAAACGAGTCGGGGATGGTTGAGATGATCGGCAAAGGCATCGGCTGGCATCGGATCACCAAACAGATAGCTCTGGAATAGATCGCAGCCCAGCTCCCGCAGCATCCGCCACTGCGCTTCGGTTTCCACCCCTTCTGCCAGGCCCTGTAAATTCAGTTCATGGGCCAACAGAATTGTGCTGCGCACATTGGCCAGGGCCACTGGCTCGCGCTCCATGCGCTGCACAAAGCTGATGTGGATCTTGATCTTGTGCAGCGGCAACGTGTGCAGGCACACCTGGGAGGCGAAGCCAGTGCCGGAGTCATCGAAGGCAATCTGGAATCCCGCTTTGCTGGGGGCGTGGATTTCGGCTTGGCTGACCTCTGGATTGCGCAACAGGGTGGTTTCCGTGATCTCCAGTTCCAGGTCTTTGCTGCTGAGCTGATGGCGCTCCAGGTTGCTCAGCAGGGCCTGCAGCAGCGGCAGATTCGGCATCCCGATTTCAACGGCTGAACGGTTGATGGCAAGCCGCTGCGGTGATCCAATTCCCAGTTGTCCAACTGGGAGAGCTGTTACGCATCCAGCAGCAGTTTGTTGAGGCGCTCGGCCTGTCCCGGCTGCGCTCGCCGGTCACTGCTCTCATGAAGGGTGACCAACGCCAACTGCCGGCTTCCGCAGGCCACCAGCTGAAGCTGCACCATCAGATCAGCGCACGCACCGTCGCTGCTGCGGTCGCGTGTCTGGACGCTGTGCTGCCCTTGACGGTGGAGCAAGGCCACCTGCCGCTTCAGCCAGGCGGCATCGTGCTCTGGTTCCCCCTGCAGGCCAAGGGGGGCGAGAGCTAGATCCTCCTCCCTGCTAGTGCCGAGCCGTTCGTGGGCCGCGGGGCTGCAGTCGAGAACCTGAAGCAGGTCACTGTCGGCCAGCACCACATTGGCATGGCTGAGCAGCACGGCTTGCCGCAACAGATGGAGTTGCTCATTGCTGTTGAGTTCATCCACCTCATCCTTACGGGGGGCGAGGGGGGGGAGCTGCAAACAGATCAAAAGGCGGCTGCAATCGAGGCTTGAACCATTGGTTGTTAAATGATGGGCAGAAGTCTGACTCTGTGTGTCTTTCCGGAGCCGATCAGAGAACTTGCCCTCCCGGCAGAGTTCCATGCAGCCACGGCGTAAAATTGTTTCAATTGCGCTTGAGGTCTTGCGCGGTTAGAGCTATTCTCTATAAAAAAATTGTATTTTTGGGCTGGATTGTCCAATCCAGCAACAGTGCCCAGTTCCCTCCCCGCTGAGCGTCATTCAGCACCGCGTTAACCCAAGCCTCTTCTCATGATTGGCCTCGATCAGTTGGCTGCCCTCGATCTGTCCCTCTGGATGGGCAGTGGGGCCGCCGCTGCCGGGGTGTTGGGCGTGAATCAGAGCACCGTATCCCGCCAGCAGCGCACTGTGCTGGGGTTGTTTGGATTGAAAGTGGTGTCTTGCTGCGGGGTTGCCCAGTTGCGGGGTGATGCCGAGCTGCTTTGGGCCGAGCGGGAGGTGCATCAGATGGCGCGCCTGAAGGGCTTTGCTCCGCTGCGGATTGATGCCAACTACGCTTCCGGACCCTGGTTCCTCGGCACCGTTCCCGATGGCTGGATCACAGGCCACTTCGCCTTGCCGGGCCTGCAACGGCCCCTGGGGTTGCTGCGGGAGCGGGTGCTGGATGCCTGGGTGTGCAGCTATCAGCCGGATCTGCCCGCCGCCGATGATCCCGATTGGTGGGTGTTCGACTTGCTGCAGGCGCCTCTGCAGTTGCTGGCTTCCCCGCAGCATCCCCTCGCGCGCGAGCGGCGACTCAGCCAGGCCGATCTGGAACGCTTCCCCAGCCTGGCCCTGCCTGCTGGCTGGTTCCCACACACAGAGGCCCACCTGCGTCAGCAGGGGCTCTGGCGAGAATCCGTGGAGTTCCATCGCTATGACCCCGATGATTGGGAAGGCCGTTCCCACGACGGCGTGACCTTGTTGTATGGCAACACCCTCACGGAAGCCCTGATGCCCTGCACCACCAGGCTCGACTGGGATCTGCAGATGATCTGCGGGGATGCCCTGGTGGTGCGCCGCGATCTGGCCGACCAGCCCGCGATCCAGCAGCTGGCTGCATTCCTGCTGGGCCGAGCCCGGGAGATAGCCAAGCGGTTCGATGATATTCAGCCCCTGAACTGAGGGTTTGTCTAGGAGTCCGCACGGATCGCTAGGGATCGCTGTCATTCGGATCCGTGCCACCCCGTCTTGCGCTGTGTGGAACAGGTACACCTCTTTTTGCGGTGGGTTTAACCCAGGGGCTGGCTTGTCTGGGCATTTGAGCTGCCTTTAGGGTGCCTGATATAGAGGACAGCAGAGCTCTTTCCTGCTCATGCCTGCAGTCCCTGAGGACTGCGCATGCCGTTACTGCTCATTTTCCGAGGCCAACCTTCTGCAGTCGACACCAGTCGTCATACATCGGCTTCAACACAATCTCATCGGCAAAACTGCCGAAGGCGCGCTCAAGGGCCTTGTTGCTCACAGCCAGCCATTCTTCATTCGTCCAGCCAACTGACTTGCGAATTAAATATTCAGCTTCGTCAATATCTGCATATAAATCGCCGGCATCTCCGAGCATGTAACTGAATTCAGGGCATCGACGGGCCAACACATAGGATCCTGTCGCCATTGCTTCCGCTATGGATATGGGCATTCCCAAAGGAGTGGCATGGATGTCTCCCTGTAGGTGGGCCGTATGCAAATAAATGCCAGCCTCAGCCACAAGCTCTGCAATCGTTTCGTGCGGTACATCGAACAGAAGCTCCGCTCGTGATCTGAGTTTGCGATGGCATTTCTTGATGTCATCGACTATCTCCTCTTTGTGTAGGCATGTTACGCCAGCAAAGATGAATTGAAACTCAGGGAGTCGATTCGCTAGTTCAAGAAACATGGGGATGTCCTTGCTTGGCAGAGCGGCACTCGTGCGAATGACCAAGCGCCTATTCTTTGTGTGGACAGGTCCAAACCGGCTGCTGTCAAAACCGACGTGCATCTTGCAGAAATGATCGTCGGATTTGCCGAGTAGATCGATCTGCTTGGGAAAGCCGTAAATCCGAGAAATCCACGGTAGCTGTTGCAATTTATTGATGACTCCTTTGTTCACGTCAAAACCATGCAGTCGTAACGTGACTGGTATCGAATTCTTTGATAGTATTTCAGCATTGCGCAAACAAAAGCTGGACCAATGGCAATGAATGACGTCGGGCTGGAAGGAATTGATAACAGTAGTAATATCTCCGTAATGAAGAGGTACTGATGTTGGGTAGGGGGAAGCAGAAGGTGATGAGTCCTCTCGCCAAACTTGGATATCCACTCCCCACCGCAGCATCGTTTGGATTTCAGCTTCAATATACGTTTCGCTGAGTTGTGGATAGTGCCACACAGCATAGAGAACTCGAAGCGTTCGGTCTGGAATAGTGCGGTGACGCCAGCGCTTTTGAATTAGGACGTGAGAAGGGTTGTGCGGTTGCTTGGTGGAGATCCTTTCAGGGGCAATTGTTCTGTATAGGCTGGCAAGTATCGGAAGTGCCAGTGGTGGTTTCTCTTGGGTGTATCGAAGCATTAGATCCCAGTCTAAAAGCCGATCGAGGTCGATGTCGAATCCACCAAAGCGGGATATGAGGAATCGACGGTGCATGACTGTATTGAGGTCAATGTAATTTCTATCGAGAAGATCAGCTCTTTCGTGGCGTTGAAAAAAGAAAGCTCTTGCATCTTTGGCTCCACCGTGATAGTTTGCTTCAGAAGCCAGAATCCCATATACAAGATCTACTTCTGGATTGGATTCAAGTGCTTTTTTGGCCGATTTCAAGAAACCAGGAAAATACAAGTTATCACTGTCGAGGTAGGCAATGAGGTCGCCATGTGCGAGCTCGAGGCCGCGATTCCGTGCAATGCTCGCTCCCAAATTCGACTTATGTTGAATGACGCGTATTCGGGGGTCGTTTTGGTAGCTTTCAAGGATCTCTTGCGTGTTGTCGTTGCTGCCGTCGTCAATGATGATCAGCTCCCAGTTCACGTTCTCTTGACTGATGACGCTTTGGATGGCCTCACTGAGACAGAATGCCCGGTTGAATGTGGGCATGATCACCGATACAGTGGAGAGTGTTTCTTCTGGTGACGCGGAGTCCTCGTAAGTATTCTTGCAGGCAATGTGCTCGATTAGCTTAAGTTTGTCATTCAGGTATTTGAGCTGTTGCTTGAGTTCACTTATCTCGTGGCTCTGTGTCTGATAGGTTGTATTTATGATTTGATTTCCTGAAGCTATTCGGATGACTTTCTTCAGGGCTCTCTTGGCGAGATCAATCTCTCGCTTGAGTCGCTTTGCTGCCCAGTGGCGAAGCCGATGCATGGGTCCAATGCTGGGAGTATTCAGCGATATTATCAGTTACGCTAATGCGTCTTGGCAGTCTGCATTAATTAGTGTCTGGAGGATTGCCTGTGGAGTTTCGAGTGTTACCGAGTGGATCAGGATTTGTATGGTTGAACCAGCTCTAGCCCATTGGATCGGACCACAGGGCATCGGTGCTCTCGCTGATGCGGCGGAACAGATCCAGGCTCTCGGCGTTGAGATTGAGCAACTCCACCGCTGAGCCGTTTTGCCGCAGCTTGCGCACCACCTGATCCAGGGCCCGCATGCCGGTCTGATCCCAGATGTGGGCATCAGCCATGTCGATCGTCACCCGCGCCGGGTGCTCATGCTGTTTGAATCCAGCCAGGAAGTACACCGTGCTCACGAAGAACAGCTGGCCCTGCACCGTGTAGTGCAGCCAGTCTTCTGCCTTCCAGCTGGCGGTCACTGCGATCACCTTGGCCACCTTGCGGCTGAACAGGATTCCGGCCAGGGCCACCCCCACCAAAACAGCGATCGCCAGGTTGCGGGTGAGCAGGGCGAGCGCCAGGGTGAGCAGCATCACCGAGGTGTCACTCTTGGGCACCTTGGCCGCCTTGAGAAAGGAATCCCAGTTCACGGTGCTGATTGACACCATGATCATCACCGCCACCAGCGCGGCCATGGGGATCCGCGCCAGCCAGCTGCTCAGGGCGATCACCAGGATCAATAGCCCCACCCCGGCCGTGAGGGTGGAGAGGCGGTGGCGTCCACCGGATTCGAGATTGATCACCGATTGGCCGATCATCCCAGCCCCGGCCATGCCGCCGAACAGGCCTGCTGCGATGTTCGCCAGCCCCTCAGCCCTGGCCTCTGCCTCATAGTCGGCCTCCTGATCGAGCAGGTCCTCCACCACGTTGGCGGTGAGAAACGACTGCAGCAATCCCACAAAGGAGATGGCCAAGGCCGTGGGCAGGATGATTCCCCAGGTGTCGAAGGACGCGAACACCGCGGGAATCTGGAACACCGGCAGGCTGGTGGGCAGCTGACCCAGGTCACCCACCCGTGGCACCGGTAATTGCCACCATTCCGCCAGGCCGCTGATCACCAGGATCGCCACTAGGGTTGAGGGTACGAGCCGGGTGAGTTTTGGCAGCTGGTAGATGATCAGCAGGCCCAGGGCCACCAGGCCCCATACCCAGGGCCAGCTCACACTCAGGCCGGCAGCGGCCAGGCTGGGGATGGGTTCAGCGCCATCGCGGCCCAGTCCCAGTTGGGGCAGCTGGGCTAGAAAGATCAGCACGCCGATGGCGTTCACGAAGCCCACGGTCACGGCACGCGGCACGAAGCGCATCTGATAAGCCAGCCGCAAATAGCCCCAGATGATCTGGAACACGCCGGCCAGGATCGAGGCGGCCAGCAGATAGCTGAGGCCATGGGACTGCATCAGCCCGCCCATCAGCAGGGCCACGCCGGCGGTGCAGGCCGACACCATCCCCGGCCGGCCGCCCAGCAGGGACACCACGATCAGGATGCAGATCGAGCCGAACAACCCCACCTGGGGGTCGACGCCGGCCACGATCGAGAAGGCGATGGCCTCGGGGATGATCCCCAGGGCCACCACCATCCCTGCCAGCAGTTCGCTGGGGACGGCGGCACGATCGGGCACGAGTTGCCAGCTGTTGCGCATGAACTTGGCTTCAGGGAAGGGGATGGCTGACTGCTGGCTGTGCCTAGGTTGGCACTCGATCCCCCAGCAGCAGATCGGAGCCAACGTTTCACGTCATAATGTTGCCTGCGTTGTATAGGGCAAAACGCCTCGCAAGACCCCAGCTGATTGCGACTTTGGTGCTTAGCGTTTGATCGTCATGAAAAAGACGAGTCATGAAAAAGACACGCAAAAACCGGCCTTGTGAATAAGCCGGGCTGCGCGTACACACCCCGGGTTCTTCTTAGGGGGGAGTCATTCGCATACCCGGAGATTAGCAGTGGCGCTTTTGGGGTCAGCTCTTGGCTGAGGGGGCCGGGCTGGTCAGCACCAGCGCATGGGCCTCCTGATGCTCACGGCGGAACAGCCGGTCCTCAGCTGCCCTGCGACAGGTGAGTAAAAACAGGGCCATCTCGATGCCGAAGGTTTGCTCAAACAGGGGCAGCACACCCCGGGTCTGGGCCAGTCCACAGCGGCGGATCGCCTGGTCCAGGGTCTGCCGCGGTTCGCTGCTGAGAACGGTGAATAGGCGGTTCAGCCGATGCACCTGCAGCGCCTGGGCCGTGGTCATACCCCGAACATGATCAAAGCTGTATTCCAGGCAATCCTCACTGATGTCGAGAGCTTCGGCTAGTTCAGGGATGGGCAGTGGATCACTGCCATGAAGCGAAAAGTACCGTAGGGCCCGTGCCACCACCTGCATTGGGTTTTCGCAACCCCGGATGGGATCAGGGATTAGGTGCAAGGTTCTCATCAGCTCACATCAACGGTTCGCGTCATCGTTTCACCAGCGTGGGGGCCTGCATGGAGAGCAGGAGGGCTGGATTCGATTTTCTACTTTCATCCTGAATGGGCAATGGCTGATCGGCCAGCTGTTGCAGCTAAAACGGCACATCCCTCAAAGAAGTGCCGGTGTGTTGTGATCTGTTGACTCAATTCCTCACATGCTTCGTAAAGCTGTGGTGATGTAGTTGCTCAATGAGGTTGAACTGTCCTCTCTTTACGGTTGGTTGGGTCGCACGATGCTCCTGTCGGGCGATCCAGGGAGGAGCAGGCGTCGCTGCGGCGGCGCTTTTTGCTGCTCCATCAAAGGGAGCCAGTCTCGCGGGCACGGGCTAGCAAGGCCGGTTCGCCAGGGATGCGCAACCGCCGCGCCCAGCCCAGCTGCTCCAGCAGGCGGATGAAGCGGAAGGTGGGGTCGGGCAAGGTCACCACCCGGCCCTTGCGCAGGCTGAAGCCCTGGCGCACTGAACTCTCGAAGGCGTGGTGCAGGTTGTGCCATCCCTCGCCCAGGGTGATCAGGGCCACCCAGGGGTTGTTGCGGCTGCCATCAGCAGTGGCAAAGGGTTGCTCACCGGCTAGGTGGGCGAGTGAATTCACAGTGGCCACGCCGTGAAACAGCAGCGTGGTGCTCAGGCAGTAGGCGGCCAGCCAGGGAAGCCCGCCAAGCTGCCAGGACAACCAGGCCAGGCCCAGGGCCGGCAGGATGTGCAGTCGGTCAATCAGGCGCAGCACTGGATCGGCTTCCACATCGGCCGGCAGGCTGCTGGGGTGGAAGCCGGGGCCGAGCAACCAGCCCACCTGGGCATGCCAGAAGCCTCGCCAGCGGCTGCTGCTGAGCAGGGGGCTGTGGGGATCAGATGGACGGTCCACATGGCGGTGATGGGCCTGGTGATGGGCCTTCCACCAGCTCGGGCCCATCTGTCCGGCTGAGGCGGTGATCAGGCAACCCAGCCACCACACCAGCCGGGGAGCCTCGTAGCTGCGATGGGTCACCAGCCGGTGGTAGATGGCCGTGGTGCCCAGCATGCGCACGAGGTAGAGGGCCAGAGCCCAGAGGCCGGCCAGCCAATCGAGATCCACCAGCAAAAGCAGGCCGCAGCCCAGGTGCATCAGCAGGATGAACGGCGGGCCAAGGCCGTGCAGCACGCGTCTGAACGGCGGTACCGCCCCGTCTGATCCGGCTCTTGCCTTGTGCTGACCACCTGGATCAGCAGGGTTGTGGCTGGGCTGTCGCTGCAGCGGACGCGGACCGGCGCCGGGGGAAACCGTGGAGCTCAGAATTTTGCCGTGAATGGGTCACCCTAAATGCCGCACTTGCGCGTCGTGTGCCCCGTTTGGCAGTGTGCGGCCAGGGCGTTGGGAGTTGGTGGCCGGACTCCGGCGGCCCATGGGCAGGCAGGCCGGAGTCCGCCGTCCCCTGACCTCAGCGCATGAACAGCATTTCCTGGTAGGTGGGCAGTGGCCAGGCGCTGTCATCGATCAACTGCTCCAGCCCGTCCACGGCTTCGCGCACGGCCCCCATGCAGGAAAGCAGGCTGGTGGCGCAGTGGTTGAGGTGCTCACTCACGCCCCCACCGTGATGCTGCATGGCCTGCTCCAGCTGGGTGCAGCCCACGAGCAGGCTCTGGCTGAGTTCAGAAAGCTGGGTCACCAGGCTGCGATCGGGGCTGAGACCCACAGCTTCCTGGTTGCGCAGCGACTGGCTGAGCTGATCCAGGTAGGCCATGGCCACCGGGTAGATCTGGCTGCGGGCCATCCGCAGCACCAGCTTGGCCTCCACTTCGATGGCCAGGATGTACTGCTCTGCATACACCTCGAACCGGCTTTCCAGTTCCACCGCACTGAGCACGCCCTGTTGCTCGAACAGCTCGCGCACTTCAGGGCGCTGCAGCACGGGCAGGGCATCGGCACTGGTCCGCAGGTTCTCCAGGCCCCGCTCCTCAACAGCGATCCGGTGCCAGGCGTCCGAATAGCCGTCGCCACCGAACACCACAGCTCCATGCAGATCCATGGTGGTCTTGATCACCGCAAAGGCGGCTTCGCCCAGGCCCATCCCCTGGCCCATTTTCTCCTCCAGCTGATCGCTGATCCAGCCCAGGGAATCGGCCAGGATGGTGTTCAGCACCACCAGTGGGCCTGCCACTGACTGGCCTGAGCCAACGGCGCGGAATTCAAAGCGGTTGCCGGTGAAGGCAAACGGGGAGGTGCGGTTGCGGTCGCCGGGATCCTTGTTCAGGTCGGGCAGGGTGTCCACCCCCAGCGACATCAGGGCGGCTTCGGCCGACCCTTCCAGCTTGCCGCTCTGGATCTGGCTGAACACATCCTCCAGCTGGCTCCCCAGATACACCGAGATGATCGCCGGTGGGGCTTCATTGGCTCCGAGCCGATGGTCGTTGCTGGCGGTGGCGATCGCCGCGCGCATCAAGGGGCCGAACTTGTGCACGCCACGGATCACAGCTGAGCAGAACAGCAGGAACTGCAGGTTGTCGTGGGGCGTGGAGCCGGGATCCAGCAGGTTGCCCTGGGTGGGATTGCCGATCGACCAGTTCACATGCTTGCCGCTGCCATTCACCCCGGCGAAGGGTTTCTCGTGCAGCAGGCAGGTGAACCCGTGCTTCTTGGCCGTGGCCTTGAGCACGGTCATGGTGAGCTGCTGGTGGTCGGTGGCCACGTTCGCCGCCTCGAAGAACGGGGCGATCTCGAACTGACCCGGGGCCACCTCGTTGTGTCGGGTCTTGGCGGGAATGCCGAATTTGTAGAGCTGCTGCTCCACGTCCTGCATGTACACCTGCACCCGCTCGGGGATGGCGCCGAAGTAGTGGTCGTCAAACTGCTGGCCCTTGGCCGGCGGTGCGCCGAACAGGGTGCGGCCGGCCAGCTGGAGGTCGGGTCGCAGCGTGGTGAAGGCTGAATCCACCAGGAAGTACTCCTGCTCGGCGCCGCAGCTGGAGTTCACCGGGGCGATCTCGGTTTCGCCGAGCAGGCGCAGCAGCCGCTGGGCCTGTTTGTTCATGGCGGCGTTGGATCGCAGCAGCGGGGTTTTCTTGTCGAGGGCCTCGCCGGTCCAGCTCACGAACACCGTGGGGATGCAGAGGGTGACGCCGTTGGGGGTTTCCATCAACCAGGCCGGGCTGGTCACATCCCAGGCGGTGTAGCCGCGGGCCTCAAAGGTGGAGCGGATGCCGCCGTTGGGAAACGAAGAGCCGTCAGGCTCGCCCTGCACCAGCAGCTTGCCGGTGAATTCGGTGATCGCCTTGCCGTCGCCCTGGGGCGAGATGAAGCCATCGTGCTTCTCGGCGGTGAGGTTGGTGAGCGGATAGAAAACGTGGGCGTAATAAAGCGCTCCTCGACTGGTGGCCCAGTCCTTCATGGCCTGGGCCACCACATCGGCCACCGAGGTGTCGAGTTTGCCGCCTTCAGTGACGGTGCGCTGCAGCGACTTGAACACGACCTTGGGTAGGGCCGACTTCATCTTGTCGAGGGAAAACACATCGCGGGCCCAGAGCTCGTGCAGCTCTGCACTGGGTTCCACCGCGACAGCTGGCCGATCCAGGATCAGCTCGATGGCCTTGAGACGGGGCAGGGAGGGCATGGGGCGCGTGTGTTGCCGGTGACCTAAGCCAACGCCGGCACCCTGCCCTCCTGTTGCTGCCGTTGTTACGGGATTGGCAGTCGGAGCCAGCCAGACGACCCTAAGGCGTCTGGGAAGAGATGCTTAATCCTTCCGATTCGGTAGCTGATCAGGCAGCGCATCACGTCAGTGCTGATGCAGATGTGACCGATCACTTCTGTGCGGGGAGAGCTCAATGGCCCTCAGTGAACTGGCCCAGGCCATGCGTCGGCATCTCTATTTCAGCCAGGCCAAGTCAGAGTCGCTGGCCACCTGTCACGACCATTACCGCGCCCTGGCCCTGGCCGTGCGGGATCGCCTGTTGCAGAGCTGGGTGGAGACGGCCGAGGCCTACACACGGGCTCAGGTGCGCACGGCGGTGTATCTCTCGGCTGAATATCTGTTAGGGCCCCATCTCGACAACAATCTGGTGAATCTGGGTATTCGCCGGGAGGCTGAACTGGCCTGCCGTGAGTTGGGCCTCGAGCTCGAGGAGTTGCTGGCCCTTGAGCCGGAACCGGGTCTCGGTAACGGTGGACTGGGCCGCCTCGCTGCCTGTTTCCAGGAGTCGATGGCCAGCTTGGAATTGCCGGCAATTGGCTATGGGATTCGCTACGAATTTGGCATCTTCCGCCAGCAGATCACCTCCCAGGGGCAGGTGGAGAGCACCGATCCCTGGCTGGCCCAGGGCAATCCCTGGGAAGTGATCCGCCCCGAGTGGAGCTATCCGGTGGAGATTGGTGGCCATACCGTGATTGGCGTCGCCCATGACACGCCGATCCTCGGCTATGGCGTGAACACCGCTAACACCCTACGGCTCTGGTCTGCGGCGGCGCAGGACTCCTTTGATTTCGCGTCCTTCAATGCTGGCGACTACACGCGGGCCGTGTTGCGCAAGGTGCAGTCGGAAACGCTCTCCAAGGTGCTCTATCCCAACGATGAGTTTGATCAGGGCAAGCGGCTGCGCCTCAGCCAGCAGATCTTCTTTGTGAGCTGTTCTCTGCAGGATATGTTCCGCATCCTCCAGGGTCAGGGGCTACCGGTGGAGCAGTTCCACCGCAAGTTTGCGGTGCAGATGAATGACACCCACCCGGCGATCGCCGTGGCCGAGTTGATGCGCCTGTTGATCGATGGGCATGGCATTGACTGGGATACGGCGTGGTCGATCACGACCGCCAGTCTCAGTTACACCAACCACACGCTGCTGCCGGAAGCCCTGGAAACCTGGGGCGTGGAGCTGTTTGAACAGTTGCTGCCACGCCATCTGGAGATCATCTATGAGATCAATGCCCGCTTCCTGCGCATGGCACGCATTCGCTTTGCCGGTCAGCCCGAGAAGCTCACCCGCCTGTCGCTGATTGAGGAGGGAGCGCACCGGCGCGTGCGCATGGCCCATCTGGCCGTGGTGGGCAGCCACCGCACCAACGGCGTGGCCGAGCTGCACAGCCGCCTGCTGCGCGAGCATCTGCTGGCCGATTTCGCCGAGCTCTGGCCGGAGCGGTTCACCAATGTGACCAATGGGGTTACCCCCCGCCGCTGGATGGCCGTGGCCAACCCAGCTCTTGCCGGTCTCCTCGATGAGGTGCTGGGTGAGCGCTGGCGGCGGGATCTGGCGGTGCTGCAGGATCTGAATGCCTATGCCTCAGATCCTGCCTTCCTAGAGCGCTGGCAGGGGGTGAAGAATCAGGGGAAGCGGCGGTTGATCGATCACGTGCAGCAGCAGTTCGGGCTGCTGCTGGATCACTCCTCCCTGTTCGATGTGCAAGTGAAGCGCATCCATGAATACAAGCGCCAGCACCTGGCTGCTCTGCTGATCGTTGAGCGGTACCTGCGGCTGCGGAACGGCGAGGATCTGCCCCCGCGCACCTTCCTGTTCGGTGGCAAGGCGGCACCCGGGTATGCGATGGCCAAGCTGATCATCCGCCTGCTGGTGGGGATCGCCGAGATCGTGAACATGGACCCGGCGATGCAGGGGCGTCTGCGGGTGGTGTTTTTGCCCAACTTCAGTGTGAGCCTGGGTCAGCTGGTCTACCCGGCGGTTGATCTCTCCGAGCAGATCTCCACCGCCGGCAAGGAGGCCTCCGGCACGGGCAACATGAAAATGGCGCTCAACGGGGCCGTGACCATCGGCACCCTCGATGGTGCCAACGTGGAGATCCGCGAGCGGGTTGGGGAAGACAACTTCTTCCTGTTCGGCCATACCACCGAACAGGTGGCTGAGCTTGACCGGCTGGGATATCACCCGATGTCCTGGATCGAACAGGACCCGATGGTCCGCGATGTGCTCTCGCTGATCGGCTCTGGCCACTTCAGTGATGGTGATCGCGATCTCTTTCACCCACTGCTGGCCAGCCTCACCAGCCATGACCCGTTCAAGGTGATGGCCGATCTGGCCGATTACCGCCGGGCCCAGGAGGAAGCGGATCGGGCCTGGATGGATCGTCCCCGCTGGGCGGGGATGTCGCTGGCCAACACGATGGGCTGTGGCTTCTTCTCCAGCGACCGCTCGATCCAGGAGTACGCCGAGCGCATCTGGAAGGTGGAGTCTCTGCCGGTGCCCAGCCAGCCGATGCTGGCCGATTGAGTGGAAGAGGAGCTCCTCAGAGCTCCTCTTCCACTTCCGGTTTGATCGTGCAGTCGGCCATCGGGTAGCTCACGCAGAGCAGGGCGAAACCCTCAGCGATCTGATCATCATCCAGGAAGCTCTGGTCGGATTGATCCACACTGCCGGAGAGGATCCGGCCGGCGCAGGTGCTGCAGGCTCCTGCCCGGCAGGAGTAGGGCAGATCGATACCCTGTTCCTCTGCGGCATCGAGGATGTAGGTGTCGTCGGCACAGCTGAAGCTGCGTCCGTCCTCAAGGCTGATTGTGAAGGTGGCCATGGCAGGGGGCTCCTGGCATCGAACGATGGGTCTTCCATTGCATCCGGAGCTGGCTAGGACTCCTGTGATGCACGACACCTCTGTGGGCGAATCACCACCGATCTGGTTGCCTCCCCTCTGGGACGATCGGCGGCAGGCCGGCCTGGCACTGGCGGAGGAACTTGGCGATTTGAGGCCACCCACGCTGCTGCTTGCCCTGCCCCGGGGAGGGGTGGCGGTGGCTGCGGCGATGGCCGATGCCCTGGCGCTGCCCCTGGCCACCTGGTGTGTGCGCAAGGTGGCCGATCCCACCAATCCCGAACTGGCCATCGGCGCCGTGGCTCCAGGCGATGTCACGGTCTGGCGCAATGGTGGAGCTGCCATTCGCCATCAAGTGGCTGCCCAGCGCGCTGGCTGGTTGCAGGCCCAGCGCCAGGAACTCGTGCGGCGTCAGCAGGTGTTCGCTGACCCCGAGCCAGGCCGCCTGCAGGGCCTGCCACTGGTGGTGGTGGATGACGGCGTGGCCACTGGCATGACGCTGCGGGCCGCCCTGATCTCGTTGCGGCGCTGTGCTCCCGCCTCTCTTCAGCTCGCTGTTCCGGTGGCTGACCGGCAGGTGCTTGCCAGCCTGGCCCCGCTGGTGGAGCGGATCACGGTGTTGGCGGTTGTGTCCAATCTCGAGGCCGTGGGCATCTGGTATACACACTTCGAGCAGCTTGAGGATGCCGAAGTGCTCAGTTTGCTCGCCGAAGCGCGGCGCACCTGAGCGCAGCTTCCTGCTTGTCAGGGCATGGGCTGCCAGCTGCTCAGGGCCCGGGGCGCATAGTCCGGCATCAGCAGGGCCGCGGACAGGGCGTAGATGCCCTCCTGGAGCTGCACCAGTGGCTGACTGTCAGGTTGTGTCACCGGGCCGATGCTGTCGACCGTGCGGATCAGCACCTGGAGGCCGAACAGCACTTGCTGGATGGACGGGTGCTTCAGATCAATCGCCTGGGGACGATAGAGGTGGTGGATTGCTTCGTCGAGGTGGAGCTTGCCGCCGCTCGCTTCACAGAGATAGCGGGCCAGCAACTGGGGAGAGAGGTTATAAATCAGTCCACTGGCAAGGCTGGTCTCTTGGATGTAATCCATTCCAGGCAGAAACATGCCGCTGGAACCGGCATGGGCGAGATAGTCGTGGCCGTCCAAGACGTAACGGGCCGATCCCTGCTTCAAGAGCACCACGGCACACTCGCTGTTTTCGTCCACCCACATCCGCGTGGGTGTGGCCGTGGCAGCCGCGAGCCCCAGGTCGCCCGCTATGCGGTAGCTGGAGCGGTGCCGAAACTGTTGCGGTGGGCCCAGGGGAGCGATGTCGCGAACCGGCACCGCCAGGGAGATGTGCTCCGCCAGCAGATCGATGTCATCGGTGACAACGGCTTCGTCATTGCCGACCAGCAGAGGGCTGTTCAGCGGCAGATGCCCGGGGTCGTTGCGGTTCTGCATCCGGGCCAGAGCACTGGTGTCACCCTATCCACGTCCTGGACGGTGGGGGACAACGCCTCAGCCCTGCAGCGAGGGCAGGTGGGCTCGCATCCAGTCCCCCAGCACCCGGGTGGCCTCGGCTCGGAAGGGCTCCACAGCGGTCGCGCTCAGCACCGGATAGCTGGTGTCGCCACTGGCGTCACCGCGCAGGGGTTTCCAGGTGGTGCGTTCCTGCTGTTTCAGGTCCTCCAAGGGGGTGATGTAGTCGAACATCACGCTGCGCCCCTGGGTTGCCGCCTGGGCCACGAGCTCGTCCCGCAGCGCCACCAGCTCGCGGGCCTTGAGGGTGTCCGGCAGGCCCAGCACGGGTTGCAGTTCGTCGAGCAGGGCCAGTTCGGCTGCCAGCAGCACCGGCCAGGCTCCCTGTTCACCATCGGCGAGCTGTTGTTCTGCCGCACTGGCCACCATGGCCTCGCGGTAGAAGGTCAGCCAGCGGTAGTGCGACTTGTCCTGGAGGGCTTTCTTCAGTGCTGCTTTGCCGGAGACCCGCTTGGGCAGGGCTGCCTCAGCCTTGCGCAGGAAAGCGCGGTCCTCCGGCTCAAGGTTGATGGCACCCCAGCGGTGGCGGTAGTCCCACAGCTCCGCGTAGCGGCGCACATCCTCGGGAGCCCAGCCCAGGGCCTGGAGTTCATCGGCTCTGCTGATCTCGTCCTTGGCCAACGTGCATCACATCGCGATTCAGGCAGCGTAAAGCTCAGCCCAGAACCTGGCTCAGGGCCCAGAGGCCAAACAGGATGAACAGCCCGCCACTCAGGCGGTAGAGAAGCCGTTCATCCACCCGTTCTCCGATCCAGCGGCCCGAGCCCACCGCCAGGGCGGTAACCAGCCCATGGCCGCCCAGGGTGCCGGCCAGCAGGGCCGCGAAGGGAAAGCCCGGGGCAGTGGCCAGAAAGATCGTGGCGAACTGGGTGCGGTCGCCCAGCTCGGCAATGAACACCAGACCAAAGGCTTCGGCAAGCACCGCCAGGGCCCGCTGGCTGGGGTGCCGACGGTCGGCGGCGAGAACCGCCGCCTCCGCTTCCTGGCGTTCATCCTCTGCGGCAGTGGCCGGCAGCTGGGCGGCGTCCAGCAGCAACTTCGCACCGAAGCCCAGAAACAACAGCCCCGCCAGCCAGGGCAGCAGGGCCGTGGGCAACAGTTCGCGCATCCCGTAACCAACCCCGAGGGAGAGCAGGGTCACGGCCGCCAGGGCGGCGAAGCTGCCCAGAAACACCCAGCGGCGCGGATGGCGCATCGCCAGGATCATGGACATGAAAAAGGTCTTGTCCCCCAGTTCGGCCAGGGTGATGGCACTGAAGCTCGAACCGAAAGCCGCAAGAGCCGGATCGCTCATGGCCCGAACCGTCTATTCCACGCCCTTCTCTAGCTGATCCCGTCCCCCCTCAGCGCACCACCAGCACCGGGCAGCTGCTCTGGGTGAGCACCCGCTGGGTCTCACTGCCGATCAGCAGTCCCTCCAGGCCGCGACGGCCATGGGAGGCCATCACGATCAGATCGCAGCCACGGGCCCGGGCCTCCTCGAGGATGGCCAGGTGGGGCTGGGGATTGACCAGCAGGGATTGGTCGGCCACCACGCCAGCCTGCTCAGCCTTGACCATGGCGGCACCCAGGATCGCCTCGCCCCGTTGCTGGGTGGCCGCCACCAGGGCGTCCACCGTGTTGGGCTCCACCAGTTCCCCCACCCCGACCAGGCTGATCGGGAAGCTCACCTGCACATGCAGGACGCGCAGCCGCGCCCCGAGAGCGGCGGCCAGGCCCACGGCCTGGTCAACGGCCCGGTCGGAGAGCTCCGAGCCATCGGTGGGAACGAGCAGGTGGTGGTAAGTCATGCCGGCTGAAGCACACCTCTAGAGGATGACTCCGGTTTAGGCCCGCTGCTCGGCGCGGCCACCTTCCGCCTCAGTGGAGGGGATCGCTGATCACCAGGGTGGTGCTGTTGAGGCGCTGCACCAGCCGGTTGGTGAGATCGCTGGCGGGAATCGGCAGACCCGCCACCAGCCGACGCTGGGAGCGCAGGATCACCAGGTCGTGGTTGATGCCTTTGCGCAGGATCGTCGTTTCCACCCCATGGTTGGGGTACAGCTCCACGTTCATGGGCACGCCGTTGCCGACGTCCTCTGTGTCGGCTCGCCAGCGCTCGAGGTCGCGGCGCAGGTCGACCAGGGCTGTCCCGGTGAGGCGCGGGTCGTGCAGGTGCAGCAGGGTGATGCTGGCGCCAAGGGCAGTGGCCAGTCGCTCGGCCAACTGGAACTGCTCAACGGCCCCCGCCGTCAGATCCTTGATCGGCACCAGGAGTCGACGCCACTGGCTGGGTTCACTCATCAGCCGGGCCACCACCACCGGACAGGGCACCTGACGGCAGGTGGCGTCTACCAGATCCCCGAACAGCCAGCGTCCCAGGGGGGTGGGGGCGGCCAGCCCCATCAGCACCAGGTCGCTGCCCTGTTCCATGGCCACCCGGGCGATGCCGGCCGCCACGTCGGTGTCCACCCGCAGCAGGGTGTGGCAGGGGATGCCCTGCTCTTCACTGATCTGCCGGGCCCGTTCCAGCAACTGCCGGCCCTGGCCCAGCTGGGCGGTGAGGGCAGCGGCGCTGGCGCCGCCGGCTTCGGGCTGGTTCGGGGAGACCACCGCCAGGGGCAGCACCCGGCCGGGGTGGTCGGCATCGCCGCCGATCAGCAGTTGGGCCAGGCTCAGCAACGGCCGTTCGTTCTCCGGATTGGCCACCGGCACCAGCACCGTGAGCGAGCGGCGCACCAGGGCGAGGCTGCCGCTGCCGGCCGCCTCCAGCTTGCTGGCCGAGGCCCGTCCCAACCGCGGCATGGCCAGAGCCGTGAGCGAGGGCCCGAGGGTGGCGGTGATCACCATCAGGGCCAACACACTGTTGAGCACCTGCTCGTCGAGCAGGCCTGCGCGGAAGCCCACAAAGGTGGCGGCCAGGGTGGCCGCCACCTGCGGCAGGGACAGCGACCAGAGGGTGAGCATCTGGGCGCCGTTGTAGCGATACAGCCGGCCGGCCCACCAGGCGGCCAGCCCCTTGCTGGCTACCAGGGTGGCGATCAGGCCAACGGCGAACAGGGATGTCTGAAGGGTGGCCAGAAAGGCGGGCAGGTTGAGCAACAGGCCCAGGTCGATGAAAAAGATCGGGATGAACAGGCTGGCCCCCACAAAGATCACCTGTTCCTTGACGCGGCCCTCGGGCAGCACCCCATTGACGGCCAGTCCTGCCAGGAAGGCGCCCACGATTTTTTCCACCCCCGCCAGTTCTGCGGCCAGGGCCGCCAGGAACACGGCCAGCAGCACGAGCACAAACAGTTGGCTGTCGTTGTTCACCTTGCGGCGCACCAGTGGGCGGCCCAGCCGTTGGATCAGCAGCACCACCAGCGCGGCATAGGCCGCCACCTTCAGCAGCAGGCCCATGGCTCCCAGCGGACCCATGGCGCCGCGCGCCAATCCCACCGTCAGCGCCAGCACCACCAGGGCGGCGATGTCGGTGAAGATGGTGCCGCCGATGGCCACCACCACCGATTCCTCGCGCACCGCGCCGTAGCTGCGCACGATTGGATACCCCAGCGGAGTGTGGGAGGAGAGGATCGAGCCGAGCAGCACGCTGCTCAACAGGGAGTAGCCGAAGCCCAGACCCAGCAGCATCCCGCCGGCCATCGGCAGGCTGAAGGTGAGCAGGCCGAAGCGGAAGGAACGCTGGCGAATACGGGCGAATTCCACCAGATCGATCTCCAGGCCGGCGATGAACAGGAGGTAGATCACGCCCACATCCGAGAGCAGCCGGATGGTCTCGCTCTCACTCTTGAGCCAGCCCAGGCCATGGGGGCCGATCAACACACCCGCCAGCAGCAGTCCCACCAGGTCGGGCAGCCGCAGCCGGCGCAGCAGCGGTGGCACCAGCACGCTCAACCCGAGCAACAGGGCGAAGGTCGCCATCGGGTTGTGGGCCAGGAAGGCAGTCAAGGGCAGCCGCGATCAGTCGAGGCTCAGCATGGCGAGCGACTGGCCGTTGCGCCGCCGAAGGCCCCCCTTCAGCTCCGCTCAGCCCTGATCAGAGTCCCCCCTGCCAGCCGGCCAGGTGGGAGGCCGCCTCGGAGCGGGCCAGGGCCCGGGCCGCCGGCAGGGCCGGGCTGAGCTGCAGGGAGCTGAAGGGGGGCAGGGAGCGGCTGCGCAGCCAGGCCCCCCAGCGGAACTCATGGAAGGGAATCAGGGGGGCCGCCTTGATCACCCCCTCCCGTTTCAGCTTCCACACCAGGCTCCGGTAGGGGTCGTCCTCCAGTCCCAGCAGGCTGGTGGGCAGCGCAGCAGGCGGCTGGGGGCCGAGGCCGCGGCCGTTGTAGAGATAGAGCCAGCCCCGCTGGCGCAATTCGGCAAGAACCAGGGCGGGGTCGGTGGTCTTCAGGTTCAGGGCCACGTAGCCGAAGGCCGTGGCCTCGGGCATCAGTTCCAGCAGGGCCCGCAGACGATGGTGCCGGTCCACCATCCAGACGCCGCCGTCGCCACTGCGCACCAGTGGAACGGGTTTGCTACCCAGGTAGTCACGGCGCTCGCTGCTGCTCTCGGCGCGGAAATCGTTCTGGCGGCTGCGCACCTCGGCCATGCCCACGCAGATCTGGGTGGGCCGCAGGCTGGCGATCGGCACCTCCAGCAACGCCTCGGCCCTGGGAGGGGGAGGCAGCTGCTGAAAGGGAGGAAGACGCAGACCCATCCACCTATCCTCGCCTGTGCGGGCATGGATGGCGCAGATCCTCGATCTGGACTGGCCATCCATCCACACGGACTGAGTTGAGTCACACCTACTGAGGGGCGTTCGGGCTGCTGCAGATAGGGTCAAGGGGTCCGACCTTGGCCATGCAGACCCCAGCCTCTCCTGCTCCGCTGATCGGTGCCCACGGCCCCATCGGCGTGTTGGTGTGCGGCCACGGCAGCCGCAACCGCCTGGCGGTGGAGGAGTTCGCCAGGCTGGCGGCAGCCCTGCGCCAGCGCCTCGCCCCCTTGCCGGTGGAGCACGGCTACCTGGAGTTTGCCCGGCCGATCCTGCGCGATGGGCTGGAGGCCCTGCGGCAGCGGGGGGTGAAGCACATCCTGGCGATTCCGGCGATGTTGTTCGCCGCCGGCCACGCCAAAAACGACATCCCCTCAGTGCTCAACACCTACGCGGCTGAAACCGGCCTGCGGGTGGACTACGGCCGCGAGCTGGGCGTGGATCTCAAGATGATCCAGGCGGCGGGTGCCCGCATCCGCCACACCCTCGAGCAGGCCGACCAGGAGGAGGCCGTGCCCCTGCACGACACCCTGCTGGTGGTGGTGGGGCGCGGCTCCTCCGATCCCGATGCCAATTCCAACGTGGCCAAGGTCACCCGCATGCTGGTGGAGGGCATGGGGTTTGGCTGGGGCGAGACGGTGTACTCCGGTGTCACGTTCCCGCTGGTGGAGCCCGGCGTGCGCCATGCCGTGCGTCTCGGCTTCCGCCGCATTCTCGTGTTCCCCTATTTCCTGTTTTCGGGGGTGCTGGTGAGCCGGATCCGCCAGCACACCGAGCTGGTGGCCGCCGACCATCCCGATGTTCAGTTTCTGCCGGTGTCCTACCTGGGCGACCACCCCCAGGTGCTGGACACCTTTGCGGAGCGGGTGGCTGAGGTGGTGCGGGGTGACACCCAGATGAACTGCTCTTTGTGCAAATACCGGGCCCAGGTGCTGGGCTTTGAGATGGAGGTGGGCGCGCCCCAGCACAGCCACCACCACCACGTGGAGGGGCTCACCGAGAGCTGCACCCTGTGCGAGCGCGAATGCACCGGTGCCTGCCAGCCCGATGGTGTGCCGATTCCCCTGGGCCACGACCACGACCATGCGCATGGTCATAGCCATAGCCATAGCCATCATCCGCCCTATCCCCAGGCCGACCATCCCCTGGGGCCCCGCAGTCTGCGGAGACAGGCCGCTGACTGATCAGGTCGGGTCCATGGCTGGTCGCCCACCCTGCTCAGGTGTCTCGCAGTGGCATCGGTCAGGGCGGATTTCCAGATGATCAGCAGAGCTGATCAATTTGAGTTCTCCCCAGCCGTTGGTGGTTTACCCCGAACCGACCGATGCTTTTCCCCAGCATGTCGCCGGGTTGGCCTTTAACGGCCATCAGCCTGGGGAAAGTTCCCATCCGCAGATCCACCCCTTGACGCAGGCTCCGACTGGGTACCGAGGTGGAGGTTTGCCGATTGACCAGCGTTGCAGTCCAGTGCTGAGGCTCAATCTCACCCTGATGTGGGGTGAGTTCGCCCTGGCGGTCTCGTTTTGACGCCAGTGCTCCCCGTATGGCGTACTGGGCCGTCAGCAGTCCGTTCACCCGCCATGGCCTCCGATCCCGCCGCCGCCGGCCCTTCCATCAGCCTGGAAACCGAGGTGCCGGAGGTGCTGTTCGACGGCATGCGCCAGTTCATCCAAGCCAACCCCCACTGGGATCAGTACCGCTTGATCACCTCGGCCCTGGCCAGCTTCCTGTTCCAGCACGGCTGCAAAGACGCCTGTGTGAATCAGCACTACCTCAACGGCCTGTTTCTGCGCTGACGGGCAAGGCAATAAAAAAGCGGGGGAGCCATCCCCCGCCTGTGTTCTCCCTTGCCCGACCCGTTACAGGTCGCCCCGTGATTGTGCAGATCCGGCTCCCGGGCATTTGTGGCAAACGACACCAGATGCGCTTCTGGATCAGCAGTCGCACACCGGCTGGCTTTCCAGGCGGGCTCCTTCACCCCGTTTGAGCCGTTCCGCCGCTGCCGCGCAGGCCCGCCAGCTGATGGCCATCTCGGTGAGCGTGGGGCTCTGCCAGCCGGCCGAGCTCCAGCAGGCTCCATCCACCACCAGCAGGTTGGGGGCCCGCCAGCACTGGTTCCAGGCGTTCACCACCCCATGGGTCTCCGTGGCCGCCATGGGCGCGCCCCCCAGCTCGTGGATGTAGTAGCCGGGCGGGGCGGCATCGGCGCGCACGGCCCAGCTGCGGCGCACCCAGGGCTCCAGCAGGGGCAGCACGAACAGGTCTTCCAAGGCACGGATCGTGCCCCCGGCCGCCGCCACGATCGCCTGCATGCGCCCCTGCATGTGGGCGACCATTGCCAGTTCGTTCTCTCCCCAGGCCATGGCGATGTGGGGGGTGGGCAGGTCCCAGGCATCCAGTCGCTGATGGTTGAGGGTCACCCGGTTCTGCGGCTGGGCCAGCACCTCGCCGTGGCCGATCAGGAAACCACTGGCCTGGTGTGGATGGCGCTGCAGCAGCCGGGGGGGATCAAAGCGCTGCAGCGCCGCCCAGATCCCATAGCCCCGCCGGAAGCTCTCGCCGCCCGGCTCGTCGAGGTTGAGGGTGTTGGGGATGAAACAGCTGCCGGCGCCGGAGAGCTCGGCCGGCTCTCTGGGGGCTGGCACGTCGGGCAGGGAGAAGAAACGGCAGCAGGAGATGTGATCCATCAGCCCCATCCCCAGGCTGCCGGAAGGGTCGATCAGGCCGCCGCTGCGCTCCTGCTCGCTGGAGTGGAGCAGCAGCCGCAGGCTCTCGATCGTGGAGGCGCAGAGCACCACCAGCGGGGCTTCCACCGCTTCCCGGGTGCCACTGCGGCCATCCACCAGCACCACGCCCCGGGCCTGGCCCTGATCTGCGCTCATCAGCACGTGGCTCACCACGGCCTGGCTGCGCACGGTGGTGCGGCCGGTGGCCAGGGCCCGGGCCAGGCTGCTGCCGGGGCTGCTGCTCACCGGCCAGCCCGGACGCCGCGGCAGGCTGAAGCCGCGGGAATGGATGAAGGGCAGCTCCAGCTGGCTGCGCACCACCGCGCCCAGGTGTGCTTCCGCGGGGGTGAAGGGCAGTGGTGGCGCAAAGCAGCCATCCGGGAGCTGGGGCAGGCCGTCGCGATGGCCGCGCACCCCCAGCCACTGCTCCAGCTGCGCGTAGTAGGGATCCAGATCGGCACGGCTGATCGGCCAGCCGGGGCCGACCCCTTCCCGGGCGGCCGCCTTGAATTCATAGTCGCTGAGGCGCAGGGTGATGCCGCCCCAGGTGAGGCTCTTGCCCCCCAGCTGGCGCCCCCGGGTCCAGAGGAAGGGCTGGTCAGCCGGGGTGGAATAGGGGTTGAGCCGCTCATCGGTGAACAGCTCAGGGTTCTGCTTCCAGTAGCCGGGATGGTGCCGTTGCAGGGCCTGTTTGCCGCTGCTCAGGTTCACCAGCCGGCGCAGGCTGTTGGCCGGTTCGCTGCCGAAGGCCTGCCCCGGCTGGAGTTCGGCCCCGGCCTCCAGCACCAGCACCTGCAGGCCGGCCTCGGCCAGCACCATCGCGGCCACACCGCCAGTGGCACCGGAGCCCACCACGATCGCGTCGAAGGCTGGTGGCATGGGGCAGGCACAACCGCCGAACCCTAGGTCTCGTGCTGCGGCCGCAAAGGCAACCAGAGGCTCACCGCCGCCCCGCCCAGGTCGGGACAGCGACCGGCCTGCAGCCAGCCGCCGTGCTGCTCGAGGGTGGAGCGCACCACAAACAGGCCCAGGCCGCTGCCGCCGGCCTTGGTGGTGTGCAGGGGCTGGCGGCCCAGCTCCCGGCCAGGGTCGGCAACCCGGTCGCTCTGGTCCAGCTCGGGTAGGCCAGGACCGCTGTCAGCCACGTCCAGCCCGGCCAGGCCGTGGGGGTGGGCGGCGCTGGCAGGCAGTCGCTTTAGCCGCAGCCGCACCACCCGTCGCCCGGGGGGCATGGTGGCGACCGCCTCTGCCCCGTTGCGCAGCAGGTTGCTGATGGCGATCTGCAGCTGCACCGGATCCCCGGTCACCGGCAGGGGGGAGTCGTGCAGAGGCAGGCCATTCACCCCCTCGGCGGTGAACCCAACCCCGAGCACGCGGCGCTGGTGATGGGTGACGGTGATGGCGTTGCTCGCCGCGTCAGCCAGATCTAGGGGCTCCTGGTTGGTCTGCACGTTGCTGAGCAACATGCGCATGCTCTCCACGGTGCGGGCCACCCGGCTCGATTCCCTGTCCAGCTGGGCCAGCAGCGGTTGCAGCTCGGTTGAAGATGCGCTGCGGTTGGCCTGCTGACAGAGCAGCCGGATGGTGCTGAGGGGTTGTTTGATCTCGTGGCCTACGGCCGCGGCGGCCAGGCTGGCCCGCAGTGCCTGGCGCAACTCGCCCTCCCGTTGCTGGATCGCTGCCACCATCGCGGCGAACCGCTCCTGGATCAGCCGCATTTCCAGAAACCGCTCGCCGGCGATGGCCAGCTCCTGCTGTTGGCCGGTGGCTGGGAGCTGGTCGGGTTGGCTGCCGCTCTCCACCTGACGCAGTTGGTCGGCGAAGGTGCGCACCGGGTTGAACAGATTGGTCTGCAGTCGCCGGGTCTTGAGGATGAAGATGGCCACCAGGAGCAGTGACACGGCCAGGGTTGCGACGCCCATCAGTCGGCGGTGATGCTCCAGGGGGCGGGTCGGCACCAGGGTGACGAAAGGGCTCCCCAGCTCGCCGCTCTCACCCACCACCGGCAGCCAGCGTGTCGAGTCGATCTGGATCGGCCGCAGCATGCCGGGCGCCCGGGCTGCGCGCAGGTCAATGCTGGCAACCGGCAGGTCACGGTCGCTGGAGAGCATCACAAAGCCATCGTTGTTGACCAGCAGCAGGGGGTTGCCACTGATTGCTGTGAACCGGCGCAGGAAGTTCTGGATGTAGCTGAGATTCAGCCGGCCCACCAAATATGTGTCAGCACTGTTTTCAGGCATTCCGACGTATACGCTGGCAATTTCATCTTCGGCCGCACGAATGATTGCCGAAGGTTTGAGGCTGGAGTGGGCAGGCGTGTGGCCGGATTTTTTTTGCTGCTGGAGATGGTCAGCAAGTTGGCTGCCGGCAAAGGAAAATCCCTTGAAAACCCGACTCCCCCTCTGCTGCTTGTGGATATGAATGACCCGGAAGTTGCGATCCAGTTCGTAGATATCGGAGAAGGAGGTGATCAACCGGCTGGCTGCCGGGGTGCGGTTGACTGGCTTGAGAGTGCTGAAGAAACGGAACTGCTGGATCGCTTCACTGAGATGCTCCTGCAGATGCACCTGAACTCGGTCGGCATCGGCGCGGTGGAGGCTGATGTAGCGCTGATTCAGTTGTCTCACTGTCAACCAACTGGCACTGCTCAGTACGCCGAGGGCCACGGCCAGGGCCATCAATTCCTGGCTGAGGGTGTAGCGCCAGAAGCTGATTGGCCGTTTCACTGAGCTGGCCTCAGAAAGTGGAACGTGGCTTGCACATCTCCGCTTGGGGTGAAGCGCACCGGCCCCAGGCTGGTGGGGTGTGGCTGCTGGCTTAGCAGGTAGTGCCGGACCGCAGCGGGGGTGCGGTAACCGCGGCGAAAGGACCGATCCAGCAGTTCCACCGCCTGGCGGGTGCCGATGCCCATGGCATAGGGCTCATAGCCGAAGCGCTGTTCGTGGCGGCTGAGGTGCTGGTGCACGGCCGGGTCGTCCCGTCGGTCGGGGTAGGGGCTGGCGATCAGGATCTGCTCTCGGGCATCGCCTGCGTTCTGCAGCAGGGCTGGGGAGCGGGCCCAAGGGGTGAGCAGGATCGGAGCGGAAGGGTTGGACCGGTGGAACTGTTGGGCCAGATTACCGATCGTGGGTAGGAAGTCGCCTCCAAGGATGTAGAGCACATCGAACGGTTGGCTCACAACGGCGCTCTCCCTGCTGGGATCGAAGGCGTCAGCAGGAAAGGCACGGACTGTGGTCTCCCACGTGCGCTCTGCCTGTAGAGCCTGGAGAAAGTGCTTGAGGGCTGGCTCTGTGTAGCGAAAATTGCGACTGTCCCGCATCACCAGCAGACGCTTGCCCTCCAGCTGGTTGATTCGGGAGGCGATGGCCCGTTGCTCCTGGGCCAGGTCGGGAATGATGCGCAGGAAGTAGTCGTCGCGATTGCTCAGCTCCGTGCTGGTGGCCGACACGTTGATCGCCAGGGCCCGGCCATCGGCGAACAGGCCCAAGGCGGGTACGGCATGGCTGGAGGTCTGGGTGGTGATGAAGAAGCGCACTCCCCGGTTGAGCAGCGCCTGGACATCGGCGGGACCCTGGCGGGGATCAACACTGTTGAACATCGTTTCCAGCCGAATTGGGCTGCCGTCGTTGTCCTCCAGGTACAGCTGGGCGGTGTTCAGGTCGGTGGGATCAATCGCTGCTCCATACACCAGGGGGCGATCCACCCCCACGGCTACGGTCACCGGCCGCAGGCGCTGCCACCAGAGCAGTCCCCCCAGGCCGACGCTCACCAGGACGGCCAGCAGAATGCCTTGGGCGCGACGGGAGCGCAGGCCTGACCCCAGCTCCGCCGCGAACCGTCTGCTGCCAGCAGCAGGCTGGTTGGAGGGCGCTGGGCTTGGGGTCGCGGGGCTCATGGTGCGCGTTCCGCCAGGATTTCGTCCATCTCCGCCGGTAGGGCCTCGTAGGCGTGGATCTTGTCGATCACACCCCGCAGCAACGGCCGCAACTGTGGAGGGCAGACAAAACAGCCGGCCTCGGCCGAGAGCACGATCACCCGGGTGTCCGCCCGGCGGGCAGCTACCGCCAGGGCCACATCCAGGCCGTTGCCGTCGGGCAGATTGAGGTCCAGCACCAGCAGATCTGGCTTCTGCTGAAGACACAGGTCGATCCCCTCGGCTGCCGTGCCGACACTGCCGAGCATCTCGGTGGCCGGATGGCTCTGCAGCACTTCGGTGAGCAGCTCCCTCAACAGGGGGTCATCCTCCACCAGCACACAGGTCAGCACTGTTGATCCTCAGGGCAGTTGACGGTGATGTTCAGCCCATGGAGAGGTCGTGGCAGTGCAACCTGCACGTCGGATGCGGTGCCAGACCATGGCTGACAGGCAGCCACTGGACTTGGAGAGAGGGGGGTATGGCTGGCCCGGCGAGGATCCAGCGCTCGCTACGGGATGGATGACCCTGGCGTTGGCTTTCTCCTCCGAGGTAAGCCGGAGTAGGCGTGTTTCATGCCTCGAGATCACGAGATCCATAGGCAAGCTGACAATAGAAAAATCGCGTGAAAGATCGCGCGCTCGGTTGGCGAAGATTAGCCAGGGTGTGCAGGACCTGCAAAAAATTCCAAATAAAAAACCCGACACGATGGCCGGGCTTGTGGGAATTGGTGGCGGGGGCGAGATTTGAACTCGCGACCTTCGGGTTATGAGCCCGACGAGCTACCAGGCTGCTCTACCCCGCGGCGACCCCTGAATTGTACCAGCCAGGTGTCGCTGGCTACCAATGGCCTCAACCAAGTGCCTGAACCCAGGCCCTCAGTCGAAGCGCAGTTCGCCTCGCACCTCTAGCTGCAGGTGGGGAGCCGGTTGCAGGAACTGTTGCCGCAGCTCCTCCAGGGTCATCGGGGTGAGCCAGTCGAGCTGCTCCAGCAGGTGCAGCGCCACAGCGTGTTTGGCACGGGAGGCGCCGTCCTCCACCTTGATCGCAACGCCCATCCCTTCCCCCACCCGGCTGAGGCACTGGATGCCTTCGGCGCCCCCCTTGCTCAGCACCTGGCCGTGGCCCAGGCGCATCAGCTGGGTGTCGAAGCGGCCCTCGCCAGCCACCAGATCGGGGTGGTTGAGCATGGCCCGACTGAGGCGCTCGAGGTCCGGCTGCTCGCCGGCGCCGAGATGGGCGAACAGCAGGGCCATCTGGGCCAGTTGCAGCTGCACCGTTGGGGCGCCGCAGTCGTCGCGGGCCGTGACCAGTTCGGCGGCCGGCAGCCCCAGCAGCTCGCCGGTGCGCTTGAGCACCTCCCGCTGCAGGGGGTGATCGCTCTGCAGATAGCTCTCGGTGGCCCAGCCCATGCGCCGGCAGGTGGCCAGAAAAGCCGCGTGCTTCCCGGAGCAGTTGTGCTCCAGCGGGCTGGTGCGGCCGGCCGGCACCGGGCACTGCAGTTGATCGGCCTCCAGTTCGGCCCCCCAGAGCAGCCGGAAGGCCTCGCGGGCATGCATGGCCGTGCCGGCATGGGAGGCACAGGCGATGGCCAGACCGCGGTCGCCGCTGCCGCCATGGTCGGCGCTGCCACTGGCCACGAACACGGTGGCCTGGAAGGGCTTGTGGGCCGAGCGGATGAAGCTCAGCTGCTGGGGATCGCCGGCCCGCATCAGCACCCGACCGCGGGCGTCACACACCACGGCATGGACGCGGTGCCGGGATTCCGCGATCCCATTGCGCAGCAGCCGTACCTCCAGCGGCGGGATGCCGTTGCGGGCCGGGGAGCCGAAACTCTGGGGGAGGCTCATGAAGGCAAACCGCTGCAGGGAGGCCGGTGGTGCTTCAGAGAGCCTGACAGAGGCCGGTGCCTGCCAGCATCAGGCCGGCGCCGATGGCCAGGGCGCGCTCCAGGCGGCTGAGCACCGGCCGCACCTGGTGCTGGGCCACCAGCAGGTCCTGCTGACGCCAGCTAAGCGGCTTTTCCCACACCTGGCCGTCGTACCAGCCCGACTCCTCGTACTCCACCTTTTCACTCACCAGCCGCCGGTGAATCGAGCGCCAGCCCAGCCATTGGCGCACCAGCAGCAACACCGGCAGCAGCGTGGCGGCCACGGCAGCCGCCAGAGCCAGTTCCATGGGCCGATAGCGCAGAACCCAGCTGCCGCTGGCTACCAGCAGGCTCGGTGGCAAGGCAAGCAACCAGCAGCCCAGCAGGGCCTTGGCCAGGCCTCCATTGCCACGACTGGGCCAGGCAAAGAACCAGGAATCGCGCAACTCCTCGTATTGCTGCAGGGGGCGCTGGGCTGGCGGCACCGGACAGACGGCAGATGAGCGGCCTGGTGGATCTCCGGTGGCGCCGCGGGCGTCCCCCATGGACTCAAGCTTGACGAGCTGGACTGGAGCCTAGGTAGCGCACCTGGTCGCCGTGGCCCCAGAACGACTCCAGGTCGTAGTACTCCCGCTCGCTGGGGGTGAGCATGTGCACGATCACCTCGCCGTAGTCGAGCAGCAGCCAGCTGCCTTCACTCTGTCCCTCCCGACGCAGCGGCAGGCGCCCCAGATCTTCCTCCAACCGGTCTTCCACGGAGCGGGCGATGGCGCGCACCTGGACGTCCGAGAGACCGCTGCAGATCACGAACCAGTCGGCCAGGGAGCTCACCTCATCCACTCGGATCAGGCGGATGTCCACCGCCTTGCGGTCGTCACAGGCCTCGGCAGCCAGGCGGGCCATCGCCTCGGTTTCGGGGTCCGCGGGGCGGGAGCTCGGCTGGGGACTGCCTGGGGGCGTGGGGGGATCGGTGGCAGCAGCGGTGCCCAGGGGGGCATCAGCCATAGACGTTCTCACTGGTGACGGACTGGCGGGAGCCCTGTTGCTGGGCCATTTCGGCCCGGGCCTTGCCTGCACTCTTGCGCAGCGCTTCCAGGCGGTCGTCGTAGAAGGAACGTTTCTTCTTTTTGCGGGTCTGCTCCGCCTGGTCCTTGAGGGCTCCGCCCAGGCTCTTGTAGGCATTGGGCAGGGTGTAACCGAAGCGGCAGGCCAGATCGATCGCCCGTTCATCGGCGGCGATGGCGTCGGCCAGACGCTTCTCGGCATTGTTCTTGAGATAGAGGCGGTAGCCGGCGAAGCCCGACAGCCCCAGGGCCATCAGCAGCAGCAGGCCGTCCTGCACCCAGAGTTCGCCAATGGCGCCGCCCAGGCCGATTGCCAGGGCCGCCATCTCCCAGCCGTCGCGGGGGACGGCATCGTTCTGGATCCGGCCCACCTCATGCCAGAAGAGCAGATTGCGGTGGTCGATCGCCAGGGCATCCCACGTCTCCAGATCCACCTGGATCTCGATCTCATCCCTGCCGATCTCCTCAATGGCGATCAGGGGTGGATCGATCGAGGCCGCGGCTTCCACGAACACCCAGCTCTGCATTTCAGGTGGCAGCAGCCCCTTGAGGCGCTGGAGTTCACTCATGGACTGGGGGCTCTCGTCAAATCACAGGTTAGCCATCCCCCGTGAGAGGCTTGTCGGGTTTGGCCTGCAGCCCTCGCCCATGCCCCGCCGCACGGACCTGCGTCGCATCCTGCTGCTGGGGTCGGGGCCAATCGTGATCGGCCAGGCCTGTGAGTTCGATTATTCCGGTACCCAAGCCTGCAAGGCGCTGCGGGCCGAGGGCTACGAGGTGGTGCTGGTGAACAGCAACCCCGCCTCGATCATGACCGATCCGGACATGGCGGATCGCACGTACATCGAGCCGCTCACCCCCGAGGTGGTGGCCCGGGTGATCGAGATCGAGCAGCCTGATGCCCTGCTGCCCACCATGGGCGGCCAGACCGCCCTCAACCTTGCAGTCGCCCTGGCCGAAAACGGCACCCTGGCGAAGCACGGGGTGGAGCTGATCGGCGCCGACCTGGCGGCGATCCAGAAGGCGGAAGACCGGCTGTTGTTCAAGGAGGCGATGGAGCGCATCGGCGTTGCCGTGTGCCCCTCTGGCATCGCCAACTCGATGGCCGCGGCGATGGCCGTGGGCGAGGTCATCGGCAGCTACCCGCGCATCATCCGCCCCGCCTTCACCCTGGGCGGCAGCGGCGGCGGCATTGCCTACAACCCCGAGGAATTCGAGGCGATCTGCAAGAGCGGCCTGGAAGCCAGCCCCGTGAGCCAGATCCTGATCGAGCAGTCGCTGCTGGGTTGGAAGGAATTCGAGCTGGAGGTGATGCGCGACAAGGCCGACAACGTGGTGATCGTGTGCTCGATCGAGAACCTCGATCCAATGGGGGTGCACACCGGCGACTCGATCACCGTCGCCCCGGCCCAGACCCTCACCGACCGGGAATACCAGCGCCTGCGCGATCAGGCGATCGCCATCATCCGCGAGATCGGCGTCGACACCGGCGGCAGCAACATCCAGTTCGCGATCAACCCCGCCAATGGCGATGTGGTGGTGATCGAGATGAACCCGCGGGTGAGCCGCTCCTCGGCGCTGGCGTCGAAGGCCACCGGCTTCCCGATCGCCAAGATCGCCGCCCGGCTGGCGGTGGGCTACACGCTCGATGAGATCGTGAACGACATCACCGGCGCCACGCCGGCCTGCTTCGAGCCCACGATCGACTACGTGGTCACCAAGATCCCGCGCTTCGCCTTTGAGAAGTTCCAGGGCAGCCCGGCGGTGCTCACCACCTCGATGAAGT
>JBIIDV010000003.1:0-100488 GCA_044238185.1 Prochlorococcaceae cyanobacterium | reverse complement strand
GCCGAGCTGCTGGCTGAGGCCGGATGGAGCCCAGGCAGTCCCGGCACGTCGCCCCCTGGCCTGCGCCTGCTCTACCTCACCCCCCTGCGGGCCCTCAGCCGCGACCTGGCCCTGGCGATCCAGGCGCCGATCGAGGCGATGGGCTGGCCGCTGCGGCTGGCGATCCGCAACGGCGACACCAGCAGCCACGAGCGCACCAAGCAGCTGCGCTCCCCGCCCCAGATCCTGATCACCACCCCCGAATCCCTCAGCCTGCTGCTGGCCAATGCCAAGGCTCCTGAGCTGTTCGGGGCGCTGCAGGCGGTGGTGCTCGACGAGTGGCACGAGCTGATGGGCAGCAAGCGCGGCGTGCAGGCCGAGCTCTGCCTCAGCTGGCTGCGCCAGTTGCGGCCAAACCTGTGCACCTGGGCGATCAGCGCCACCATCGGCAACCTGGAGGAGGCCGCCCGGGCGGCGGTGGGCCTGGAGCCAGCGCAGGCAGGGGGGCCTCAGCCCCGGATCGTCACCGCCAACATTCAGCGGGCCACGGCAATCCGCAGCCTGCTGCCCGATTCGATCGACGGCTTCCCCTGGGGCGGCCACCTCGGCCTGCGCATGTACGAGGAGCTGGTGGCGGGGCTGGATCCGGCGGTGAGCACCCTGCTGTTCACCAACACCCGCAACCAGGCGGAGCGCTGGCATCAATGCCTGCGCTTCGCCTGCCCGGAGATGGAGGGGGCCCTGGCGTTGCACCACAGCGCCATCGACCGCAGCGAGCGCGAAGCGATCGAGGCGGGCGTGAAGGCGGGCGAGCTGCGCTGGGTGGTGTGCACCAGCTCCCTGGATCTGGGGGTGGATTTCCAGCCGGTGGAGCGGGTGGTGCAGATCGGCTCGGCCAAAAACCTGGCCCGGCTGCTGCAGCGGGCCGGCCGCAGCGCCCACAGCCCGGGCGGCACATCACAGGTGCTGTTCATGCCCACCAATGCCCTGGAGCTGCTGGAGGTGAGCGCCATCCGCCGGGGCCTGGCCGAAGGCTTGGTGGAGACCCGCCGGCCGCCCCGGCTGGCCCTGGATGTGCTGCTGCAGCACCTCACCAGCCTGGCCTGCGGGCCGGGCTTTGAACCGGAGCAGGCGCTGGCGGCGGTGCGCACGGCCTGGAGCTTCCGGGAGCTGAGCAAGAGCCAGTGGCAGTGGTGCCTCGATTTTCTGGAGCACGGCGGCCGCTGCCTCGGGGCTTATCCCCGCTACCGCAAGCTGGTGCGCGAGGGGGATGTCTACCGGGTGGTCGACAAGGCCATCGCCCGCCTGCACCGCTTCAACATCGGCACGATCACCGCCGACCGCTCCGTCACGGTGCGCTTTGTGCGCGGCGCCGTGATCGGCCACGTGGAGGAGGCCTTCATCGGCCGGCTCAAACCGGGAGATGTGTTCTTCTTCGCCGGCCGCCAGCTGGAATTCGTGCGCCTGCGAGAGATGACCGCCCAGGTGAAGGCCACCACGAAGAAGAGCTCCACCGTGCCGGCCTGGGCTGGCGGCCAGATGGCCCTTTCGGATCTACTCAGCCAGCACCTCCGCGCCGAGGTGGATCGCTGCGCCCGGGCCCTGGCCGGGGGAACCGATCACGGCATCGGGCTCGACACCCCCGAACTGCGCGCCCTCGAGCCCCTGCTGCGCCGCCAGATCGATCTCTCGCGCCTGCCGCGCGAGGGGGAGTTTCTGGTGGAGCTCTGCCGCAGCCGCGAGGGCAGCCACCTGTTCGCCTTCCCCTTCGAGGGGCGCTTCGTGCACGAGGGCATCGGCTTCCTCTGGGCCTGGCGCCTGGCCCGCCACCGCCCCAGCACGGTCACCGTGTCGGTGAACGACTACGGCTTCGAGCTGCTGGCCCCCAAGGGTTATCCCTTCGATGAGCTGCTGGAGCTGCACGGCGACGACCTGCTCAACAGCGACCACCTGGCCGCCGACCTGGAGCAGGCGGTGAACCTCTCGGAGCTCTGCCGGCGCCGCTTCCGCGCCATCGCCCAGGTGAGCGGCCTGATCACCCAGGCCATGCCCGGCCAGAGCAAGAGCGGCGGTCAGCTGCAGATCAGCGCGGCCCTGCTGTTCGACGTGTTCCAGAAGCACGAACCCGATCACCTGCTGCTGGAGCAGGCCCGCCGCGAGGTGATCGAAGAGCAGCTGGAGCTGCCGCGCCTGCAGGCCGCCCTGGAGCGGCTGGCGGCCAGCCGCTGGCTGCTGGAGCGCACCCTCCGGCCAGGCCCCCTGGCCTTCCCCCTGCTGGTGGAGCGGCTCAACAACCGGATGAGCAACGAATCGGTGCTGGAGCGGGTGCAGCGGCTGATCGCCGAAGCCAGCCGGGCGGAAGCGCTCTGAGCAGCCCTACCAGGGCAGCACCTGGCCGTTGGCATGCCAGAAGGTGCCGGAGTTGGCCAGCGTGAGCCCATCGATCCGCGCCAGCAGGCCCCGCACACTCTCCTCGGGGCTGATGCCGGCGGGGTTGAAATTGATCATGCGGGTGCGCACCAGGCCGGGATGCAGGATCGCCACGGCGATCCCGCGCGGCTGCAGGTCGATCGCCAGCGACTTGCCGGCGATGTTCAGCGCCACCTTCGACATCCGGTAGCCGTAGGAGCCGCCGGAGCTGTTGTCGTCGATCGAGCCCATGCGGCTGGTCATCAGCGCCAGCTTCGCGCCGCGGGGCAACTGCTCCAGCAGGGCCCGCACCAGCAGCAACGGCGCCAGGGCATTCACGTCGAACTGGCGGCGGATGCCCTCGGCATCAAGATCCTCCAGGCCCATCGACTGCAGGATGCCCGCGTTGAGGATCAGCCCGTCCAGCGGCAGGCCGTCCAGCCGCGCCACCAGCTCGGCGATGGCGGCCGCGCTGGCGAGGTCGATGCCCGCCTCGATGCGCACCCCCAGGGCCTCCAGCTCGGGCGAGGCCGAGCGGCACACCGCAATCAGCTGATCGCCGCGGGCCTGCAGCTGGCGGCAGTACTCCAAGCCGATGCCCCGGTTAGCACCGGTTACCAGAAACGTGCTCATCGGTTCAGCTCAAATCAGCTCCAAAGGGTCATCAGCACCAAACCAATTCCATCAACTCCAGTGCACCTGCATCGGCACGGCGCCCTCCAGGCTGCGCTTCACCGGGCAGGCCTCGGCAGCCCGCTGAAGCACGGCCCGCTGCCGGTCGTCCAAGCCCTCAGGGAGGCTGAGCCACACCGTGAGCAGGGCGATGCGGCGGGGCGGCTCGCTGGTCATGGTTTTCTCCACCCGGGCCGTGCAGCCCTCCAGGCTCCAGCCATGGCGCTCGGCCACGATGCCCATGATCGTGAGCATGCAGGTGCTCAGGGCCGTGGCCACCAGATCGGTGGGGGAGAAGCGCTCGCCCTTGCCCTGGTTGTCGGTGGGGGCGTCGGTATCCAGCGCCGAGCCCGAGGGCTGGTGGCTGGAGCGGCAGCGCAGCTCCCCCACATACACGCTGTCGATCAGGGTCATAGCTGGGGAGAGCGGCTCAGGAGTTCTCGAGGCGCTTCACGATGAAGGCCATCAAGCCCAGCGAACCGGCCAGGGCAACCAACAGGGCGATCGTCATCGACAGCAAGAGATGGTGTGAGCTGCAATTCTCGCCTCTGCAATGCCCGGCTCAGGCGGCCACCAGCCAGCGGCCGGCCGCAGCCAGCCCCACGGCCAGCAGCAGCCCACCCCAGCGGCCCACCCCCGCCGGCAGGAAACGGGGGATGAGCAGGGCGCTACCCAGCACCCCCACCAGCGCGGCGGCGCTCTGGCAGAAGGCGAGCACATGGGGGTCGGCCTGCCAGTGGGGCAGGGTTGACACCCCGAAGCTGGCGGGCAGCACCAGGCCGGCCTCGCCCATGCCCAGCGGCAGATGGCGCGCCAGCAGCAGGGCCCAAAGCAGCGGCAGCAAGGCGTAGAGCAGGGTGAAGGGCACGCGCTGCAGCCGGCGCAGCGCCAGCCAGCCCAGGGCCGGCAGGGCCAGGGCCAGGAGGCCAAAGGCCAGGCGCGGCAGCAGCGGCCCGGCCTGCAGGCTGGCGGGCGCCAGGGGCAGCCAACCCAGCAGCCGCTGCCACTGGTGCAGACAGATGCCACCGGCCAGCACCAAAATCAGCCCCGCCTCCCCGGCGGGGGGATCCATCTCGCGCTGCAGGTCGGCAGCCGGGGGCCGCAGGCGCAGCTGCACGGAGCGGTGCGGACAGGCCGCCACGCAGGTGAAGCAGAGCACGCAATTGCGGTTGTCGGCCAGGTGGGCCGGATGGGTGCCCAGGGGGCAGCCGGCGGTGGCCAGCCCCTCCCCTTCGGCCGGGCCGCCCTTGAAGCAGGCGTAGCTGCTGCAGCTGCCGCTGCAGGTGCCGGCCTGGGCCCGCAGCTCGGTTATCGCCAGCTTGGCGAACAGCCCGTTCATGCCGCCCACCGGGCAGAGGTAGCGGCACCAGAAGCGCTTCTCGAACAGCAGCGACCCCACCACCGCACCGGCGGTGATCAGCAGCAGCAGGCAGCTGCTCAGCCAGGCGGAGTTCTCCAGATTCCACACCTCCTCCCAGAGCAGGATCGCCGCGAAGCCCCCGGCCAGGGCGGGGGCCGCCCAGCGGTCGCTGTCGCCCCGCGGCCAGCTGCGCGGCCGCCAGCCCAGGGCGCCGGCGAGGCGCTGGCTGATCGTGCCCCACACCATGAACGGACACACCGCGCACCAGGCCCGTCCCACCAGGGGGTAGGCCAGCAGGATCAGGGGCCACCACCAGGCCCAGAACAGGGTGAGGGCACCGTTATGGGCCCGGTCCTGGGGCCCCAGCCACAGCCAGAGGTTCACCAGCACGAACAGCCAGCTCACCAGGCCGAACAGCACCAGATTCCAGAGCTGGGGAGCCCGCAGCCACTGGCGCAGGCGTGGGCGCCAGCGGAACAGGTCGAAGCGCAGACGGCTGGCGCGGTTGCCGGTCCAGAACACGTCCTCGGGCAGCTGGGCCGGATGGTGGGCGGCGGCCTGGCGCAGGGCCCGCTCCACCAACGTGTTGAGCTCGCGGATGTTGCCGGGGAAGTCGTGGTTCTGCAGCCGCTTCACCACCGCCTCCCCCACCGCCGGCGGCCGCTGCCAGCCCAGCTTCGGCGCCTGCTGGCGAATGCCGTAGCGCAGCCACTCGCCCAGGTCCTGGCGGCGCACCCGCAGAGGCGGCACGCGGATCAGGGTGCAGCAACCGTCGGCCGGGGGCAGGGCCGACTCGGTGCTGAAAAACAGGCGGCCGCTGAACTGCCGCTGCGGGCTGCCCTCACCGGGCGCCCGCCAGCAACCGCTTCGGGCCAGCTCCAGCAGCTGGGGCAGCAGGGCGGGATCGGCCCGATCGAGGTTGTCGACAAGCAGGGCACCGTCGCCGAGGCAGTCGATCAGCGAACCGGCCCCGCCGCTGGAGGCGATGCCGAACAGGGGGGCTCCGTCATCGCCCAGGGTGGCGGCATCGATGCGGACCATCAGCCGCCGCCGGCGGGGGCTGCCGAAATGGATCAGGGCGGCGATGTTGTCCTTCTCCAGGCCAGGCTCGCCGCTGATCAGCACCGGCCCGGCCTGGGGATCGGCGGCGGCCGTGCGCACGGCCTCCCGCAGGCGGTCGGCGTAGCGGCTGCTGCCCACCACGCCCCGGCGGGAGCGGCCCAGCAGGTGGGGCGCCAGCTTCAGCAGGCAGGCCTGGGGATCAGGCGCCATGCCACAACATCATCATCACGACACAGCATCAGCATCTGCATCACCCTGGCATGCAAGGGCTCCAACCTCGCCCCTCCATAGGCTGGGCACCTGCTCTGCCCTGTGCAGCATCCTTCGCCATGGCCCTCACCCTCTACGGCGGCGCCCGCAGCCGCGCCTCGATGCCCCGCTGGTACCTGGAGGAGAAGGGCATCGCCTACAGCTGGCGCCAGCTCGACATGGAGGCAGGCGAGCACAGAGAACCGGCCTTCATGGCCATCAACCCCTTCGCCAAGCTGCCGGCCCTGGAGGACGACCGCTTCACGGATCCGGCCGGCGGGCCCCTGCGGCTGTTCGAGAGCGGCGCGATCCTGCTGCACCTGGCCGAGCACGACGGCGGCGAATTCAGCGGGCCGCCGGAGCAGGCGGCGGTGCGGCGAGCCAAGGTGGCCCAGTGGCTGCTGTTCGCCAATGCCACCCTGGCGGTGGCGCTGTTCGTGCCCAGCAACCGGGAGCGGGAGTTCCCGCGCCTGATGGGCGTGCTCGATGGCCTGCTGGCCACTGGCCAGCCGCTGGTGGGCGAGCAGTGGGGCGCGGCCGACTGCGCCGTGCAGGCCTACCTGGCCTACCTGCCGATCTTCTTTCCCCAGATCGATCTGGAGCCCTGGCCGGGGGTGCAGGCAGCGATCACCAGGGCCCAGGCCAGCCCCGCCTACCAGCGGGCAATGGGCAGCCGGTGACGCCACCACCTGAGTGCAGGGCGCCATTCGCCTGGGGCGGCGAGACCCTGGAGCTGCTGGCGCAGCGGGCGGTGTGGGATCCGCTGCGGCGGGTGCTGCTGGTCGCCGACCTGCACCTGGGCAAGGCGGAGAGCTTCCAGGCCCAGGGCATCCCCCTGCCCTCCGACGGCGACGCCGCCACCCTCAACGCCCTGCTGGCACTGGCGGCCATGTGCCAACCCGAGCAGGTGATCGTGCTGGGCGACCTGATCCACGGCCCCCTGGGGCTCACCGCCGAGCTGCGGGCCAAGCTGGCGGCCCTGCCGGAGCTGCTCGGCTGCCCGCTGCGGCTGATCGGCGGCAACCACGAGCGCGGCAGCTGGATCGCCGGCCTGGCCCAGGAACCCAGCCAGGCCGTGGGCCCGTGGTGGCTCAGCCACGAGCCGGAAGCGCGCGACGGGCATCTCAATCTCTGCGGCCACCTGCATCCGGTGGCCCTGCTGGGCGGCAACGGCGACCGCCTGCGCCTGCCCTGCTTCAGCTACTGCCCGCGCAGCGAACGCCTGGCCCTGCCCGCCTTCGGCGCCCTCACCGGCGGCATGCCCCTGCCCCGCCACGAGCGCCAGTGGCTGCTGGCGGAAGGGGCTGTGCTGGCCGCCTAAGCAAACACCCGCAGCCAGTCGCGCCGCATGTCCACCACCTGCCAGCCTCGCTCGGGGGCCTGCTGCAGGGCCCGCACCAGCTTGCCGGTGCTGCTGGTTTCGGCGTCGTAGGCGTATTCGCGCTCGGCGTCGGTGTGGTGCACGATCAGGCCGAAGCTCGGGCGCGGGTTGTGGATCGTGGTGTACTGCAGCATCGCCAGGTCGCCGTCGCTGTTGCCGAAGGCCATCAGCGGCCGGCGGCCGATGAACTGGTGAATGCCCGCCGGCTTGCCGGCGCCGTCGTTCACGACGAGGGTGTCGAGCGATTTGAGCAACACCGGCCCGCTCTCGCGCAGTTCGAAGCTGGTGCGGCCGGTGGAGCCCACCACCCGCTCGGGAGGGATGCCATACACCCGCTCCACCCATACCCGCATGAAGTCGGCGCCGCCGCCGGACACGATGAAACTGCGAAAGCCGTGGGCGCGCAGCAGCCCCAGCACCTCCTGCATCGGCGCGTAGGTGAGGGCGTCGAAGGGGCGATCGAAACGGGGATGGCGAGCTGAGCCCAGCCAGGCCTCCACCGCCGCGGCAAATGCCTCGGTGGTCATGCCGGCGTGGCTCACGGCCATCACCCGCAGCAGGCCCTCGACATGCTCACCGGCCATCAGGGCAGGAAGGTCGCCAGCCAGGGCCGCCTGCACCATCGGATCCTCCGCCAGGGCGGGCTGGCGCTGCAGCGCGCCCTTCAGTTCATCGAAGGCGAAGGCGGCCTGAAAGGGCAGCGGCTGCTCCGGCCAGAGCGTGCCGTCGTTGTCGAACACGGCCACCCGCTCCGGCTCGGGCACAAATGCCGGGGAGCCCTCGCTGGTCACCGACGCCACGAAGGCCAGCAGCGCCTCCTTCACGGCACCGGGCCGCCAGGAGGGCAACGGATCAGCAACCACTGCAGTGATGGTTGGGTCGACGTTCACAGCCGCCCCCCTCAGGCGTCAGCGGCCGCCAGGGCCCGCACCACATCGCCGCGGGTGAGCACACCGGCGAGCTTGCCGTCGCCATCGAGCACGAACAGGCGCTGGGTGCCGCCCTCGTGCAGCTGGCGGGCCGCCGCCGGCAGGGGCAGGTCGGCCCCGCAGGTGTGGGTGCGGCGGTTCATCACATCGCCCACCGTGCTGCCCAGCACCTGGTGCACCTCCTTGTCCCAATTGAGGGGATTGCGCAGGTAGATCACCGCATCGAGCAGCATCACGTAGGGGCCGGGCTGGAAGCCGCTCTCGCGCACCATCAGGTCCTGCTCGCTCAATTCGCCTACCAGGGCCCCACCGGCATCGAGCACGGGCAGGCCGCTGATGTGGTGCTCGCTCATCAGCATCACCGCCTCCTGCAGTGGCGAATCCTGGTTCACGCTCAGCACCGGGGTGGTCATCACGGCGGAAACGGGCTGCTGCACCACGGGGGAGTCGGTTGGCTGCCCGCATTCTGAGGCCGCGGGCTCGCCGCGCTGCAGGGCCAGGCCACTCCCAGCAGACTGCAACCATCCCACCTGCAGCTGATGAGCCGTTTTCAGGAGGCCCTGCGCGCCGCCAACAACCTGCGCCTGCTGGCGGCCGTGGGCCGCAGCGGCGGCGAACTCAGCAGCATCGCCGACCTGATCGACAACTTTCTAGGCAGCCCCCAGCTGGCCGCCAGCGTGGAACGGTTCAAGGCCGTGCCGGGCGGCGCGGAGATGCTCAGCCAGCGCTACCCGCCCCTGCAGCCGGACATCGACAGCCTGCGCCAGCTGCCCCCCGGCAGCCTCGGGCGCCGCTATGCCGACCTGATCCTCTCCCTGGGCTACGACCCCGAGTTCTTCCGACCCCGCGATGTGAGCACAGACGACCGCTGGCTCACCCAGCGCATTGCCACCACCCACGACATCCACCACGTGGTGGCCGGCTTCGGCACCGAGACCGCCGGTGAGAACGGCGTGCTGGCGATCACCGCCGCCCAGATCGGCTTCCCCGGCTACGTGCTGCTCACCAGTGCCGGCCAGCTGGCGTCATTCCGCTTTCAGCTCGAACGGTTCCCCCTGCTAAGCGCCGCCCAGGCCCACGGCCACGCCATCGCCCGCCGGGCCCGGTGCCTGGCGGCGGTGAAGTGGGAGGAGGGCTGGGAGAAGCCCGTGCGCCAATGGCGCGAGGAGCTGGGCATCAGCGATCCTGCCGACGCCGAGCCCTACGGCCTCGATGCCCAGCTGGGCCCCCTGCCGTGAGCCGGTCCCCTGGTCCCCTGCGCCGCCTGGCCGATGGGCTCACCGCCGGGCGGGCCCTGCTCGGCCTGCCGCTGATCCTGGCCCTCAGCAACGGCCAGGCAGGCCTGGCCTGGTGGCTGCTGCTGGTGGGGGGGGTGAGCGACTGGGCCGATGGGGTGCTGGCCCGGCGCGCCGGCGGCGGCTCGGCATGGGGCGCGCGCCTGGATCCCCTCACCGACAAGATCCTGATCGCTGCCCCCCTGCTCTGGCTGGCCGCCCAGCCGGCCTGGCCCCAGCAGCTGCCGCTCTGGGCGGTATGGCTGCTGCTGGCCCGCGAACTGCTGATCTCCGGCTGGCGCAGTGGGGCCAGCGGTGGTGGCCCTGCCTCGCGCGCCGGCAAGGCCAAGACCGTGCTGCAGTTCGCCAGCCTGCTGCTGCTGCTCTGGCCCGCGACCTGGGGCGCCGCCCTTGGTCAGGGCGGCCTCCCATCCACCCTGCAGCAGCTGGGTTGGTGGCTGTTCTGGCCGTCGCTGCTGCTGGCCCTCAGCTCGGCCTGGGGCTATCTGGGCCCGAACACCACGCTGCCGCACCGCTCCTGATGAACCTGTTCAACACCTGGCCGGAACGGCAGGCACGGCTTGGCCGCTGGGCCCTGCTGCTGGGCTGGCTCGCCCTGATCGCCCTGCCGTTATTGCCGATCAGCCGCGACGGCCGGAGGCCGGAGATCTGCACCTCCACCCCCATCTGCGGCGATGGGCTGAGCACTGATCTGTTCTGGAACCTGGGCCTGCCCCTGGTGCTGGTGTGCGTGGTGCTGAGCCACGAGCTCTGGCGCCGCATCTGTCCGCTCTCGTTTGTGTCGCAACTGCCGCGGGCACTGGGATGGCAGCGCACGGTGCCGGGGCGCAACGGCAAGCCCCAGTTGGTGGCCGTGGAGGAGAACTCCTGGCTCGGTCGCCACCACGTGCAGCTGCAGTGGAGCCTGCTGATCGCCGGCCTCTGCCTGCGGATCCTGATCGTGAACAGCAGTGCCCTGGCCTTCGCCCTGCTTACCACTGCCGCGCTGCTGGCGGCGGTGGTGAGCGGCTGGGCCTACTCCGGCAAGGCCTGGTGCCACTATCTCTGCCCGTTCGGCACGGCCCAGCAGGTGCTCACGGGCCCCCGGGGAGTGATCGGCTCCAGCGCCCACCTCGACAGCCCCACCCGCACCACCCAGTCGATGTGTCGCACGGTGGCCAGCCAACCCGGCGAGGCCGATGTGAGCACCTGTGTGGCCTGCAGCAGACCCTGCCTGGACATCGACGCCGAACGCACCTACTGGCAGAACCTGCAGGGCAAACGCGGCCTGAACTGGGCCTGGTATTCCTACCCGGGCCTGATCCTGGGCTTCTTTCTGCTGATCCAGGCCACGGCACCGGCCGGCCTGACGGTGGACTACCTCAAGAGCCGTCTGTTCGTCTACGACAACCGGCTGGCCAGCCTGGCCCTGGAGCCCTTCCTGCCGGCCGGCTGGCCGCAGCTGCCCCGATTGGTGGCGATCCCGCTCCTGCTCACCGCCGCCACCGTGCTCTCCCAGCAGCTGTTCCAGGCCCTGGAGCGGTGGCTGGAGAGACGCCATACCCGCACCGGCCGCAGGGATAGCCGGGCACGGGCCATCCACCAGACCCGCCTGCTCACCACCTTCATCGCCGTCAACACCTACTTCCAGTTCAAGGGCAGTCCGTTCGGCATCGGCGGCAGCCGGGGTGATGCCCTGTTCATCACCCTGGTGATGGGCCTGAGCGCGGTGTGGCTGCATCGGGGCTGGCACCGGGACCAGGGCCTCTACGAACGGGAGAACACCAGCACCAGCCTGCGCCGCCAGCTGGCCAAACTCGGAGCCCAGCTCCAGGGCCTGCTGGCCGGTCGCCGGCTCGAGGATCTCAGCGCCGGGGAGGTGTTCGTGCTGGCCAAGGCCCTGCCGGTGCAGGCCCAGTCGGAACGCCGTTCGCTGTACCGCTCCGTACTCGGCGATCTGCTCCATCAGGGGCGACTCGATCGCCACTCCTCGCTGCTCAAGCTGGAGGAGCTGCGCACCAGCCTCGGCCTCAGCACCGACGACCATCAAGCCGCTCTGGAGGTGCTCTGCGTGGAGGACCCTCTCCTGGACCAACTCAGTGCCATGGAGCTCACCGGCCTCGACCTGCGCCTGCGTGCCGCCCATGAGGAGATCGAGGATCTGCTGAGACTGAGCGGCCACTCCACCCTCGCCAGCGACACCCTGTCCAGCTCCGCACGGCAGCGGCTGGAGCAGATTCGCCGGGAGAGCGGCCTGGATCCGGCCAGCTGGGAGGAGCTGCAGGCGGAGTACGCCCCTGGCGCCAGCCGGGGCAGCCGCCAGCTGGACCATCTGCGCGCGGCCGTGCGCAACCACCTGGCCGAACGGCGATGCCTGGAGCTGGCCAGCCACCAGGAACCGCTGTTGCTGCCGCTGCTGCTCAGCCTGGACCGGCGCATCGCCGGTCTGCTGCCGCCCCTGGTGGAACTGGAACAGCAGGGTCTGCTGGCAGGCACGTTGGCCCGTCCCGATCCGGCCAGCCTGTCGCTCTACGGGGCCCTCTCGGCGCAGGTGATCACCTTCCTGGCCAGCGAGGACGCCACCACCCTGGCCCTGGGCGCGTGGTTGGACGCTGGGCAACCCGAACCGCTGGCGTTCGCGCAGCTGCCCGATCGAAACACAGTGCTGCAGTCCCTCTGCGGCGACGACAGCGATCCAGCCAGCCAGGAGTGGGCCCGCGCGCTGGTGGCCCAGCAACCATCCCGGGGTCTGGGGATGTGGGTGGAGCTGGCTGCAACGCCCACCGGCGTTGCCCTGCTCGCCAGCCTGGAGCCCCGGGTATTGCTGCAGTTCCCCCGGCTCAGCCAGCTGGATCAGGCTGGAGAGGGGCAGCTGTTCACGCTGGAGGCCGATGCGGTGGCCCTGCTGCTGGCCGGGAGCTGCCGGCGGCGGAACGGTGAAGACTTGAGGGCCGCCCAGAGTGCCGCGGCGCCGATCACCTTCATCGGGCTGGTCGACTATCTGCTGGGACTCGGCACCAGCCCCGGCATCGATCGGACGGAGCTCAGCGCCGCAACCGGGGGCTGCCGTTGGCTCACCTTCCAGCGGCGCCACTTCCGCGAGCTGCTCGACATCGCTCCAGTGCTGGAGACCCTGATCATCCGCCAGCTGGCACTGGCGAATCGAAGGCCAGATCCAGCGACCCAGATCTAGTCCCGCCGGCCAGCCGCGGGGCTGAGGGGTGTGGCCAGGGTGAGCAGCACCCCGCTCACCAGCAGCACCAGCGTGGAGAGCACCTGGATCTGGGGCGAGATCTCCCGCTGAAACGCTCCAGCCAGATAGAGCGGCAGGGTCACGGTCTCGCCAGCGGTGAAGCTGCTGATCACGTAGTCGTCGAACGACAGGGAGAAGCTGAGCAGGCCCGCGGCCAGGAGGCCTGGCACCAGCAGCGGCAGGGTGACGCGCCGGAAGGCCGCCAGGGGAGGGGCACCGAGATCCTGGGCTGCCAGCTCCAGGCTCGGATCGAATCCCGCCAGCCGCGCCTTCAAGGTGAGGGCCGCATAGCTCAGACAGAACAGGCTGTGGGAGAGCAGCAGGGTGAGCGGTCCCCGCGGCAGGTTGAGATCCACGAACAGGTTGAGCAGGGCCGTGGCCAGCACGATCTCCGGATTGGTGAGCGGCAGGGCCAGCAGCAGGGCGATCGCCCGGCCGCCCCGCAGGCGCACCCGGCCCAGGGCCAGGGCCATCAGGCCGCCCAGCAGCACCGCCAGCACCGCCGCCGCCAGGGCCAGCGCCAGGCTGGCGAGAAAGGCCTGGGTGAGGGCGGCATCGGCCAGCGGCTGGCGCCAGTTGGCCAGGGTGAACCCCTGCCACACCAGGTTGAAACGCCCCCGGGGGGCATTGAAGCTGAAGAGCACCGTCACCACGATCGGCGCGTAGAGCAGGGCGAAGGCCAGCACGCTTGCCAAGCCCAGCAGCCAGCCACCAATGCGGTTCATGGCAGGGCCAGGTCGTCGAGGCCGCCGCTGCGCAGCTGCAGCACCAGCGCCAGGCTGATCAGCGCCATCAGCACCAGGGCCAGGGCGGCCGCCCGGGGTGCCTGCAGCTGCACCAGCAGCAGGTTCTCGATCGTGTTGCCCACCATCCGCTCGTTCGGCCCCCCCAGAAACAGGGGGTTCACCACATCCCCGGCCGCCGGGATCAGGCTGAGCAGCAGGGCCGAGGCCAGCCCAGGCCGGGACAGCGGCCACACCACCAGCCGGAAGCGCCGCAGGGCACCGGCATGCAGATCGGCGGCGGCCTCCAGCAGGCGACGATCGATCCTCTGCAGCGCCACCACCAGCGGCAGGACCAGGAACGGCAGCTGGTTGCTGGTCAGTCCCAGCACCACCGCGGTGGGGGTGTTCAGCAGGCGGCCATCGCGCAACAGCCCCAGCCCATTGCCCAGGTCGGTGAGGCCAAGGGCGGTGATCAGGCCCAGCACGGGCCCGCTGTCGCCCAGCAGGCTGGTCCAGCCGATGGCCCGCACCAGATAGGAGGTGAGCGAGGGCAGCACCACCAGCCCGATCAACAGGGGCTGCCAACGGCCGCCTCGGAAGCGGATCCCATAGGCCAGCGGGTAGGCCAGCAGCAGCCCCAGGGCCGTGGACACCAGGGCGAAACCGAACGAGCGCAGCAGGATCGGCCCATAGGCGCCAAGCACCTCCCCGTAGTTGGCCAGCCGCCAGCGGAACACGGTGTCCAGGCCGAAGCGGCTCACCGGCTCGGAGAGCGACAGCGGTACCAGGGCCAGCAGGGGCAGCAGGTAGAGGCCAATCAGCCAGACCAGGCCAGGCGCCAGCAGCGCCCAGGGCCACCAGCGACGGGCCCGACGGCCGGATTCAGCCTTCGGTGATGCGGGCAAAGCGCTCCTCCCAGCGGGTCTCCTCCGTCTCGCTCAAGGGGCCGAACACCGTTAAGCGCGACTGCATCCCGGCATCCGGGAACATCAGCGGGCTGCGCGCCAGCGCCGCGGTGGCGGGGTCCTGGGCCAGGATCTCGCGCACCCCCTCCACCGGCGAGATGTACTGCACGGCAGCGGCGATGCGGGCCGCCTCCACAGGGTCGTAGACCCAGTTGAGCCAGCGGGCCACCGCCTCCTGGTGGCGGGCACCCTTGGGCATCAGCATCACGTCGGCCCAGAGCACGCCGCCGCTCTCGGGCACCAGGAAGCGCAGGTCGGGCTCCTCCAGCGCCAGCTGGGCCACATCCCCTGACCAGCCGATGCAGGCCGCCAGGTTGCCCGAGAGCAGGTCGTTCTGGTAGTCGTTGCCGGTGAAGCGGCGGATCTGTCCGTCGCGGCGAGCCTGCTCCAGCCGATCGAAGGAGGGCTGGGCCGCCTCCCAGCTGGGCCGGCTGATGTCCTTGCCGTCGGCCAGCATCAGCAGGCCCATCGTGTCGCGCATCTCCAGCAGGGCCGACACCCGGCCCTTGAGCGCCGGATCGAACAGGTCATCGACGCTGCTGAGTTCACGGCCGGTGGCCTTGATGTTGTAGGCGATGCCGGCGATACCCGACTGCCAGGGCAGGCTGAAACGCCCCTGGGGATCCCAGGAGGGATTGCGCAGGGAGCGGATCAGGTTGGCGGCGTTGGGCACCTGAGCCAAGGGGAGTGGATCGAGCCAGCCGAGACCGATCAGCCGCTCCGCCATCCAGGAGGGCAGCACCAGCAGGTCCTGGCTGATCGTCCTGCCGCTGGCCAGCTGGGGCTGGATGCGGGCGAAGAACTGGCGGGCGTCGCTGATGTCCTCCAGGTAGCGCAGCTGGATGCCGGTGGCGGTGCGGAAGCGGGCCACGCTGCCCGGTGCGCCGGGCTCATCCCCGTCGATGTAGAGCGGGAACGTGGAGATCACCAGCTCGGCGCCAGCATCCGGGGCGTCAGCTCCACCGCCCCCACCCCGGCAGGCCTGCAGCAGCGGTGGGGTCACCAGGGTGCCTGCGGCGGCCAGGCCCAGCTGGCGCAGAAAACGCCGTCGTCCCCGCGGACTGATCCGGGGCCCTGATCCATCGATTGGACTGGTCATGCCGGCTCCTCCAGCAGGTGGCTGTCGGCAGGATTCCAGCAGCACCAGAGCTCGGTGCCGACCAGCAGATTGTTGGGCACATCCGCTGCGGTGTCGATGGCCACCAGCGCCTGGTCGCGGTCCGTGCACAGCCTCACCTCCACCGTGGCGCCCTGGAACACCAGCTCCCGCACCCGGGCCCGCAGTCCCCGCTCCCCCTCGGCCGGGGCGCTGGAGCGCAGGCGCAGGCGCTCCGGTCGCAGCAGCCGCACCCCGGCGCCGGCGCCATCGCTGAGCAGGTTGGCGGCCCCCAGAAAGGTGGCCACCACGGCGCTGCGCGGGCTGTCGTAGAGCTCCCGTGGCGTGCCCACCTGCTCCAGTCGTCCGTCGTGAAGTACGGCCAGCCGGTCGCTGAGGCTGAGGGCCTCCTCGCGATCGTGGGTCACCAGCACAAAGGTGATGCCCACCTGGCGCTGGATGCGCTGGAGCTCGGCGCGCATCGTGCGGCGCAGATCGGGATCGAGGGCCGCCAACGGCTCGTCAAGCAACAGGGCGGCCGGGGCATTCACCAGCGCCCGCGCCAGGGCCACCCGCTGCTGCTGCCCGCCTGAGAGCTGGTGGGGGCGGCGGCGGGCCAGGTCCGCCAGCCGCACCACCTCCAGCACCTCCCCCACCCGTCGTCGAACGTCGGCCTCCGGCAGCCGCTGGGAGCGGGGCCCGAAGGCCACGTTGTCCCACACGCTGAGATGGGGGAACAAGGCGTAGTTCTGAAACACCAGGTTCACCGGCCGGCGGTGGGGTGGCGCCTGGGTGAGATCCCGCCCCTGCAGCAGCACCCGGCCCCGATCCGGGCGGTCGAAACCGGCGATCAGTCGCAAGGTGGTGGTTTTGCCACAGCCCGAGGGGCCGAGCAGGGAGAAGAACTCGCCGGCGCCCACCGCGAGATTGAGGTTCTCCAGGGCCACGTGGTCGCCATAGCGGCGGCTCAGGTTCTCGAGCGCAATCACGCCGGCAGCCTCGGTGCCAGGAGTGGTGGACGAGACAGACTCCAATGAAACGAACGCTGCGCAGTGGCGCCGTTCTATAGCAAGCCTCCCCAGATGCCGATGTCCACCACGACCCGGAGTGGCACCACCCTGTCCGGGGCGCTGGACACCGTGGTGGTGGGAGCCGGCTTGTCCGGCCTGGTCTGTGCCCGGGCATTGCGCCACGCGGGCCTGCGGGTGGGGCTGCTGGAGGCCCGTGACCGCCTCGGTGGACGGATGCAGCGCCGGGCCACTGCCGCCGGCATCTCAGTGGATCTGGGCGGCCAATGGGTCGGCGCCAGCCACCACCGGCTGCTGGCGCTGCTGGAGGAGTTCGGCCTGCGCCGCTACCCCACCTTCTATGACGGCGACGGCCTGTTCCGCTGGAACGGCGTACCGCAGCGCGCGGGCGTGGAGCACGACTTCGCCGCCAGCCTGCTGTTCTTCCGGCCGGCCGAGCTGGATCTGCCACCGGCCGAGCTGGATCAGGCCCTGGTGGTGCAAAGCCGCTTCCGGCAGCTGGTGGAGCAGGTGCCGCCCCAGGCCCCCTGGGCCACCCCCGGCGCCCACGCCCTCGACCGCACCAGCGTGGCCCAGTGGCTGGAGCACCAGGGAGCCGGCGAGCTGGCGGGCTACCCCCTGGCCTGGCTCACCCGCATGGGCGGCTCCGGCGGCTTCGAACCGCATGAGAGCTCGATCCTGCACCTGGCCTGGACCCAGGCCGTGGCCCCCCAGCACGAGACGCCGGAGGCCTGGCTGGTGGAGGGGGGGATCGCCCAGGTGGCCGAGCGCTTGGCCGCCGAGCTGGCCGGGCTGATCCAGCTGGCCGCGCCCGTGGTGTCAATCCACCAACAGAACGGCAGGGTGGCGGTGGGCTGCACGGACGGCAGCGTGATCGAGGCGGGAACGGCGGTGGTGGCCATCCCGCCGCCCCTGCGCCAGGCCATCCACTACGACCCCGCCCTGCCGCCGGAGTGGAGCGGCCTGCTGCAGCGCTCGCCGATGGGCTCGATGGTGAAGGTGCTGGCGCTCTACCCGCGGCCGTTCTGGCGGGAGGGCGGGCTCAACGGGCTGGGCATCGGCAACCTGCCCACCCTGGAGCTCACGGTGGACAGCTCGCCGCCGGGGGGGCCGGGGGTGCTGGCCGGCTTCATCGCCGGCGAGCGGGCCGTGCGCTGGCAGGGGCTGCCGGAGCGCGAGCGGCGCCAGGCGGTGCTGGCCGATCTGCAGGCCTGGTGGGGGCCGGCGGCGGCCGAGCCCCTCGAGCTGGTGCTGCACAACTGGAACGGGGAGCCCTGGAGTGGCGGGGCCTTCACCAGCTTCCTCACCCCCGGCGCCTGGACCAGCTACGGGCGGATCTGGCAGCAGCCCCACCAGCGGGTGGTGTGGGCCGGCACCGAAGTGGCCAGCCGCTGGCCGGGGTACTTCGAGGGGGCGATCGAGGCCGGCCTGGCCGCCGCCGCGCAGGTGCAGACGCTGCTCGGCGCGGGCGATGGCTGCGCTGGGGGTTAGCCGATCAAGGCCGCATCGGCGCTGAAATCCGGGCTGGTGGGCAGGCGCAGGGCGTAGTCGTTGGTGTAGCTGTCGGCCAGGGTGGCCTCCAGATCAAAAGCAGGCTCCCAGGCCAGCTCGCGCCGCACCCGGGTGATGTCGGTGAGGAAGTGGGCCAGGCGCAGGGGGAATGCCTTGCGGGCCTTCTTGTCGAGCCCGGCGGGATCGAAGCTGCGGATCTCCACCGCTGCCGGGTCCTTGCCTGCCGCCCGGGCTGCCGCCTGCACCAGCCCCCGGAAGGTCACGCCCTGGCGGCCCGTGCAGTTGTAGATGCGGTTGGCGGCGGCGTCCACCTCGATGCAGCGGGCCATGGCGGCAGCCAGATCGCTCACGTGGCCCAGCTGGGTGATGGTGCTGCCATCACCGGGCAGGGGCACCGGCCGGCCGTGCACGATCCGATCGAAGAACCAGCTCTCCACCGGGTTGTAGTTCCCGGGCCCCACGATGTAGGTAGGCCGGAAGCTGGTGAAGGGAATCCCCTCGCTGCGCAGCCAGGCCTCGGTGTCGGCCTTGCCGGCGTGGCGGCTGGCCGGATCGGTGGGGCTGTCCTCGTCGAGGGGCCAAAGCTCACTGTCGGCATACACCCCGGCTGAGCTCACGTAAACAAACCGATGGCTGGGGGCGCCGGTGCGCTCCACCACGGCGCGGGAGTCGTCGAGCGTGCGGCCGGAGCTGTCCACGATCACGTCGAAGCGGCGGCCCTCCAGCTGCTGCAGGCCATCGGCCGTGCTGCGGTCGCCCACCAGGTGCTCCACCCCCGCCGGCGCCGGCTTGTTGCCGCGGGTGAACAGGGTGAGGGCATGGCCGGCCGCCTGCAGGCGCTCCACCAGGGGTTTGCCCACAAAGCGCGTGCCGCCCATCACCAGGATGTCCATGCCGTTGCCCGCAGCCGGGCCGAGAAACCGGGGGCATTCTGGTGGTCTGGGCAGGCCTCACTGGCCATGCAGGCCCAGGCTTGCCAGCAGCCGGGCCCAGAGGGGCACCGTGAGCAGGGCCAGCAGGGTGCTGACCATCACCAGGCCGGCGGCGGCCTGCGCCATGGCCGCCGGGCGCTGGGGCGTGGCCTCGGCCAGCAGCAGCACTGCCACGGCCGTGGGGGCCGCTGCCTGCAGCACCACAGCGGCCATCGCCAACGGTGGCAGGGCCATGGGGGTGCGCGCCAGCAGCAGGCAGAGGCCGAGGAGGGCCAGCGGGAACACCAGCAACTTCACCGCCAACACCGGCCAGAGGCGCCGCGGCAGCTGGATGGCGGTGCGTTGGGCCAGGCGCATGCCCACCAGCAGCAACGACAGCAGCACCACCACGCGCGCCGGCCACCACAGCCAGCCGGCGAGCACGCCGCTCCAGGGGGTGACTTGGAGCAGCGTGGCGGCCACCAGCCCCCGACTGGCTGGACTGGCAGCCAGGGCCCGCAGCAGTGGCTGGGGCTGCAGACGCTCCCCCGCCAGCAGCAAGGGCCCCAGACACCAGGTGAACAGGGTGGCGGCCAGGTCGTAGCTGATCGCATAGCCCACCGCCTGGGGGGGCAGCAGGGCCAGGGTCGCCGGAATGCCGAAATAGGCGGTGTTGCCCACCACGGCGGCCAGTTGCTCATGGGGTCCGCGAAAGCAGCCGCGCACCAGCAGCAGGCCGAGGGCCACCGCCACCAGGGCCAGCAGGGCCACCTGGCCGTAACGCCAGTCCACGCCCGCACGCAACAGCAGGCCGGTGAGGCTGAAGGGCACGCCCCAGTTCACCAGGGGCGGAGCCAGGCGGGCTGGCAGCTGGGGCCAGCGCCGACCGAGCAGCAGCCCCAGCACCAGGGCCGGTCCGAGTTCCAGCAGGAACAGCACGGGGGGACGCGGCAGGAAGGCAACCGCCCCAGGATGGCCGCCCAGTGACCCACCGTGATGCGCCCCAGCCCGGCCTACACCGCCCAACCCGCCGCCCTGGCCCGCAGCGGCGGGTTCCGCCACTTCCGCCTGGTGGGCGAGCGGGGCCGGGGCCGGCAGCGGGCGGTGGAGCTGGCCGCCGTGCTCGATGGCAGCTTTCGGCTGGTGCTGCCCCTGGCCGAACTGGCCGACCGCCAGCTCTGGCAGCCTGGCTGGCATCCCCTGCCGCCGCCCATGCAGATCATCCCCGCCATCGACCTGCTCGACGGCCAGTGCGTGCGCCTCCACCAGGGCGACTACGACCAGGTCACCCGCTTCAGCGATGACCCGGTGGCCCAGGCCCTCAGCTGGCAAGAGCAGGGGGCCGAGCGGCTGCACCTGGTCGACCTGGACGGTGCCCGCAGCGGCGAGCCGGTGAACGACGCCGCCATCAAGGCGATCACCGCCGCCCTCAGCATCCCGGTGCAGCTGGGCGGTGGCGTGCGCAGCGCCGAGCGGGCCGAGGAGCTGCTGGCCTGCGGGCTGGAGCGGGTGATTCTGGGCACGGTGGCGCTGGAGCAACCCGAGCTGGTGGAGCAGCTGGCCAGCCGCCATCCCGGGCGGATCGTGGTGGGCATCGATGCCCGCGACGGCAAGGTGGCCACCCGCGGCTGGCTGGAAACGAGCAGCATCGAGGCCACGGCGTTGGCCCGCCAGCTCTCGGCCTGCGGCATCGCCGCGATCATCAGCACCGACATCGCCACCGACGGCACCCTGGCGGGCCCCAATCTGGACGCCCTGCGGGCGATGGCGGCAGCCAGCGCGGTGCCGGTGATCGCCTCCGGGGGCATCGGCACCCTGGAGCATCTGCTGGCCCTGCTGCCGCTCCAGCAGCTGGGGGTGAGCGGCGTGATCGTGGGCCGGGCGCTCTACGATGGGCGGGTCGACCTGGCGGAAGCCCTGCAGGCGATCGGTCCGGGCCGCTGGCAGGACGCGGTCGTGGATCTCCCCAGCGGGGAGATCGCCTAACGCGGAACGATTGCGGACTGGCTTATAACAGATGGATCAGCCCTTCCGGTGTGTCGCGTGAGCGCCGTCGCCCTGTCAACCGGCCCTCGCGATGCCGGTGTCACCCCACTCCCCCCACCCGGGCGCAAGCCTGAACTCCCCAGCTGCGCCTCCGTCGACGAGGTGTACCGACGCTGCCGGGATCTCGGCATGCGCCTGAGCCGCCAACGGCGCATGGTGCTCGATCTGCTCTGGAGCGAGAAAAGTCACCTCAGCGCCCGCGACATCTTCGAGAAGCTGAACAACCTGGGCCGCAACATCGGCCACACCTCCGTCTATCAGAACCTGGAAGCCCTGCAATCAGCCGGCGTGATCGAGTGCCTCGACCGCGCCAGTGGCCGGCTCTATGGCTATCGCAGTGATCCCCACAGTCACCTCACCTGTGTGGAGTCCGGAGCAATCCAGGATCTCGATGTGGAACTGCCGCCCGAGCTGCTCCGCCAGATCGAGGCCCACACGGGTTTCACCATCGAGTCGTACACGTTGCACCTCTCGGGCCGGCGGCGTCGCCCTTGCTGAGGTCGGTACCTTGGGCCAGCCATCATGCCCACTGACTTGTCCTCCCAGCTGCTGCTTCTGGCTGAGCCGCTCAGGGCTGCGGGACTGAGCCGCTGGATCGAATCGGCGCGCACTGATCTCACCGTGGTGAGCAGCGCTGAGGCTTTGCTGGGCTCGCCCGCTCTGGTGGTGTGGGCGCCCAGCGCCGGCGTGCCCCTGGGAACCCTGCAGCGGGAAGTCACCCTGCTGCGCGAGCGCTGGCAGCCGGCTCCCCTGCTGCTGGTGCTGGGCGAAGGCCATGGGCTGGCCCCGGCCGATCTGCTGCTGCTGGCCAGCGAAGGCCTCCTGGAAGCCCCCGATGCGGCGCAGGTGACCAGCGCCCTGGACACCCTGTTGCGTGGCGGTCGGGTGGTGGAACTCCAGCCTGCCGCCCAGGATGCCGCCAGCAACCAGCCAGGAGCGCAGGCCGAGGCCCAGGTAAGACCAGCCACCCTCGGCCAGGCCCTGCTGCTGAGTGGCCTGCAGCAACTGGATATCGCCAGCAGCGGCTGCCGTCTGCTGCTCGGCCGCCCCACCCTTCACCCCCTGGCCCGGCTGATGCTGGAGGGCCGGCTGCGGGAGATGGCCATGGCACGCCGCTTTCTGCTCTGGCTGTGGGGACCGCTGAGCCTGGCCTGGAGCGAACCCCTCGGCTCCAGCCAGTGGGCCGCCAGCAGCGCCGCCAGGCCGCCCACCGGCCCTGCCTTGAGCAGCACCAGCCTCACCCTGCAGCAACGCAACGCCAGTGGGGTGTGGCAGGCGGTGCATCAGCGGCTCAGCACGGCCATCGAGGCCGGCCTGGCCAACCGCAGCGGCCAGCTGCTCGCCCTGGAAGGCCTCAACGGCGACCGGCGCATCGACCTGCTGATCGCCCTGTTGGCCCAGCTGGATGCCGTCCGCCAGCAGCTGGCCGAGGAACTGGCCGAGACCCCTGGCGATGGCGCTCTGCTCCTGCAGCAGCGCTGGCAAGTGCTGCAGCCAAGGCTGCGCGAGCAGGCCCTTCTCACCATGGCCAGCCCCTACGTGCAGTTGCCCCTCGAGGGCCGGCTGCAGCCTGTGGCCTCCTCGCTGGTGAAGGCCAGCGACCTCAGCATCGACGACCCGGAACTGCCGGACGCCCAGGCGATGCTGGCCACCCTGGTGATGGCCAGACCACTGCTGGTGGATGGTCAGCTGCTGCCGCCGGATGAACCGCGGGCGGTGCTGCACCTGGAGAGGCTGGTGGCCAACTGGCTGCTGCGCAACGCCGAACTGCTGGCCGCCGACGTGCTGGCGTGCTGCGGCGACTGGCCGGAGCTGCGCCGCTACCTCTTGCGCCCCGAGTTGCTTGCCACCCGCAACCTGGAGCGCCTGCGCAACCAACTCAACGCCCAGCAGCGCTGGCTGAGTTGGTTCAGTCGGCCCATCGCCCTGTATGAAAGCCGCCGCCAGCTGCTCTGCCTCGAGGGCGGGGCAATCGCCTCCCGCCATCTGCTGGAGCCCAGGGATCAGGAACTGCGCCGGCTGGGCTGGTTGCAGCAGCTGGTTACCCTCTCGCTGGAAGCCCGCGATGCCCTGGCCCCCCAAGTGCGCCAGTTCATCAGGGGAGCCGGAGACCTGCTGGTGGTGATCCTCACCCAGGTGTTGGGCCGGGCCATCGGCCTGGTGGGCAAGGGCATCCTCCAGGGAATGGGCCGCAGTCTGGGCCGCTCCTGAGCGGCCAGCCGCCACAATGGCCCCAATCGAACCGTCCAGGGTGAACCGCAGCCACGCCGCCGCATGCCGGGTCGCCGGCCAGCAACTTGTTGGGCTGATCCGGCCCCTGGTGATCCGCCCCCTGGCCGTGCTGGGACTGCTGTTCAGCTTGGTGGTTCTGGCCCCGGCCATCGCCCAGGCCTCGCTCACCAACAACAACTACGACGGCAACATCTATGCCCTCTACGCCGGCAACGGCTCCCTGGTGCCTCCGCGCAGCAGCCTGGAACAGGCCCTGGCGGAGCACCGGTCGGCGGTGGTGGTGTATTACCTCGACGACGACGCCTCCAGCAAACAGTTCGCGCCGGTGGTGTCGGAGCTGCAGCGGCTGTGGGGCAACAGCATCGAGTTGATCCCCCTGGTCACCGACCCGCTCCAGAACCGGCCTGATCGGGGCCCCACGGATCCGGCCCACTACTGGCATGGCCGCATCCCCCAGCTGGTGGTGTTCAACCCCGACGGCAAGGTGCTGCTCGACGCCGAGGGACAGGTGGGCCTGGACACCATCAACGACGCCGTGAGCCGGGCCACCGGCATCACCATCCCGGAAGAATTTCGCCGCAGCACCACCGTGAGCATCAACGAGCTCAACGCCGAGATGGTGCGCCAATGAGCGACCGAGGGATGGCCCAGGGCGGTGGCGAGGGCGCTACCCGCCAGGAATCCGATGCAATGGGTGCCATCGCCGTGCCTGCGGAGCACCTCTGGGGCGCCCAGACCCAGCGCTCCCTCCACCACTTCCCCTTCGGCCAGGCCATGCCACTGCCGGTGGTGCACGCCTTCGGCCAGCTCAAGGCGGCCTGCGCCGAGGTGAACCAGGCCAAGGGCAAGCTCAGCCCCGAACTCACCGCCCTGATCGTGGCCGCTGCCGACGAGGTGGCCAGCGGCCAGCTCGATGCTGAATTTCCGCTCAAGGTGTGGCAGACGGGCTCCGGCACCCAGACCAACATGAACGTGAATGAGGTGATCGCCAACCGGGCGATCGCGGCCTCGGGCGGGGTGCTGGGCAGCAAGAGCCCGGTGCATCCCAACGACCATGTGAACCTCAGCCAGTCGAGCAACGACACCTTCCCCGCAGCCCTGCACATCGCCGTGGCGATCGAGCTGCAGCGGCGGCTGATTCCGGCGGTGGAGGCCCTGCGCAACGCCCTCGCCACCAAGGCCGAAACCTTCAAGGCCATCATCAAGATCGGCCGCACCCACCTGCAGGACGCGGTGCCCCTGAGCCTGGGCCAGGAGTTCAGCGGCTACGCGGCCCAGCTCGAGCTGGGACTCGAGAGCCTGCACGCCTCCCTGCCCCAGGTGGAGCAACTGGCGATCGGCGGCACGGCCGTGGGCACGGGCCTCAACGCCCCGGCTGGCTACGGCGAGGCGGTGGCGGCCCGGCTGGCCGAGCGCCTCGGCCTGCCGTTCACCTCAGCCCCCAACAAGTTCCAGGCCCTGGCCGGCCATGAACCCCTGGCGGCGGCCCACGGTGCCCTCACGGTGCTGGCGGGCTCGCTAATGAAGATCGCCAACGACATCCGCTGGCTGGCCAGCGGCCCCCGCTGCGGCCTGGGCGAGCTGGTGCTGCCCGAAAACGAGCCCGGCAGCTCGATCATGCCGGGCAAGGTGAACCCCACCCAGTGCGAGAGCCTCACGATGGTGGCCGTGCAGGTGATGGGCAACAACACCGCCGTGCAGATGGCCGCCAGCCAGGGGAACTTCGAGCTCAACGTGTTCAAGCCCCTGATCGCCCACAACCTGCTGGAGAGCATCGCGCTGCTCATCGGAGCCTGCACCAGCTTCCGCGAGCACTGCATCGCAGGCCTGCAGGCCGATGAAAGCCGGATTGCCACCCTGCTCGACCAGAGCCTGATGCTGGTCACCGCTCTCACGCCGGCGATCGGCTACGACCGCGCCTGCGCCATCGCCAAGCACGCCCACCAGCACCAGCTGAGTCTCAGGGAGGCGGCCCTGGTGCTCGGTGAACTCAGCGTCGAGGAGTTCGACCGCTGGGTGCAACCGCAGGCCATGGTTTGAAGCCTGGCTCAACCAGCACCTGAATCCGTCGCCAGGATGGCTGTCTGGGATCTGCCTGGCCCAGCCCACCGCGCAGCCGCCGATGACCCTGGAACTCGGCGAGAGCGCCTTTAGTGACGCAGGGATTCCCATGGTCTTCGTGGAGGCCAGTGGAGAGCGGGGAGGCCTGGGAACGATCCATTCCGCCAATGGCGCCATGGCCTATTTCACCGGCAGAAGCCAAGACTCCTTGGCTGGCCTTGCCTTCGCTGAATTGGTGCACCGCGACGATGTCGCCATCGGTGAAGACCAGGTCGCCCGATTGATCAATGGAGAAAGTCACACCTGCTCTTTCGAGAAACGCTTCGAGCATGCGGATGGCCATCGCACCTGGGGGCTGATGACACTTGCGCCAGCCAGGGTCAACACCTCCGGCCTGGGGAGGCCCTTGATCGTGCAGCTGCAAGACATCTCCGAGCGCAAACATTTCCTGGGTCAGCTCGAGTACTTTGCCGACCACGATCCGCTCACGTCTCTCTACAACCAGCGACGCTTCCGCATCGAGGTCGACCGCCAGCTCGCCTATGTACGCCGACACGGGGGTGGCGGTGCCGTGCTGATGCTGGACCTCGATCACTTCAAGAGCATCAACGACCAATTTGGCCACGCCGCCGGCGACGCCCTGATCATCGCCGTGGCCACGGCCCTGGTCGCAAACTCACGGGAAACCGATGTGGTGGCAAGGCTCGGGGGTGATGAATTTGCAATTATTTTGCCCGAATCAACCCTTAGCGAGGCGACTGGCCATGCCGAGTCGATTCTCACAGCCTTGCGAGGGGTGGTGGTTGACGGCGCCGGCCAAGGCATGAACGTTGCCGCCAGCTGTGGGGTGGCGGGCTTCCTGAGCAACGACGGCCAATGTGCCGACGACGTGTTGATCAACGCCGATCTAGCCCTGTACCAGGTGAAGGAATCCGGCCGTGGTCGCGTGCAGGTGTTTCACAGCGACAGCGGCCTGCACGAAAAGGTTCATGCCCGGCTGCTGTGGTCAGAGCGGATCCGTGATGCCCTCGACAACAACGGCTTTGTGCTGCATGCCAAACCGGTGATCAATCTCCTCACCGACGATGTGGCGTTCTACGAGCTGCTGATCCGGTTGCGGGCACCGGGGGGAATTCTGATTCCCCCAGAGGTGTTCCTCTACACGGCCGAACGCTTTGGCATGGCCATCTCCATTGACGAATGGGTCACGAGTCGGGCCATTCAATTGCTGGAGCAGATGGACCCCGCAGGTCGACTGGCCCTCGGGGTGAACCTCAGTGGCACTTCACTCCAAGGCAAGCGATTCATCACCTTCCTGCAGGACAAACTGGCCACAACCAGCTTTCCCCGACACCTGCTGCTCTTTGAACTCAGCGAAACGGTGGCGATGGCCAATCTGGAATGCGCGCGCCAGTTCAAACAGAGCCTGGTCAAGCTCGGCTGTCGACTGGCGCTCGATGACTTCGGCGCAGCGTTCGGAAGCTTCTTCTATCTCAAACATCTGCGCGTTGATGTGCTCAAAATCGACGGCGAATACGTGCGAGGCCTTGGCACCGACAACGACCCCACCGACTGTCTGATCATTGAGGCACTGGTGAAGCTTGCCAAGGGCCTCGGCACCATCGTGGTTGCCGAATTCGTGGGCGACCAGGAAACCCGCCAGAAGCTCCTGGCCATGGGCGTACACCTGGGCCAGGGAGTCTTCCTCGGCCCATCGCGCGACATCCAGGAGGTGGAGGCCCTCCAGCCCGATGCAAGACGATGCAGCCCTGAGCAGACCAGCCACCATGAGCCGTGAGCCCGCCATCCCCAGCCCTGCCTCTGCCTCACTGGCCCAGCAGCTCTGGGACGCCAACAGTGCCCTGGCCCAGCGCTGCCTGGAGCACTCCTTCGTTCAGGGGCTGGCCCAAGGCAACCTGCCAGCCGACGTGTTTGCCGGCTACGTGGCCCAGGACGCCAGCTTCCTGGAAAGCTTCGCCCGGGCCTATGCCCTGGCCATCGCCCACAGCCCGGATCGGGCCAGCCTGATCGCCTTCAATGGCCTGCTGCAGGGGGTGCTGGCGGAACTAGACCTGCACGCCGGCTACGCGCAGCGCTGGGCCATCAACCTGGAAGCCACCACCCCCCTGCCGGCCACCACGGCCTACACCGCATTCCTGCTGTCCACCGCCAAGGCCGGCGATCCAGGGCTGATCTGCGCGGCCATGACCCCCTGCCTGCGCCTCTACGCCTGGCTGGGGCAGCAGCTGCGGGCCCAGGTGGGCCAGCCAGAGCACGCCTACGCCGACTGGATCAACACCTACGCCGACCCGGGCTTCGAGCAGCTCACCCAGCAGCTGGAGGGGCTGTTGAATCGCCTGGCCACTGCCGGCACCCCGCTTGATGACACCTACCGGCGGGCGATGGAGCTGGAGCTGGCCTTCTTCGACGCCCACGCGCCGGCTTGATCCAGCCCCTCCCGTCCGGCGCTCAGGCCAGGTCGGCCCGGAACTCCCCTGCCAGGGCCGCCACCACCCCCTGGACACTGTCTCCGCGCCGCAACAGCAGACGCTGGCGGACATAGGGGAGCCCCGCGGTGATCGAGGCCTCGAGCCGATCCAGCCAGGGGTGCTCATCGGCTGCGGCCCAGGGCCGCACCCAGCCCAGCACCAGGGCGGCGAGCCGCTTCAGGGGCATCCGATCACCGTCCTGGCTGGCGATCAGCGAGGCCTCGATCCCGTCGCGCGAGGCGCTGAAGCAGTTGTCCCGGAGGATCCACCAGGGTTGGGGCGCCAGGGCGGCGGGCGGAGTCCAGGAGCCGCGGGATGCCTGCAGGAAGCGCACCAGCGCCCGCAGCAGGGCGGCCAGGGCCAGCGCTTCCGCCAGCGTGGGCTGGGCATCCATCACCCGCACCTCGAGTGTGCCGAAGTGGGGAGAGGGCCTCAGATCCCAGTGGATGTCCCGCACCGAGCCCAGCACACCGGCCCGGGCCATGGCGGAGAAGAAGCGCTGGAAGGCAGGCCAGTCTGGGAAATCGGGCGGGATGCCGTAGGTGCGCGAGGCGGCCAGCACCCGCTGGCGGAAGGCCGCGAAGCCGGTGTCGCTGCCGTGCCAGAAGGGTGAGCTGGCGGAGAGCGCCACCAGCAGCGGCAGAAACGGCTTGAGCTCAGCCATCACGGTGAGCGCCTCCCCGCCGTTCGGCATGCCCAGGTGCACATGGGTGGCGAAGGTCACCTGGTTCTGACCCAGCCAGCCGTAGTTCCGCTCCATCAGCCGATAGCGCTCGCCAGGGGTGTAGGTGGCCGGTCTGCAATGGAAGGGATGGGTACCGGCGCCGCACACCCCCAGCCCCAGCTGGTCCCCATGCTGGAGGAGATCCACGAGCAGCGGCCGCAGGCCGGCCTCGAGCTCGCTGAGATTCGCCGCTACCGGCGACACCACCTCCACCGTGTTCTGCAGGAACTCCGGCTTCACATAGCGGTGGTCGCTGTAGGTCTCGAGCAGGGGCAACACCGCATCGGCCAGGTCGAGGGTGGCGGGATCGAGCAGCTGCAGCTCCAGCTCCATGCCCACGGAGAAGGCCGCTGACGGCGTGAAGTCCATCCCCAGCGCTCAGGACGCAGACGCCCGTTCCGCCTCGCGCACCACGGCCGCGAAGAAGGCGGCACCCACCGGCAGCACCCCCTCGTCGATGTCGAAGGCCGGACTGTGCAGAGGCACGTAGGCACTGCCCTCGGGCCGGGCCCCGAAACGCACGTAGCAGCCGGGGATCCGCTGCAGGTAGTAGGCGAAATCCTCACTGCCCATGCTGGGGTGATCCAGCGTCATCAGGCCGGCGTCCCCCACCACAAGACGGGCGGCGCGCTCGGCCAGGCGGGCTTCCGCGGCGGTGTTCACCACCGGCGGATAGCCGGGCTTGATCGTCACCTCCAGCTCGGCGTTGTGCAGATCGCCCAGGGCGCGGGCCATGCGCCGCAGGCCAGCATGGAGCTGCCTGCGCACCGCGGGCAGGGTGGTGCGGATGCTGCCTTCCAGCACGGCGGTCTCGGCAATCACGTTCGGCGCTGAACCCGCCTGCACCTGGCCGATGGTCACCACCGAGGGATGCACGGGATCGATCTCCCGCGACACCAGGGTCTGCAGGGCGGTGATCAGAAAACCGGCGATCACCACGGCGTCGGTGGCCTCATGGGGCCTGGCGCCATGGCCGCCCCGACCGCGCACGTCGATCCGGAAGCTGTCCGACTGGGCGGTGATCACCCCAGCCGACACCATGATCTGCCCCACCCGGTAGTGATGGGTCACATGGGCGCCGAAGATCGCGCTCACCCCCTCCAGGGCGCCAGCGGCGATCACGGTGCGCGCTCCGCCGCCCTTCTCCTCGGCCGGCTGAAACACCAGCCGCACCCCCACCGCCGGCGGCGCGGCCACCAGGAGATGGGCGGCGCCGAGCACCATCGCCACATGGGCGTCGTGGCCGCAGGCATGCATGCGTCCCCGCTCCCTGGAGGCGAAGGAGAGCTGGGTCGACTCCTCCCCCGGCAGGGCGTCCATATCGGCCCGCAGGGCAACGGTGGTAGTGGACTGCTGCAGCTCGATCCGGCCGATCACGCCGCTGCCCCCCCCCCCGTAGTCGTAGGGAATGGCGAGGGCATCGAGCTCGGCCATGATCCGAGCCGCCGTGCGCTCCTCCTGAAAGGCCAGCTCGGGGTGGCGGTGCAACGCCCGGCGCACCTCGCGCATACGGCTCACGACGGTGTCCGGAACGGCGTGCTGATCCATGACGTCCTTCATCCGGAGGCGGTCTCGCTTCCCTCAGGGTGCAGACGCCGGAGGCCAATTTGAGAAGGGCCGGAAAGAGAGGGCGAAGCTGCGGCTGAGGCCAGTGGCTTCCAGCAGGGCTGGTAGCCATCGCCACAACGCATCTTCCGCACCGGGGTGAATGTGATCAGGCGGAAGCAGCTTCTAGGGTTCCGATCCCACCGTTCGTGCCTTGCATGGCGATGGGATGTCTGGTCCGAGAGAAGCTCACCGGGTTCGCCCGGTTGCACGGAGGGACAAAAGCCCGGGAGACCGCAAGACCCAACCCCGTGCATCCCCATGAGCGATCCCACCGGCGCGTCCCCCGGCCCTGAAGGCGCGTTCGAACGTCCGCGCGGCCAGCAAGGTGCCGAGGCCCTGGAGAAGGAAGCCCGCCTGCCGCTCACCGGCTGGCAGCAGGAGGTGGAGCAGGGCCACCGCTACGGCCTGGAAGCCGCTGAGAGCATCGTCGACCGGCGCATCTCCACCTTCTCGCGCGGAGAACTGCCCCACTACGCGGGCATCAACACCTTCATGAAGGCGCCCTACATCGAGGACGTGAACCGCGTCGGCGAATTCGATGTGGCGGTGGTGGGCGTGCCCCATGACAGCGGCACCACCTACCGGCCCGGCACCCGCTTCGGCCCCCAGGGCATTCGCCGGATCTCCGCGCTTTACACGCCCTACAACTACGAAATGGGTGTGGATCTGCGCGAGCAGATCAGGCTCTGCGATGTGGGTGACATCTTCACGATTCCGGCCAACAACGAGAAGAGCTTCGACCAGATCTCCAAGGGCATCGCCCACGTGTTCGCCAGCGGCGCCTTCCCGATCATTCTCGGCGGCGACCATTCGATCGGCTTCCCCACCGTGCGCGGGGTCTGCCGCCACCTGGGTGACAAAAAAGTGGGCATCATCCACTTCGACCGCCACGTCGACACCCAGGAGATCGACCTCGACGAGCGCATGCACACCTGTCCGTGGTTCCACGCCACGAACATGGCCAATGCGCCGGCCAAAAATCTTGTGCAGCTTGGCATCGGCGGCTGGCAGGTGCCGCGCGAAGGCGTGAAGGTGTGCCGCGAGCGGGGCACCAACGTGCTCACGGTCACCGACATCTGCGAGATGGGTCTGGAGGCCGCCGCCCAGTTCGCGATTGAGCGGGCCACCGATGGCACCGACTGCGTGTACATCTCCTTCGACATCGACTGCATCGACGCCGGCTTCGTACCGGGCACCGGCTGGCCCGAACCGGGCGGTCTGCTGCCGAGGGAAGCCCTCAAGCTGCTGGAGCTGATCGTGCGCAACGTGCCGGTGTGCGGCCTGGAGCTGGTGGAAGTCTCCCCCCCCTACGACATCAGCGACATGACCTCGCTGATGGCCTGCCGCGTGATCTGCGACACCATGGCCCACCTGGTGGTGAGCGGCCAGCTGCCGCGCAAGAACAGGCCGAGCTGGATCAGCGACGTCTGCAACATGCAGGTCGATCAGACGTGGAGATAGGGGCATGCATGAAGTGGACATGACCAAATGCCTGGTGCTTTCCATGCAGGAGTGGCGCCAGCAGCATGCACCGCACACGCCGCGGGTGAATCGGCTGCATCTCCAGGTGGGCACCTTCACCTGCGTGGAGCCCGACCAGCTGGCCACCACCTGGCAGGCAGCGGTGCGCGGCAGCTGGCTGGAGGGAGCGGAGCTGGCGATCGAATCCGTGCCGCTGGTGGGGCGCTGCCTTGCCTGCAACAGCACCTACAGCCCGGATCCCGACCAGGCCTACCGCTCCCCCTGCTGCCACCACCCGATGGAGGAGATCGTGAGCGGCCGCGAGCTGCGCATCCGCTCGGTCGACTACCTGCTCCCGGAACACCCCCACGCCCCAGCCAGCCCCGTCGCGGGCACCGCACCCCAAACCCCATTCACCACCGCCTCAGCGGTGTAACGGCCATGCACATGCCCCTGGAAGACACCCTTGGCCTCAACCTGCTGGCCGCCAACCAGCACCAGGCCGAACACAACCGCGAGCACTTTGACGCCTGGCGGCTGCTGTGCATCAACGTGATGAGCAGCCCGGGCGCCGGCAAGACCTCCCTGCTGGAACGCAGCCTGGCCGCACTGGCCTCCGATCTGCAGATGGCGGTGCTGGAGGGCGACATGACCACCCTGCTCGACGCCGAGCGGCTGGAGGCGGTGGGGGTGCCGGTGGTGCCGATCACCACAGGCCGCGCCTGCCACCTCGATGCGGCGATGGTGAGCGGCGGGCTGAAGCTGCTGCGCCAGCGCCTGGACCCCGCCGCACTCGATCTGCTCTGGGTGGAAAACGTGGGCAACCTGGTGTGCCCGGCCGAATTCGAGGTGGGTGAGCACCGCAAGGTGGCCCTGCTCAGCGTCACCGAGGGCGACGACAAACCGCTCAAGTACCCGGTGATGTTCCGGGAAGCGCACTGCGTGCTGATCACCAAGACCGACCTGCTCCCCTACCTGCCTGTGGACATCGAGCGCATCGAGGCCCACATCCGCGCGGTCAATCCCCACTGCGCCGTGATTCGCGTGTCGGCCAGCAGCGGCGAAGGGCTGGACCCGTGGCACGGCTGGCTGCGCCAGCAGGCCGCCGAGGTGTCCGCTGCCCAGGCACCCGCGCTGGCCCTGGCCTGAACCCCCAGACGTCCCGTACCCCCCCCATCCATCTGCACGTAGCCATGTCCCCCAAACCCTCTCGTTCCAACCGCACCATCCGCCTGCGCACTGCCGTGCTGGCCATGGTGGGTGCCCTGGGCAGCACCGTGCTGTCGGCCTGTCAGCAGCCGGCAGCCGATCCTGGCAACTTGCGCATCGGCTACAGCGCCTGGCCGGGCTGGTTTCCCTGGGCCGTCACGGAGGCCAAGGGTCTGTTCGCCAAGGCTGGGGTGAACGCCAACATGCAGTGGTTTGACGGCTATCTGGACAGCATCAACGCCCTCAATGCCGGCCAGCTGGACTGCAACAGCCAGACCCTCAACGACACGATCAGTTCCGTGGCAGGCGGCGCCGATCTGGTGGTGGTGCTGCAGAACGACAACTCCACCGGCAACGACCAGATCATCGTGGACGGTGCGATCAGCAGCGTGGCCGATCTCAAGGGCAAGTCGGTGGCGGCGGAGGAGGGCACCGTCGACCACTACCTGCTGTTGAAGGTGCTCAAGGACGGCGGCCTGAAGGCCGCCGAGATCACCTTTGTGCCGCTGGAAACAGGCGCTGCGGCTGCTGCCTTTGTGGCCGGTCAGGTGGATGCGGCTGGCGTGTATGCCCCCTTCACCACCCAGGCCCTCAAACGCCCGGGCAGCAAGGTGCTCACCACTTCCGCTGACCACCCTGGAGCGATCAGCGATCTGCTGGTGTGCCGGCGCGAGGTGGTGGACAAGAACCCGGAAGCGATTCAGCAGGTGGTGAACGCCTGGTTCGCCACCCTGCAGCTGATCCAGAGCGATCCGGCGGCCACCCTGCCGGTGCTGGTGAAGCGGGCCGGGGTGTCGGAGCAGGAGTTCAAGGAATACGACGCCGGCACCACGATCATCAGCCTGGCGGAGAACCGGGCCAACTTCCAGCCCGGCAACACCATGACCTCGCTGCCCTATGCCGCCGATCAGATCAGCGCCTTCCTCGTGGAGGTGGGGCTGGCCAACAGCAAACCGGATCTGAGCAGGCTGTTCGATTCCCGGTTTGTGGACAACGCCCAACAACCCTGATCCTGCCGGCCATGGCTGCGTTGCCCCGTCTGATCCGCCATCCCTGGGCCCTGGGCACCCTGGGCATCCTCAGCGTGTTGCTGCTCTGGTTCATCGCCACGGCCGGTGGCCGGGTGAACCAGCTGTTTCTGCCCTCGCCCAAGGCGGTATGGCAGGCCGGCCAGCAGCAGTGGACCAGCGGTGTGCTGCTCAAGGACGCGCTGGCCAGCATCCAGCGGGTGTTCATCGGCTTTGCCATGTCGGCCGGGGTGGCCCTGCCGCTCGGTATTGCCATGGGCACCAATGCGGTGATCTGCCGGTTGCTGGAACCCCTGATGGGACTGATCCGCTACATGCCGGCACCCGCCTTCATCCCCCTGCTGATCATTTACTTCGGCCTGGATGAATTGCCGAAGGTGATGTTGATCTTCATCGGCACCCTGTTCTTCAACACACTGATGATCATGGATGCGGTGAAGTTCGTGCCCCGCGAACTGATTGAAACGGCGCTCACCCTGGGGGGCCGGGGCTTGCCGATCCTCACCCGGGTGGTGGCTCCCTTCATCGCTCCCCAGGTGCTGGATGCCTACCGGATCAACATGGCCGCCGCCTGGAATCTGGTGATCGTGGCCGAACTGGTGGCCGCCACCGAGGGGCTGGGCAAACGCATCAGCCTGGCCCAGCGCTTTCTGCGCACCGACGAAATCTTCATGGGCCTGATCGTGATCGGCCTGATCGGTCTGGCCATCGATCTGGGCTTCCGCGCCCTGATGCGCAGGTCCTGCGCCTGGGCCAACTGACCCCCCTGCCCATGCATCTCCAGATCCAGAACGTCTGCAAGAGCTTCGGCTACGGCAAGACCAGCAAGCAGGTGCTGCGCGATGTGAGCTTCGACCTGCATTCCGGTGAATTTGTGGCCCTTGTGGGCAGCTCCGGCTCAGGCAAATCCACCGTGATGCGGCTGATCGCCGGCCTCGATCGGCCCAGTTCCGGCAGCATCAGCATCGACGCCAAGCCGATCACCGGCCCGGGCTCCGACCGGGGCATGGTGTTCCAGAAGTACAGCCTCTATCCCTGGCTCTCAGCCGCCCAGAATGTGGCCTTCGGCATGGAACTGCAGGGCCTCAAACGGCAGGAGATCCGCGAGCGCACCGGCTACTTCCTGGAGGTGGTGGGCCTGGCCGATGCCGCCCGGCGGCTGCCGCGGGAACTCTCGGGCGGCATGCAGCAGCGGGTGGCGATTGCCCGCGCCCTGGCGGCAGAACCGAAGGTGCTGCTGCTGGACGAGCCCTTTGGCGCCCTCGACATCCAGATCCGTGAATCGATGCAGGACTTCCTGCACGGCCTCTGGCAGCGCACCGGACTCACGGCGCTTCTAATCACCCACGACCTGGAAGAGGCGCTGTTGATGGCGGGCACCGTGCACATCATGGCGCCGTCGCCGGGCCGCATCGTGCGCACGGTGGCCGTGGATCTGGATCGCTCCGCCATGGCCCATCTGCGGGTGTCCCGTGCCTTTCTCGACTTGCGCGAGGAGCTGGCCCAGTGCCTGCGCGGGCTGGATCCTGCCCTCACTGCATGAGCTCAGCCATGCCAGCCCAGGGCCCTGCTCCCCGGTTTCTGCCCAGCTGGGTGTACGGCGATCAGGCGGTGGCCGAGCGGGAGCACAGCCACTACGCCCGCCGCTGCTGGCATGCCGCACTCGCCTGCGGCAGCCTGGCCAGCGGCGACGCCCTGGCACTGGAGCTGCTGGGGGTGCCGCTGCTGCTCACCCGGGCCGAGGGGGCGGATTCACCGCCGCGGGCCTTCCTCAACCGCTGCCCCCACCGCGGCGTCGCCCTGCTGGCGGAGAGCCCCACCGCCCAACCCTGCCGCCGGCTGGTGTGCCCGTACCACGGCTGGACCTACGACCTGCACGGCCAGCTGTTGGCGGCGGCCCGGGAGGGGGACTTTCTCGAGCCCTTCGAGCGCGGCGACTGGCCCCTGCAGGAGCTGCCCTGCCGCCAGCTCGGCCCGTTGATCTGGGTGGCCCTGGCCGCCGAGCCGCTGCCGCTGGAGCAGCAGCTGGATGTGCTGATGGCGGAGGCCGGCGACCTGTTTCTCCGGCCCCGACAGCTGCTGGCCCGCCAGCGGCGGTCCCTGGCCTGCAACTGGAAGATCGCCCACGACAACACTCTCGACGACTACCACGTGGCGATTGCCCACCCCACCACCCTGCACCGCGAGCAGGGGCCGGTGCGCGACTACCGCCACAGCGTGAGCGCCCACGGCAACCTGCTCACCACGCCCCATGGCGACGGGGGCAACTTCCACACCTTCGGGCTGGCCCCCTGGACCCACCTGTTGCTCTGGCCGGACCAGCGGCTGGCGCTGATCAACTTTCTGCCCCAGGCGGACGTGGGGCAGTGCCTGATGGACGTGTGGTTGCTGGGGCCGCCGTGCTTCGCCAGCAGCAGCGGCAGCTGGATGGCCGAGATGCAGCGCTTTCTCGAGGAGGACCGGCGCCTGGTGGAATCGGCCCAACGGGGCTATGCCAGTGGCCTGACGCCCGGACCGGCCCACCGGCTGGAGCAACGAATCCTGCAGTGGCAGGCGCTCTACAGGAGCTGGATGGCGCTCGAGCAGCTCACCACGCCACCTGCTCCCGCAGCCAGGCTGCCATCGCCCCATTGATCTCCAGCAGATCGGCCACCGGCTGCCGGGTGAAGGGCAGCAGCGGCAGGTAACCATCGGGGCCGAACTCCGGGGTGATCGTGAACGGCCCCTGGCTGGCGGTCGAGCGCGCCTGGGCGAACAGCTGCCAGCAGCGGCGATGGGCCGCCAGCGCCTCGGCCCACTCCGGCGCGAACGGATGCCCCACCGATGGCCCCTGGGCATGGCCCACCCGGGCATGGATGTGATCCACCCGCGCCGCCATCGCTCGCACCGGCTCCAGCTCGGGGGTCATCAGCCGCTCGGCTACCGCACACCAGTGGCTGAGATCGGCGGTGAGCCGCAACGCGGGGAAGGCCGCCAGGTAGGCGCCGATCAGCCAGGGGCTGTAGAAGCTGCGGGAGCGGTGGGTTTCAAAGCTCACCGGCAGTCCGCAGGCCGCCGCCAGATCGAGGGCCCGCCGCCAGAAGTCGCGCTGCACCGGCCAGGGCCAGCTGTCACTGCCGGTGAGCACGGTCAGCCGCAGCGGTGCCAGGGCCGGAGCCCGCAGCAGTTGGCGCTCCAGCTGCTCCAGGTGCTGGGCGGGGGTGCAGTCAAGCCGGGGCACGTAATCGCCGCCGGTGACCAGCTCCAGCACCAGGGCCTGACCCGCCGCTGCCAGCTGATCGGCCGCTGCTGCCGGTGACAAAGCTGCCAGGGCCGGGTGCTGGAGATTGGCCTCGATGCCGGCAAAGCCATGGCGGCGGGCCGTGTCGATCGCGGCGCCCAGGTCGGCGGACCAGCCCCAGAGGCTGAACAGCAGCAGGGGAGAGGGGCCGCTCAAGGGCCGTCCGGGTCGGCGAATTCCTCCGGCTTAATGCCCAGGTACACGGCTTCTTTGAACAGGGCCTGCTTGGCGTCGGCGTCATTGCGGTCCGCCGCCGTGCGATAGCGACGGCGCAGGGAGTCCACCATCGCCTGACGGCGCGGGTCGCTGGGGATCATCAATGGCGCGGGGCACTCACGGCCCACAAGTCTGGCAGCGCCAGCCGGGGCTGGTTCCCCCCACTGGGTGCGTGCAACGGTTGCATCGCCTACTGAAGCGGGCGGGGGGCAACTGGTGGGATGGCAGCAACCTGATCGCAGCCCTTGTTGGACGCCCCTGCCGCCACCCCCAACACCAACGCCACCCCCAACCCCAACTGCAAGGCCGCCCAGGGCCGCTCGTCCCTGATCCCCCGCGCCGAGCTGGCCGCCCTCAATCAGCTGCGTGACGGTCCAGCCGCCCTGCGCCTGGCCAGCCACCTGCTCACCATTGGCGCCGGAGGGGTGGTGTGGGGCCAGCAGGGCTGGCCGCTGGTGCTGCGGCTGCTGGGGTTGCTGCTGTGCGGCGTGGGCCTGGCCACCTGCTTCGCCGGGCTGCACGAGTGCAGCCATCGCACCGCCTTCAAAAGCCGCACCGCCAACGATGCCGCTGCCTGGGCCCTGGGGGTGCTGTGCTTCTACAACGCCACCGCCTACCGCCGCTACCACCAGTGGCACCACCGCTACACCCACCAACCGGGCCTGGACCCGGAACTCGACGACCCTCTCCCCACCACCCTGCCGGCCTACCTGCTGGAGATCAGCGGCTGGCACTGGTGGAGCGGCAAGGCCGCCAGCTTTGCCCGCCTGCTCTGGGGTGATCTCTCGGCCCTGCCCTACCTCAACGCCGAGGTGATCCCCGCCGTGCGCCGCTCAGCCCGGCTGCAGGTGGGGCTGTACCTGGCCCTGGCGGCAATGTCGCTGATCGGAGCCAACGGCTTTCTATTCTGGTTCTGGCTCCTGCCCCTGGCCGTGGGCCAGCCGTGCCTGCGCGTCGTGCTGCTGGCGGAGCACAGCGGCTGCAGCTTCTCCACTGATGGCACCGCCAACACCCGCACCACCCTCACCCTGTGGCCGGTGCGCTGGCTGATGTGGAACATGCCGTTCCACGCCGAGCACCACCTGTACGCCTCGATCCCCTTCCACGCCCTGCCGGCAGCCCACCGGCACATCGCCCCCCACCTGGAGCATCTGGATCAGGGCTACCTCGCAGTGCACCGCCAGCTGCTGGCCAACCTGCCGGCCCTGGCCCTGCCCAACAGCGCCAGCCAGCCTGCATGAGCGCCACCCCAGCGGCTGCCCCACCGCTCCAGCAGCGCATCGCCCATCGCCTCGGCGATTGGCCCCTGGCCTGCGGCCATACCATCCCCGCAGCCCAGATCACGGCTGTGCAGATCGGTGCGCTCAACGCCGCGCGCAGCAACCTGATCCTGGTGCCCACCTCCTATGGCGCCCGCCCGCAGGACCTGGCCTGGCTGGCGGGACCGGTGCTCGATCCACAGCGCTGGTGCATCGTGATCGCCGGCATGTTCGGCAACGGTGCCTCCAGCAGCCCCAGCCATGGCGCCATGGGGCTGGCCGAACAGGGCTGGCTCGTGAGCCACTGCGACAACGTGGCCGCCCAGCGCCGCTTGCTGCGGGAGGTGTTCGGGGTGGAGCGCATCCCGCTGATCTACGGCTGGTCGATGGGGGCCCAGCAGGCCTACCAGTGGGCCGTGGACCACCGCGATCAGGTGGAGCGGATCTGCTGCGTGGGCGGCACGGCCCGCACCTCCCCCCACAATCGCCTGTTCCTGCTCAGCCTGCGCCAGGCCCTCACCTCCGATCGCCACTGGAACGGCAGCGGCTTCGATGGCCCGCCCGAGCAGGGGCTTCGCACCTTCGCCCTCATCTATGCCAGCTGGGCTGCCAGCCAGCCCTTCTTCCGCACCATCACCGAGCCGGTGGAGGAGCACGTGCAGCGGCAGTGGCTGCCCCACTACCAGCGCCACGACCCAAGCGACCTGATCGCCATGCTGGACACCTGGCTGGCCCACGACGTGGCCGGCGGCGGCGATCTCGCCCACACGCTCAGCGGCATCCAGGCGCAGGCGGCGGTGGTGGGATGCAGCCACGACCTCTACTTCCCTCCTGCAGACCTGGCCGCTGACGCGGCGGCCATCCCCGCTGCCCGCTTCCACCTGATCGAGTCAGAGCTGGGGCACCGCGCCGGCAACCCCCACAGCAGCCCGCTGGAGCAGGCGCACTTACGTGCCGTGGTGGCTGAGCTGCTGGCCAGCGACAGCGAAACCTGAGCCACCCAGCTGGCCGCCACCTCTGTGCCAACACATCCGATCCAAACCGCAAGGCCCGCATGACCCTTTCCTCCCCCAACCTCTGCGAGCGCCTGCAGCAGCTCCAGCTGCAGTTCGTGCTGGTGTCGTTCACCGACCTGTTCGGCATCCAGCGGGCGAAGTTGGTGCCCGCCTCGGCCGCCGCCGCCATGGCCAGGGATGGCGCGGGCTTTGCCGGCTTTGCCGCCTGGTTGGATCTCTCCCCCGCCGACGGCGACGTGCTGGCCGTGCCCGATCCGGACAGCCTCACGGCCCTGCCCTGGCAGAGCGGCGTGGGCTGGATGGCCGCGGAACTCACCCTCAACGGCGAACCGATGGCCCAGTGCCCCCGCCGGCTGCTACGCGACCAGCAACAGCGGGCTGCTGCCATGGGCATGGAGCTGCGCAGCGGTGTGGAGGCCGAGTTCTTCCTGCTCAGCCCCGACGGCGCCGCGATCGCCGATCCGGCCGACCACCAGGTGAAACCCTGCTACGACCAACTGGCGCTGATGCGGCGGTTCAATTTGATCGGCCCCCTGCTCACGGCAATGGAGCAGCTGGGCTGGGGGCCATACCAGGCCGACCACGAGGACGCCAACGGCCAGTTCGAGATCAACTGGACCTTCGCTGATGCCCTCACCACCGCCGATCGCCACGCCTTCTTCAAGGTGATGGTGAAGGCAATGGCCGAGCAGCAGGGCCTGCGCGCCAGCTTCATGGCCAAACCATTCGCCGCCCTCACCGGCAACGGCTGCCACACCCACCTCTCCCTCTGGGGCGCCGAAGGCACGGCCTTGGCCGGCGAGAACCTGTTCCACGACCCCGCCGGCGCGCTCGGCCTTTCGGCCCTGGCCTACCAGTTCATCGGTGGCCTGATTTCCCACGCCCCGGCCCTGTGCGCGATCACCAACCCCACGGTGAACAGCTACCGCCGCCTGGCGGCGCCGCCCACCACCTCCGGCGCCACCTGGAGCCCGGGCGGCATCAGCTACACCGGCAACAACCGCACCCACATGGTGCGCATCCCCGACCACCAGCGCCTGGAGCTGCGCCTGCCAGACGGCTCAGCCCATCCCTACCTGCTGCAGGCGGCCGTGCTGGCAGCAGGCCTCGATGGCATCGCGCGCCAGCTCGACCCCGGCCCCCGCCGCGACAACGACAACTACGCCGACCCCCTTGGGACCGGCGAATGCCAGCGCCTGCCAGCCGACCTGGGCGAAGCCCTCGACGCCTTCGCCACCGACGCGCAGCTGCGGCAGGCCCTGGGCGAGGAGTTCTGCAGCGCCTACGAGCACCTAAGACGCCGCCAATGGCAGCACGAACGGGGCGACATCAGCGACGCCGAGCGCCGCTCGAGCCTGGACTGTTGAACATTGATTATGAAGCAACCTAAAGTGCAGCTGCTTCTGCGGGATCTCAGGATGTCGAATCTCTGAGAAGTGAGGCGGCAGTTAAGGCCAGGAATCGGATTGTGGTCTAACCGCTGAAGGTTGAACTGGCCTTGGTAGATGGCTCTTGAATGACAGCAACCCCCGCTTAATCCAGGCGCGACAGTTGCAGTGACCGATCTCGAATGGGACAGGCGAGATCAGACTTGCAACGTGGCCCTGACCAGTCGGGACTGGGGAGAACCAAGCAAGCATCCAAACCAAATCAATACGGAGAGGTCAGCCCGCACTCCAACGCAAGTTAGCTGACACAAGCAATTACGCCAGGACTTGGACTATATCATGAACGATCTTAAGCGCATTATCCGAATATTCAACATGTCGGTGAGTGTTCCTGGCAATATCTGAACATAGTCTTTGGAAGATAAGAGGTTGGCCTGGCGTGCGCTGATCACCAATCTCAATCACCAGTGAGTCTTGATGACAAAAGATCGCATTGTGCAGTTGGGACCCTGCAAACCCCGCAACCACTGATGCCGATGCCAATGTCTTGACTTGCTCTGGAAAACTGAGCAACTCAGGATAGATGCATTCAAATCCTTGCTTCTCAAGCTAAGTTCTCAAGGAATCCTGCAGGTTGTCATTCGGCAGGCGCTTAGCGCTTCTCATCAGGAAGAGACGTGAATGCCGCCCAGAAGAGTCTGTCCCGAGTGTGGAATGAACCGAACGAACCAATCGGTCAATAACTGATCGGTAGGCATGATCATCCAAAAGTTCATAGCGAGGACTCGCAGCGGAGGGAGAAAGGCGCAAGGGGCGAGACGGGATGGACATCCTTGCCTTAAGAATTTTATTTCCTGAATGAACAATGATCGAGGATTGATCAAGACCCAGCATAGTCAACACCGTATCAAGCAGATCTCGACATCGATTGCCCCATGTGCCCCATGCCAAGTAGATGCCAACGCCAACATGGTCTTCTAGCAAATGCGAAAGCATGGGCAATGATTCCAGTATAAAGTGGCCGTATGCCGCGAATGCATGTCCAAGATATTGATACTCCCCATCAAGCCCTGAATAGTTTACTAACTCATGCCCGTGCAGAGAAACAGGGTCTTTATGTCGCCACTTCCCACCAAGTCCCCGCAGTGATTCTGGACGCAAGAAGTAGTTGTGATCATAAACACACCCGTAGACGTCAAATCGATTGACAGGTACGGTCTTAAATCTCTTCTTAGTATACTGTTGTATACATTGAAAAGGGGTCAAAAACGAAGGGTTGGCACAGTCTTGAATCATCCGCATGGCGCAAGCTCAACGACCCTTCGCAATTGGAGAATATAGAAGACTTTCAAATTATACATCCCCAAGACAGGGTTTGCTTTTGGATCAAAAGCGAATAAACGTGCATCCATCCACTACGCATTCACCACCATTAGCAAGTCTGTCAGGGCATAAGCAAAAGCCGCAACCACGATCATCACCCCCATCAGCTCGATCAACCAAACAGCAAGCGATGAGATCTCCAATGATAAACATCATAATTGCCTGCATAGATAACGCACATGATAGTTCGCTGCCGCGCTAGAATAGAACATTCAGCAGGAATGGTTACTTGGCAGACCCATAATCAGCGCAAACTGATGATCAATTGGTATCAGATTGAAAGAGTTGGACCATGCCTCAGACAAGAGAGCGCCATGCAGTCGCATTAGCCTTAGCACTATGGGTTATAGCCTAGGCGGGCGTCCCTGGCAAACAGATCATCACCATACCTTGCAAACACCCCAAAGATAGACAAACATCCTTTAATCGTGATGCAAGATGAACGCGACTTAGGTCACTAGAAAAGCTGCCTATGTAGCTTTCACTTCCAAGGCTGTCCTTATCGTTGTAGAGCTTTGAGGCCGGACTATGCAGCGACAGGGAATAACCTAACATCTGGTGCGGCGTAAGCCAACGGACCATCTGAGCTTGCAGTAAAGACAGTGGCGCTACTTGGCGATTCTGTGATATGGGCAATGTCAAAATGGACATCGGCCTGGATTAAGGATTCGAGCCCCGCGAGCAGAATGCGTACGAGCTCGGTAATCTTCACGCTTCGAGGGAAGCAACGATGAGCATTAAAACGATCATTCGGCATACGGTACTGATCACGCTCTGCCTGACGGTCGGCGTGATGCCAACGCGGGGGCGTGAACGGGCCGAACCGGTGCCGCCGTTCGATCCAGCGACAGTGAACCCGGCGCTGTTCAAAGGCGAGGAGTACAACTATGGATACTATTTGGTCCACCTGCCAACGGTGGCCAACGCCGTGGCGATGGATGGAGAGCATCGCGGGTTTATCACCCGTCCTGTGTGGCGGCCCCCGGCGATGAACGTGCCTGGCAATGCGCGGGTGCTGGAGAATCACATCTCGCTGGCCTTCTTTTACACGATCGACCGGCCTTGGAATCCCTATCGCGGAGATCCGGCTCTGCGTGCGCGGCTTGAAGCCGTGCTCGACTATCTGGTAAAAACCCAGCACAAAGACGGCCGTTTGGGCTCTGATATGTTGCCTGGGGCGCCAGCCAACCTGGAGTTAGCCGGCTCTAGTTTTGGCGTTAAGTTCCTTGGCGAAACGCTGTTGCTGCTGGAGAGATCGCGGCGCGCGGGTGGTCCAACAATTGATCCCGAGATTCACCGGCGCACGATCGCCGCAACGCGTCGGGCTATTGAGGTGTTATTGACCCGCGAGAGTTTTGTCGCTCACGCCACACGATTCAGCAACCAATACCCTGGGTTTTGGGGTGGAACATTGGCCTTTCTCAGCGCGCATCCGGATGAATTGCTTCGCCAACAACTGGCCGATCGCATCCGAGAGATCTCTCCGAAGTTGAGTAGTCCTGCAGGTTTCCACTATGAACGCGGCGGTTGTGACTGGGGATACAGCCTGGTGACGCAGTACCGCAACGTGCGTCATGTCTGGAAATATGCACGAGGAACCTCCTTGATGGATCCGATCATTGCCATGGAACGGCGATGGATCGAATGGTTGTCGTACAACGCCGTTCGTGAGCCAGACGGCACTTATTTCACTCTGAACCGAGCGATTCAAAGCCGCTTGATCAACTACGGCGGATTCAGTTTCGCTGAACTGCCCCTAGCCGAATCGATACCTCTCGCCAGAGCGTTTGCCCGAACGCGCGACGAGCACCAAGCCCATACCGCTGAAAGTCGCCAGCGCTTGATCAACCAATGGCCTGCCATCGAGCCATTGCGCTCGTACAGCCCGCACATTTTTGCTGACGCAATCGTCGATGTTGAGTGGCGTCCCACCATAGCCGATCGAAATCTAGCTATTGCCAGCTTGCCCTATCTGGCCCGTGATCGTTTCGTTCATCAGCGCGCCGATAACCGTCAGCCCATGAGTAGCACTTTTGTGCGTCGCCCTCGTTATTACGCCATCTTCAACGCAGGCGCAAAAGTGGCCGACATGCAACGCTACGGTATCGGGTTGTTATGGAATCCCCAAATGGGTACTGTTCTCCAGACTCAGTCTGGAAGCGTGGCTCCTTGGGGAACCTCGCGTGCGGGTGCCCAGCCCTTTGAGGCGGAGGACTTTCAACCGACAATGAACATTGACGGCCGGGAGATCCGTATCCTGCCTGGTGCGAGGGATCTGCCAGGTGGTGCACATGGCCGTCTCATTGTCGCCTATCCCCTGCGAGACGAGGGAAGCAAAACGGTGACCTTCAAGCCAGATCGCATCACCGTGAGCGTTCGCCTTCCTGGCCCATTCAACGAGCAGATTCCCCTGCTGCTGCGGGCGGGGGACGACCTCGAGTTAAACGCAAGCGTCGTGCGATTACGCCGTGGCCATCGCGTCCTCGAAATCCTCCTACCTGCGGGAACCCAGGTGAGCAAACGTGAGGTGAAAGGGTGGCCTCCCGATCCGTTCCGGGTGATTCAACTCACGTTAAAGGCTTCCGGATCTCTCGATTACTCCATTGCCTTTAACTAGTGCTGATTGGATAACCCGAACTTTGATAGTGCAGCAGTCACTCCAGCAGTCAAGGTTGGCCCCGGTCGAGATCGATTCCTATCGCAAAGAAGGTGACCGCAGTGCGGACAGACTTACCGCTAGAGCAGATCACCTCTTCTGGGTTGATGCTTGGCTGTGGTTGATGATCTTTTCAGTTAGCAACTTGCTGATGATTTGTCATTCATCAACCAGTTCCACCTCCTGGCTGAGGCCGGAGTTCCCAAGGGGTCCAGCCATCGCTGCCTAGCTCTCGGTGCAGGCGAACTGCAACAGACACGCGCCCTCTGTCCATAGCAGCCGCCCCATCGATGACAAGCGATGCGTCCTTTCCCACCTCAATGGTTTGGGGTGGGACCCTAACGGAGACCGCCAATCCATTGGTGATCATCAGGCTGGCCTGTCAAGTGATTTGCAGACAAGCCAGCCACAGCTAAGCTTTGGTGGCAGAATCAGGGCCTGTGATGATCGAGATCATATGAAGCACAAGGATAGGGCTTCCATTGCATTGTGGCGCCCAAAGCCCAAATCAGCCGTGCGCGAGCCCTCGCAATGATCAGCCTGAACTGCTGCCAACGTTGACTCATTGAAGCTGGGCTATGAAAACAGTCTGGATTATTGATGGAGCCTATCTCTTTAACTATGGTCGTGGTCGGCCATTTGACTACCTCAAGCTAAAGGACGAGCTATCTCGCCTGAATGGGGGACTGATCTATGAGAGTTATTACCTGAACTCAACACGTGATCCAGCATCTGATGCGCAGAATGCATTTCATTGCTGGCTGAAATCAGCTCCTCCACGCGGACCCAAGATTCGCGTTCAGCTCTACAAGTTGAAGGATATGCGCGTTACATGCCCTAACTGTTCACATCCGTTTGAACGTGAGGTGCAGAAAGGAGTTGATGTTGGCATTGCTACGCTAATTATCAAGATGGCGGCGCAGAATACCTATGATCGCCTGATCCTTTCAGCAGGCGACGGCGACTTTGAGGACGCTATTTCCTATGTCAAGTCTGAACTTCACAAGGAGGTTTGGATCTGTGGCTCCCAGGCCAATCTGTCGACCGACCTTCAGTCGTACTCCGATGCAGTCTTATGGCTTGAAGACATGCATCCTGCTATTGACAAAGCGAGCTAGGTACCTTCATCAACGCTGACGATCCTCACCGTGAGGGATCAACGGCACGACGCAGCCTTGGTCCCCCATACCGACCGATGTGAGAGGCAACCCGGGTCTCCGCAGCTGCTGCACAAGACCCTATGGCTTGCCTGCCAGCTTCCGTGCGTCGCTCCCTGCGCGTTGCGCTGTTCGCCTCGGTCATGGAAATGCAACCGCTTCCTGGCCTTGATTCGGCATTGCAGGCAGTCAATCAGCCCAATCTGGCCTCGCTCTGCTGGACAGACTCCGGCCAGGATGCCCAGTCGCTCAACCATTGCACAAGCTGTGACAGTGCCGACCAATCAGATGTCCTGGGCAGGTGAATTCTCCATTCCATGGTGGTTCAGCAGGCCCTGATGTGCTGTTGCCAACCGGCCAAGAGCCTCAGCGAAGGTCGTTAACAATGACCCCACTCATGTACTGAATTGCCTACCCGGTGGCTCAGATGCCGGCTCTGATCTTGAGAGCGCAACCAACACGTTCACAGTGAAGGCCAGCGATGGCATTGCCGCGGTGACCATCGGTGGCGTGGGCTTCACGCTGCAACAGCTGCAAGCGCTGAATGGAATGCAGACGGTGGACACCACCGAGGGCGTGCTGAAGCTGAATAGCTTTAGCGGTGACAAGTTCGGCGGCTCAGTGAACTACACATACACTGTAAAAGCTGCGATCGACAACGACACGAGGGGTGATGCAGCGGGAACATACTTTGATGATAGTGTCACCATTGCTGTCGAAGGAATAGGTGGCACGGCTGCGACTGACTCCCTGGTGATTCGTATTCGTGATGATGCCCCACGGGCGTTCTCGGCGGCCAATAGTGGCCAGTCCACAGCTCTGCCTACCAACCTCATGCTTGTTCTTGATATTTCTGGCAGCATGAATGACCCTTCGGGTGTCGCCGGCCTGAGCCGTTTGGCTCTGATGAAGCAGAGCGTCAACAAGCTGATAGACGACTATGATGCTTTCGGCGATGTAATGGTTAATATCGTCACCTTCAGCTCCCAGGCTTCCAATCCCCAGCCAAACTGGCAAGCCGCTACCGAGGCCAAAGGTTTTGTGAACGGTCTGGTCGCCAGTGGAACCACGAATTACGACGATGCACTGAATACGGCCTGGAATGCTTTTAAGAATGATGGTGGCCGCCAGCTAGGGGGGCAGAACATTCTTTATTTCCTTTCCGATGGAGTACCCAATGTCAACGGTGTTCCTTTGGGAACTCTGGCCAGTCCAACTTACGGCACGGGTGACAATAATCTCGGTGGTGGCAATGGGATTGATGGCGATGAAGAAGCGGATTGGCAGGGTTTCCTGAAAAACTTTGAGATCAAATCGTATGCGATTGGGTTGGGAACTGGTGCTGTCACTAGGCAGCTAGACCCTATCGCCTTTGACGGAACGGCAGTGGGTACGAACACCAACGCCATTGTCGTGACTGACCTCAAAGATCTCGATGCCACGCTTGCCACAACCATTACCGCACCACCCCTGGCTGGCACTCTGCTGGACGGCACCACCGCGACCACCGGTGCTGACGGTGGCTGAATCAGGTCGGTTGCGATCAATGGTGTTACCTATTCCTGGGATCGGAGCTCCGATCAGAGTGCAGTATCAGGACAGATCTCAGGGTCCTTTAACACAGTTACCAATGAATGGGTCATCACCACGCCCCAGCAAGCAAGCTTCACAATCAATATGGAAACGGGGAGCTATACCTATGCGCCACCCGTGCCTCTGACGCGTGCCCTCAATGAGGCATTGACTTACACCGTTCAAGACAATGATGGAGACACTGGAGCGAGCCAGCTATCGCTGAATGTGGTGCTACCTTCGGTTGCCCCCATCGCTGTTGACCTGGGCAGTGATGGGATCGCCTATCGATCCATGGTTCCGGGCGTGGACTTTCAGTTGCCCTCCGGTCTTGCCCCGACAGCATGGGTTGGAGCTCAGGACGGTCTCCTCGCCTACGACTACAGCAGTGATGGTGTGATCAATCAGGCCAAGGAGTTTGTGTTCACCATGTGGGGCCGTAACCCTGAGGTCACCACTGACATGCAGGCTCTGGGTGCCTACTTTGATTCCAACGGCGATGGATTGCTCAGTAGCCTTGATGGGAGCTGGAGTCAGTTCGGTGTCTGGCAGGATCTGAACAGCGATGGCGTCCAGCAGGAGGGTGAGTTCCACGCCCTCATCACCTGGGAGATCGAGAGCATCGTGCTCAGTTGCAGAGAAGGAAGCACGCCCTATGGGGCAGCCGACGGGCAAGTGCAGGTGTATGGCCAGATGGACGTCAACTACGCCAACGGCAGCACCGGACTGGCGGATGATGTTGCCTTCGCTGTGTCCGCTGCCATCAAGCCAATCTCAGGAGTTCACTCGGATCCTGTCACTGGCCTGGCAGCTTGCTCACAAGCCCTAGAACCAACGCATCCGCTTGCCTGCTGTTCCCTGGCCGAATCGGTCACCAGCGTTCGCAGCGGGAACTCAAGCACCTCCAACGACACGCTTGCCATGCTTGAGCAGCCGTTCGAAATCCTGCCCCCGCAATGGTCTGGTTTCAATGGCTGCTGCAGCACCAACCCCAACGACGCGCTCAAAGCCAAGCGCTTCAATGATCAAGGCCTGGCTGCAGACAACTTGCAAACCCTGATCGAACGCCAGTCCAACGGCACCATGGTGTTCTGATCAGACCGGACGTCTGACGTCCAGGGTCTGAGTCTGAGACCAAAGCCCCCGCATGCTGCTGGGGCTTTTTGATGGCCTGCCACTACAGAAGATTTGCTGCGAGTTCGGCCAGTTCACTGCGCTCCCCGCGCTGCAGGGTCACATGACCAGCGAGCTGCTGACCTTTAAACCGCTCCACCAACCAGGTGAGGCCATTGCTCTCAGCATCCACATAGGGATTATCAATTTGGTAGGGGTCACCCGTGAACACGATCTTGGTGCCCTCTCCGACCCGGGTCACGATCGTCTTCACCTCATGGGGTGTGAGGTTCTGAGCCTCATCTACCACCATGTACTGCCGGGGAATCGAGCGACCACGGATGTAGCTGATCGCCTCCACTTCCAGCAGCCCCATGCTCTTGAGATCATTCCAGTTGCCCCGCGCCGGCCTGTGGCCTGCCCGCGCCGGACCTGACCCTTTCAACTGATCCTCACCACCCAGCAAAAAATCAAGGTTGTCGATGATCGGTTGCATCCAGGGCCCCATCTTCTCCTCGAGGTCCCCGGGCAGAAAGCCGATCTCCTTGCCCAGGGAAATCACAGGCCGGGTCACCAGCAGCCGCTCGTAGAGCCGTTCATCGGCCACCTGATTCAGGCCGGCGGCCAGGGCCAGCAGAGTCTTGCCCGTGCCTGCCTTGCCCACCAGCGTCACCAGCTGGATCGCCGGATCCAGCAGCAGATCCAGGGCAAACGTCTGCTCCCTGTTGCGCGGCTGAATGCGGCCGAGCTTGGCCTTGGGCGCATGCTGCAGGGGCTGCAGGGTGGCCGTGGCTGCGTTGTAGCGGGACAGCAGGGTGTGCGCCGGCTGGGCCTGGTCAATCAGCGTCACCCCCTCATTGGCCTGCAGGGGTACCGGCAGGGGAAGGCCATCGAGCGCCAATCCCGGTGACAGCTTCACCCGGTCCATCTGCTCCGCGCTTACCCAGGCCTCGCAGAAGCCGGGATAGAGATCGGCGATGTCCACCCGATCGCTGGTGTAGTCCTGGGCGATCAGCCCCACCGCATCGGCCTTGATGCGCAAGTTGGTGTCCTTGGTCACGAGCACCACCGGCGGCTGGTCGCCGATCACGGCGCCGAGCTGCTGCTGCTCCAGTGCCACCGCCAGAATGTTGTTGTCGCCGTTGCCCGACTTCAGCTCCGGCGGCAGGGTTGCCAGCGTCTCGCTGCGGCAGAACACCACCATGAGCGTGCCGCCCTGGTCACCGTTGGGCACCCCTTCAGCCAGGTTGCCCTTGGCGCGCAGCTCATCCAGCAGCCGTGACACCTGGCGGGCATTGCGTCCCTTCTCCGCCGGATCGCGCTTGAAGCGGTCGATCTCCTCGACCACCTCGATCGGGATCACGATGTGATTGTCCTCAAAGCGGGTGAGGGCCTGCGGATCGTGCAGCAACACGTTGGTGTCAAGCACGAACGTCTTCCGCATAGCCCAGCCGCGAGAGGATTGGGCGGACCCTAGGGCGGCCGCTGCACTTACGCTCCGCCCATTCGTGACGTTCGCACTTGCTGCTCCTGATCCTTCTGAAGGTGGCCCTGATTGCCGCCCTGGTCTTCGGTCTGGCCCTCCTCTGGCTGGAACTGCGCCACCGGCTGCGGCCAAGCTCACCGCTGCGGCTGCGGGCCGAGCCCTTCACCACCCGCAGTACCGGCAAAAAAAGCCTGGTGGTGGAGGGAACAGTCGCCATCAGCAACCCCCACCAGCGCATGGAAGTGTTCGTGCCCGAGCTGGAGCTGCGCCCCACCCTGCTCGGCCGGGGCGATCTGGCGAACGTGAAGGTGCGCACGGCGGTGAAGGCCCTGCATCCCGACGAGGAGAGCCGGCCGGACGGCTACTGGGCGGCCTACATCGTGAAGGGGCGCAAGACCACCCGCGCCGAGCTCACGGTGGAGATCAAGGGGGCTGAAGAAGGGGATCTCGATGCCCTGCTCGACACCCTCTGGCTGGAGGTGTGCTGGGTGAACTACGGCCCCTTCGGCCGGCTGTGGCGCCGCGACGGCATCCTGGTGCCCCTGCGGCGCCCAGAGCCCCAGAACCCCGAGAGCGCTAACTGGCGCAACGGCGAGCGCTGCGCGGTGCTACCCGTGCGCACCCACCTCCTGGGCACCCTCGACGACCCCGAACAGGTGCTTCGCCACTACGCCGGGCCCGTGCTGCAGAGCGGCGATGTGCTCACCATCGGCGAAACCCCCCTGGCGGTGATGCAGGGCCGCTACCACCATCCCGAAACCGTGCAGCCCAGCAGCCTGGCCCGGCTGCTCTGCCGCGTGTTCCACCCCACCAGTTCCCTGGCCACCGCCTGCGGCCTGCAGAGCCTGATCGATGTGGTCGGCCCCGCCCGGGTGCTCTTTGCCTGGCTGGCCGGCACCGCCCTCAAGCTGGTGGGATCCAAGGGCTGGTTCTACCGGCTGGCGGGCGACCAGGCCCGCCTGATCGACGACGTGACCGGAACCACCCCGCCCTACGACCAGACGATCGTGCTCGGCCCTGAGCAGCCTGAAGCGTTCTGCTCCTCCATGGCCCGGGCCCTGGGCGTGGCCGTGGCTGTTGTCGATGTCAACGACCTGGGCCGTGTGAAGGTGCTGGCCTCCAGTCCGGGCTGCGATGAGGAGCTGCTGCAACGGGCCCTGCGGCCCAATCCAGCTGGAAACGCCAACGAACGCACTCCGCTCGTGCTGGTGCGCCCGGCCTGAGCGCTGCCGCAGGCTGATGGACCGGCAACGGCCAGGGGCAGCGCTCCAGTGCGGGGCTCGATAGAGTTCGTAAGGCCACGGCAGGACATGTCAGGGATGACGGTGCAATCCCCCACTCCGCACCGATCGGGATCGTCCCTGCCCTCGGATCCCGCTGGCGGATGCCCAGCCAGCTCAGATCCCGACCGGGGTCCAGACAACACGCCCAGCAGCAAGGCCAGTCCTGAGCACCCCCTCCAGCTCGAACCCCTGGCGGCCTGGCATCTCCCCCTGCTCAGCGACCCGGCCTTTGTTCCCCTCCAACCCCAGCTGCAGAGGGCACTGCTCTTGCAGGTGCCCCAGCAATTGCTCGGATTTCTGCGGAGCCACCAGCGCCAGGCCCCCCAGGTGCTGGTGGCCCTCCAGGACAACGCTGCCCTGGGGCTGATCATCACCCGCCAGCTCAATCGCAGCGGCTGCTGCTGGCAGGTTCAGCACCTGCGCATCGCCGCCGACGGCCAGCGACGCCAGCTCTCGCAACAGTTGCTGCGGGAGGCGATTCTGCGAGCCCGCGGTGCCACGAGCTGGATTGCCACCAGCTCCAGCCTCGACAACGATCGCCTCGCTGCCCTGCGGGAGCAGGGATTCCAGCCCCTGCGCACCGAGCGGCTCTGGCGCTTGGCCCGTCCAGGTGCAGTCGCGAGCGAACGGACCCCAGAAGGCTCCCCCGATCCAGCCCTGCGTCCCCTCAACCGCCGCACGGCCTGGGCCCTGTTCCAGTTGGAGCAGGCCGCCTGCCCGGCCCAGTTGCGCCAGCTGCTTGACCGCAGCAGCGACGACCTGCTCGACCAGAGCCATGGCCGGGGCTGGCTGCTGCTGGATGCGGCCCGCAACCAGGCCGTGGCGGGCCTGCGTTGGCTGGGCGAGCACCCTGGCGGTGGCCACGACCTCGAACTCACCGTGCATCCGGGCTGGCACCACCTGATTGGCGCCGGCACCGATCGCCTGCTGACCCAGGCCCATCAGGCGCTGGGCAGCGGCGATCCGCTCTGGCTGCGCACGGACGTGGGCCATCGCGACCTGGAGAGTTGGCTGCAGAAGCGAGGTGCCGAGCCCCGGGGGGAGCGGGTGCTGATGGCCCGCAGTGTCTGGCGGCGCCAGGAATTGCCGGCGCCGGCCCGGCAGGCCGCCCGGCGGCTGGAAGCCATGCTCGAGCAACTCCAGCCCCGCCGTCGGCCCCTGCCGACGCCGGTTGGTCCCCGCTGAATCCCCGGCCTCTGCCTTGCCCCGGCCCCGTCCCCGTTCTGCCCTGGCTCTCGACGTCGGCCGCCGCCGCATCGGCCTGGCCGGCTGTGACCCCCTGGGCCTGACGGTGACCCCCCTGCCGGCCCTGGCCCGGGGAGTCTTCAGCGCCGACCTCAGCCTGCTGGTCCCCCTGCTCGACCGGCGTCGGGTGCAACTGCTGGTGGTGGGGCTGCCACTCGACAGCGCAGGAAGCCCCACGCCCCAGGCCCGCCACTGCCGCCGTTACGGCCTCCAGCTCAGGGCCGCCACCCACTTGCCCCTGGTGTGGGTGAATGAACACAGCAGCAGTTGGGCCGCCGCTGAGCAGCGCGGCCTGCATGGTGATCGCACGGGAACGTTGGACAGCGCCGCCGCCGCCCTGCTGCTGGAACAGTGGTTGCAGGACGGCCCTGAGCCGGACCCAGCCAGCGGCCAGCAGCCCTGACGGTGGGGCCGGCGGCCTTCACCGGCGGCAATCGGGCCCGCGCTGGTTCATCCTGAGAACACAGCTCACCGTTTCAGAGCTCCGCAGGTGTTTCCATGACTGGCTCGGGCGAACTCCCAACCGATGTGCCAACCGTGCTGGTCAACGACCAGAAGGGCAGGCAGCTGCTCTGCTTCCTGGAGCAACTGATCCCCCTCGACGGCCACGACTATGTGTTGCTCACCCCAGTGGACACCCCGGTGTGCCTGTTCCGCCTCGATGACGAGGCCGACCCGGAACTGATCGACAGCGTCGATGCCAGCGAGCCGATCCTGTCGGTGGCCGACGTCGTGCTGCAGGAGCACGATCTCACCCTGGTGCGTTCGGCGGTGACCCTCACCGTGAGCGGCGAACTGGACGAGCCTGAGCCCGAGGAGCTCGACGACGACGATGCCGACGAGGAATCCGAGACCTACGAACTGCTGGTGAGCTTCCTGGTCAACGACCTGGAATATGGCCTCTACATTCCACTGGATCCTTTCTTCGTGGTGGCCCGCATGCAGGGCAACGAGGCCGTGCTGGTAGAAGGCGAAGAATTCGAACGGGTGCAGCCGCGCATCGAGGCCGAGCTGGAGGAGAGGGAGGGGCTGGAGTGAGCCTGCGCCAGCTGCTGCAACCCGACTGGCTGCTGGAGGGCACCCTGGTGGATCTGCCCCTGCAGGCCCTGCTCGATCGCCAGATTGCCGCCCTGGTGCTGGATGTGGATCGCACCCTGCTGCCGCGGCGCCACAGCACCCTGCCCCCACGGATGCGCCAGTGGCTCAACCAGGCCCAACAGCAGCTGCCGATCCACCTGCTGAGCAATAACCCCTCCCGCCAGCGGATCGGTGCGGTGGCCCGCGAGCTGGGGGTACCGTTCACTACCTCCGCAGCCAAACCGCGCCGCCAGTCTCTGCGCCGCGTGCTCGACACACTGCGACTCCCCGCCGGCCGGGTTGCCCTGATCGGAGACCGGGTGTTCACCGATGTGATCGCCGGCAACCGCCTGGGGTTGTTCACCGTGCTGGTCAAGCCGATCGACCCCCAGGGCCAGCCCTGCCAGCGCGACCACCTGCAGAAACTGGAGCTGCGCCTGGCCCACTGGATGGGCGGCAGCCTGAGCTGAGATGGCAGAACCCTCCCCTCACCCCCGGCGCGTGGTGAAGGTGGGCACCAGCCTGCTGCGCGGCAGCGCTGAGCGTCCCACCGCCGCCGTGATCGCCGACCTCGCAGCCAGCATCAACCGGGCCTGCCGCCGGGGCGAGGCGATCGCCCTGGTCACCAGCGGCGCCGTGGGCCTGGGCTGTGCCCGGCTGGCGATGGCCAAGCGACCCACGGCCGTGGAGGCCCTGCAGGCTGCCGCGGCCGTGGGCCAGGGCCAGCTGATGGCCCTGTATCAGGACGCCTTCGCCGTGCGTGGCCTGGCCGCGGCCCAGGTGCTGCTCACCCGGGGCGATCTGGCCTCCAAACGCCGCTACCAGAACGCCTGCCGCACCCTTGAGCAACTGCTGGTCTGGGGTGTGGTGCCAGTGGTGAACGAGAACGACACCCTGGCCACCGATGAGCTGCGCTTCGGCGACAACGACACCCTCTCGGCCCTGGTGGCCGTGGCTGTGGGGGCCGACGAGCTGATCCTGCTCACGGACGTGGACCGCCTGTACTCCGGCGACCCCCGCACCGACAGCGCGGCCGAACCGATCGAAGAAGTGCGCGATCTCAGCGAGCTGGAACGGCTCAGTTCCGCGGCCAGTGGCGGGGGCCAGTGGGGCACCGGCGGCATGACCACCAAGCTGGCGGCAGCCCGGATCGCCACCTCCAGCGGCATCCGCGTGCGCCTGGCCGATGGCCGCGATCCCGCCGTGCTCGACGCCCTGCTGGCCGGCGAACGGGTGGGCACCCTGTTCCAGCCCTCCAGCGCCCCCCTGCCGGACCGCAAGCGCTGGCTGGCCCATGCCCTGTTGCCCAAGGGCAGCCTGCGGCTGGATGCCGGCGCCGAGCGGGCCCTGGTGGAGCGGGGCGCCTCCCTGCTGGCGGTGGGCGTGGTGGCGGTGGAGGGCGAGTTCGGCCCCCAGGAGGCCGTGCGCCTGCTCTCGGCCGAGGGCCGGGAACTGGGCCGCGGCCTCAGCGGCCTGGGCAGTGCCGAACTGCGCAAGCTGGTGGGGCGGGCCGGCGTGGAGGTGGTGCACCGCGACCAACTGGCCCTGATCTGATGCCCAGCCCAGCCGCTGCCTACGATCCGGGCACCTGAGCCCGTTTTGGGATGCGATTCAGCCAACTGCTCGCCCGGCTCAGTGAGGGGCAGGCCGGTGAGCTCCTCGCCCATTTCCAGGCCCAGGATCCAGAACTGAGCGGCGCCGCCGCCCTCGACCAGGCCGGCCCCGGCGACATCGCCTTCCTGGAGGAGGGCCATGCCCTGGCGGGGGCGGCCACCAGCACCGGCGCCGCGGCCGTGCTGATCCCTGCCCGGGGCGAGGAGAGCGCGGCACTGCGCAGCCAGCTGGAGGCCCGTGGCGTGGCCTGGATTGCCCTCGCCGACCCGCGCCTGGGTTTTGCCGAGGCCCTCGAGCAGCTCTACCCCAGCCCCCAGCCCCCAGCGGGCATCCATCCCACCGCCGTGGTGGATCCCACAGCCCAGGTGAGTGCTGAAAGCCATCTGGGCCCCTATGTGGTGGTGGGCGCCCGGGTGCGGATTGGCCCAGGTTGCACCCTCCACCCCCACGTGGTGATCTACGACAACGTGGAGATCGCCTCCGGCTGCGTACTGCACGCCGGGGCGGTGGTGCATCCCGGCAGCCAGCTGGCCGAGGGCTGCGTGCTGCAGAGCAACACGGTGATCGGCGGCGAGGGCTTCGGCTTCGTGCCCACCGCGGCGGGCTGGCGCAAGATGCCCCAAACCGGCCGGGTGGTGCTCGAGGCCGGCGTGGAGGTGGGCAGCGGCAGTGCCATCGACCGACCGGCGGTGGGCGAGACCCGCATCGGCGCCGGCAGCAAGATCGACAACCTGGTGCACATCGGCCACGGCGTGACCACCGGTGCCGGCTGCGCCCTGGCCGCCCAGGTGGGGATTGCCGGTGGTGCCCGCCTCGGTCGGGGGGTGATCCTGGCCGGCCAGGTGGGCCTGGCCAACCGGGCGGTGATGGGCGACCGGGCCATCGCCTCCTCCAAGTCGGGGGTGCATGGCGAGGTGGCCGCCGGTGAAGTGGTGAGCGGCTACCCCGCCATTCCCAACCGCCTCTGGCTGCGCTGTGCCGCCGCCTTCAACAAACTGCCGGAGATGGCCCGCGCCGTGAGGCAGCTGGAGAAGCGCAGCCAGGGCTGAGCTGCGGGGGGCTGCGGCGTAGCCTCCAGGCCAACCCTTCCCGTGCCCCAGGCTGCCGCGATGACCAGCTACAGGATCACCCTGCTCCCCGGAGATGGCATCGGTCCCGAGATCATGGCCGTCTGTCGCCAGCTGCTGGATGCGGTGAGCAGCCGCCACGGCTTCGCTCTCACCTATGACGAGCAGCCGATGGGCGGCGCCGCCATCGATGCCACCGGTGAACCGCTGCCGGCCAGCACCCTGGAGGCCTGCCGCACCAGCGATGCGGTGCTGCTGGCGGCCATCGGCTCGCCCCAGTACGACAGCCTGCCCCGCGAACAGCGTCCTGAAAGCGGCCTGCTGGGGCTGCGGGCCGGCCTGGGCCTGTTCGCCAACCTGCGGCCGGTGAAGATCATCCCCGCCCTGATCGACGCCTCCACCCTCAAGCGCGAGGTGATCGAGGGGGTGGATCTGCTGGTGGTGCGCGAGCTCACCGGCGGGGTGTACTTCGGCACCCCCAAGGGCCGGGTGGAGGTCGAAGGCCGGGTGCGCGCTTTCAACACGATGGCCTACTTCGACGATGAGATCGACCGCATCGCCAGGGTGGGCTTCGACCTGGCCCAGCAGCGCAGCGGCCGCCTCTGCAGCGTGGACAAGGCCAACGTGCTGGACGTGAGCCAGCTGTGGCGCGACCGGGTGGAGGCCATGCACGCCGCCAGCTACCAGCACGTGGAGCTCAGCCACATGTATGTGGACAATGCCGCCATGCAGCTGGTGCGCAACCCGCGCCAGTTCGACGTGTTGCTCACCAGCAACCTGTTCGGCGACATCCTCAGCGACGAAGCCGCCATGCTCAGCGGCTCGATCGGCATGCTGCCCTCCGCCTCCCTGGGATTCGGCGGCCCAGGCCTGTTCGAGCCGATCCACGGCTCCGCCCCCGACATCGCCGGCCAGGACAAGGCCAACCCGATGGCCATGGTGCTCAGCGCCGCCATGCTGCTGCGCCTTGCCCTCCAGCAGGACGCCGCCTCCAGCGCGCTGGAGGCGGCCGTCGACCGGGTGCTGGCGGCGGGCTACCGCACCGGCGACCTGATGGCCGAGGGCTGCACCCAGCTGGGCTGCCGCGCCATGGGCGATCAGCTGCTGGCCGCCCTGGAGCACTGATCCTGCAACGGTTCACCGCAGGGAGGGGGGAAACGGTCCGGCGACCTGCCAAACTCACGGACGGTTTTTTGGATCCCTGCGCATGTCGAAGCGTCACCCGGTTGTGTCTGTCACCGGTTCCTCCGGCGCAGGCACCAGCACCGTCAAGCGCGCCTTCGAATACATCTTCAAGCGCGAGGGGATCACCCCGGCCGTGGTGGAGGGCGACAGCTACCACCGCTACGAGCGCGGTCCCATGAAGGAAGCCATGGCCGCTGCCGTGGCCAAAGGCGAGAACTTTTCCCACTTCGGCCCCGAGGCCAACCGGTTCGACAAGCTTGAGGAGCTGTTCCGCACTTACGGCGAAACCGGCGGCGGAGATAAGCGCTATTACCTGCACTCCGTGGAGGAGGCCGCCGAGCACAACGGTCGTCTCGGCACCAACCTGGAGCCGGGCCAGTTCACCCCGTGGGAGCCGATTCCCGCCGGCACCGACCTGCTCTTTTACGAGGGCCTGCACGGCGGCGTGGTGGGAGAGGGATACAACCTGCGCAATCTGGCGGACCTGCTGATCGGCGTGGTGCCGATCGTGAACCTGGAGTGGATCCAGAAGATCGCCCGCGACAACCAGGAGCGCGGCTACTCGGCCGAGGCCACGGTGGATACGATCCTGCGCCGCATGCCGGATTACATCAATCACATCTGCCCACAGTTCAGCCGCACCGACATCAACTTCCAGCGGGTGCCCACTGTGGACACCTCCAACCCCTTCTTCATCCAGACCATCCCCACCCCTGATGAGAGTTTCGTCATCATTCACATCCGCAAGGTGGCCCGTGACAAGTGGGGGATCGACTTCCCCTACCTGCTCAACATGATCCACGGCTCCTTCATGTCCACTCCCACCTCGATCGTGGTGAACGGCGGCAAGATGGGCTTTGCCATGGAGCTGATCCTCACCCCGATCATCCACCGCATGATCGAAGAGAAGAAGAAGCTAGGTTGATGCACTCAGGCTTCACCAACTCCTGCGCCAAGGCCTAATCTGAGCGGCACTTGGAGTTGGTGAGGCCATCACCCACGTCCCGTCTACCACCGGCGATCCGACCGGCTCCATTCGCCAACCCCACCCCCAGCAGAGGGTGGACACGACGGGCGCCTTCCCCTCATTTCTGATCCAGGGTGCTCTCGATGCAGCCCCAGCCAGCCTGCGGCTCGACCGGATCAACAGCCAACAGGTGTTTCAGCTGGCCCGCCGGGCACTGTTCCACTACATGGAGCGCTGTCCCGCCGGCTCTGATCCGATTGGGGTCGTGCTGCAGGGGCAGCGAGGCCGCGTGGTGTTCGAGCAACCGATCCTGCTGCCCAATGAGCAGTTCGTGCCAATCGATCTGCTGCGGGGTCGGCAGAGCGCCCGCACCGGCAACCGGCTGCGCATGCCCCGCAACCGCTGAGGTTCCCACCCGGTTCTGGATCGATGCTTGCCAGTTCAATCCCCAGCGCCACCCCCAGCCTGGCCCTGATGGCCGCCCTGTTCGGAGCCTGCGTCGGCAGCTTCCTGAATGTGGTGGTGTGGCGCCTGCCCCGCCAGGAATCGCTGGTGTTCCCCGGCAGCCACTGCCCCCGCTGCGGCAGCTCCCTGCGCTGGTTTGAAAATCTGCCGGTGCTGAGCTGGCTGCTGCAGGCCGGCCGCTGCCGCCACTGCCGGGGCTCGATTGCGGTGCGCTATCCCCTGGTGGAGCTGCTCTGCGCCGGCCTGTGGGTGGCCAACAGCATGGCCAGTCCCACGGCGATGGGCAGCGATCCCCAGCCCCTGCTGCTGCTGCTGGCGGGCTGGCTGCTACTCAGCTGGCTGATCCCCCTCACCCTGATCGACCTGGACCAGCTCTGGCTGCCCGAGCCCCTGTGCCGGCTGGGGCTGCTGCTGGGGCTGGTGTGCACCGCTGTGCTGGGCCTGGGCCAGGGATTCGACAGCGGTCGGATGCTGCTATTCCATCACCTGCTGGCAGCCGCAGCAGGTTTGCTCGGTTTTGAAGCGGTGAGCGCCCTGGCAGAGCGGCTGATCGGCCGGCCCGCCCTCGGCCTGGGCGACGCCAAGCTGGCGGCCCTGCTGGGGGCCTGGCTGGGCCTCACCGGCCTCGGGCTCACCGTGGGGCTGGCCGTGTTCGCGGGGGCGGTGCTGGGCCTGCTGGGGCGGATCACGGGCCGTCTCGGCCGTCACCAGCCCTTTCCCTTCGGTCCGTTCCTCACCGCCGCCGCCGCCGCCGTCTGGCTGCTGGGCAACGGCTTCTGGCTGGAGCGGCTGGGGCTGCTGCTGGGCTGGAGCTAAGGGTTCTGCCTGGCAGCCTTTAATGGAACCGCGCCCTCTGCCGGGTCCCTGCCCATGTCGCTGTTCGACTGGTTCGCCGACCGTCGCAAGACCGCACCCACGGTGCGAAATCCCCAGGAACCTGAAGAGGGGGATGGCCTCTGGAGCAAGTGCCCCGAATGCGGCCTGGTGGTGTATCGCAAGGATCTGGTGGCCAATGCCAGCGTGTGCAAGGGCTGCGGCTACCACCACCGGATCGACAGCGACGAGCGGATCCGGCTGATCGCCGATCCCGGCAGCTTTGAGCCCCTCGACGAGGACCTCAGCCCCACCGATCCCCTGGCCTTCAAGGACCGGCGCAGCTACGCCGACCGCATCCGCGACAGCCAGAGCAGCACCGGCCTGCGCGACGCGGTGGTCACAGGCCTGTGCCACAGCAGCAGCCTCCCCCTCGCCCTGGGGGTAATGGACTTCCGCTTCATGGGCGGCTCGATGGGCTCTGTGGTGGGCGAGAAGCTCACCCGCCTGATCGAGACCGCCACGGCCAGGCGACTGCCCGTGTTGATCGTGTGTGCCTCGGGCGGGGCCCGCATGCAGGAGGGGATGCTCAGCCTGATGCAGATGGCCAAGATTTCCGGTGCCCTGCAGCTGCACCGTGAGGCCGAGCTGCTCTACATCCCCCTGCTCACCCACCCCACCACCGGCGGGGTCACGGCAAGCTTCGCCATGCTCGGCGATCTGATCCTGGCCGAACCCAAGGCTCTGATCGGCTTCGCCGGCCGGCGGGTGATCGAGCAGACCCTGCGCGAAAAGCTACCCGACGGTTTCCAGACCGCTGAATACCTGCGGGATCATGGCTTCGTAGACGCGATCGTGGACCGCACCGAGTTCAAAGCCACCCTGGCCACGGTGTTGCGGTTGCACGGCTGCCGCCAGACCGTCCCCGCATGAGCAACCCTGGCCGCATGAGCACCCGGATCGCCGCGAGCCTGCTCAACATTGCCCTGGGAATGCTCCTCTGGCTGGCGCCGGTCCCGCCCGCCGCAGCCGGCCCCGTGGACTGGCACGAAGTGCCGGCCACAGCTGAGGGGCGCCAGTGGTGGGATCGGGGCAGCCTGCGCCCCAGCCGCGACGGCAACCTGAGCGTGCTCAGCCGCTTCCAGCCTGCCAGCGAAACCGATGCGGACAGCGACAGGCCCCGGCTGGGCGATCTCTACGTGATGGAGGTCGACTGCGGCCAGCGTCTCTACCGCGACACCTCCGTGAACGGCATCCCCCGGTTTGGGGCCAGCTGGGCACCCGCCGGCGACGACGAGCTGGTGATGGCCGTGATCAGGGAGAGCTGTGAAGCTGGGGCGGGCATGTTGCAGGCTGGCTGAAACCTGCCCTCTGCTCCATGACCATCAGCCGTCCGGTGGGCGTGGCCATTGCCGGCCTCGGCTTCGGTGAGGCCGTGCATCTGCCCGCCCTGCGAGCCTGTGCCACGGCCGAGCCTGTGGCCCTCTGGCATCCCCGCCAGGAGCGCCTGGAGCAGGCCTGTCAGCAGAGCGGCCTGCCCGGCAGCAGCGATTTCGACACCCTGCTGGCTGATCCCCGGGTTGAGGCCGTGGTGATCGCCACCCCGCCGGCAGCGCGTTTCGAGCTGGCCCAACGGGCCCTGCAGGCCGGCAAACACCTGCTGCTGGAAAAGCCGGTGGCTCTGGATGCCGGTGAGGCCGAGCAGTTGCAGCGGCTGGCCCTGCAGCAGCGGCTGTGCGTGGCGGTGGACTTCGAATACCGGGCGGTGCCGCTGTTCCAGCAGTTGCACCAGCTGCTGGCCGAGGGCCAGCTCGGCGAGCTTGTGCTGGTGAAGCTCGACTGGCTGATGGGCAGCCGGGCCGAGCCCTCGCGCCCCTGGAGCTGGTACTCCGAAGCCGCCGCCGGCGGCGGGGTGCTGGGGGCCCTCGGCACCCATGCCTTCGACCTGCTGCACTGGCTGGTGGGACCCAGCCGCCGGCTGAACGCCCAGCTGAGCACCGCCATCCGTGAGCGCCCCCTGCCGGGGGGCGCGGGGATGGGGACCGTGGACGCGGAGGACATTGCCCTGATCCAGCTGGAGCTGGAGGCCGCCAACGGTGAACCGGTGCCAGCCCAGGTGAACCTGGCCTCGGTGACCCGCCGCGGCCGTGGCTGCTGGCTGGAGCTCTACGGCCGGGGGGGCACGGCGGTGCTGGGGTCTGACAACCAGGCTGACTACGTGCACGGCTTCAACCTGTGGCTGTCCCGCAACGGCGAGCCCCTGCGCCGGCTGGAACCGGATCCACGTTGGGCCTTCCCGCGCACCTGGGAGGACGGCCGCATCGCCCCGGTGGAGCGCCTGATCGGCTGGTGGAGCGAGGCGATCCGCGAGCAGCGGCCGATGGTTCCGGGCCTGGGCGAAGGGGTGGCCAGCCAGCGCTGCTGCGATCAGGCCCGTGGCCAGGCGGGGCTGGCCTGAGCAGGTGGAGGCCTGGGCAACTGGTGACCGGAGAAGGTGCTGACCGGTGCAGCCGATCTGCCTCGTGATCCCCCACGTTCGGTGATCTGGTATCAGGGCTTACCCGTTTACTTAGTAGCAACCGCTACGGTTTGATCACGTTGACCACGGGGCTGCAGCCCGCGTGGCGGAAGTAGGGGCTGACGGACTGTTCCGGCTATCCCGAAGCAACGCGCCATCCACCCACCCGAGCCATCCGGCCGGGTCATCCACGGAGGCCCTTCCATGTCCATCACCACCGCCAGACAACTGGCCCGCCAGGCCGAAGAGGCTCGCCGGGCCGCCAAGCAGAACGGCTACACCGTTCAATCCCTGCGCAAGCAACAGCTGATCGACTGAGCCCACGCTCGACTGCCACCACGGCCATCCACCCCGGGGCAGCCCGTCTGCCGCGGGGTTTTTGATCGACTGCCAGCCCGCCGGAGCAACCAGAGATCAGAAGGGCATCACCTAGACTCGCCCCCAGTTCAACCTTCTGCATAAAGAGGTTTTTACCCATGGCGCTCGTTCCCCTCCGGCTGCTGCTCGACCATGCCGCAGAGAACGGCTATGGCATCCCTGCCTTCAACGTGAACAACCTGGAGCAGGTGCAATCGATCATGGAAGCGGCCTATGAGACCGACTCTCCGGTGATCCTGCAGGCCTCCCGCGGTGCCCGCCAGTACGCCGGTGAGAACTTCCTGCGCCACCTGATCCTGGCCGCCGTGGAAACCTATCCGGACATCCCGGTGGTGATGCACCAGGACCACGGCAACAGCCCCGCCACCTGCTTCGGTGCAGCCGCCAACGGCTTCACCTCGGTGATGATGGACGGCTCGCTGATGGCCGACGCCAAAACCCCCGCCAGCTACGAGTACAACGTGGCCGTCACCAAGGAAGTGGTGGACGTGGCCCACGCCATCGGCGTGAGCGTGGAGGGCGAGCTGGGCTGCCTGGGCTCCCTGGAGACCGGCATGGGTGAGGCCGAGGACGGCCACGGCTTCGAAGGCAAGCTCGACCACAGCCAGCTGCTCACCGACCCGGCCGAGGCCGCCGACTTCGTGGCCAAAACCAAGGTGGACGCCCTGGCCATCGCCATCGGCACCAGCCACGGCGCCTACAAGTTCACCCGCAAGCCCACCGGTGAAGTGCTTGCCATCAGCCGCATCGCCGAGATCCACAAGGCCATCCCCAACACCCACCTGGTGATGCACGGCTCCTCCTCGGTGCCCCAGGAGTGGCTGGACATGATCAACAAGTACGGCGGTGCCATCCCCGAGACCTACGGCGTGCCCGTGGAGGAGATCCAGGAGGGCATCCGCAACGGCGTGCGCAAGGTGAACATCGACACCGACAACCGCCTGGCCTTCACCGCCGCCGTGCGGGAGGCCGCCGCCAAGGATCCCGCCAACTTCGATCCCCGCCACTTCAACAAGCCGGCCCGCCAGTACATGAAGCAGGTGTGCCTCGATCGCTACCAGCAGTTCTGGTGCGCCGGCAACGCCAGCAAGATCAAGCAGCGCGACATCAACTACTACGCCGGTCTGTACGCCAAGGGCGAACTCGACCCCAAGACCGCCGTGGCTGCTTGAGCTAAACAGCTGCCTGATCACGGTCTTCAGCTGTTCAAATGCCAGTACTGAACAGTTCCCAGGGGCCCAATCGGGCCCCTTTTTTGTGGGCGGGGCGGTCTCTGCCCCTCAGGGCGCAATCCCCAGCTCTGCCGGGATATCACTGGCCACTTGCGAGCGCTGGGGATCTAGCAACGCCTCGATCGCCTCGGCCAGGCTGGCCTCCATAGCAATACGCGTGCCATCACTCACCACCACCCTGGTGAGGGTGGGCAGGCCGCCCTTGCGCGCCTTGAGATACACCGGTTCCACGTAGAGCAGGGCATCACCCACCGGCAACACCAGCAGGTTGCCCTGAATCACCTCGGCCCCGGAGCGGTTCCAGAGGCCGAACTGCTGGCTGATGCGGGGGTTCTGGTTGATCAGGGCCGTGATCTGTTCGGGCCCGAGGATCGGGGTCTGGCTGGGAAAGCGCAGCACCTCCAGCTGGCCGTAGTTGGGGGCATCGCTGCGGGCCGCCAGCCAGGCCACCAGGTTGGGCCGAGCCAAGGGCGTGAGCGGTTGGAGCAGCAGGAACTCAGGCGGCAGGTTGGGAGCCAGCTGGGCGCTGATGTGATAAGGCTGCATCGGCACCAGCTCAGAACCGTAGATCTCCTTAGGGATCTGCCACACGTCGTCACCGCTGTAGAAGATCGCCGGATCGGTCACGTGGTAGCGGAGCAGCTGGCTGGTCTGGAGCTCGAACTGGGGAATCGGATAGCGGATGTGGGCCAGCAGCGCCTCAGGCATGGCGCTCAGGGGTTCAAACAATTCGGGAAACAGCCGCTGCCAACCGGCGATCAGCGGGTCGTCGGGCTCGGCCAGATAGAGGGCCACCCGGCCGTCATAGGCATCCACCACCGCCTTCACGGAGTTGCGCAGGTAGCGCAGGTCAGGCCGGCCCGGCACCGGGGCGCTGTAGGGGTAGCTGCGGCTCACCGTGAAGCCGTCCACGATCCAGAACTGGTGTTGCCCGGGCCGGAAGGAACCGCTCTCCCGGTCCAGCCGCACCGACACCAGGTAGGGCTCCGCCTCGAAGCTCACGAAGGGCACCAGTCGGGCAACGCGGTCGCGCACCTCGCGCCGCAACAGGAGGCGGGTCTCGGGGGTCAGCGCCCCTTCCACTAGCAGCCTGGGTTCACCCAGATAGAGCGCGGCAGCCAACCGGGCAGCGGGGTGGCCCAGGGGCACCCCGGCGCTGCCGGTGTAATGGGTGTAGAAGTTCTCATCGCCCTCGGGGTAGTTGAACTCCCTCACCCGGGTGGGAGCCAGGGCGTAGGGGAGGGGCAGGGTGCCGAAGTAGAGGCTGGGCCGGCCGATCGGAATGGCAGCAGCCACATCGGCCTGGCTGATCCCCAGCTGGGCGCTGCCACTGATGCGGCTGTTGGAGCCCAGATCGCTGATGAAGTACTCCGGCAGACCGTCGGGGCCGCTGGTGTTCACTGGCGACACCGTGAACCCCTGGCCATGGGTGAACACGAGGTGGCGATTGAGCCAGGTGCGTGCCGAGGGCTGCAGCCCCGAACTGTCGATCTCCCGGGCGGTGATGATCACCTGTTGCTGGGCGGGGGCGCCGGCGCCAATCCCATAGCGATCCACCGTGGGCTCCGAGAAGCGGTAAAAAACCCGCAGCTGCTGCAACTGGCGGTTGGTGGCCAACAGCGGTTGGGAGTCCCAGAGGCGGATGTTGCGGATCGTGGCCTGGCTGCGGGCCAGGTCGTCGCGGGTGAGCTGGGGATTGGGATTGACGTTACGGGTGTTGATGCGATCGAGCTGAAAGGCGGCCCGGGTGGCCTCGATCGAGCGCCGCAGATAGGGCGACTCCCGCTCCAGCTCCCGGGGGGTGACCACCAGCATCTGCACCAGCGGCAGCAGCAGGGCCTCCAGCAGGGGCAGGATCAACATCACGCCACCGCCGAGCACGGCTGCAGGTCCGCGCCAGCCCTGCCTGGGCAGGGGCAGAAGCAGCAACGCAGCCGTGGCCCAGGCCAACAGAGCTGCCGCCGTGCGCAGGGGAAGGGCCAGGTGCACGTCGGCCCAGCCGGCACCGGGCACGCTGCCGGCCGTGCTCAGCATCAACTGGTGGCGGGCCAGCCAGAGGGCTGCTCCACTGGCCAGGGCACCCAGGGCGAGGGGCAGCCGCAACGCCCGCAACTGGGCCGCACTGAAGCCGGCAAAACGGCCATCACTGAGCTGGGGAGGGCGGGCGAGCTGCCCCCAGAGCGCAGCGGCCGTGTGCAACAGGAGCAGGGCCAGGACGAGGGTGAGCAGCACTGCCAGGGCAGGGAAACGCGCCATGGCGAAACTCACGTCGGCTCCCAGCAGCGGCTCCCGGATCCCCGCATCCGGGGCGAGGAGTGCCAGGGACCACAGCCCCCAACCGCGCGCCAGGGCCAGGGCAGCAGCGGCGGCCCCCAGGCCGGCCAGCAGGCGGGCAGCGGCCTGGGGGCACCAGAGCAGGGTCACCAGTGAGCCCGCCAGCAGGGGCAGGAGCCCTAGCCAGCCCACAGCTCCCCAGTCGCCGAGCAGCGCCAGACCGTAGAGCCGCCGGGGATCGAACGGGCTTTGCACAAGGCGCTGGGCCAGCCGCAGCAGCAGGGCCAGTGGAAGCAGCTGGGCCACCAGCAACAGCGCCAGCGTGCCCCCATAGGGCAGGGGACCCAGGGCCAGCCGACCAGCCGGTGCAGGTGAACTGCGGCCGGGGCCGGCCGGAGCCCCGGCCCGCGGGGCGGAGCGATGCCAGAACCACACCAACCAGCGCTGCAGCAACAGGCCGAACAGCACACCGGCGCCGGCCAGCAGCAGCTGCAGTCCCCAGCGGCGCAGCAGCACCAGACCCCAGTCGAACTGCCGGAACCACTGCCACTCCACCCAGAGCCGGGCCATGGCCAGCACCGCCAGGCCGAGACCAACAACGGCAACGGTGAGCAACAGAACCGGCGAGCGGCGCATCGGCGGGCAACGGCAGGCAGGGTGCACAAATGGAGGCTAGGCAGCGCGCCGCCATGGGCACCGCAATCCGGCGCCGCCATAAAGCCGATCTATTTAGTCGGTATTAATTCGGCCCGTCGTTCAACGCTGTTAGCCTGCCCTTTCATCTTGGTTGCGGCCGTGACAGCCACCCTCTCCCGCGCCACTTTCTCGGGGCTTCGCTGCAAGGAATGCGGCCATGCCTATGAAGCCGGAGCCCGCCATGTCTGCGAGGACGTCTGCTTCGGTCCGCTGGAAGTGGTCTACGACTACGAGGCAATCAAGAACCGGGTGAGCCGGGCCACCATCGAGGCCGGCCCCGCTTCGATCTGGCGCTATCGCGAGTTTCTGCCGATCGAGGGCGACCCGATCGACGTGGGCACCGGCTTCACACCTTTGCTCAAGGCGAACAACCTGGCCCGGCGCCTGGGCCTCAAGAGCCTCTACATCAAGAACGACGGCGTCAACATGCCCACCCTGTCCTTCAAGGACCGGGTGGTGAGTGTGGCCCTCACCCGCGCCCGGGAGCTCGGCTTCACCACCGTGAGCTGCGCCTCCACCGGCAACCTGGCCAACTCCACCGCCGCCATCGCAGCCCACGCCGGCCTCGACTGCTGCGTGTTCATCCCCAGCGACCTGGAGCTGGGCAAGGTGCTCGGCACCCTGATCTACAACCCCACCCTGATGGCGGTGAAGGGCAACTACGACCAGGTAAACCGCCTGTGCTCGGAGGTGGCCAACACCTACGGCTGGGGCTTCGTGAACATCAACCTGCGCCCGTACTACTCCGAGGGTTCCAAGACCCTGGGCTACGAGGTGATCGAACAACTCGGCTGGGAGTTGCCCGACCACATCGTGGCGCCGCTGGCGTCCGGTTCACTGTTCACCAAGATCCGCAAGGGCTTCGACGAGTTCATCAAGTGCGGGCTGGTGGAGGAGAAGGCCGTGCGCTTCAGCGGCGCCCAGGCCGAGGGCTGCAGCCCGATCGCCCAGGCCTTTGCCGAGGGCCGCGACTTCATCACGCCGGTGAAGCCCAACACCATTGCCAAGTCGATCGCCATCGGCAACCCGGCAGACGGCCCCTACGCGATTGACATCGCCAACGCCACCAAGGGCACCATCGCCGCGGTGAACGACGACGAGATCATCGAGGGCATCAAGCTGCTGGCGGAAACCGAGGGCGTGTTCACCGAAACTGCCGGTGGCACCACCATCGCCGTGCTCAAGAAGCTGGTGGAGCAGGGCAAGATCAACCCCGAAGAGCGCACGGTGGCCTACATCACCGGCAATGGCCTCAAGACCACCGAGGCGGTGGCCTCCGCCATTGGCGAGCCCTACCTGATCGAAGCCCAGCTCGACAGCTTCAACACCGCCTGGCAGCAGGCCCAGGCCGCCCACGCCAAGGGCTGAGTTCCCGCCACCACGTCACCCCCCCTTTTCACAACACACCCGATGCCCGTTCAGGTCCTGATCCCCACCCCCCTGCAGAAGTTCACCAACGACGAGGCCAGCGTGAGCCTCGATGCCGCCAACGTGAGCGCCCTGGTGGATGCCCTAGAGGCCCGCTTCCCCGGCATCAAGGCCCGCCTCTGCGACGACAGCGGCAAGCTGCGCCGCTTCCTCAACATCTATGTGAACAGCGAGGACATCCGCTTCCTCGACAACGAGACCACCGCCCTCGGCGATGGCGATGAAGTGTCGATCGTGCCAGCCGTGGCTGGGGGCTGATCTCGCCCGTCAGCTCTGCCGGCCCGTAGCCGATGTGGCAGATCGACAGGGACGGGCTGCCGCTCAATAGGCTCCATCCACGCTCAACAGCTTCGATCCGGGAGCCCATCCCATGACCCAGGCCCCGCTTCAGGCCAGCCCCATCATCCCCGGCCCCATCCCCACTGACGGCTCCGGCCAGACCTCTAGCCAGACATCGGACTGGCAAACCGCCGCTCTGGTCTACGACTACCGCCAGGCCGCCAACCCGGTGAGACCCGGTCTCACTGAACCCATCCCCTACCACTGCTGGCAACCGGAGCTGCACCAGCAGGGCCCCACCCGGGTGATTCCCCTCGATCTCAGCGAGGCCCTGGGCTGTCCAGGGCCTGCCACCAGCCCTGGCCTGGCCGCTCACTTCCTGCGGATCGCGGCTGGCGAGGGGCTGAAGGCCGCGGCCCAGGCCACCAGCTCCCTCTTCTACGTGCTGCAGGGCTCTGGCCGCCTGCGTTGGAACAACCGCCAGCTGGCCTGGGCCAGCGGTGATCTCATCGTGCTGCCAGCCGGTGACACCCCCCTGCTGGATGCCGACAGCACCAGCGTTCTCTACTGGGTGCATGACGGTCCCCTGCTCCAGCACCTGGGCGTGAAGCCCAGCACGGCCCGCTTCACGCCCTGCCACTACCCGGCGGCCTTGCTGCGCCAGAACCTGGACGAGCTGCTGGCTGATCCCTCGGCCGCCCGCAGCAACCGCCTGAGCATCCTGCTGGCCAACGCCGACCTGCCCGCCAGCCGCACCGTGACCCACACCCTCTGGGCCATGCTCGGGGTGGTGCCGGCCGGGGTCATCCAGCCCCCCCACCGCCACCAGTCGGTGGCCCTGGATCTGATCCTCGACTGTCCTGCCGGCTGTTACACCCTGGTGGGCACCGAACTGGACAGGGACGGCCGGATCCGCAACCCACAGCGGATCGACTGGCAACCCGGAGGGGCCTTCATCACCCCCCCGGGTCACTGGCATGCCCACGTGAACAGCAGTGATCGGGCCGCCCACCTGCTGCCGATTCAGGACGCGGGCTTACACACCTACCTGCGCAGCCTGGACATCCGCTTCTGCGGCAGCCTGGCCGGCTGAAGCATCGCCCACGGCGACGCTGCCAGTGCCATGGGAGCCCAGACGGGCCTGCCGAGCCCGCTCGTCGTTCTCCACAAGAGTGCGGAACTGATCGCCCTCCAGGGTCTCCTCGGTGATCAAGCGCTCTACCAGATCGTCCATCAGGGCGCGGCGCGGTGCCAGCAGACTGACGGCCTGCTCAAGGGCATGGCGGGCCAGCTGACGCACCTGGGCGTCGATCCGGCTGCCGGTGTCTTCCGAGTAGTGGGGCTGGGAACGGAGCCAGTCGCGGCCGAGAAACACCTCGGCACCAGCGCCCTCCAGAGCCTGGGGACCCAGGCTGGAAAAGCCATAGCGGGTCACCATCTCGCGGCCGATGCGGGCCACCAGCTCCAGATCTCCGCTCGCCCCCTGGGTCACCTCATTGGCACCGAACACCACCAGTTCCGCGGCTCGCCCCCCCATCGCCACCACCATGCGGGCCAGCAGGTAGGCCTTGCTGATCAGGCCTGAATCCAGCACCTCCTCGTCGGGCATGGTGCGGGCGAAACCTCCCACGCCTCCGGCCCGGGGCAGCAGGGTCACCTTGTCGAGCCGGTCGGCATGGGGCACGAGCGTGGTGAGCAGGGCATGGCCCACCTCGTGGTACGCGATCAGGCGCTTCTTGGCCGAATCCTGCAATGGGGCCACCGACAGGCCCATTGTGATTCGCTCCAGGGCATCCGAGAGGGCCTGCTCGTCGATGGTGCTCTGCTGGCGCCGAGCGGTGAGGATGGCCGCCTCATTGAGCAGGTTGGAGAGATCCGCCCCGGAGAAGCCCGGCGTGCGGGAGGCCCAGTCGCTCAGGGAGACCTCCTCGGCCAGGGGCCGGGTGCGGGCATGGACGGCGAGGATCTCCTCCCGTCCCCGCCGGTCGGGGAGATCCACGGTGATGCGGCGATCAAAACGGCCGGGTCGCGTCAGGGCCGCATCGAGCACATCGGGCCGGTTGGTGGCCGCCAACAGAATCACCCCGGAGTTGTCGGCAAAACCGTCCATTTCCGTGAGCAGCTGGTTGAGGGTCTGCTCCCGTTCGTCATTGCCGCCGCCGATGCCCGCGCCACGCTGGCGGCCCACCGCATCGATCTCATCGATGAAAATGATGCAGGGAGCTTTGGCCTTGGCCTTGCGGAACAGATCCCGCACCCGGCTGGCACCCACACCCACGAACATCTCCACGAATTCAGAGGCTGCCATCGAGAAGAAGGGCACCCCGGCCTCGCCGGCAATCGCCCGGGCGAGCAGGGTCTTGCCGGTGCCAGGAGGCCCCACCAGCAGGACACCCTTAGGGATGCGGGCACCGATGGCCGTGTAGCGCTCCGGGGCCTTGAGGAAAGCCACCACCTCCTGCAGCTCTTCCTTGGCTTCGGCGATCCCCGCCACGTCCTCGAAGCGCACCGCCACCGTGCCCTCGGGCTGCAGCCGCGGCTTGCTGCTACCGAAGCCCATCGCCCGGTTGGCCACCTGGGCGGAGCGGCGCAACACCAACGCCAGTCCGGCCAGAAGCAGCAGCACCAGCAGCCCATTGGACACCAGCGAAGCAGCCGCGACATCGGCCCGGTCATCGCGCACGGTGAGCGGCACCCCAGCGGATTCCGCCGTACGCAGCAACTGCTGGTCGTTGTCGAACACCGGCACCTGGGCCTGCTTGCCGTCCTGGAACGTGACCGTCACGGCCCGTTGCCGCGGGGAGAGTTCCAGGTCCTTCACCCGGCCGGCACTGATCTCCTTGAGCAGGGCGCTGTAACTGGGTGCGGGAACAACCTGGCGCTCCAGCAACTGGCGCAGGTTGCGCGTCTGGCCACCGGCCTCCGGAAGGCTGGCGGAGGGAGGGCTGGATGGGGGGCTGACAGTCGAACTGCTGGTTGATCCACGCTCTTCAGCGACCGCCGCAGACCCAACTGCCAGAGCAACTGCCGGAGGTTCAGTTGACGACTGCGAGGGGCTGGCGCTCACGGCAATCCGTCTTTGTCTGGAGCTTAGCGATTTGACGAAAGGCAAGTCGGCAGTGGAAGATCATGGTTTGGTTGTGAGACGGGGATGGCTGTTCCCAAGAAGAAAACGTCCAAGGGCAAGCGCAATCAGCGCCATGCCACCTGGAAAGCCAAGGCTGCCGACGCCGCCCAGAAGGCCATGTCCCTCGGCAAGGCTGTGCTGAGTGGCCGGGCCCAGGGTTTTGTGTATCCGATTGCCGAAGAGGACGACGCAGCAGAGAGCTGAGCGAGCCATCGCCAGCACATCCTGAATTCAGAGCTCCTGAGTCCAGACCTCAGAAATCCAGACCTCATAAATACAGAAAGCCGGTCTGCCTGCCCAGGGATCAGAAGATCCCTGGGTTTTTTTTGCGACGCACCGGGTTGCAGCTGTTGGGTTGCCGGAGTCAGTGAGGTTGCACAGCGAGGTTGCCCGACGACAGCGACACCAACCGCCGGCGGCTGTCGATGACTGCAGCGGCATCCGCCCGCTTGACCAGAGGATCCTGGTAGAGCGTTGGCGGCAGGCTGCAGAGGCTGGCGCGCACCAACCGATCCAGCGCGGCAACCGTCAGCGTCGCTCCACCTCGCCGCCGTTGGGCGGCCTCCGCCTGAAACCGCCAGCGACGCGGCCACACCCAGCTCTGCGGTCGCAGCAGCCACAGCCCATCACAGCGGCTCCAGAGCGGCTGATAGGCCTGCAGAGCCTGATCCCAGCGCGGCAGCCATGCCCGCTCCTGGGGCCGCAGCCGCAGTGCAGCCGGCAGGTCCACGCTCTCCAGGGCCGCCCCAGCGGCGTCCAGACCGGCTGCCAGCGGTTCACAGCCCAGCAGCCAGCCCTCCAGCAGCAGGGCATCGGCCGGCCCACTCACAAAGCCCGCGCGATCCCCTTCCCCCTGGCGCAGGGTCTTGTCAAACCGAGGCAGCTGCAGCGGGTCGCCCTGCCGCCAGCGGTCGATCAGCCGGCAGAGCAGGGCGGGATCATGGCTGCCAGGAGGCACCCGCGTCACCCCGAAGGGATTGCCGGCCAGGGCCTGCCGCCGCCGCTGCCAGGGCAGGTAGACATCGTCGATCGAGGCCACCGCCAGGCGCAACTCCAGCAAGGGCGCCAGGCGGCAGAGCAGGCGCGAGAGGGTGGTCTTGCCGGCCCCCACCGGCGCATTCAGCATCAGCACGGGCTGGCAGCCGCCGGCGGCCAGCAGCCGCAACCGCTCCAACAGCGGCAACGCAAACTGGAACAGCAGCTCGGGATCGGCCGGCAGGAGCAAGGGCTCCTGTTCGGCGGGGCAGTGCTGCAGGCGGTGCAGCCACTGCCGCCGCCAGCCCTGGACATCGCCGACGCCGCAGCCGCGCAGCAAGCGGGACAAGGGCAGCTCGCTCACGTGCCCAGTTTGTAGGCCTCGAGCACCACCGCATACACCAGGCCGATGCGCAGGTTGTCGAGCACCCGCCACAGCAGCGGCGGCTCGCTGATCACCAGTCGCCCGCGCAGGCGCACCAGCAACTCCAGCACCAGCACCAAGGCCAGCACCAACGCCGGCCGACCGCCAGGGAACAGGGGAAGCACGTAGGCGGTGATGTTGCCGCCGGCATAGAACCCCACCAGCAGGGCCAGCAGCACGGCGCTGCGATGCTTCCAGCTGCCGCGCAACTGGCCGATCACCGCGCCGCCAAGGGCCGCGCTGAAGCGCTGGAAGCGGGTGGTCTGCAGGGCACTCACAGCAGGGACTGCAGATAGGACAGCGTGGGGGAGCCCTGGACGCAAGCCGGACCCCGCAGCACCCGGTCGTCCGGGCCCAGCCCACTGAACACAGCCCGGGCGGCGGCAAAGCGCTCCAGGGGTTCCAGGGAGCCGTAATGGCTGCGGGTCACCACACAGGCAAGGCCAGCGCCGCTGGCCGCCGCCAAGCCGGCCGGCGAGTCCTCCAGCACCAGCAGCCCCTGGGCAGGCAGGTCCAGGCGCTCCGCCGCCTGCACATAGGCCTCGGGATCAGGCTTCTTCGCGCGCACATCCTCGCCACACACCCAGAACGCAAAGCAGTCGGCTCCAGGCGGCAGCGCCTGGCGGAGCAGCGCCTGCACGGCACTGCGGCCGCTGGTGGTCACGATCACCTGGCGCAGGCCAGCGGCCTCTGCGGCAGCCAGCAGCTCCGCCACCCCGGGACGCAGAGCCAGACCACCAGCGGCCAGCAGGGCTGCGTAGTGCTCCTGCTTGCGGGCCTGCAGGGCCTCCACCCGGCTGGCATCCGGGTCCCTCCCCTCCAGCTGGCAAAGCGCGGCCCGGATGCGCTCCCGGCCACCGGCAATGGCCAGCCAGGCCGCGTAGGTGTGCTCGTCCCAGTGGATCGGCACACCGGCCTCGGCAAAGGCCCGGTTGAAGGCCAGGCGATGGCCATCCCGCTCGGTTTCCGCCAGGGTCCCATCCACATCCCAGAGCAGGGCCGCAAGCGCCATCGTTCGGCCACAGCCCCCCAGGAGGTTGCAGGTTAGGTCGCACGCGGCCCAGCCCCCGCACAATGGGGACGCTCACTGCGCCAGGTCCTTGCTCCCAGCCCTCGACGCGCAGCGCTGGCACCTGCCCGCTCCCCTCGGGGACCTGGCTGAAGCCAACGCCCTGGAGCAGCTCAACCCCAGTGGCCACCAGCCCCTGCCCCTGCCCCTGCTGGCCCTGCTGGCGCGCCGGGGCCACACCAGCGCCGCGGCGGTGGCCGCCCTGCTCGATCCCCCCGCGGCCCCGGCGCCCCGCGACCACTTTCCCCAGCTGGAGCAGGCGGTGGAACGCCTGGCCCAGGCCTGCCAGCTGGGGGAGCAGGTGGCGATCTGCGGCGACTACGACGCCGACGGCATGACCAGCACGGCCCTGCTGGTGGGCGTTCTGGAGCGCCTCGGCGCCCAGCCCACGGCCGCCATCCCCAGCCGCCTGGAGGAGGGCTACGGGCTCAATGCCGCCATGGTGGAACGGCTGGCCTCCCAGCAGGTGCGGCTGCTGGTCACCGTGGACAACGGCGTGTCGGCCCAGGAGGCGTTGGAGCGGGCCTCCGCCCTGGACGTGGAGGTGATTCTCACCGACCACCACACCATTCCCGAGCAGCTGGCCCCCCACCTAGCGCTGCTGCATCCCGCGCGCACGCCGGAGGGCTCGCCCTATCGCGGCCTGGCCGGGGTGGGGCTGGCCTATGTGCTGGCGGCCCAGCTGTGTGAGCGGCTGCGCCAGGGCCACACCCTGCGCATGGCCCGTGATCTGTTCTGCATCGGCACCATCGCCGACATGGCCCCCCTGCAGGGGGTGAACCGTCGCTGGCTGATGGACGGCTTGCCGGAACTGGGGGGCAGTGGTCTGGTGGGCTTGCAGGCCCTGCAACGGCTGGCCGGGGTGGATGAGGGGCGGCTGGATGCCCAGACCGTGGGCTTCCAGATCGCACCCCGCATCAATGCCGTGGGCCGGCTGGGCGATCCCGCCCTGGTGGTGGAACTGCTCACCACCGCTGAGGGCGACAGGGCCCTGGAGCTGGCGCGGGAGTGCGAGATCCTCAACCGCCAGCGCCGTGACCTGTGCGAGGCGATCGAAGCCGAGGCCCTGGCCCTGCTGGAGGCCGATGGCGACCAGCGGCCTGCCTTCGTGCTGCTCGCCCAGAACCACTGGCACCACGGGGTGATCGGCATCGTGGCCGCCCGACTGGTGGAGCGCCTGCACCGGCCCTGCGCCCTGCTGGCCGGGGAGGGCAACGGACGGCTGCGGGCCTCGGTGCGGGCCCCGCGCGGGTTCGCGGTGGATCAGGCCCTGCAGAGCTGTGCCCATCTGCTGGAGCGCTTCGGTGGCCATCCGGCCGCCGGGGGCTTCAGCGTGCGCGCCGACCAGCTGGCCGAACTCCAGCTGAGGCTGGAGGACCTGGCCCAGGGGTGGCTGGCGACCCGCGGCGGCGGCCAACCGGTGGAACCGGAGGCGCTGCTGCAGCTGGGGGCCATCGACCGGGACTTTCTGCGCCAGCAGCAGCGGCTGGAGCCCTTCGGCATCGGGCACCCCCAGCCGGTGTACTGGAGTGCGGGCTGCGACATCGTGCAGAAGAAACAGCTGCGCGGTGGCCATCTGCAGCTGGAGCTGGAGCAGCAGGGCGAACGGCGCCAGGCCATCGGCTGGCGCTGGCCCGGGGATCCCGGCCAACTGCCCCGTTGCGTGGATGTGGCCTACCGGCTGCAACGCAACGTCTGGCAGGGACAGGAGCGGTTGCAGCTGGAGTTGCTCGGCCTGCGTGCCAGCGTCGGCGACGAGGTGGTGCTCAAGCGGCAGCAGCGCCTCTACTGGTGCAGCCGCCAGGGCGACGCCCTGGTGGTGCGCAATGCCGCCGGTGACGAACTACGCAGCGACAGCCGGCCCGAGCACCCCTATCTCAGAGCCCTGCTGCAGGACGCGGCGATGGCCCTGGGCGTGATGGCCTGACCCCACAATGGACTTGAAGCCAGCGGCAGCCCATCCCCCCTCCCAGGGGCAACCGCCTAGGGCAGCGGGGAAAGCCTGGCCCCTGAAGCGTCGCGATGTCTTCGATCCGGCCAGGCTTCTGCTGCTGGGGGCACTGTTGGGCCTGGCCTGCTGGCCGCTCAACCTGGTGGATGGTTGGCAGGATCAACTCCTCCAGCGGCTGCCCTCATCCCATGGCGGGCCCTGGAGCGGGTCCAGCCTGCTGATGGCGCTCTCCCCGGTGGTGGTGGTGCCTGTGCTCCTGTTGCTCCAGCGGGGCCCCCTGGCCAGCGGCGCCGGATCCGGCATCCCCCAGACGATGCAGAGCCTCGAACATCCCGAACAGGCCGCCAGGCTGCTCGGCTGGCGCCCCACCACCGCCCGGCTGGGTCTCTGGACAGTGGCCAGCCTGGCCCTGCTGCCCCTGGGGCGGGAGGGCCCGCTGGTGCAGGTGGGCGCGACCGTGGCCCAGACCCTGCGCAACCGCGTCCCAGGTCTGAGGGCAACGATCCCGCAGGACTCCGTGCTGGCGGTGGGGGCGGCAGCTGGACTGGCCGGCGGCTTCAACAGCCCGTTGATGGGGGTGTTGTTTCTGGTGGAGGAACTCACCGGCAGCGTTCGCACCAACCTGATCTGGCCCGCGCTGGTGGTGTGTTCCGCCGCTGCGCTGGTGAGCAACCTGGCTGGAATGCCTGTCTTTTCCCTGGGGATCGTGCCCACCTCGGTGGCGGAGTGGCAGCAACTGCTCTGGGCCCTGCCGATCGGCGTGGGCGGTGGCGTGATCGGCGGGCTGTTCGCCCGTGGACTCCTGCTCAGCGGTCGCTGGCTGAAGCCCCGGCTGGCCCGGCAGCCCCTGGGCTGGGGCCTGGCGATCGGCCTCTCACTCGCCGGCATGGCACTGCTCAGCGGCGGCTGGAGCGGTGGCGATGGCGAGGTGCTGATGCGCCAGCTGCTGGAGGAGCGCGGTGCCCTGCCGATACCCGGATCCCCCCTGGGGATCGGTGGCTGGCTGTTGGTGCTGGTCATGCGGGTTACCGGGCCGATCCTGGCGTTGGCCTGCGGGATCCCAGGCGGATTGATCGACCCGGCCCTTGGCTTCGGCGCCCTGTTTGGCGGCGGCGCGCTGCACCTGTTGGGCGCCAATCCCCAGTTGGGGGTGGCCCTGGGCATGGCTGCTGGCCTTGCAGGAGCCACCCAACTCCCTCTGATGACCGTGGTGTTCGCCCTGCGACTGGCGGGAGACCAGCAATGGCTGTTTGGCTTGCTGCTCAGCGCCGTGGTGGCGGCCACCGTGGGACGCCGGCTGCAACCGCAGCCGATCTATCACTCCCTTGCTGCTGACCTCAGCCGGCAAGCAAGCAATAGGAGACCTGCTGGGTATCAGGCCTACGCAAATACGCAATAACCATCACATTGGCCCTGGCCACATCACCCCTGGCCACATCGGCCCTGGCGACAAAACTTTGAAGGTGGCAGAACGGCCATAAAAGCTTGCCCTAGCCGCATTGCAGCAGCACGGGCTGGGATTTTGCAAGCAAGCGTCCAGCAGGACCCCGGCAGATCAGAGGGCGCCGCGACGGTAGAAAAGAATGAAGATCACGGCCGGGCCGGCCAGGGTGATCAGGGCGAGGGCGGCGAAGTTGGCGATCAGATGAAAGTCGATGCCCATGGATGGCCGCGCAGAGACGCAAATCACTGGTCAACAGCCTAAAGGGCCATCACCTCCAGCCCAGCGCCCGGGCCACCACTGTGACGCCCCGTTACAGCGCCTGCTCCTGCCTCACTGCTGCAATGCTGAGGGTTGCGATCCGCGAGCCAGGCCATGGCCCAGACCCCCCATTGGCAGTGCATCGCCGGCTGCGGAGCTTGCTGCCGACTGGATCCAACGCTGCGTCAGGACGCCCTGGATGCCCTCACGCCCGAGCAGCGCAAGACCTACATGGCGATGGTGGGGCCTGATGGCTGGTGCATTCACTACGACACCGGCGGACGCCGCTGCCGGATTTACAGCCAACGGCCCGACTTCTGCCGGGTCAGCAATCTGCTGGCCCTGTTCGCCCCGGAGCTGCCAGCCGCCGAGCCGGACAACTGGACGGCAGAGGCCCACGCGCTGGCCAGCAGCTGCTGCCGCCAGCAGATCCGCAGTGAGTACGGAGGGCGTGGCAAGGTGATGCGCCGATTTGAACGGGCGATCCGGCGGCCATGAGCAGCGAGTCCTCCAGCCCGGCCGAGCACCCGCGGCGGGCCTGGTTCACAGCCTTCTTCACCACGTTCACCACCGTGTTCCTGGCGGAACTGGGGGACAAGACCCAGCTGGCGGCGCTGTTGCTCTCCGCCCAGTCAGGCCGGCCGGTGCTGGTGTTCATAGGGGCCTCGCTCGCCCTGATCTGCTCCAGCCTGGTGGGGGTGCTGCTGGGCCGCTGGCTGGCCAAGGCCATGCCCCCCCACCAGCTGGAGCGGCTGGCCGGCCTGCTGATGGTGGCCCTCGGCCTGTGGCTGGGCCGTCAGGCGGTGGTGCACCTCACGCCCCTGCCCACCGATCTGCCCCTGGGCTGAGCGGCGCGAATCCCCAGCCAAGACCTGGTCACGACCCAAGCACCGCCTGTCCCCACCTGTTCCCACCATGGATCTCGCCCTGCTGACCTCCACCTTCGTCACCGTGTTTCTGGCGGAACTGGGCGACAAGACCCAGCTGGCGATCGTCACGATCAGCGGCACCTCAAGCCGGCCCGGTGCGGTGTTCGCCGGCAGCTCCCTGGCGCTGGTGTTGGCCAGCCTGCTGGGGGCAGGGGCCGGCGGTTCGCTCTCGGCGGTGATTCCCACCGACGCCCTGCAGCTGGCGGCATCGGCCGGCTTCCTGGTGCTCGGTCTTCGCCTGGTCGTCAAGGCGGGAGCCGCCGAAGCGGAGGCCGAAGGCCCAGCGGAATCGGACGCGGAAGCCTGAACTCAGGGCCCCGGGGAGGGAGACGATCACTGATTAGAGTTGGAAGGCAGGGAGATGACAGTCGTGGGCATCGCTCCGAGCCCGGACCAGCCGCTCCCCCTCGCCCTCACCGCCCGCCCCTAGGGGACATCCCCGGCGGCCCCCGCCAACCAGATGCCAGCCCCGATGAAGTTCACGGTCGCCGACCTGCTCGACCAGCTCTCCACCCAGGAGCCCCTCCCCCAGCCCAAGCTCGAAAAGGCGCTTGGCCTCAGCACCAAGCCGGAAAAGCAGCAGCTGCGCATCGGCCTCGATGCCCTCAAGCGGCTGGAGCTGGTTCAGGACAGCGAGGCGGGTCTGCTGCGCCGGGACAATCCCGAGCTGATTCCCGCCCGCCTGCGCTGCTCCAGCAAGGGATTTTGCTTTGCCCTGCGGGAGGACGGCGGTGAAGACGTCTACATCCGCGAACATCAGCTCAACCACGCCTGGAATGGCGATCGGGTGCTGGTGAAGGTGACCCGCGAAGGCGGACGGCGCCGCTCGCCTGAGGGGGGCGTGCAGTGCATCCTTGAGCGCCACACCACCAGCCTGCTGGCCCAGGTGGAGCAACAGCAGGAACGGCTGGTGGCCACACCGCTCGACGACCGCCTGCTCACCAGCGTGGAGCTGCCCGAGGGCGATGCCGAGCACCTCAATCCCGAGCAGCCATCGGTGGTGGAGGTGCTGATCGACCGCTACCCGGTGGCCCAGTTCGCCCCCCAGGGCCATGTGGCACGGCGGCTGCCGGTGAACGGTGGCGACAGCGCCGATCTCGACCTGCTGCTCACCAAGCACCGTCTCAACCAGCGCCCCGGCGCCCCCAGGGCGACCCTGCGCACCCCGGAGGCCAAGGGGCGCACCGACCTCACAGGCCAGGCCACGCTGCTGCTGGAGAGCTGGAACGGCAAGGAAGCCCCAGGCCTGCCAGCGCTGGGGCTGGAGTCCCGCGGGGAGGGGGGCTTCACCCTCTGGCTGCACAGCCCCGCCGTGGCCGAGCGCTTCAGCCCGGGCAGCAGCCTCGATCTGTGGCTGCGCGAGCAGGCCGATGCCCTGTGCGTCGGCCGCCAGTGGCTGCCCCTGCTGAACGGCGCGCTGAGCAAGGCTGCCGCCTTCAAGGTGGATGAGGAGCAAGCGGCCGTATCGGTGGCCCTGGACCTCACCAGCGAAGGGAACCTGGAGAGCTACCGCTTCTGCCGCAGCCAGATCCGGCCCGTGGCCAGCGCCGACCTCACGGCCCTCACCGCCCTGGCCGAGCGGAAACCCAAGAGCCGCACCGTACCGGCCTCGCTCAAGCCGCTGAAGAATCAGCTCGACCTGCTCGGTGGTCTGATCGCGGTGAGCGAACTGCTGCGGCAGCAGCGCCTGGCCAACGGCTCGATCGAACTCGACCTGGCCATGCCGCCGATCGACAGCCTTGGCGATCTGCGGGCGCCGGCCCCCACGCCAGCCCTGCAGGGCTGGTTGGAACACCTGCCGGCCCACCACCCGGAAGCGATCCTGCGGGAGGCGGTGATGCTGGCCGATCGGGCCCTGGGCAGCCACCTCTCGGCCCTCAGCCTGCCGGCGATCTATCTCCAGAACACCGCTGCCGAAGCCGCCGACCTGAACGACGTGGCCCGGGCGGCCCTGGCCCTGGACATCCCCCTGGAGCTGGGAGAGGAGGGCCATGCCAACGCTGCCGAACTGGCCGCCGCCTTCGCCGCCACTGATCGCTGCCGTGCCCTGCAGCAGCAGCTGCGGGCCGTGCTGCCACAGCAGCAGCTCAGCACCAGCCGAGGAGAGCACTGCATGGCCGGAGTGCGCGGCGAAGAGGCCGCGCTGGCCGCCTGGACCTGCCCCACCCTGCGCTACGCCGACCTCTGGAACCAGCAGGTGTTAGTGCTGCTGCTCAGTGAGGGCAAGGATCGCCCGAGCGTTCGCCACAAGGTGAGCGTGGACCTGGCTTCACCGGCCTGCCACGGCGCCATCGACTGGCCGCTGCTGGCTCCGAGCCAGCTGGCGCCCTTCCAGCAGGCCCTTGAGCATGGGCTGGTGCAGCGTCTCAATGGCCGGCGCCGTTTCCAGCAGGAACTGGAAACCGACCTGGTGGCGATGGCCCAGGCCCGCCAGGCCGAGCCCCTGGTGGGGCATGTGCAACCCGGGGTGATCAGCGGCGTGCAGAGCTACGGCTTCTTCGTGGAAGTGCCCCCTTCCAATGTGGAGGGCCTGGTGCACGTGAGCTCGCTCAAGGACGACTGGTACGAGTACCGCAGCCGCCAGAACCGGCTGGTGGGTCGCAAGAACCGGCGGACCTACATGCTCGGCGATGCTGTGGAGGTGGAGATTGAGAAGGTGGATGCCCTGCGCCACCAGATCGATCTGGCCGTGGTGCTGCCCGAGGGCAGCGACCAGGACGACGCTGGCACGCCGACGGACCACACCGCGGCCGAGTCCGACGATTCCAGCTTCGTGCCGGTGCCCGTGCTGGGCGAGGTCTGAGCCATGGAGCCCGTGGTGCTGGCCATCTCGGGCGCCTCGGCCCAACCCCTGGCCCAGCGGGCCCTGGAGTGGCTGCTGGATGCTGGCGAGAGCGTGGAACTGGTCACCAGCCGTGGGGCCATCGCGGTGTGGCAAGCCGAACTGGGCATCCAGGTGCCGGGCGAGCCGGGAGCCCAGGAGCGCTTCTGGCGCGAGCGCACCGGCAGCGTTGGCGGCTCCCTGCGCTGCCACCGCTGGAACGACCAGGCGGCCGCCATCGCCAGCGGCAGCTATCGCACCCGAGGCATGGTGATCCTGCCCGCCTCGATGGGCACCGTGGGGCGCATCGCCAGCGGCGTGGCCCTCGATCTGGTGGAGCGGGCGGCCGACGTTCACCTCAAGGAGGCGCGGCCCCTGGTGATCTGCCCCCGGGAAACCCCCTGGAGCCTGGTGCACCTGCGCAATCTCACAGCTCTGGCCGAAGCCGGCGCCAGGATCGCGCCGCCCGTGCCGGCCTGGTACCACCAGCCCCGCACCATCGACGACATGGTGGACTTTCTGGTGGCCCGGATCTTTGACCTGCTGCACTACAACCTTGGCGATCTGCGCCGCTGGCATGGCCCGATCAGCTCCCAGCAGCCATCGTGCGCTCCAGGTGAACCCAGCCCCCCTTGACCGTGCTGCGCCAGTTGTTGCTCCTGCCCCTGCTCGCCCCCCTGCTGGCGGTGATCGTGGTGGGCGCGCTCAATCCGAAGCCAGCGGTGAGCCTGCGGCTGCTCACTTACACCAGCCCGCCCCTGCCGATCGGCGTCTGGATGATGCTGGCTGCCGCTGGCGGTGGACTGCTGAGCGCCGGGGCAACGGGGTTGGCCCTGCGCAGTGGCAGCGCCAACCTGAACCAGCGCCAGGTGCGGCTGCCCCTGGGTTCTGAGCCCGCCTGGACGGCCTGGTCCGCCGCCGCCGACAGCGAACCGGCGCCGTCCCGCCCAAGCCGCCAGGCCCGGCCGTCCAGCGAGCCGCAGGGGGGCGAGACCGTGGCGGCCGGACCCAGCCGCGCCCCTGGCGAGCCAGCGCCCACCGTGGAGGTTCCCTTCCGGGTGATCCGCCGGGCCGGCAGCACCACGGCGGCGGCTGAGGCCTCCACCGGCGACGCGCCCCAGGACGACTGGAATGACAGCGGCAGCGACTGGTGAACGGAGGATCGGCTGCTGCTGGGGGTTGGGCTGCTGATGGTGGGGCTAACGGGAACAGAACTCCTGCGGGTTCAGCTGCTTAGAGTTGCAATCCCTCCAGCCCTGGGGCCCGAGCCTGGTGAGCGATCCCACCCCTTCCCCCACTCCAGCCCCCGCAGCCGAGGCGAAGCCGGCCAAACCGGCGAAGCCCCCTGCGCCAGAGGATGCCCCCTTTGCCAGCTTCATTCCCGACTCCCTGATCCCTGCGCTGGCCAAGGAGATCCGCGGCTATGGCGGCCCCGAGCCCGTGTTGCGCTTTGAGCAGGGGGCAATGCCGGTGGTGGCCAGCCCCTGCTGGATGGTGGTCGGAGAGCTGCCCGGAGAGCGGCGGTTCTGGCTCTGCTTCACCAGCGACGACATCAACGCGGCCAAGACCGTGGCAGTGGCCGAAGCGGGCGCCGAGCCAAGTCTGCTGGAGTCGTTCCTGATCGACGAGAAGAAGATCACCCAGGCTCTGCTGGTGTCGCGCCTGGTGCAACGGCTCAACGGCCAGAAGTGGCTCGGGCCGAACTGAACCTGATCCGAACTGAACCCCAGGCGAACAGGCAGTTACAACCATCGGCGGCCATGGCGTCAGCCCGCCTACGATGCTGCCACTGCTTTGACCTGATCTGTTCGATGGTGCCACCAACCGCAGTCGCCAGTTCCAGCCAGGCCGATGCCCAACCCGCTGGCCAGCCCACTGCCGGTGGTCCGGCGATCAAGGACCCGGTGAAGGACACCATCCTCACGCCGCGCTTCTACACGACCGATTTCGAGGCGATGGCGGCGATGGACCTCCGCCCCAATGAGGTGGAGCTGGAAGCCATCTGCGAGGAGTTCCGCAAGGACTACAACCGCCACCACTTCGTGCGCAACGAGGAGTTCGAGGGCGCGGCCGACAAACTCGACCCCGAAACCCGCAAGGTGTTCGTGGAGTTCCTCGAGCAGAGCTGCACGTCGGAGTTTTCCGGCTTCCTGCTCTACAAGGAGCTGAGCCGCCGCATCAAGCAGAAGAACCCTCTGCTGGCCGAGTGCTTTGCCCACATGGCCCGTGATGAGGCCCGCCACGCCGGCTTCCTCAACAAGTCGATGAGCGACTTCGGGCTGCAGCTCGACCTGGGCTTCCTCACCGCCAACAAGGCCTACACCTTCTTCAAGCCGAAGTTCATCTTCTACGCCACCTACCTGAGCGAGAAGATCGGCTACTGGCGCTACATCGCCATCTACCGGCATCTGGAGAAGAATCCCGACAGCAAGATCTTCCCGATCTTCAACTTCTTCGAGAACTGGTGTCAGGACGAAAACCGCCACGGCGACTTCTTCGATGCCCTGATGAAGGCCCAGCCCGACACGGTGCGCGGCTTCACGGCCCGCCTGTGGTGTCGCTTCTTCCTGCTGGCCGTGTTTGCCACGATGTATGTGCGTGACGTGGCCCGCAAGGAGTTCTACGAGGCCCTGGGCCTGGATGCCCGCGAGTACGACAAGGTCGTGATCGAGAAGACCAACGAAACCTCGGCCCGGGTGTTCCCGGTGGTGCTCGACGTGCACAACCCCCGCTTCTGGGACGGCCTGGAGCGCCTGGTGACCAACAACGCCAAGCTCAGCGCCGCCGATGAGAGCAGCGCCCCCGCACCGCTGAAGGCCATCCAGAAGCTGCCCTACTGGATCGGCAACGGCCTGCAGATGGCCCAGCTGTTCCTGATGAAGCCCATCCGCAGCGAGCAGTTCCAGCCCGCCGTGCGCTGAGCGCTCCATCGCTCCGCCAGAGCCCCTCGTTGGCGGGGCTGCCATCGGCCCTGGCCACCACGGTCAGGGCTCTTTTGCTAGGAACGACCCCAGCCTTAAGCCTGCACCCGGCCAGGGTGCCAGTCCGTCCGCCCGTTTTCATCCGTTTTCAATGGTTGTCACCACTGCCCCACCCAGCCAGAGCCAGCTCGATGGCAACTGGGCCAGCCGGCTGGAATCCCTGTTGGCCGCCGGCCGTGCCGCCGGCGCCGACCTGGTGGAGGTGTTCCTGGAGCGCACCGACCACCTGGGGCTGCTGGCTGAACAGGACGGCATCACCAGCGTGAGTCCGGCCTTCGGCATGGGTGCCGGCCTGCGGGTGTTCCGCGGCCTGCGCGACGGCTTCGTGAGCACCAACGACCTCAGCGAGGGGGGCCTGCTGGAGGCCCTTGATCAGGCCCTGGGCATGCTCGGCCTGCAGCGCGGCGCTGCCACTCGGAGCGACTTCGAGGGCCTGGCACCCCTGCGCGACCACGCCAGCGCCAAGGCGGACTGGCTGGCCCGCTGCCCGGAACTGGCGGACGCCACGGCTCGGCTGCTCGACGGAACCGCGGCCCTGGAGCACCGGGGACGCCACCTGCAGGTGCGCCGCGGCAGCTACGCCCGTGACTGGCAGGAAGTGCTGGTGGCCGCCAGTGACGGTACCTTCGCCCGCGACGTGCGCCTGCACCAGTCGCTTGGGCTGAACGTTCTGGCCGCCGATGGTGAGCACCGTTCCAGCATCGGCCGCCGTTACGGCAGCCACGGCCGACCCGAGCAGTTGCAGCAGTGGGATGCCGACGCCTCGGCCCTCGAAGTGTGCGAGAGCGCCGGCGCCATGCTCTACGCCGACTATGTGGAGGCAGGCCAGATGCCGGCGGTGCTGGCCAACCGCTTTGGCGGCGTGATCTTCCACGAGGCCTGCGGCCACCTGCTGGAGACCACCCAGGTGGAGCGGGGCACCACCCCCTTTGCCGAGAAGGTGGGTGAGGCGATCGCCCACGAGGCCGTGACGGCGATCGACGAGGGTCTCAGCGATGGCGCCTTCGGCTCCCTGGCGATGGACGACGAAGGCATGGAGCCGCAGCGCACCGTGTTGATTGAAAACGGGGTGCTCCAGCGCTTCCTCAGCGACCGCGCAGGCGAGCTGCGCACCGGCCACGCCCGGACCGGCAGCGGCCGGCGCCAGAGCCACAACTTCGCGGCCGCCAGCCGGATGCGCAACACCTACATCGCCGCCGGGCCCCACACCCCCGAGGCGCTGATCGCCTCGGTGGACAAGGGGCTGTACTGCAAATCGATGGGCGGCGGCAGCGTCGGCCCCACGGGCCAGTTCAATTTCGCCGTGGAGGAGGGCTACCTGATCGAAAACGGCCAACTCACCAAACCGGTGAAAGGGGCCACCCTGATCGGCGAGGCCAAGGAGGTGATGCCGCGTATCTCAATGTGTGCCAACGACCTCGACCTGGCAGCGGGTTTCTGCGGCTCGGTGAGTGGCAGCGTCAACGTCACCGTGGGCCAGCCCCACATCAAGGTGGACTCGATCACCGTGGGGGGCCGATGACGATGACCACCAGCACAGCCTCTGCCACCGGCCCAGCAGCTGGGAGCCTCAGCGCCGCTGAGCTGCGCTCCCAGCTGGGACAGGTGGCCGCCCGCCAGGGCATCCGCCAGTGGGACCTGGGCGCCTCCTGCAGCACCGACACCTCCGTGCAGGTGGACCGGGGAGAGGCCAAGCAGATGAAGGGTGCCCAGCGCAGCGCCATCACGGTGCGCGTCTGGAATGACGACGGCCTGGTGGGCATCACCAGCACCTCCGATCTCTCACCCGAAGGCCTGGAGAAGGCGCTGGCCGGCGCCAAGGCGGCCAGCGCCTTCGGCAATCCCAACGACACCCCTGCCTTCTCCCCCCTGGCCACCGCACCCCTGGCGGAACTCGACCAGCCCCAGCGTCCCAACCGACCGATCCTCAGCCTGCTAGACACCCTGAGAGATGCCGAGAGCCAGTTGCTGGCGTGCCATCCGGCCATCGGCACCGTGCCCTACAACGGGCTGGCTCAACGGCGCAGCGAGCGGATTTATCTCAACAGCGCCGGCGCCTGCCGCGAGCAACGGCTCACCACCGCCAGCGTGTATCTCTACGCCAAGGCGGAAGAGAGCGGCCGCAAACCACGCAGCGCCGGCGCCGTGCGCCTGGCCTATGGGGTCGACGACCTCGATCTGGCGGGCTGCATTAAAGAGGCGGCCGAGCGCACCATCAGCCACCTGAACTACGCCCCGATCGAAACAGGGCGTTACACCTGCGTGTTCAGTCCTGAGGCCTTCCTGGATCTGATCGGCGCCTTCTCCAGCCTGTTCAATGCCCGCGCCGTGCTCGACGGCGTGAGCCTGAGCAAGCGTGAGTCCCTCGGCCAGGCGTTGGCGGTGCCCTTCCTCTCGATCACCGACAACGGCCTCCATCGAGGCAACATCGGCGCCGCCGCCTTCGATGGCGAGGGCACCCCCACCGGACCCCTGCCCCTGCTCGAGGGAGGCGTGCTCACCAACTTCCTGCACTCGGAGGCCACAGCCCGCGCCTTCAGCGTGGCCCCCACCGGCCACGCCGGCCTGGGCGCCAAGGTGTCGGTGAGCCCCGACTGGTTCGAAGTGGGAGCCACCCCGGGCAGCGGCGGCGGCCAGCAGGGCCTCGATCACCTCACCCATGGCGAGGCCAAGGGCCTGGTGGTGATCGATTCGCTCTCGGCGCTCCATGCCGGGGTGAAGGCCAGCCAGGGGGCCTTCTCGCTGCCCTTCGATGGCTGGCTGATCCGCGGCGGCGAGCGCCGCTCGATCGAGGCCGCCACCGTGGCCGGCGACATCCGCCAGCTGCTGCAGGCGATCGTGGGCTTTGAGGGCGACGCGAAGATCACCCCCGACGGGCTCTGCCCCCACGTGTGGGTTGACGGTCTGTCGATCACAGGCGAAGCCTGACTACCGGCAAAGCCCGCCAGCCCAGCCAGCCACAACCGATGAACGTGCTGTTCTGGGGCACCCCGGCCTACGCGGTGCCCAGCCTCAACGCCCTGCAGGCCGCCGGTCACCAGCTGGTGGGCGTGGTGAGCCAGCCGGACCGCCGCCGCGGCCGCGGCAATGAACTGATGCCGAGCCCGGTGAAAGCCCGGGCCCTGGAGCTGGGGATTCCGGTGTTCACCCCCGAGCGCATTCGGCGGCAACCGGAGCTGCAGGCCGAGCTGGCCGCCCTCGGCGCGGACCTCTCGGTGGTGGTGGCCTTCGGCCAGATCCTGCCCACCGAGGTGCTGGCCCAACCCCCCTTGGGTTGCTGGAACGGCCACGGCTCCCTGCTGCCCCGCTGGCGCGGGGCGGCGCCGATCCAGTGGAGCCTGATCGAGGGCGATGCCGAGACGGGCGTGGGGATCATGGCGATGGAGGAGGGCCTGGATACCGGCCCGGTGCTGTTGGAGCGGGCTATCCCCATCGGTCTGCTCGAGGACGCGCAGCAGCTGGCGGGACGCCTGGCGGGCCTCACCGCAGAGCTGCTGGTGGCGGCGCTGCCCCGGATCGAGGAAGCCGGCCCGGGAGCCGAGGGGGAGCGGCTGGAGCGCCTGCAGGTCCGCCACCAGGGCGAGGAAGGGCTCACCTACGCCCGCCTGCTCAGCAAGGACGACTACGCGATCGACTGGCACCAATCCGCCCTGAGCATCCACCGGCGGGTCATGGGCCTCTACCCCGGGGCCCACACCAGCTGGCGCGGCCAGCGCTTGAAGCTGCTCAGCACCGAACCGCTGGTGCAGCGCCTGGCTGGCGAACTCACCCCGGAGGGAGCAGCGCTGTGCAGCAGCTGGTCCCTCTCCCCGGGCTCAGCCCCCAGCCCAGCCGAGGGCGAACGGGAACCTGCCGGAACGGTGTTGGCCTGCGAGCCCGGGGTTGGCCTGGTGGTGGCCACCGGGGGCTGCCCGCTGCTGCTGCGGCAGGCGCAGCTGGCCGGCAAGCGCAGCTGCGAGGGCCAGGCCTTGCTCCAGCAGCTCGAAGCCCACGTGGGTGATCAACTGGGCACATGATCAGGGCCCAGGGTCACCTCCCCATGGTCACCCCATAGGGATGCAGCGTCATGGATGCGCGATCGATACGTTGTGTGTCGTCCGGGCCGACAAGCGTCAGGGAACCCTCACGCATAGCTAGAGCTAGATCAGCCACTCGATTGAGCCATGGGTCATGACTGTGCGGTCGGGCTGTCCTACGTGACGGACGCAGGAGAAGGCTGTCTGATCTACCGGGAAACGACAGGGCGGTACGTGGTTCGCCCCGGCGGCCAGGGGCGGCAGAGCCAGAGGGTGGCCACCCTGGCCTCTGCCTACGCCGCCTGTCAGGTGCTCAGCGGGGCCGCTGAATCTGCTGACAAGCCAGTCTCCGACTTGCGGTAGAGGCCGTGCAGGCCCTCCAGCTGATGGTGCACGGAGCGCAGCTGATCGCGGATGTGATCGCTGTTCTCGATCCGCTCGAGGGCCAGCAGCATCGACTCGATCTGACTCTTGCAGTCGATCAACACACGGCACTGGGGTGATCCGGGCTCGTAGGGCATGGCAGCAGGTGACACCTCCCCATGGGAGCTGAGCTCAGCGGTTCCGTGTGTGTCGGTTGTTGCCGTTTCCAGACCGACGGGGCCGCCCCGCTCCGCCCTTGCCCCGGCCACCGCTCAGGTCGAGCGGCGGCGCGCTGAGCACCGTGGGCTCGAAGCCCGGAACCTCCTCACGGGGCAGGCGACTGCCGATCAGGCGCTCGATCGCGCGCAGCAACTCGTGCTCCTCGGCCGCCACCAGCGAAATGGCATGGCCGGGATGGCCGGCGCGGCCGGTGCGGCCGATCCGGTGCACATAGTCCTCCGCCTGGTTGGGCAGATCGAGGTTCACCACGTGCGGCAGCTGGTGGATGTCGATGCCCCGGGCGGCTAGATCAGTGGCCACCAGCACCCGCAGCTCGCCGCTCTTGAAACCGGCCAGGGCCCTGGTGCGGGCTCCCTGGCTCTTGTTGCCATGGATGGCCGCAGCCGCCATCCCCGCCTCGGTGAGCTTGTCCGCCATGCGGTTGGCGCCGTGCTTGGTACGGGCAAACACGAGCACCTGCTGCCAGTTCTGGCTGGCGATCAGATGGGTGAGCAGCTCCGGCTTGCGCGCCATGTCGCAGGGGTGGAGCAGGTGCTCCACGGTGGGGGCCGTGCGGTTTTCCGGCGTTACCTGCAGCTGCACCGGGTTGTGCAGCAAGCCGTGGGCCAGGGCCTTGATCGGGCCGCTGAAGGTGGCGGAGAACAGCAGGTTCTGGCGGCGTGGCGGCATCAGGGCCAGCAACCGGCGGATGTCGCGGATGAAGCCCATGTCGAGCATGCGGTCGGCCTCATCGAGCACCAGGATCTCCACCTGATCGAGACGAAGGGCGCCCTGCTGCTGGAGGTCGATCAACCGGCCGGGAGTGGCCACCAGAATGTCGGCGCCCGCCTTGAGACGGTTGATCTGGGGATTGATCTTCACTCCCCCGAACACCACGTCGCTGCGCAGGTCGAGAAAGCGGCCGTAGGCGGCAACGTTCTCACCCACCTGGGCGGCCAGTTCGCGGGTGGGGGTGAGCACCAGTGCCCGCACCACGCCACCGCGGGCGTGGGCACCGTGGCGCAGCCGCTCCAGCATCGGCAGGGTGAAGCCGGCGGTCTTGCCCGTGCCGGTCTGGGCAGCTGCCATCACATCGCGACCTTCGAGAACAGCCGGGATGCACTGGAGCTGAATCGGGGAGGGCATGCTGTAGCCCTTGCTCGCCACCGCCTGCACGATCGGCTGGCCGAGACCCAGCTCAGCAAAGGCCGCCGCAAGGCTGGCGTCCACCGCTGGGGGCAGCTCCCGGGATCGCGTTACCGCTCCATTGGCGGCGACGCCATTGCGCGCTGGGGATCGGCCCACGGCCGCTTTCGAGGCTGATGGTGGTGCCGCTGCCGCTGTTGGGCGGGAGCGGCTGGAGCGCTTGGCTGAACTGGTAATGGGCTCGACAGCGGTGAACAGTCTTCACCCTACGGGCGACCCCGGCAGCCGTCAGATCAATTCGGTGTAGAGCCGGCGAGCCTGCTCGAGCACAAGGGCAAGATCAGCATCGTTGAGAGCCAGGGCCTCTCCCCAGCCCTGGCTCTGCAGCCATTGGCGCAACTGGGCGATGCCCTCCGGGCCCTGGAAGCTGGCGAAGAACGCCGCCTGGGCAGCCAGCACCCGAAACTTGAGAAATTCCAGCAGCCTGGCCCGCAGGCGGGCCACGGGCACCAGGCGACAGCAATCGCCATCCACCCCCAGCTCCAGGCCCTCAACGCCGGCGATGCCCTCGATCCAGGGGGCCAGCACCTCCAACCGGTCAGGGTCTTGGAAATGGCGCTGCTTGGTCTCCGGATGGGGCCAGTAGATCCAGCCAGCCACCGGCTTCCCACCGCCCTGCCAGCGCAGAAGGCAGGGCCAGAAGGAGAAGCTCTCCGGTGGATGGCGATCGGTCCAGCACAGGTGCTCAACGTGCCAGCTGGGGCGTTGCAACCGCCATGCACAGCCAGGGAAGGCCAGGTTGAGGGTGCCGGCGAAGCAGGCGCCAAGGTCGAGTCCGGCAGCGGCGAACAGGGGGGCCTGCAGGGCAATCGTGCCGGCGGGATAAGGAGTGTCAGGCGCCATGCCCGAGGCCACGCCATGGCCGGCCACCAGCCCGCAGGCGTGCCAGCGCAGCTTGAGGGCCTGGATCTCAGGAGCGGGGGAGAAAGTGGGCACAGCGATCACAGGGTCCGGCCGGGAGCACCGCGCAGCGCAGCAGGGGGCTGCGGGCATTGAAGCGGCAGTGGGGATCGCCGATCACCCAGCCCTGCCCCCAGGGCCGGGCATCGGCTGGTCGATGTTCGACCTTCACCTGGAGGGCCACGCTGGCGAGGGCATAGCTGCCATTGCGCAGGCGGTAGCGATGGCGTCGCTGCAGCACCAGGAAACTGCGGCCGCCATGCTCCAGCCAGCGGCCGGGTTGGGGAACCTCGGCCAGGGCTTCCACCTCCAGGGCATCGAGCAGCTGATCGGTGCCGATCTGGCGCAGCTCCACCCGCATCGATCAGCCCGCGGAATCGGCGTCAGCCAACTGCTGGTCCTGGGGATTGCGCTTGGAGAATCCCCACACGAACAAGCTGGCCACCAGCACAAGCAGCAGCCACTCCGGCGGCACCAGGTCGGGGCGTCCCAGCCGCAGCAGCAAGCGCAGACCCACCAACCCCACGGCCAGATAGCCGGCCGTTTCCAGATGGCGGTAGCGCTCCAGCCAGCGGATGAACAGCTCGGCAGTAAGACGCAGGGCAATCACGCCGATCACGCCGCCGGCGATCACCAGCTCCAGCCTGTCGCTCACCGCCACCGCCGCCGCCACGCTGTCGAGGGAGAAGGCCAGATCGGTGAGGGCCAGGGTGGCCACCACTCCGCCGATGGACGCCGTCAGGGCGCCCCCTCCAGCGGCTGGACTGGCGGTGGCCAGGCCCCCATCCTCGGAGCCCGGCTCAACGGCGACCAAGCCCTCGTCGCGGCCCTGGGCCAGCAGCTGCAGGTGGCGGCCACAGAGCCAGAGAAGGTAGGCGGCGGCCGCCAGCTCCAGCGGCCAGAAATTGAGCACCCAGCGGGCCGCCACGATCAGGATGATGCGGAACACCAGGGCGAGCAGCAGGCCCAGGTTGAGGGCCATCTCCTGACGGGCGCGGTCATGCAGGCGCCTGGAAATGGCCGCCAACGCAATGGCGTTATCGGCCGACAGCACGGCCTCCAGTGCCACAAGAAGGGGGAGGAGCAGCAGCACCTCGCTCCATTGATCCGCCGCCTGAATCAGCGGCGTGAGTGATTCCAGCGATTCAGCTTCCATTCGGCCCTGTTCCTGGAGCACTCTAGGAAGGCCAGTGCCAGCGATTGCGAGCCATGCCTGTCCACCTGCGGCTGGTGCATGCCGAGCCCGGCAGCAGGGTGGTGGAGGCCAGCGCCGTGCGCCAGGGCGCCGTGCTGGCCATGGCTCTCGGCGAAGCCAGTACGGCGGAAGCGGCGGAGGAACGGGCTCGGCAGCGGCTGCAGCTCCAGCTGGCGGACCTGCAAGCCTCGGGTCAAACAGAGCGTTCAGCCAGCGCAGCAGCAGGAGCAGCGTCCACCGCTCCCAGACCCCCCACCGACCAGCCGCGGTCCCAGAGGGCTGCCACGGCTGTTGACCCAGTGGCTGTTGACGCAGTCGCTGTTGACGCAGTGGCTGTTGACGCAGACCCAGCAACCTCGCCTGGGGTACGCGCTGAAGAGGTGGCAATGGCGCCAGTGGTTGAAGAACCTCCACCGGATCCGGAGGATTGGAGTGCCGAACTGGCCCGCATTGATCTGGCCCTGAAGCGGATCGGCTGGCAACGGGAGCAAGAAGGCCTGTATCTGGAGCGGGCTTTCGGCCACCCGAGTCGCAGCCGGCTCACCACTTACAACGACCTCCTGGCCTATCTGCGCCTGTTGGAGCAACTGGAGACAGGCTGTGATCCCCACACGGCCCCGGTGCCACTGCGCCGCAGCGAACTGCTGAGCCAGAGCGATGCTCTCCTCAGCCAACTGGGCTGGAATGCCCTGCAGGGCAAACAATTTTTGGAGCAGCAACTGGGCCGCGCCAGTCGCCAGCAACTGAGCGAATCCCAGTTGCTGCAGTTCAACATGTTGCTGGAAGAAGCACTTCTGGCAGCTGCAGCAACTGCTCAGGCGGCAACGGTTGACTGAACAGATAACCCTGGCCGAGCCGGCAACCCATCCGTCGCAAGGCCTCCCACTGGTCCGGCCGCTCGATACCCTCTGCCACCACCTCCAGATCAAGATCATTGGCGAGGCGAAGGATCGCCTCCACCAGGGCCTGACGGCGGGGGTCTTCAATCATGGTGGCCGTGAAGCTGCGGTCAATCTTCACGCCATCGATCGGCAGTTCAGCCAGCCAGTTCAGGCTGGAATAGCCGGTACCAAAATCGTCGAGAAAGACCCTGAACCCCGCCTGGCGGAGGCAAACCAACTCGTCCCGGGTGCGCTGCGGGTGCTCGATCAGGGCCGTTTCCGTGACTTCAATGCAAAGCAACTCGGGCGGAAGCTGCAGGCGCCGAACAGTACTGACCACATCAGCGGCAAAACCTGAGCGGGCCAACTGCTGAGGACTGAAATTCACCGCCAGCGAATGCCCCCTCGGCAATAGCTCCAACAGATCGATGGCCAGCAGACTCTGCTCCAGCACCAACTGGCCCAGACCCGTCATCAGACCCGAGGCCTCAGCCACGGCAATCAATTCTGCGGGAGCGATCGCACTGCCATCGAGATCCCGGGGGCGCACCAAGGCCTCATAGCCGAGCACTTCAGCCCCCTCCAGAGAGACCCATGGCTGAAAGTGCATGGGCATCTGCTGGCATTTCAAGGCCTCCTGCAGGCTGCGCCTGATGGCGATGCGGCGGTTGAGCTGGGAGCTGATGGCCGCGTCGTACACGACGATCTTGCGATCCGTGCGGGTCTTCGCCTCGTACATGGCCAGATCGGCATCATGCAGCAATTGATCCGGTGATTCCACACCGTGCTCACTGAAGGAGATGCCAATGCTGATCTCGGGGTGAATCTCAATCGGCATGCCGCTGGTCTCGGGGGTCCAGGGGCGGGCCACCACCTCCCGCAGACGCTCGGCAATGCGCAGGGCCTCATCCGGGGTGTCCAGCTCGGTACAGAGCAACACGAATTCATCCCCACCTAGCCGAGCCAGCACATCCCCAGCACGAATCACCTGTTGCATGCGCTGGGCCAGAGCAATCAGCAACTGGTCACCCACCTGATGGCCGTAGGTGTCGTTCACCTCCTTGAAACGATTGAGGTCACAAAACAGCACAGCAATCCAGGTGGAGTGACGCTCCAGGTGCTGGAGAGCAGCTTGAATGGCACGCGCGAAACCGCGCCGATTGGGCAGGCCGGTCACGGGGCAGGTCACCACCTGCTGGGCCAGCGCCAGTTGCTGATCCACTAGTTCTCGCGAATGCAACTGCAGGGCCTGGAGCGATTCCCGGTCGCTCACATCGTGAAAGCTGAACACATAGGGAACTGGCTTCTCCGATTGCACTGGCCGCCACCCCAGTTCGATCACCTGGATCGGCTCATGCTCCAGAATCAGGGTGACCATCCCACCTTGGGGTTGCTGCTGAAGCAGATTGGTGAGGTTGAGGGGAGTATCCCTCGCCAGACAGGGAGCCAACAGCTGATCAAGCATGCCGCCAAGCAACTGCAGCCGAGGCCGTTTCAGCAATTGCTCAAAGCGAGAGTTGCACCAGAGCAGAGAGCCGCTGGCATCGGTGATCACCAACCCGTCACTGATCTGGGCCAGGGCCAGTTCCAGCCGGGCCAGACTCCGCCGTAACTCAACAACCAGGGCTGTTTCTGAATCCGGCCTCTGGCTGGTCATGCGTCAACCGGAGTTCCCTCTGGCAAGGGAGTGAGCGTCGCGCCGAACACCCAACCTTGCTCTTGCTTCTCGGCCACGATGAAGTGCTCCGACACCAATGCTCGACCATCGGCACAAAGGGTATTCAGACGCAGAGGATGGGCCAGAATCGTGGAGATTTCCGTCGCCTGAAAACGGGAAAAACCGAATTGATGAGCCATCCGAAATGACTCGGGCAAGATCATGCCAATCGGTTGGCCGATGACCTGCTCGTCCAGCCAACCGTATGTCTGGCGGAAAGCCTCATTCACACGCACTACATTACCGAGGGAATCAGCGAGAACAAAGGGCCGCTCACTGGCCTCCATAGCGGCAATAGAAGGGGCCGAAGTAGTGGTGTCAGTCACAGGCTGTCAAGAGAACAAACAGAGTCACGGATCAGATGCAAGTGCTGGTCAGCTCAACAGGAATCGAGCCCGAAGGCAGTTGACCAGAGCTGCAGACAAACCAGCACAACCCTTTCAACAGAACAGGTGGAACAATGAACCCGTCCTGTGGATGAATGGCAGTCCTGCGGCTATGGCCACCAGCTGAAACCGTCAGCAGACACAACTTTAGGCATTGTTTGCCCAGAAGCGCCAGCCCTACGGAGAATGGCCGCCACAAAGCCGCCACAACACTGTTAGCCCCTGGCCAGGCGGCAGTGGGCGCGCACCAAGTCAGCACCGAGTTCAAGCAGGTGCTGGCTGGCGTAAGCCTCCCGCTCCAGCTGGCGTTCCAAGGGTCCGGCGGCTTGATACAGCGACTCCTGCAACACCGATTCCAGCTGGGGGCTGAGCGTGTTTGTCAAGCCGAGCGGGCGGGGCATCGCTCTCACATGACCATGACTGCAGCTCTGGGCGACATGAATCGCCTCATGGTTGATCACCTTGGCAAATTCTGCACTGCCGCTCTCCAACACATCCGGACGAACGCGAATGGTTCGATCCCGAGGATCCCACTCCGCAGCTGCCCCCGACTTGCGAGGCGGACTCAGCTGGATGCGTACCCCGGCCAGGCGGAGCGCCTGCAGGAGGTTGCTGATGGCCTGGCGCTCCTCTTCAAACAGAGGAGGATCAGCCATCAGCCGGCGGATCTCAGGAATCGAAAGTGGCGGATCGCCACTGCGACGCTTGTAGTGATAGGTGATGCGGCCGTCTCCCTGCACCTCGGCCCGGGGCGTCCAGGTGGCATCGGCCTCGGCCAGGCTGTGGAGCAGTAGACCCTTATCGATGCCTTCCAGCCCAGCTGGGGCTGGCGGCAGAAGCCCAGCCAGGGGAGGGGGAAGCGGTAGGTCATGCCGCTGGAACCAGGGTAGGGAGAAGGGCAGGGCTGCGAAGCCCAGGGCCATCAGGGCGAGCCATCCCCACAGCCATCCCGCACGCCTCTCCTCACGGCCTCTCAACTGGACCGCGCCACAGTGGCCGCAGACCCATGCGCCATCGCGGCAGCGCAGCATTGCCGGTGGCCTGGTCCGACAGGTGGGGCAGAGGGTGGGTGGCACCTGCCCATTGTGGCTGCCGCCGCGGCGGTGCGGTTGGGTTGCGAGGATCAGCCGCGCCGACGTTGGCCGTTGCCATGCCCCTCTCCGCCCTGGTGCGCCAGCTGCAGCAGGCGAGCCTCACCAACGAACTGCGGGCGAGGATCGGGCGCAGCGAACGGCTGCGGCTGAGTGGGGCGGGCCGGGCAGCGCGGGCCCTGATCAGCAGCGCCCTGGCGGATCAGGGCACCCTGCTGGTGGTGGTTCCCACCCTGGAGGAGGCGGGCCGCTGGGCGACGCTGCTGGAGCTGATGGGCTGGCGCAGCTGCCAGCTGTATCCCACTAGCGAGGGCAGCCCCTATGAGCCCTTCGACCCCACCAGCGAGATCACCTGGGGCCAGCTGCAGGTGCTCAGCGAGCTGCTGGATCTGCCGAGCCAGGCAAGCAACGGTGGCAGTGGAGCCGGCCAGCGCCTGGCCATCGTGGCCACCGAGCGGGCCCTCCAGCCCCACCTGCCTCCCCCAGCAGCACTTCAGGCCCAGTGCCTGAGCCTGCGCAAAGGCGACAGCCTGGATCTTGAGCAGCTGGGCAACACGCTGACGCGCCTGGGCTACGAGCGGGTGGCCACGATCGAGCAGGAAGGCAGCTGGAGCCGCCGTGGCGACATCGTCGACGTGTTTCCGGTGAGCAGCGAGCTGCCCGTAAGGCTGGAATTTTTCGGCGAGGATCTGGAGAAGCTGCGGGAATTCGACCCCGCCACCCAGCGCTCCCTTGATCCGATCGAGGTGGTGCGGCTCACCCCCAGCGGCTACGGCCCCCTGATCGCCAGCGCCCTGCGCGAGGCCATGCCCGACGGGCTAGAGCAGCTGCTCAGCGCCGAGGCCCTCGAGCTGCTGCTGGAGGGGGGGACGCCCGAGGGGCTCAGGCGGCTGATGGGCCTGGCCTGGTCGCAGCCCGCCTCCCTGCTCGACTACCTGCCCGCCGCCACGTTGGTGGCGATCGATGAGCGGCGCGCCTGCCTGGCCCATGGCCAGCAGTGGTTCGACCATGTGGTGGACCACCACGCCGAAACCGAGGCCGAGCTGGGGGGGCCACTGCCCGCGGTGCAGCACCGCCCGCCGGCCGACACCCTGGCCGAGGCCAGCGAGGGCTTCACGGGCTTCGATCTGGCCGAGCTGCACGAGAGCGACGGCCATGGCAACGGCTTCGATCTGGCCAGCCGGCCGGTGCCGGCCTACCCCAATGCCTTCGGCAAACTGGCCGAGCTGATCAAGGGCTTTCAGAGAGAAAGAGCCGCGGTGTGGCTGCTGTCGGCGCAGCCCAGCCGGGCGGTGGCCCTGCTGGAGGAGCACGACTGCATCAGCCGCTTCGTGCCGAATCCCGGCGACATCCCGGCGATCGAGCAGCTGGTGGAGCAGGGCACGCCGGTGGCCCTCAAGAGCAGGGGAACCGCCGAGCTCGAGGGCCTGCAGCTGCCGGCCTGGAAGCTGGTGCTGATCACGGATCGGGAGTTCTTCGGTCAGCACGCCCTGGCCGCCACCGGCTATGTGCGCCGCCGCCGCAAGGCCGCCAGCCGCACGGTGGATCCGGGCAAGATGCGCCCCGGCGACTTCGTGGTGCACCGCAACCACGGCATCGGCAAATTCCTGAAGCTCGAGAAGCTGGCGATCGGCGGCGAATCCAGGGATTACCTGGTGGTGCAGTACGCCGACGGCCTGCTGCGGGTGGCCGCCGACCAGCTGGGCAGCCTGGGCCGCTACCGCGCCACCGGCGACACCCCGCCCGAGCTCAACCGCATGGGCGGCACCGCCTGGACCCGGGCCAAGGAGCGGGCCAAGAAGGCGATCCGCAAGGTGGCGGTGGATCTGGTGAAGCTCTACGCCGAGCGCCACAAGGCACCGGGCTTCGCCTATCCCGCCGATGGCCCCTGGCAGAGCGAACTCGAAGACTCCTTCCCTTACGAGCCCACGCCCGATCAGGTGAAGGCGATCGCCGATGTGAAGCGTGATATGGAGCAGCCCTCACCGATGGACCGGCTGGTGTGCGGCGATGTGGGCTTCGGCAAAACGGAGGTGGCGATCCGGGCGATCTTCAAGGCCGTGACCGCCGGCAAGCAGGTGGCGATGCTGGCCCCCACCACGGTGCTGGCGCAGCAGCACTGGCGCTCGCTGTCGGAGCGCTTCGCCCCCTACCCGGTGAAGGTGAGCCTGCTCAACCGCTTCCGCACCGCCGGCGAGCGCAAGACGATCCTCGAAGGCCTCTCCGAGGGCACCGTGGACGTGGTGGTGGGCACCCACCAGCTGCTCTCCAAGGGCACGGCCTTCAGGCAGCTCGGCCTGCTGGTGGTGGATGAGGAGCAGCGCTTCGGCGTGAACCAGAAGGAAAAGATCAAGGCCCTGCGCAAGGACGTGGACGTGCTGACGCTGAGCGCCACGCCGATCCCGCGCACCCTGTACATGAGTCTCTCGGGCGTGCGCGAGATGAGCCTGATCACCACGCCGCCGCCGCTGCGCCGACCGATCAAGACCCACCTCGCCGCCCTCGATGAAGAAGCTGTGCGCAGTGCCATCCGCCAGGAACTTGATCGCGGCGGCCAAATCTTTTACGTGGTGCCGCGGGTGGAGGGGATCGAGGAGGCAGCCGAGCGGCTGCGGTTGATGATTCCTGGGCTCAAGTTGCTGGTGGCCCACGGCCAGATGGCCGAGGGCGAGCTGGAGAGCGCCATGGTGGCCTTCAACGCCGGTGAGGCCGACCTGATGCTCTGCACCACGATCGTGGAGAGCGGCCTGGATATTCCGCGCGTGAACACGATCCTGATCGAGGACGCCCACAAATTCGGCCTGGCCCAGCTGTATCAGCTGCGCGGCCGGGTGGGCCGCAGCGGCATCCAGGCCCACGCCTGGCTGTTCTATCCCGGCGATGCCTCGCTCAGCGAGGCGGCGCGGCAGCGGCTGCGGGCGATCCAGGAATTCGCCCAGCTGGGCAGTGGTTACCAGCTGGCCATGCGCGACATGGAGATCCGCGGCGTGGGCAACCTGCTGGGGGTGGAGCAGAGCGGCCAGATGGAGACCATTGGCTTCGACCTCTACATGGAGATGCTGCAGGAGTGCCTGGCTGAGATCCAGGGCCAGGACATTCCCACGGTCGACGACACCCAGATCGACCTGCCGATCACCGCCTTCATTCCCGGCGACTGGATCAGCGACAACGACGAGAAGATGGCCGCCTATCGGGCCGCCGCTGAATGCGGCAGCCCCGAGGCCCTACTGCAGCTGGCGGCCGACTGGGTGGATCGCTATGGCGCCCTGCCGGCGCCGGTGATCGCCCTGCTGCAGCTGATGGAGCTCAAGCTGCTGGCCAGGCGCTGCGGCTTCTCGCGCATCAAGCCCGAGAAACCCAACATCGCCCTGGACACTCCGATGGAGGAGCCCGCCTTCCGTCTGCTGCGCCAGGGACTGCCCCAGCACCTGCATGGCCGCCTGGTGTATCAGGCGGGAAGTGGCACCACCGCCAAGGTGCTGGCCAGGGGGTTGGGGGTGCTGCCGATCGACAAGCAGGTGGAGGAACTGAAGGGCTGGCTGGAGCAGATGGCCGCCCAGATCCCCGGCGCCGATGGCCTCACCGCAGATCAGCGCGACGAGCAATTGAAGGCCAAGGATGGGGCCGTGATCATGGTTTAACGAGTGCTTTCTCTACCTAGCAGGAAAGGCACTAGCAACGCGAAGATCCATCACAGGTTTCCCTGGCGATATGCCGAAGGCACAAGCACAAGGAAAAAGATCCACCAGGCAAGAACTGCTACTGCCACCAAGGCAGTCAGAAGCAGTTGATTGAGCACGTACCAGCTTAGGGCGACAACCAAAA
>JBIIDV010000022.1:0-34551 GCA_044238185.1 Prochlorococcaceae cyanobacterium | reverse complement strand
ATGGAGCCTCCGAATCCCGTTGCCACCACGATGGGCTGGCCTGCGGAAAGCGGCAAGGCCAGCAGAGCATTCGACACCGCTCTTCACCGGCGGCAATGGCTCTTCATGAAGGGGGCTTCACGGCGCGGGCAGCCAGGATGATGCTGCGCGCGCCTGCCCGTGCTCTTGTGGCCTCCCCGCTGCAGATCCGCCCCTTCAACCCCGCCGACTGGCCGGCCGTGTGGCAGCTGCTGGAGCCGGTGTTCCGGGCCGGTGAAACCTTCCCCCACGACCCGGCCATCACGGAAGAGGAAGCCAAGATCGCCTGGGTGGAGCAGAGCCAGGCGGTGATGGTGACTGTGGATGCCACCGGCGCGCTGGTGGGCACTTACTACCTGAGGCCCAACTCTCTGGCTCTCGGTGCCCACGTCGCCAACGCTGGCTATGTGGTGGCTGAGCAATTGCGGCGCCAGGGTGTCGGCAGCCGGCTCTGCCAGCACTCGCTGCAGACGGCCCGGCGGCTCGGGTTTCGGCTGATGCAGTTCAATCTGGTGGTGAGCACCAACAGCGCCGGCATCCGTTGCTGGCAGAAGAATGGCTTCCAGGTGGTGGGCACCCTGCCCGGGGCATTTCGTCATCAGCGGTTGGGCTATGTGGACGCGCTGGTGATGGTGCAGTTGCTACAGGAGGGGCCGTGCCGATGAAGGTGGTGCCCTTGCAGGCCTGTCATGAGCGACCGATCCTTCACGCTGCCTCGGCAATCAGCCATGACGCATTCATGGAACTGCAACGCAGACCCGCGATCGCCAAAGGCTGGTGGTCGCGGGGCAGATCACGCTTGATCCTCTTGATCAATGGATAAAAACCATGGATATAACAATTTGACCCAATCGAAGTTGGATGCTTGCAGCACATGAAAGCGCTTAGCGCTCATCTCAGAGCCTCCTGATTGCCGAGGTCGTTAACCATGGCATACAAGATACCAGCAGAAAAGTATGGTGACGACACTCCGGCCTGGCTCCGCAAGCCTCGACGCATGACGATCAACCTTCCGGTGGAAGCGTATGAGCAATTGATCGCTCGCAGCAACCGAGAGGGACGATCAGTGTCCAATCTGGCATCTTTTCTGCTCGAGAAGATGTTGTCGAGATTCCTGCATCCCATCGAGGGCTCTGCTGGTCACAACGCTCTCAATCGATGTGCAGAGTGACTTCCATTGGGGTTGAAGGCTGGCGGCGACGTGCGTCTCTCCCGCAAGAGCTGCACCGGCAGCTCATCGCTGGCACCGTTGCGCAGGCCACGCAGCAGGAAACCGCCTCGCTGCTCCAGTCGGGTGGCGTCGTCCGCCGTCATCGGCCGGCTGGCAGGGTGCGGATCAGCGCCTCGAGCACCTCGATCCGCTGCATCCCCCGTTGCTCCAGTGGCTCCAGGCGCTGGAGCTGCCGCTGCTCCAGTTGATGGTCGCGTGCAGCAGAAGAGTCAGCGACTGTCCTTTTGGCTTTCAGAATCTAGGCGCCAGTGCGGAAGGTCTGCTCCAGGTGGTCGCGTCAGACCTGCCTGGCGAGACTAAAGGCGGCTGATCTGCCGGAGGGAGCGAGCCATGAGCCTCCTGCAATAGGGTTTCAATCACAACCACCCACATCAATGCATACGCGTTATATATGGTTTTGCTTTTTTCGAAAGATTGAGCACTGAACTGAATCCTGGGCCCTAATTCTGAGCCTGGGTCTGAAGTGTGGAGCCTGGAACTCCACTCCGGTGCCCTCGCCCTCCTGGGCACTGCTGCGCTGCCTCATGCTCTGAAGAGTCTGACCAGCATCGGGACATCAGGCCTGCATCAAAAGGCTCATCTTCAATCCGCTCTGATCCTGCTCGCTTCGGCGGATTCCTTTGAAATGCTGGATCAACTGCAGCATTTCAGCTGCCGATTCACCACCTGAACCCGACCACAACCCGGACCTTTGACGTCTAGCCTTCAGGTGTAGATGATCACCCTCTTTACTAGCAATAAGCTTTACCAGCGCCAATACCCACGAGCACCCCAATACCTACGAGCACCATTGAGCGACGAACAGCCAACCTCCACCCGACCACGCTTCAGCATCTGACACCCCCTATTGATGCGTCCCTATAGTTTGCATACATAGTTTACGACTCTATGCAGAAGAGGATTATGTAGAAGGGGATTATGTAGAAGGGGATTATGTAGAAGGGGATGCGCAGAAGAGGGTCGAGCAGGCCTTCGCTCGGGTGACTTCCAGCGCTTCACGCTTCCAGCGGTTTTCAAACTCAGCCCATGAACGAAGTGATCTCGTTGTCGACCTGGTTCTCGTTCGAGTACTCAGAATCTGCCCGCATCAACATATCACCCATGGCGGTGTCAGGGGACATTCTCTAGCCAGTCATTCATGAGGTTACAGAAGCAGCGATGAAGCGTATTGTGCTGCTAGCTGGGTTTGAAGCCTTCAATGCTGGCCTCTATCGCCAGGCTGCAGAGCAAGCGATGGCGCAATGCCCAGGGCTGGAGGTTGGCGTCTTCAGCGACCGTGATCTGGCCGCATCAACAGATGCGGTGGCCGCTGCACTAGCCAATGCCGATGCCTTCTTTGCCAGCCTAATTTTTGATTTCGACCAGGTGGAATGGTTGCGCCAGCATGCGGCCAAGATACCGATTCGGTTGGTGTTTGAATCGGCCATCGAGCTGATGCAGTTGACCTGTTTTGGTCACTTCATAATCGGCGGCAGCAGCGCCGGCATTCCCCGCCCGATTCAGGCCCTGCTGGCCAAATTCGGCAGCGGTCGCGAGGAAGACAAGCTGGCTGCCTATATCGGCTTTCTCAAGGTGGGGCCGAAGTTGTTGCGGTTCCTTCCCTCCCGCCGGGCCCAGGATCTGCGCCGTTGGTTGATTCTCTACCGCTACTGGAATGCGGGTGGCCTCGACAACGTCACCGCCCTGTTTCTGTACCTGGCGCGCCATGGCCTTGGGCTGAAGCCCCAGGCGATCCCACCACTGCAGGAGTCGCCCGATCTCGGCCTGTGCCACCCCGACCACGAGGGCTACTTTCCGAATCCCCGTGACTACCTGAGCTGGTTCCACCGCACCCGCCCCCAGAGCACACCGGCAAAGGGCAACTGGCCTGTGGTGGGGCTGCTGCTCTACCGCAAGCATGTGATCACCGGTCAGCCCTACATCCCCCAGTTGATCCGCGCCTTCGAGGCCGCCCAGCTGATACCGCTGCCGGTGTTCATCAACGGAGTGGAAGGCCACATGGCCGTGCGCGACTGGATGACCAGTGCCAGCGAGCGGGCCTTATCTGGTGAAGTTGGCGGCGCCCGCCGCCAGGCTGTGGCTGTGGATGCGATCGTCTCCACAATCGGCTTCCCCCTGGTCGGCGGACCGGCCGGATCGATGGAGGCCGGCCGCCGCGAGCAGGTGGCCCAGCGCATCCTGCGCGCCAAGAACGTTCCCTATGTGGTGGCGGCACCGCTGCTGATCCAGGACCTGCACTCCTGGACCCGCCATGGCATCGGTGGCCTGCAGAGCGTCGTGCTGTTCGCCCTGCCCGAGCTCGATGGTGCCATCGACCCCGTTCCCCTCGGGGGACTGGTGGGCGATCGGATCTATCTGATTCCCGAACGGCTGCGCCGCCTCACCGGGCGCCTGAGCGCCTGGATCGCCCTGCGCCGCAAACCCGCTGCTGAACGGCGCGTGGCGATCGTGCTCTACGGCTTTCCTCCGGGCTATGGCGCCACCGGCACCGCCGCCCTGCTCAACGTGCCCGACTCCCTGATGGCGCTGCTCAGGGCGCTGATCCGCCAGGGCTACAGGGTCGGAACCCTGCCGGCCAGTGGCGAAGCGTTGCTCCGTCAGGTGAAGGAGGCCGATGACACCTGGGTTTGCCGCATCCCGGAGGGAGAGCGCTTCGAAGACTGGACAGGCGCCAGCGTCACGGTGGAGACCCTGCGGCGGTGGCTCGGGCCGCTGCACACCAGACGCATCGAGACGCAGTGGGGTCCGCTGGGCGATACCGGCATCCGCACCCTGGCGGGGCGCTTTCTGCTGGGTGGCGTGGAGCTGGGCAATGTCTGGATCGGTGTGCAGCCGCCGCTGGGGGTGGCGGGCGATCCGATGCGGCTCATGTACGAGCGGGATCTCACCCCCCACCCCCAGTACGCCGCCTTCTACGGCTGGCTGCAGCACAGCTTCCAGGCCGATGTGGTGGTGCACTTCGGGATGCACGGCACGGTGGAGTGGTTGCCGGGCTCACCCCTAGGGAACACGGGCGACTCCTGGCCCGACCTGTTGCTGGACAACCTGCCGCATTTGTACGTCTACGCGGCCAACAACCCCTCCGAGTCGATGCTCGCCAAACGGCGCGGCTACGGCGTGATCGTGTCCCACAACGTGCCCCCCTATGGCCGTGCCGGCCTCTACCGGGAGCTGATCGCCCTGCGCGACCTGATCGCCGAATACCGGGAGGACCCCGAGCGCAATGCCGCTCTGTGCGACGGCATCCTCAAGCAGGTGGGCGACAGCGGCCTCGATGCCGATTGTCCGGCACCGGAAAACGCCAGCACCGACAGGGTCGCGTTCGACGCCTGGATCGTGCGACTGGGTGCCTATCTGCAACTGCTGGAAAGTCGGCTGTTCTCCAGCGGCCTGCACACCCTCGGCCAGCCGCCGGATCAGGAGCAGCGCCTGGCCTATCTGAAGGCCTATGTGGGCCCGGCGCTGCCGGAGGAGCTGCTCGAGGCGATCAGCCGGCTGCCACCGGCCACCGATGAGGCCGGCCTGCGCAGCCAGGCGGCGGAGCTGGAGCAGCTCCATCGCGGCAGCATCGGCGCAGCTGCAGCGGCAGGGGCTGATCACGCCAGCCAGCTGCTGGAAGCCCTGCGCGTCTGCCAGCTGCTGGAGCGCAGCACCGAGGAGATCGACCATCTGCTCGATGGCCTGGGCGGCCAGTACATCCCGCCAGCTCCCGGCGGCGACCTGCTGCGCGACGGCCCCGGCGTGCTGCCCACCGGCCGCAACATCCATGCCCTCGATCCCTACCGCATGCCCTCGCCGGGTGCGTTGGTGCGGGGCCGCCAGATCGCGCTGCGGATCCTGGAGCAACACCGGGCCAACAACGACGGCGCCTGGCCTGAAACCGTGGCGCTGATGCTCTGGGGCCTTGATGCGATCAAGACCCGGGGTGAATCCCTGGCGATCCTGCTGGAGCTGGTGGGAGCCGAGCCGGTGAAGGAGAGCACCGGGCGGATCGTGCGCTACGAGCTCCGGCCGCTGGAGAGCCTGGAGCATCCCCGCATCGACGTGCTGGTGAACCTCTCCGGCATCTTCCGCGACAGCTTCGTGAACATCGTTGAGTTGCTCGACGACCTGTTCCGCCGGGCCGCCGAAGCCGATGAACCGCCGGAGCGCAACGCCATCCGCCGCCACGCGCTGCAGCTGGCGGCCGAGGGAATCGAGAACCCCAGCGCCCGCCTGTTCTCCAATCCCGCCGGCGACTTCGGCTCGCTGGTCAATGACCGGGTCATCGACGCCAACTGGGAGAGCGGGGAGGAGCTGGCGAACACCTGGCAGGGGCGCAATGGGTTCAGCTATGGCCGCGCCGACAAGGGGGAAGCCCGGCCCCAGGTGCTGGCAGCCCTGCTGCGCAGCACCAACCGGGTGGTGCAGCAGATCGATTCGGTGGAATACGGCCTCACCGACATTCAGGAGTACTACGCCAACACCGGTGGTCTGAAACGCGCCGCCGAAGTGGCCCAGCAGGCCAGCCGGCCCGGAAGCCGGGTGGCGGCCAGCTTCGTCGAGTCGTTCTCGCGCGACACCACACCGCGGGATCTGGAGGAGCTGCTGCGGCTGGAATACCGCACCAAGCTGCTCAACCCCCGCTGGGCCCAGGCGATGGCCGCGATGGGGTCGGGTGGGGCCTATGAGATCTCCCAGCGGATGACGGCCCTGATCGGCTGGGGCGGCACCACCGGATTCCGGGATGCCTGGGTGTACGACCAGGCCGCTGACACCTACGCCTTGGACGCGGCGATGGCCCAGCGACTGCGGGACGCCAATCCGGAAGCCTTCCGCAACGTGGTGGGTCGCATGCTCGAGGCCAACAGTCGGGGACTGTGGAACGCCCCGGCTGAAAAAATCGACCAGCTGCGCAACCTCTACGACCTCACCGACGCCGAACTGGAGGGCGTGACCGTGGCGCCGGAGCCGTAGTGGCCGTTTCGACGACGGCCTTTCCCATCAATGCTGTGGTGGGACAGGACTCCATCCGCCAGGCCCTGCTGCTGCTGGCGGTGGATCCCGGCCTGGGTGGAATCGTGATTTCCGGGCGCCGGGGAACCGCCAAGTCGGTGCTGGCCCGCGCCCTGCACGCCCTGCTGCCGCCGATCCGAGTGATCCGCCGGTCCTGCTGCAATGCCGATCCAGCCGATCCGGGCGACTGGGACGACGCCACCCTGGCCCATCGCGCCACGATCAGCCGCAACCCCGTCAGCGCCCTGAAACCCTCGCCATTCGTGCAGGTTCCGCTCGGGGTCACTGAAGATCGCTTGCTCGGCTCCGTCGACGTGACGGCTTCGATCAGGCAGGGGCGGCCGGTGTTCCAGCCCGGCCGGCTGGCGGAAGCGCACCGGGGGGTGCTCTACGTCGATGACATCAACCTGTTGGATCCCGGTCTCGCCAATCTGCTGTTCACGGCGGTGGATGGGGGCATCAACCGGGTGGAACGGGAGGGAATCAGTTTTCAGCATCCCTGCCGACCGCTGCTGATCGCCACCTACAACCCGGCCGAGGGAGAGCTGCGGGCCCATCTCATCGATCGACTGGCCATGGTGCTCTCAGCCGACACCCCCCTGAGCCTGGAGGAGCGGGTGGAGGCGGTGGAGCGGGTGCTGCAGCAGGCTGCCGACCCGGAGGCCTTCTGGCAGCGCCATGGCCCTGGGCTGCAGGATCTGCAGCACCGAATCACCACGGCCCGCCGTCTGGTGAAGCGGGTGAAGCTGACGCCGCCCCAGGTGCGTTACGTGGTGAACGAGGCGATCCGCGCCAGGGTGGAGGGCCACCGCGGTGATCTGTTCGCCGTGCGTGTGGCCCGAGCCCAGGCGGCCCTGCAGGGTCGCCGCCATGTCGAGGCGGCCGATCTGCAACTGGCCGTGGAGCTGGTGATCCTGCCCCGTTCCGCGGCTCTGGCTCTGCCTCCCGACCGTGCAGCGGAGCCCCAGGGCGAGCCGGCCGACACACCAGAGCCGGCGGAGCAGCCACCGGCCTCGGACGCCGCGGCGGAGCAGCCAGCCAGCCAGGCCATCCCCGACAGCTTTCTGTTTTCCCCGGAAGGCGTGCTGCTGGATCCACACCTGCTGGCCCAGGCTGCACGCCTCAAGCGGCGCCACGGCAAAGCCGGCGGCGGCGGCCTGGTGCCCTCACCCGACCGGGGGCGCTATGTGAAACCACTGCTGCCCCATGGACCGATCCATCACATCGCCATCGATGCCACCCTGCGGGCCGCGGCGCCGCATCAGCGGGCGCGGCGACGGGCCTTAGGACGCCGGCAGGGGCCGAAGCTGCTGCTGCGGGAGGACGATCTGCGCGTGAAGCAGCTGCTTCGCAAGGCCGGAGCGCTGGTGATCTTCGTGGTGGATGCCTCGGGGTCGATGGCCCTCAACCGGATGCAGGCCGCCAAAGGGGCCGCGCTGCAGTTGCTGGAAGAGGCCTACCGCAGCCGCGACCAGGTGGCGCTGATCACCTTCCGAGGCAGGCGCGCCGAGGTGCAGCTGTCCCCCACCCGCTCGATCACCGCCGCCAGCCGCCGATTGGCGCGGCTCCCCTGCGGCGGCGGTTCGCCGCTGGCCCACGGCCTGGCGCTGGCGGTGCGTGTTGGTGAGAACGCTCGCCGAACCAAGGAGGTGGGCGAAATCCTGATCGTGTTGATCAGCGACGGCAAGGCCAATGTGTCGCTGCACCATTCACTGGCCTCCCCCAGCGAAGCGATCCCGCAACAGGTTGTCCTGACGGAGATCCGCCAGGAGGTGCTGGGGATCGCTGCCGCCATCCGAGGGCTGGGCATCGAACTTCTGGTGATCGACACCAGCACCGGCCATCGTCCATCTGCCCTGGCCGCAGAACTGGCACGGCAGGGGGGCGGCTGCCATCAATCGCTGCCAGCGGCGACCCGGCAGGAGATCGCCGCCACCACGCGCCAATGGCTCAGCCAGCGAGAGGCGCCCTGATCAGACGATCAACACCCGCTGCCACGCCCTGGTGCTCATCGCAGTAGGCGGCCAGCTTGTCGTCACTGAGCCATTGAGCGGCTCATGACGCAGGAGTTGCCGGAGCTGGTGTAGCCGAGCGGGGCCCCAATGAGAAAAGCAGTCAGCAGCGAACGACAACCCATGGGCTTGCTTGCTACTACCTAGCCTGATCCAGTGCTGTCTCCAGCAAGTAAGCAGCGAGATTGCTGAGTGAACGGCCCTCCAGATCGCTGCGTTGCTGCAAGGCAGCGAAAGCGTGATGCGGAACAGTGATGCTGATACGACGAGGGATGCGGAAGACCAGAGACCTTGCTGCTGCGGAGTGAGACATGGTGGTGCGTCTTGAGGGCATGCCTCAGTGTTGTGCATCTCACCTGCTGCTGAATAGATCCGATTGATGGCTACCCACTACGGGGGGCCTGGTTCTGGGTAGACCCAGGAATAAGTCCCGAAAATGGTCATGGTGATTGCCCCTGATAGAGCCGCATCCATCGAGGCACCAACCTGTTTGGTTGTTGCGGATCACCAGCTCTGTGGTCAGGCCGTAGGAGGGTTGCTCAGTGAGCAATTCGGCTGGGAGCTGGTGGCTGTCTGCCACTCCGTTGCGGAGGCATTGAGTCTGATGAAGCACGATTCTCCCCCCGCCCTGCTTCTGCTGGATGTGTTCGGCGCTGGGGAGCGTTGGCAGGATGCTGCGATCGCCCTGCATGAGTTGAATCCAGATGCCCGTTTGATTATGTTCACGGCCCCAGGTGAAACATTAGTTCCGCCAGCTCAGATCGCTCCAATCCTGCTTGGAGTTGTGGAGAAGTCACGGCCGTGGGATGACCTACTTGAGTTGGTCAGCCGGTGGCAGCAACAGCACCCATCACCCTATCAGCGACGTCTTGCCAACGCACTGGTTCAACTCGACAGACTTTCACCGCGTGAAAGGGTGGTGTTTCATTCCGTTGGCAAGGGGATGCAGAGCAAAGAGATTGCAAAGCAGATGAATTTGTGCGTCAACACCGTTGAAACCTATCGCAAAACGATAAGTGGCAAGCTTGGTCTCAGCGGTGTCGAGCTGGTGAGGGTGGCTGTGTTGCATCGATGCACAAACCCCGCTCGTTTCTTCGCCACGAGACCTGGAGGAAAATTGCTCGATTCCAAATAGCCAGGTTTCTGAAATGCAAGCGATAAAGGAACACCCAGGTACAGCAGATCATGCGGCGGCTGATGAGCTGCTGACGAAAGCAAACCAGTGCCAGTTTTGGCAACGGGGTTCAGAGGCAACGGGGTACTACGTGTTACCGCCACCGTTCTCTGCATCGCTGACGGCGACACCCTCCGCATCCGCCAGCCCGGCTAGGCGTCGACGGTACGGATGGCCTGCATTGACGCCGCCGAAACGGCCCAGAGTCCCTATGGCCAGCATGCTCACCGCTAGCTACCGAAGCGGCTACCCATCGGCCGTGGGGTCACCCTCGAGATCCAGACCACTGACCGCTTCGGCCGTTCGGTGGCCGAGGTGATCCGTGACACCAACATCAACCTGGCGCTGGTGGAATACGGCAAGGCCTTTGCCTACCGGCAGTACGTGGGTGGCAGGGGTGGTCGATCCAGCCTGCTGTTCTACATCCCTTGGCGGACAAGCCCCGATCACAAAGCAAGCAGCCATGGGCAAGCCTTGGCTATGGCGCTAGTCGGGAATCCGCCAAGGGTGTGGAGGCGGAAATGGATTGCTCCGACAGTTGCGATCCCTATGATGATGCAACTATTGCATCGTTCTCATGCTGACTGGATCAGATCTGCTCACCAAGGTCAAGGAGTTGGCCGATGCCTCCAAATCCGAACTGGTACGCGAGTGCGGCTACGTGAGCACCAAAAAGGATGGCAGCGAGCGGTTGAACTTCACCGCTTTCTACGAGGCCCTGCTGGACGCCAAGGGCATGAGTCTGGGCGCTGGTGGTGGCACTGGTCGCGGTAAGGCTGGCCGCAGCCTGAGCTATGGGACCAAGGTGCAGTTCAACGGCAACCTGATGGTGGGCAAGGCCTACACCGCCCAGCTGGGCCTGAAGCCTGGTGATGAGTTTGAGATCAAGCTCGGCCGCAAGCAGATCCAGTTGGTCCCTCTTGGCTCTGCGGACAAGGACGAGGACACCGCAGCCGCCGCTTGATCTTGGATTGCAGTCAGCGGCCCTGCCCGGTCAGCAAGCTGCACGGTTGAGATCAGGCGTCAGCGCATCGAGCAGGTGGCGGGCTCCATGACCCGCCGTGGTCCTTCCCCTGCCAGCGCAGCGATCGGGAACCCAAAGGTCAGGGGAATCGTTCAGGTGCCTTTCAGCTCAACGGCTGTGGCGATGCGGCTCCATGGCGCGGGTCCAGGACTTGCTGCAGAAAGGCCACCGCAATCTGGATGCTGATGGCATTGGCATCATCCTGGTAGGCGTGCGCTAATCCGCAGATAAGGCCGGTGGCTCGACATCAACAGTCTTCTGGATCAGATACCAGGTGAGGCAAGAAGAAATACCCCTTGATCAGGCTGAACAATCGTCTCCGTGTGCCAAGTCATGCCTTACACTATTCGTACATTCAGGCACACGATCATGCTGACCGGATCAGAGCTTCTCGCCAAAGTCAAGGAGCTGGGCGATTCCTCCAAGTCCGCATTGGTGCGCGAGTGCGGCTACGTGAGCACCAAGAAGGATGGCACCGAGCGGCTGAACTTCACCGCCTTCTATGAGGCGCTGCTGGAGGCCAAAGGTCTCAGCCTGGGCAATGATGGCGCTGGCCGGGGTAAGGGCGGCCGCAAGCTCAGCTATGTGGCCACCGTGCAAGGAAACGGCAACCTGCTGGTGGGCAAGGCCTACACCGCCATGCTCGACCTTGAGCCCGGCGATGAGTTCGAGATCAAGCTCGGCCGCAAGCAGATCAAGCTGATCCCTGCCGGCACTGCAGAGGAGGACGACACAGCAGCCGCTGCGTGATCGTTCATTGCAAAGGACCGCACCCCTGGTTCAGCGTAACCATCGTTGAACCAGGGCCTCAGTTCCCTTGACGCCGACAGAGCGCCGTTCCGCCATTCACAGCAGCTCCGGAGAACCCCCGCCCATCGCGGGGGTTTTCTGTTAGCTATGGGCACAGCTGCGCTTGCGCCAGCTGGTTCTACTCGCTAGTACGCAGAGCAGGGGACAAAGCAACGGCCCGGGCAGCCGGCATGGTCGCCAGTTGCCATCGCCGGTGAAGACATCTACCCCGATCATTTGAGCCGCCTGGTTCAGATCAGCACGGGGTTCGACCCAGGTAATGGCATCAGCAGTCGCCTCATCGAGGCTGCCGTGCAGCCGATCGATTTGGCGATGGGGCTCACAGCCGCCATCGATCAGGCGGTAGCTGAGCAGCGCTTGTTGTCTGGTGCAAGCCTGCATCGACATCCTTGACGGAAGGCCACCCTGACCAGCTCCATTGCGCCTAATTGTATCGGGATGGACATTGTGATCCCTCTTCGTGGGCGCCTGTACTGACGGGCTCGTCGTTCGCCGTTCATTCGCCCCGACAGACACCTGCAGGAGCGACGTGGCCATCGCAGTCGGCAGTCGATGATGCAGCCCTGGGGTGCGTGCGATGCGGACATCGTTGTCGATCTGATGGCTGATCAAGCCTGCAGCGCTACAGCTTCATCGAGCCTTTAGCGGGGAGGGGGCTCCAGTCTTTCGCAAGAGGAATGATCCGAATTGGCTGTGCTGCGCAGACGCTTCATTCAGCGATAGTTCCGCACCAGCCATGACCAGCTCCAGTTCCAGTTGGACCCGCTCAACCCCAAGGCGTGCAGCCGGCAGCTACGGACTGCCCACCCCATTGGAAGACCTGCACATTCTGGATCTGCTTGAGCTGGCTGGGTCCCAGTACAAAGCCGGTGCAGCCCTGGCCGTGCACCAGAGCACGGTGAGCCGAAGTCTGCGGTTAATGCAGCAGCAGTTTCGGCTGGTGTCGGGAGAGGGCCCGGCAATCTGCCGGTACGGGCACAACTCCTGCCTGCAGTACCTGCGGCTGGCCTACCGCGAGCATCGGCTGATGGAGGGCCTGCTGCGCATCGGTACTGACCCCCTGCACCAAGGTTTCCTCGATGGCATGGCGATTGTGCAGCAAGTCCCGGCCCAGTTCCGCAGCAGCGAGCAGTGGGTCGAGCTGGTTCGCCTTGGCCTGCTGGATGGGGCAATCGTGAGCTCCTTCTCTCTGGAGAGGTCCTTCCCCAGTGATGGGCGACCGACCTGGGATGGTCTGGCCGTGCTGCCCCTCGGCCAGCTGGGTCTGCAGCTCGTGGCTACTGCACCTGAAACGCAGGGGGTGCTGCTGCCCCGCAAGCTGGCCACACCGCAGCTGCATCAAGCAATCGAAGGCCAAGGCCCTGCCGTGGAGCATCAACCCGCAGCCTGCCAGAAGCCCGATGCCTGGCTCAAGCGGGCTCGCGACCGCCAGCTGGCGATTCCTGTCTGCAGCGAACTGGTTGGAGCGAACTGGCTGGCGGCTCACAACCTGGCACACCTGGAGCAGCAGCCGGAGCTGCATGAGCAGATGTCGCTGCTGCTCCACAATGCCACCGCGCAGAGCCGGGTGGCGCAAATCACCCGGCGGTTGCTGCGGTACCAGGCCGGAATGGTGACAGGCCTTAAGGATTGCTTTAGGTTTTGGCTGTGCTGGAGCTGCCGGTGGTCCAATCCTTTTCAATTCTCGCTGCCACCGGTATGGCAGGGCTGGCCCTGGTGAGCCTCTCCATCGCCTTCCTGTTCTGAGCAACCTGTAGTTCAGAGCCTCTGCATGCGGCCGTGGCAAAGCGGTGCCGGCTGTGATCCGACATCCTTGGACCCATTTCTGCTGACGTTGGTGCCCCCCGATCCCACCACCCTTCGGCCCTGCCGAGAACGCCAGCGCTGAGCGGAGTGCTTGAGACCCTTGCCTACTTTCGGGATCCTGATTTCGCCCGCTCACGCTTCGAGCGCTACGGCGATGTGTATGAAACCAGCCTGCTGGGGCAACGCACCGTCTTCATTCGCGGTGGCCAGGCGATCAGCGACCTGTTTGCCCAGGGCGATGCGGTCCAGGGCTGGGGGCCCGACAGTGTGCGAGAGCTGCTGGGGCCCCTGTCGCTGGCGAACCGCAATGGTGCCGATCACAAGGCCCGCCGCCGGTGGTGATGGGGCTCGGCGGCATCGTTTGGTGTGGCAGACCAAACGGTTTTGCGCAAACGGCGCCACAGGCGGTAGCTCCGGCGCAATCCATCCAGCACCGGCCCCGGCGCTCGCAGTCCCAGCGGGGCGATCAATGGTTCGTAGAGGGTGTGGTAAGCCCAACGCAGGTCCTGCCAGGCCCGGCAAGGCTCTGGGTTGAGGAAGTCGGAAACATCCCCGATCAAGCCCCGCCCCTTGTGAAGCATCACGTTGCGGCCATGCACGTCGTGGCCATGCAAACCGCGGGCAACGGCATAGCCCAGGGCTGCATCCACGTCATGGATCACCTGGCGCGGAATGGGGATGCCCCGGCGCAGACAGTCGTAGAGCGTGGTGCCGTGCAGCCGCCTGAGCACCAGAAAACCGGCGCCTGTATGAAAGCACTGGGAGAAGGCAGGTTTGGTGCCGATCAACCGGTAAACCTCGGCTTCCTGCTCCAGCCCCGGCCGCCCAGGGCCGTAAACCTTCACCACGAGATCGGGGTGGTGCGGATGCTGCAGCACCGCCGCGTAGTTGCCGCAGCCCAAGGTGCGCCAGGGGTGCGAGAGATGCACAACCCTCACCGGATCATGGGGATCAGGGCAATGGTTGCGCAGCTCCGGTAACTGCTGGGTGTGACTGCGTTCCAGCAGCGGTGGCAGGCCAGGAGGCAGTGATGCTTACACCATCAACCTGAAGTGGAGGTGCAACGGCTGGTGATTCGGGGGGCAGGACCTGCTCCACCAAAGCGAGCGCACAGCCGGCGAATGGCACCCCACTCTGGGCACGATGGCGAGAAAGTGGGGAGCTGGACTGCGGGGCTCTTCCACACGCCGGCATTGAGCTGATGCGCCCATCAAGCCACTCCCAGGGTGTCGGGCATGATTGTGGATGCATCCAGAATGCCCTGCTGCAGAGGTGCGGCGAGGGATTCGTCTTGTTGCCCGTGAACAGAGGTGCACACGGCTGCGCTGACCGCCTGCGATGCCGAACTGGCGGTTGGTATCCGGCTGAATCTCAAGCATCTGAGAACACAAAAGAGCCATAAGGGGAGGAGTGCAACTGTGAATGAGTGCCAAATAGCATCAGAAAACAAAATCAGCACATTGGCTGATAAAGGCGTTGTAACTGATGCACATTTTGGACAGTGCTGCTGATCATCTGAACACTGGGGTTGCCTCTCCTTACCTTTCCGGTTCAGCAACCACATACTTCTTATGCGTCACCTGGTAACAGGCGGAGCTGGATTTATCGGCTCCCATCTCATTGATCAACTCATGGCAGACCACTCCAACCAGGTGATCTGCGTGGATAGTTTCCAAACCGGCAGCCGCAGCAACCTGGCCCAATGGCTGAACAATCCCCGCTTTGACTTGCTCCGCCACGATGTGGTGGAACCTCTCCGGGTGGAGGTTGAGCGAATTTGGCACCTGGCGTGCCCAGCTTCGCCATGGCAATACCAGCGCAATCCGATCGCCACAGCAAAAACCTGTGTCCTCGGCACGCTCAACATGCTTGGCCTGGCCAAGCGTTGCGATGCTCGGCTCCTATTTGCCTCAACCAGTGAGGTGTACGGCGATCCATTGGTCTCACCCCAGACCGAGACCGATCTGGGCAATGTGAATTGCACCGGACCACGGGCCTGCTACGACGAAGGGAAACGGATGGGCGAAACCCTCTGTTACGACTATGCCCGCGTGCATGGTGTGTCGGTGAGAGTGGCCCGGATCTTCAACACCTATGGCCCACGGATGAGCTCATCTGATGGCCGGGTGGTCACCAACTTCATCACCCAAGCGCTGCAGGGTCAGCCTCTCACCATCTACGGAACGGGTGAGCAAACCCGAAGCTTCTGCTATTGCTCCGATCAAGTGCGTGGGCTGCAGGCCTTGATGAACAGCGATGTGCAAGGGCCTGTGAATCTCGGCAACCCCAACGAAATCACGATTAAGGAGCTGGCCCGCCGAATAAGCGATCTTGTGAATCCTGGTTTGCCCGTGGTGCATGAGCCCTTGCCGATCGACGACCCCAAGCGCCGCCGTCCGTCGATTAAGCGTGCTGAGCTGCTGTTGGGCTGGCGGCCGGTAGTGGAGCTCGATGAGGGCTTGCAGGCCACAATTAGCAACCTTGCCGGTCAGCTTGAACAGCCCGATCTGCAGCTGGCTTGAACACCATCTTCGTTCTTTTCGGACCTTTACTCATCAATCCATGGTAAGTACTATTTGCTGTATTGGAGCAGGCTATGTGGGCGGGCCTTCAATGGCTGTGATGGCCGCGAACTGCCCTGGCGTGGATATCCACGTCGTGGATCTGGATCAGCGCCGCATCGATAGCTGGAACAATCTCAATGGATCCGAACTACCTGTCTACGAGCCTGGCCTGCAGGCGGTGGTGGATCGGGTGCGGGGCCAGAATTTGTACTTTTCCACAGATGTGGCAGAGGCTATCCGGCGTGCCGACATGGTGTTCCTTTCCGTGAACACTCCTACCAAGACTAACGGCCACGGTGCCGGGTCCGCAGCGGATCTCACATACATCGAGAAGGCAGCCCGTCAGGTGGCCGATTCGGCTCAAGGCAGCACGATTGTGGTGGAGCGCTCGACCTTGCCGGTGCGCACTGCAGACGGCATCGACCGCATTCTGCGCCAGGCCGGTGATAAGCACTTCGATATCCTTTCCAATCCTGAATTCATGGCGGAAGGCACCGCCATCGATGATCTCCAGAATCCCGACCGGGTGTTGGTGGGTGGCCAAAGTGAAGCAGCGATTGATGCGCTGGCCGGGCTCTACGGCAAATGGGTCGATCCCAGTCGAATTATCACCACCAATCTCTGGTCAGCGGAGCTGGCCAAGCTCACGGCCAATGCATTCTTAGCCCAACGCATATCATCGATCAATGCCATTGCTGGCCTCTGCGAGGCCACCGGCGCCGATGTGGCGGAGGTGCGTGCCGCGATTGGCTCCGACCGCCGCATTGGTCATGAGTTTCTCAAGCCTGGGCCAGGCTTTGGCGGCAGTTGCTTTAAAAAAGATCTACTCAATCTAATTTATCTCGCTGATCACTACGGGCTTTCCGATGTGGCCCGCTACTGGCGCTCGGTGGTGGAGCTTAACGGCTGGGCTCAAAAACGCATTTCTAAGATGATTGTCAAGGCATTGTTCGGCACTCTGCGCGATAAGCGTATCGCTGTGCTCGGATTTGCCTTCAAGGCCGACACCAATGACACGCGCGAAAGCCCCGCGATTGCCATCTGCCGTGATCTTCTCCACGAGGGCGCCTCCCTGAGCATCCACGATCCGCGGGTCGAGCATGAGGCCATCAAACAGCTGCTCACGGCATGCGGGGATGGCCTGGCCCTCACAGGCGACTTCGTGAAGGCCGCCAGCGTGGAGAGCGCATGCGACGGTGCCGATGCAATGTTGATTCTTACCGATTGGGGGCAGTACCGGGACCTCAACTGGGGCGTCCTTGCCGGCCGCATGCGGCGTCCGGGGTGGGTGTTTGATGCACGCCGCGGTACCAACCTTGCTGAGGCTGAGGCCCAAGGCCTTGATACCTGGCAGATCGGTCGCGGGGAGGACCACTGATGGCCAGCGTGCTTGTAACCGGCGGTGCCGGCTATGTGGGTTCCCATGTGCTCGATCTCCTCAAACAGGCGGGCCATCAGCCCGTGGTGTTCGACAACCTCAGCCGCGGTTTCGCCCAGTTGGTTGAACCGCATCAAGTGCCCCTGGTGGTGGGTCACCTGGCCGACCGTGCCTTGGTGCGCTCGGTGTTGAAGGAGTATCGGGTTGACGCAATTCTCCATTTCGCCGCCCTCGCTTATGTGGGCGAGTCGAGCGAGCAACCAGATCGCTACTACCGGGTGAACACGGCCGATGCCTTTGGCCTGTTGGAGGAGGCGATCACCTATCGCCCCCAGTCGCCGCCGGCGTTTGTATTTTCGTCCACCTGTGCGGTGTTTGGGGTGCCGCCTTCCCTGCCCATCGCTGAGCTCACCCCCCGCACACCGATCAATCCCTACGGACGCAGCAAGCTTGCACTGGAGTGGATACTTGAAGACCTGTCGCAGCGCTACCGCTTTCCAGCGGTGATCCTGCGCTACTTCAATGCTGCCGGCGCCGATCCCCAGAACGGCAGTGGTGAGTGTCACCACCCCGAAACCCACCTGATCCCGCTAGCGATTCAGGCGGCTCTCGACTACCTGATCGCCGGTAGCGCCAGCACTGATTTCAACTTGGGCTCTGGCTTTGGCTACTCCGTGCCCGATGCACTCACCTGGGAGCAGCAGCGCAAGCAGATCGCCGGCCTTGTGCGCCCCCTTGCTGTGGGGGTGTGATGACGACTTCAGGAATCTTTGTGCCCGCGCTGCCTGCACCGCAGCGCCGGTTGCTGCTAGTGCTCGTGTTTTTTTGGGTTGTAGGCACGCTGGCCTTCTGGCGCTGGGCGCTGCAGCCTTCGGTGTGGGTAAGTGTGCCTGGCACCCTGTTCAACGTGCTGCTGCTGATCTACGCCACCGGCATGCCTGCCTGGCCTTTCTATCTCTTTATAAGGATGCGGCAGGTACGCCATGATCTGCCCGAGCCACAAGACCTGCGGGTGGCCATGGTGGTGACCAAGGCGCCGTCGGAGCCCTGGCCGCTGGTTCAACACACCCTCGAGGCGATGCTGGCCCAGGCAGGTGATCACGACATCTGGCTCGCCGATGAGCAACCCACCGATGCGGTGCGCCAGTGGTGTGAGCGTCATGGTGTGAAGCTCTCCAGTCGTGCTGGCGTGTCGGACTACCACCGCCCCACCTGGCCGCGCCGCACCCGCTGCAAGGAGGGCAACCTGGCCTACTTCTACGACCACTATGGATACGCAAACTACGACGTAGTGGTGCAACTCGATGCCGACCATGTGCCCCAGCCGGGCTATCTGATCGCCATGCTCCAGCCGTTTCATGATCCCTCTGTGGGATATGTGGCGGCTCCCTCAATCTGCAGTGCTAATGCCAGCCGCAGTTGGTCGGCAAGGGGGAGGTTATTTGCCGAGTCTTTGTTGCATGGACCCATGCAGCTGGGGCTGAATGGCAAGTGGGCACCGCTGTGTATCGGTAGCCACTACGCCGTACGCACACAGGCCCTGCGCGAGTCCGGTGGGTTAGGGCCGGAGTTGGCTGAAGACCACTCCACCACCCTGCTGCTGAATGCACACGGCTGGCGAGGGGCCTTTGCCCACCGTGCCATCTGTTTTGGCTTGGGTCCAGAGACCTTTGAAGATGCGATGGTGCAGGAATATCAGTGGTCGCGCAGTCTCACCACGATCTTGCTGCGCTACTTACCACCCCTGCTCTGGAAACTGCCGCCCCATCTGCGGTTGCAATTTCTCTATTCCCAGGTGTTTTACCCCCTGCGGGGCAGTTTAAGCATGTTGGCACTCGGCTTACCGGTGCTGGCGCTGGTACTGGATCACCCTTGGATGCGGATGCATTACCCCACCTTCCTGATGTTCAGCGCCTTTCAAATAATACTCACCCTCATGCCCATCCTTCTGCTGCGGCGCACTGGGCTACTGCGGCCGCCAAACGCACCTCCACTGTCGTGGGAGCAAGGGTTGTTTGAACTCAGCCGAGGTCCGTGGGTGTTTGCCGGGGTGGGAAGTGCGCTACTGGAGAGGCTGTGGCCAAGACCCGTCACCTTCCGCGTCACCCGCAAGGAGTCGGTGAGTGCCCCGCTGCCGCTCACTTATCTCATGCCCTATCTCCTGGCAGTGTTGATTGGCGTGGCAGCCGCCTTTGTACTTGGTGGCTCGGTACGTCTCACCCATGGCTATGTGCTGCTCACCCTGATCACTACATCCATGTTTGCCATAACGTCGCTTGCGATCGCAGTACTTAGCCATCGCCATAGAAACACCTCACTACGCGGAAGTCTTCCGCCGCTGGGCCTGGCCGGCTGCGCTGTTCTTGTCACCCTTGGCTGCTGTTTGTGGCGGTTGCCAGAAATCACGGCCCCCTTCCAGTCGCCTCCTCCACTTCCATTCACAGCACTTTAGTCATGCGATCGTTGAGATCATTTGCTCTAGTGATGGTATCTGCCGTTTCTTCGGGATTGCTCGTAATGATGAGCCAACTCCTTGTCACTCCCCCCACCCGTCCTTGGGCTGGCTTGTATGAATATCAGCCAACTCCTGCGCAAGAAAGCAAGCTTGATTTCTCGGTTAGTTTCTTCAACTGGAATAATCCTAACCTGCTCCTTCAGATCAAAACATTTCTAGACGAGTCTCGACAACAACGCCGCATTCCATTACTGAATCTGGAACCATTTGCGGCTAAGGCTGAGGGTCGATCAAATGCCGATCTTCTCAAGGATGTGCGCGCAGGTCGCTATGACCAGCGCCTCCGGGCACTGGGGGAAGTCCTTGCGGCAGAGCCATCAGTGGTGTTGCTTCGCTTCGGTCACGAAATGGACAAAACTGGTCAATATGCTTGGAGCTTCGCAGACCCTGCTGATTATATCAGTCTCTATCACTATGTGTATGACGCTCTCAACAGCAGTGACATCCCCCATGTGCGCTGGGTGTGGTCTCCAGCTGGAAGCCCAGAGGCCTATCGCTTTTGGCCAGGAAACTCTTATGTGGACCTGATTGGTATTTCAGCTTATGCCAGCCGGGCCTGGTCGGCTGACCGTTCTCTCGAGAGTTTTTCTGAGATCCTTGAGCGTAACCGATGGCTTCATCGGCGTTTTAGCCGCCCGCTGTTGATTGCTGAAGCCGGCGTGAGCGGATCGGCTGCTGATCAGCAAAGGTGGCTTCAAGATGCATTCACAGCAATGACTGAGTATCCCGAGGTGTGTGGCTTGGTGTATTTCCAGGCACCTCAACCCAGCTGGATGCCCTTGCCCACCGGCCATGAAGACTGGCAGCTGAAACAGGGTCCCTTGAAGTGGCTCCTGCAGCACTTGCCCTTGCCCGAACGTCAGGGGCTCTCCTGCGTGGAGGCCTGAACCATGCGAATCGCTCACATCTGGGCAAGCAGTTCTCTCGCAGTGGGAAGTGTCCTGGTTCTGGAGCTTGCCTGGTGCCAAAGGCCAGCGAAGGCTGCGGAGCAGGCACCAGAGCAAGTTCAGCAGCAGTCACCCGATCCACAGCCCGATGCCTTGACTCCAGAACAAGTGTTGCCCGCAGATTCGCAGCAAGTGGTCCCCGCTGCCAGCGAGGTCCTGCCGCCCTACAAGTCGCCCAACCTCAACCCCACCCAGATTCCCACGGCGTATGTAGCCGAGTGGGGTGATTACTTCGTATCTGGATACGTCTATGGCTACGAGGACGGTAATGGCAGCAGCTCGCTAACCACCGATGGTGGCGTGAGCGTGGGTGTGGGCTTTGGCAGCGCCCGCAAGCTGGTAGCTGTTGAAGTGGATTTCAACCTTGAGAGCCTTGCCAACACCAACAATGGAGGAACCCTCGATGTGCGTCTTGGCCGGGAGCTGATCAGCACCCACAACTTTGCGTTGCAGTTGGGGGCTGGCTGGCTGGGAGTGGCCTCCTATGGCACTTGGCCAAATGCAGGAGGTTCGCCATACGGGGTGATCACGGGGGCCTGGGCGTTGCGACCGGACGATCCGGTGTTCCGCCAGACCCTGCAGGTGAATCTCGGGGGCGGGGGCGGTCGGTTCCAACGTTTGGATGCTGTGGACTTGGTGAGCAGCGGTCTGATTGCCTCAGTGGGGGTGGAACTTGCTCCCAACGTGGGCATCAGTGCCGGTTGGGCTGGTCGCGGTCTTAACGCCTCCCTGTCGTACGTGCCCTTACGGGGTGTGCCGCTTTACCTCTCCCTGTCCGGAGCCAACATCACCAGTGTGGATGACACGGGCCGGGCTGTGGCGTTTGCTATCACCTGGGGCGGTAGCTTCCGCACCGCCACCTTCCCGTGAGCTGGAGCCCATCTCATATTTTCAGCCCTTTGTGTGCCCTGGCCGTTGAGCACTCGCTGTCATTGTGAGGACAATCTGCCCCCCCAGTAATCCACCGGCGTGAGCGCAATCGTTCACGTTGCTGGAGCGCTGGGCGCTCCGGTTGGTCAGCAGACGAGTCTGCCCCCAGTGGTCTGACCCGCAGCCCCTCCGCCCATGAGGGTCACCGCAGGCGGAAAGATGGCTCACTTTTCAAAGTCGCTTGACACACGGCGCAGCCTGCGCCGCGCAAGGGGCGCGCAGCGACTCGCGCCAGCCCTTGCGCGGCGCACAAGCCGGGGCAGGACGGGTGGCGTGATCGCCAGGGCCCAGGGGGGGTGCATCTCCCAGTTGCGCCCATCTCTGGTAGAGAGTGTCAGCCAGTCGGCTGTTGCCGCATGACGCCCGAGAAGCTCATCACCACCGGCGGCTGGAAGGGCCGGAGCTGTTGGGCGGTGGCCTCCAGAAACGCCACCAGGATCGTGATCAGCAGGATGTAATCGCGCAGGGCAGGATCCAGCGGGCCGTGAGGGGTGGGGGGCTGGGCGGCCAGCACCGTTTCCAGCGGGGTCCAGAGGGGATTGCTTCGGGCCTGGGAAACCACCTCGGTCAGGCGGGGGCTGTGGGTGGGATCGGCCAGGGAGGCGGATGCAGCCGAATGGGCGAAGGCGTTGCGCAGCTTGCGCAGCACCGCGAGGGCCTGGGCCACAGCTGGATCGATCAGCCCTAGCCGGCTGGCCAGGGCTGCCTTGGCGCCCAGGGAACCGAGGGGCCGCTCGGGCAGAAACAGGCCATCACCCTGAGCAGGAGCTGGGCCCATCACCGCCTGCAGCATGTGCTCCAGGGCCGTGTCCACCCGGGCCACGCCCACCAGCACGGCGCCGCGGCCCCGCTCTTCCAGCATCTGCAGGGCGATGGTGCGGGCGGCGGCAGCCGCCACGGGCTCGACCGCCTGCGAGGGCTGGGAGAAGGAGGGTGATGACGCCATCGCGTTCAGGCCTGCGGCAGCAGCTCCAGCAGCCGGGCCTTGAGGGCGGCATGGCTGGCGGTGAGATCCACAGTGGCAAAACGCAGGCGGTGACCCTGGATGGTCACCGACTCATCCACATCCACGGCGATGGCGGGATGGAGCAGCAGGCCACTGGCGGCATCCGCCCAGGGATCACCCTGCCCCTCCTGGGAGCGCAGGTAGGCGTAGAGCTGGTACACATGGCCGGTTCTGAGCGTCTGCTCGCGGTGCCATCCCCGCCCGTAGACGCCCGTGAACTTGGTGTCGATCACCAGCCGCTGGGGCGGATCGTGGCGGTCGATCACGATGTCGGTGACCATCGAGGGGAACACGGCGGCGATGCCGCTGGTGGGCTCTTGCATCGACCAATTCAGGCGCTTGCCCGTTCTCACCCGCCAGTGGGCCGGATCGAGGTGGAGGCGATAGAAGCCGCCGATCGCCCTTTCGTAGAGGGTGCGCAGCCAGTGCACGCAGCGCTGGGGATCGAGCAGGGCATGGGGGCCGGCCTCCTCTGTTGGCAGGGCCAGGTCCATCGCCAGGCGGGCGGCCGCGAGCATCGCCTGATCGGCCTGATCGTGCAGGCCAAAGCGCTCGGCGCTGATCTGCCGGCGGCTGGGGGCCTCCCCCACCACGCCCTGGCGGTGGAGGCCATGGGCCAGGCCCCGGCAGCGATGGGCGAGTTCGGGCTTGCGCACCAGCCGGGCCACGCTTTCGAGGGCCGTGCGCACAAAGCGGTTGCGGGGGCTGTCGACCGTGAGCTCCTCAAAGCGGCAGGCAATGCGGCCCTGGGCCAACAGCTGGCGGCGGGCGGTGGTGAGGTGATCGATGCGGCCGCGCACGCGGCTGAGCACGGCCTCGCGCTGGTGAAAGGCGGTGGAGAGCTGGCGGCGCTGGCGCTGCTCCACCGCCCGGGCCAGGATCTCGGCCACCAGATCGGGGATCTCTTCTGGTAGGTCTTCCGCAGCCAGCAGCGACGGTGCGGCTGTCTTGCCAAGATCGGAGGCATAGAGCATCAGCCACCAGATGTTGCGGACGGGGATGCTCACCTGGCCGCTCATCCGATCAGGGCCTGGACCTTCTCGATCAGGGCTTCTGCTCGATTGCACCAGGCTGTGCGATCAAGACTCAGTTCCTCGGGTTCGTCGTCGTAGCGGTATTGGACGGCGAAGGTCGTGAATGCTCGAAGGGGCAGCAATTCGCTGGTCTCGACACCAGCCTGCTCCAACAGCAATAACAGGCGGGCAATGTCATGCGTGGCCGGTGGCTTGGAGCCGGTGGCGTGGAACCAAGCCTTGAGGGTTTTCTCTAGGCACTGCTGAGCCGCCCAGCCCCAGCAGAGGTCTTCAGGGCTGGTCATCGAGTAGCACGCCGTCGCGCAGGGCCTCATGCACCAGCGATCCCGGCTCCGTGGCACGTCGTGCCTCGGAGCTGCGGGAGTGGAGCACCAGATCGACAGAGAGATCGGGTTGGGCCACGGCCCCCCACAGCTCGCCCAGCAAGGCGAAGCGGTCGTGCTGTGCCAGCCAGGCGTCGGGGGCGGTGATCAGCAGGTCGACATCCGAATCAGGGCGGGCTTTGCCCTGTGCCCGCGAGCCGAAAAGACGAACCTCAGCGGCGGGGATCAGCTGATGAATCGCAGCGGCCATGGAGGCAAGCCGCTGCTGCATCGGTGGTGCTGCGCTGATGGTCATGGTCCCATTCTGCTGCCGCACGCCCACAGGGGAAGCGACCCCGGCTGAGCCCAGGAGCGATAGCATTGCTATCAGCTTGGGGCACCGTGATGGCTGACCTGTTGATCCGGGGCGTCGATGAGGCCCTCGTCCAGGCGCTCAAGAAGCGGGCCGGAGCCCATGGCCGCAGCCAGGAAGCCGAATTGCGGGCCATCCTGTCTGCCGCGCTGCTGAGCGCGCCGCGGCGCAACCTGGCTGAGCTGCTGGCTGCGATGCCGGATGTGGGTCAGGACTCTGACTTCGATCGCCCGGCTGATTCAGCCGAGGCCAGCGATGTTTTTGGTTGACACCAACGTGATCAGCGAGGCTCGCAAGGGGCGCCGCGCCGATCCGGGCGTGCAGGCCTTCTGGGCTGCCGCAGCGCGCGACGACAGACCCCTCTTTCTGGCCGTGGTCACCGTTGGCGAGCTGCGCCGCGGGGTGGAGCTGATTCGCCACCGGGGGGATCAGCCGCAGGCTCTGGTGCTGGAGCAATGGCTGGATGCTGTGCTGCAGACCTACGGCGATCGGGTGCTGGCTCTCGATGCCGATGCCGCCCAGATCTGGGGACGACTGCGTGTGCCCAATCCCCACCACGCCATCGATAAACAGATCGCCGCTCTTGCTCTGCTGCACGACCTCACCGTGGTGACCCGCAATACCGAAGACTTCGGCGGTACGGGGGTGCGTCTGTTGAATCCGTTTGAGGCCAGGTGATTGGGCCCGGTGGTTGGGTCCCCGCCCCCGCTTCACCACCCCTCCAGCAACCGCTCCGCCTCGCGCGTGGCGACGTCTGGGGCATCGAACCAGTATTCGTGCAGCAGGGGCTTGAATTCGCTGTCCACCACCTCGGCGAACCAGTCGCGGCTGGAGCGGCCTTCCAGGCTCTGGTGGGGGGTGACATAGCTGTGGCCGATGCGGAAGGCCTTGCCGAGGCGGTTGTCGGCGCTGATGGTGGCGTTGAGCCGCTCCAGGCGCTGCTCGATCTCGCGGGCGGCGCCGGGCTCCATCTGCTTCTGGTTCACCACCCAGTTGCGCCAGGGTTCGCCGAGGCTGGGTTCCAGGTTGATGAAGGCGAAGCGGCGGCGGAAGGCCAGATCCACCAGGGCCAGGGAGCGGTCGGCGGTGTTCATGGTGCCGATCACGAACAGGTTTTCGGGCACATGCACGGGGCGGTGCACGCCATCGGCATCGGGATAGCCGAGCTGCATGGCGTCGCGGGGGGTGCGCTTGCCGGCCTCCAGCAGGGTGAGCAGCTCGCCAAAGATCTGGGCGGGGTTGCCGCGGTTGATCTCCTCGATCACCAGCACGTAACTCTGAGCCCGAGAAGCCAGGGCAGCGGACACCATCTGCAGGAACACGCCGTCGTGGAGGGTGAGGGCGCCGGAGCCTTGGACGCTGCCGGTGGGACGCCAGCCGCGCACGAAGTCTTCGTAGGAGAGGTTGGGGTGGAACTGCACGCTGCGCAGCTGGGGCTCCTGGGCGTCGTGGCCGATCAGGGCCTTGGCCAGGCGGCGGGCCAGCCAGGTTTTGCCGGTGCCGGGCGGGCCCTGGAGGATCAGGTTTTTCTTGTCCTGCCAGCGCTGCAGGATCGCTTCCAGACGCTCAGGGGGCTGGAAACAGCCCTCGGCAAGGATGTCGCTGATGCCATAAGGCGTCAGAGGCGGTGGCAGCTCGATGGGGTGCTGATCAGCTGAACCGGGCTCCTCTGCGGTGGTGGGTTCGTCGTCGTTGTCGCCGTCGTCGGTGCTGGTGGCACCGGCATAGGACCAGGCCTCCAGGGAGAGCTCGGGGAAGGAGTGCACCGGGAAGTCGGGTTCTTCGAAGCGCTGGCACAGGGTGGTGATCAGCTGGAGCAGATCACTGGCGCTGCAGCGGTTTTTGGGGCCATGCCAGGCAACGGGCAGCCGCAGCTTGTCGCTGATGTAGCTCTGCGAGTTCTTGTCGAGGCTGAGGAAATACCAGGGGCGGCACCAATACAGGCCGATGGAGAGGTTCCAGGCCACGCCATAGAGCTCCATGGCCGCATCGAAGGCCGCGCGAAAGGGTGCCTGGGGCTGCTCATCTTCCGCATCCGCCAGCTGCAGGCCGAGGGCAAACACCTGCCAGAGCTTGTCGATGTGTTCGGGCTCCCGGTCTTTCTCGTAGGGGAAATACCAGGACTTCTGGTTGTTGAGCCTGGGGATGGCCTCAAAGGTCTGCGGCACCGGCTCGGTAACACCGAGGAACTGGGCCAGCTCGGCGGCAATGGCCTGGCGGCTGCTGTCTTTGATGCCGCGGTTGAACAGGCCGAACAGGGTGAAGGGATCGATGTCGCGGATGAAGCCCTTGCTGCCATAGGCGAACTGATCACCGCTGAGCATGGAGAGGGCGTCGTGGCGCTCCTGGGCCTGCTGCAGGAACTGGATCAGGGGTTGGCGGTCGTGACGGTGCTGGAGCAACCCATCGGCCATCGCCTCGTAGAAGCGGGTCCACTGAAAGCGGGGATGGTCCTGGGCGCCATCCCCGAAGCGCTCGCGCCAGAAGGGATCGTTGCGGAAGCGATCGAGATCCTGGGGTTGCTCGGCAAAGGTGAAGGCGATCAGGGCGTCGGTTTTCCAGTCGCCCGGTGACACCTTCCAGATCGTGGCCTGATAGGTGTAGAAGTACCACTCGCGCGGTGGGCTGAGCCGCTGCCAGTTCACGCGCACCTGGCGGCCATCACCGCTGTTCTCGGCAATGGTCCCGAAGGCCTTGATCGCCATCACCGACACGGTGTGGCCGGCGTTGTCAAACGGCAGGTTGTGCTTGCGGATATAGGCGGCCTTGATGGCGATGCGCTCGCCCATACGCATGGATCGCACCTGGGCGGCGATGCGGTCGTCGTCGAAGCCGTGCTCCCAGATTCCTTCGTCGATGAAGCGGTCGGTCTGATCGCGGCCATCCATCATGGCGCCGACGAACCAGCAGGGGGTGGTGAAGGGACCCGAGGATGCGGCTGACACGCTCACAACAGAACACCTCCAGCGCGGAAGCTTCTCGTCATTAGTGGCGAATAGGAGGCTTCTGGGTGGTTTTCTCGGCAGTGGTGGCGTGTCATGGCGTGGCTTTGATGGCGTCAGGGCTCCAGGAGGTTCAGGCGATGGCTGGCCTGGATGTCCCCCACGGACCCCTCGGGCACGCCGGCCTCGGCCGCAAATCGTGGCCAGTCGCGAACGGCGGTGAGCACCTCTTCGGCGATGGCTTCGGCACGGCCCCGCTTCAGCTGGGCGCTGCGGCCGGCAGCCAGGAGGTCGGAGCGCGTGAACTGATCTCGCTTGCCGTTCACGGACATCTGATGGCTGGCTGTCCAGGCGCCAGAGGGATTGAAGCTCCAGGTGACATCAAAGGCGGGGGATAGCGCCCAGTGACCGGTGCGATCCATCAAGAAGGCAATGTTTTTGACGTGATCATCCTGATTGCGTGCGGCGAGATTGAAAACCATCCGCCGAAATTGCTGTTCGACCTCCTGCATGGAAAGATCAAGCTGACGCATGACCAAAAAAGCCTGCTCATAGCTGTAGCTGCCGGGTTCGTTGTAATCGAAATGAGCCAGGGCCCCGAGCGATTGCATGTGCAGCTTCCTGCCGTTGTCATCGCGATCAAAGCGACGGGTCATGAAATGTCGCCGGTTATTCTCTTCCAGAAGTCGACACTCCGACATAGTGATACCAGCAGCTTGTGCCATTTGGCTGTAGGCGTACTCAATCAGGCCATAGCCCTGCGGATCTTCCAGTTCCTTGTCTTTGTTGCCGCTGACCCCATCAAACTTCAACAGCCAATGGCTGAAGCCAGGCGGAGCATCCAACTGGCCGGAGCGCACCTCTTCGGTGTTGGGATTCCAGGCGATCAAAGCCTTGGCCCTGGCTCCACCTGCTGAGGTGCCAACGCGCAGGATTGTTTGCAGGGCTTCCTCGCGATCAGGGGTTTGCAGAGCGGTGGCCCAGCTCTGTTGGCGGGAGAGGATGTCGGAGGCCAACGCCACAAGCTCCGAGAGTTGGATGGCACCACTGCCCTCATCCGTGGGGCCCTGGGCCGGGGCGAATTCGAGGGCTCCCATGCCCCTGCGGCCGGTGTAGCAGAGCCGCTCCACGGGATCAAGGCTATCCGCTGGGCGACCTTGACGGGCAAGCCAGGCATTGATCAGGTTGTTGCCGAAGCGATCGGGCAGGGAATCCACAAGCAGGCCGGGCAGCCCACGGAAGGTGCGCGGGGATAGGTCGGGAAAGCTGTAGATCCTGTCGGCAAGCGGCATCCGCAAGGGAGAGAGCTGAATGCCACTGGCGAGGAAGGCCGGCTCGTACTCGAAGGAGGCGATGCCGGTGGATCCTGTGAAGGCGACGGCGCCGATGCGTGTGCCCCAGAGTTCAACGGCGGCAACGGTCATGGCTGGCCCCAGGACCAGGAGCCGGTGGGCTTGGCGATGCGTCGGCGGCTGGCGCGCTTGCGACCTGCTTTCTGGAGCTCCAACAGGGCCAGAGGCGAAGACTGCGGTTCCGGGAGCAAGAGATCCAGCCGCTCCAAGAGATCCAGCTGTCGCAACACGCGCAGGAACAGCGAGAGCTGGGTGGCTGCGGCACCGGCTTCCAGGCGTTCCAGGGTGCGCTTGGAGATGCCGGCCTGCTCCGCCAGCTGAGCCTGACTGAGGTTGCGAACAAGGCGCTGCTGGGCAATGCGTCCCCCGAGCTCCTTGAGCAGGGCTTCGTCGGTCATCAGGCGCTGAAAGGGCATGGCACACCGGCAGGCCAGTCGTCACTAATGACGAACCAGAGAACCCTAACACGCCTTTTCGCCAATGCTGACGAGTTGCTTGGATCACGCCTCGCCCCTCCCGAGAAGACGACCCCGCGGCCCCGCGTTGCGTTGGGAGCTATAGCAGCCCTAGTCGCTTGAATCCCACCGCCAATGACCATTGCCATCATCCTCAAGACCCGTGCCACGAAAGATTGCTTGTATCTGGATTATCTCAGACGAAACACTAACCCTCCAATTCTTATCAATGCAGTGCTTTATTGCGGCTGCCAGAAGTGTGCAGCCGTATCGATGCCCCCGATAGTCCTCTCTGGTATACACATGGAGGGTGTCGTCGGTTAGGATCTTGTATTGAGCTTTGTAGACCAAGGCTGGAAATGGATCTCCTTTGTCTCCCAGGCAGGTCAAGCCTCCGTTAAAGCACTGAGCCGAATAAATCTCGTATATTTCCTCATTGTATCTCATCACTCCATACGAGCAGGATCCTCCGCCCGGAAGACTTATTCTTTGAATATGATAAAATAGATAAGGTTGTTCTGAAAGCTCCTGCAGCATGCTTTCGAGTTGCTCATTCTTCATGATTGAATCTCGCGTCTGGAGGTTGTAGTTGAGGGTGGCGCCAATGGCTGCGATCCGATAATCCATTCACAAGATATTAGATGATGGCTCGGTAGGCCAATGAAACCCCTGGAGCCGCAACAAGCCTTTGAGTAGGATGTGAACTGAAATATGCCTTGGCAATTATTGGTCTAACGATATATAGTTTGAACCGTGCAACGCCGCGCCCCTAATCATGTCTCGGAGCCTTGCAACTCTCCTTGATTCAGAATCCGAGTCGATGTGAGGCTCGATCAAATGCTCTCTTGAAAACTGGTTGGTCACTTTGTTCTTTTCGAGTCGTTTAAACTCCTGATTCTCTGCTGCTCATTTTTGATTGCTCTCGCTTTGTCGCTGGGATTCTGTGTGGCATTCGAAATGTCCTTGCGTGGGACGGCGGTAGTAGGCGTAATTCTATTAGATTTGGAACCTGCTGTCTCTTGGCGCGTTCGATGGTATGGCGAGGCATCATGAAAGTTATTATATCCACATGAAGTGTTGACTAGTCTCGTCAATGCGGGAATTTGTGGTCCGCCACTCTGTACGTGGATAATGCATATAAGTCGGGAAACCGGTGGATTGCCTGCTAAGCTAATTGCGGTTATAATAAGTGTCCATAAAGCGAGTCTTCCGGTCTTGGCAGACTCCTTAGATGCTGCCTTGCTTGACGACTCTGCAAAGTTGTTCATCTGAAGCAACACTTCCCTTATGTCGACAAGCGTGCTATCTGATGTTGATTGTGGCGGCCTAAGAATGGTGCTGATTGGCGGCAGGGCTCTGATCTGACGATTAATGAACTCAAGCCTGTCATCTCCTCCTGTCGATGCCTTTAATGCATTGGCAATTGCCTGGTCGGACTGAAGCCACTGCAATTTATAGCAGGTCATCAGTTTATCCAGGAGATCGACAGATTCATGCGACTTTCCCAGGATGTTAGTCTCAAAATATTTCACTAGCAATACCTCTGCCAATGCCTCAAGGCTCTTCCTGGATAGCGCGGAGAGCTGATCGTCCGTTAGAACTGTCTGAGATGGCCTAAACCTTCCATCTCTCAGCTGCTGCAGTGGGAAGCAAGTATGTCGCGCAAGTAGCCGCGTAAAATCCTCGCCTGTTGTGCTTTTGTTGGACGCCTTTTCAAGTTCTCGCCTGCCTGATTGTGATAAGTCAAAGACTGCAAGCCTGCCAATCTCTGTCTCAAGATATCCATCTGGGTCTCTATTGAGTAGCTTCGAAAGATTGAGTGCCATGTCGGGTGCCTCGATCAGTTTCCCCCAAACAACTGATCCCAGGCCTCCAGCACCAGCCGCTGGGTGCGGTACTCCCCGAACTGGCGAATCTCGTTGTTCTTGAGCACGCGGAAGGTTTCGCTGGGGTAATCGGGGCCCATCACATCAGCAGGATCGAGAATGTAGCGCAGCTCATCTCGGCTGAGGCCATAGAGGTGGGCGTAGAAAGCATCCAGCTCGGCCCGAAGTAAGGCGCGGCGCTCGGGATCAAAGGTAAAGGGTGGGCCTGCATAGCCGAGGTCTTCGGCCCAGGGCTTGAGGTCGTGGCTGGTGTAGGTGAGTTCGAGGACGCGAGGCTGAATGAAGCCGATAGCAGCTTTGCTGTAAGCGCTCGGTGGAAGCACTGGAAGCTGCTTGAAGATAAAGAAGTTCATGTGAACACCCCCTATCTTGTGCCTCGCGAAGAAGTCAAAGACTATAGAAGACAGATTTCCAAGAAGCAATGCAACTCTGACTTTTTCAGTCCTAAAGTCTGGCAGCATGAGTGGCATCTGGTTGCCTGCTCCAGCTATCGGAGCAACTGAACCGATCACTGTCCGCTCATTGGTAGCGTTGGTAATGTCTCTCCAACCCATTAACCACTCTCGATCCCACCCCTGAGCATTCAACCGATCTCGTACTTGATGGTGATTCACCCAATACCGAGGCCGCACATAAAACTCTGGATCCTGCTTTTCCGCAAGCGTCACATCCCGGCAATTGCCATCGCTGTCATACGTAGCCCACCGGTGATCGTAAAAGTGGATCAGCTTGGCTTCGTAGAGCGGCAGGCGATCAGGGAACCGTTCATCGAAGAATAGATTACTGTCGTTCGACATGTCGAACATCCTAGTGAACTTGATGCCCCAGGGATTCCCATTCTCCCCCTTTGCCTCATCAATCAGCACCGGCACACGGCTGTAGATCCTCTTGGTAAGCTCCGCATCCATCTGGCTGCGGAACACGGGACAGGTGCGGGTGTTGGGGTTGAGAAGCGAGAAGTCGTCGCTGTCTAATGTGAAATGGCGTCGATGATCTGCCAGCTCATGGACTTGCAAGGCGAAGAAAACGAAGTCTGTCTGCTTACACTCACCCAATGTGATCAGGCAGAACTTGAAGCGTTGATGCCCAATTTCTGAAAACAGACCAGGGCCTGTCCGAAAGTCATACAGGCTCACCAGTCTGCGTCCGCTGGAGATGGCATCGAAATACGCCTTGGTGCTGTTATCAGTGGCAATGCCCGTAGGTACAACCAACCCTGCTCGCCCGCCTGGTCCGATCAAATTCAGAAACAGTTCAGCGAACAGCGCATAGGTGTTCAGATCCCCCACTGCTGTGAGGCCAAAACGGCCGCTGCCACGGATGAACTCACCGCTGCCCTCAGCCTCCCGCTTGGCCTGCTCGAACTCCTGCACCAGCGCCAGATCCGTCGGATACGCTTCCGGCGCCCTGAGGGCATGGATCAGCCGCTCCCGTGCCGCTTTGTTTGGCGCCATGGCGATGGCCTCCGATCGCGCCGCGAAGAACTCCTTCTCCTGCAGCTTGATCCGCTCCCATGGCGGATTGCCCAGAACGCAGTCAAAGCCTCCGGCTGTCATCGCCTCCGGAAAGGCCAGATGCCAGTGGAGGAAGCGAAAGTCGTTCGCTGCCTTGGCAACAGCGGTCGCCATGGCCGGAGAAAGTTGTGAGCCCTGGCGGATGGCCTCCAGGTTCTGGGACACGGGCACCAGATCCTCCAGTCCCTCCTGTTTGGCCAGGAAGAACGCCGCCGTGTAGGCATCGGCCCGCTGCAGCTCCTGGCGGATGGCTGGATCGTTGCGCCATGCCTGGTAGGCCAGCTCCTTGCGCCGCACCGCCGCCAGATCGTCTTCCTCGATCGCCTCATAGCCGGCGGCGGCTGGCAGCGCCTGGGACATGGCCCAGGCGGTGAACAGATCCCCCTGGCCCTGCACCACGAAGGCCTGGTTCTTCTTCTTCAGGAGGGTGCAGATCGACCTGTCGTCGCCGGTGAGGGGCTTGTAGGCCCCATCGGGGATGCCGTCATTGAGCACCTCGGGGTCGAACACCCCCACCAGCGAATCGCCGCACTGGATGTGGGCATCGAGGAAGCCCAGGGGCTTGCCGGGTTCGATCGCTTCGATCCACAGCGCTACCTTGCACAGCTCCACCGCCATCGGGTTCTTGTCCACCCCGTAAAGGCAGTGGGCCACCACCCGGCGCAGACACTGGCGGCGCAGCTCTTCGCTGGGTTCGTCGTCGCCTGCCAGGATCCGCGCCAGCTCCAGGGCCAGCCGCCGGGCCGCCGCCAGCAGGAAGTGGCCGCTGCCGCAGGCCGGATCCAGCACCCGGATCGCCAGCAAGGCCGCCGCCTTCTCCTCCGGGCTGCTGGCCTGGCTGAGACGATCGCGGATCACTGGCAGCAGGGCCGAGAGGATCAGCAGCCGCACCAGCTCCTCGGGCGTGTAGTAGCTGCCGCTGGTTTTGCGTTCGCTGCCGGCCACACCGCCCAGCGAGAAACGCAGGCTGGCGCCGCTGCCGCTGATCTGCGGGTGCAGCTCCAGCAGGCTCTCGTACACGCTGCCGAATTCTTCGGTGTTCAGCGCTTGGTAGTTGATGCGGGTGCGGCTCTGGCTCTGTTCGTCGTAGAACCAGCCGATCGCCCGCACCGCCTCCAGCAGCGCCGCATTGCTCAGCTGCGCCTGATCCAGATCCGGGCAGCGGTCGGCATTGAACAGGCCCCCCAGCGCCGGCAGGCCCAGCGGTGAGTCTTCGTGCTGCAGCTGGGCAAACACCAGCGTTTGCACCCGCCACAGATCGCCGTGCTGCTGTTCATGGGCGCCGCTCTTGATCGCCAGATCGCGCAGGCGGCTGAGGCTGTAGCCCTCGCGGTAGATCAGCCGCAGCGCCAGCGGCACCTCCGGCGGAAACAGCAGGTTGCGGTCTTCTGCCACACACAGGAACAGCAGCCGGTACACCAGCCGCAGCAGCTGGCGGAAGAAGGCCTGGGTGCTGAGCTCACCGCTCTGCAGCTTGCTCACCAAGTCGCCATTGGCCGGGTGCTGCAGCACCCCCTGGCCCACCGCCTCCAGGGCCGCCTGCACGCCATCGCGCAGCTTGTTCAGCGCCCGCTCGCCGCTCTGCTGCCCCGCCGCCTTCCAGCCATCCAGCAGGCAGCGGCCCTCGCCATCGCGCTGGAAGCGGCTGGCGTGCAGCAGCAGCCACACCACCGCAAACTCGTCAAACAGGCCGCCGCTGAGGATGTCGCCGATCTCCACCTGCACGTAGGCCGGCTTCACCAGGGCCGGGTTGTCGTGCAGCAGCCGCAGGCTGGTGCCATTGCCCAGCAGGCCCCAGTTGGAGTTGTCGTCGGCATTGAGGCATTCCTGCAGGCAGCTGTGCGGTGAGCGCTTGCGGCCCTCCTGGCCGAACTGCGGCTGGCCCCTGTCGAGCTCGTTTGTGGGCAGGCCCGTGAGCACCAGCGGCACCGCCCCCGAGAAGGCCTGGTGGCTGATCGGGAACTGGGCTTCGGCCACCTGGCGGGGCGGGCAGGGCGCAAGATCGCTCCAGCCGAACACCTGCTCCAGCAACTGGCGCGTGAACCACGGCGCCCAGGGCGTGCCCTCGCCGCGGCTGCGCAGTTCCTGGGCCTGCTGCCACAGCGCCCTGGCGCGGCTCCAGGCCTGGTCCACCGCCACCTGCAGGCGCTGGTTCGTCTGCAGGCCGTAGTCGCTCGCCTTCTGGCCCGCTGCCTCCTGGCGGGCGATCTGCTCCAGCAGCGACGCCGGCAGCAACCCGCCCACCAGCCGGATGGCGTTGAACTGCAGGGTGGCGCTGCGGCG
>JBIIDV010000021.1:0-34602 GCA_044238185.1 Prochlorococcaceae cyanobacterium | reverse complement strand
CATCGATATCCGCATAGCCCGGTCCGCTGCCTTCCTGCAGCGACAGCGTCAGCTCTTCCCCAGCGCTTCCGCTCACCGTAAACACAACCCATTCCGATCCCTCGTTCACCCTCGGGTTGTCCACCATCACACGACGGTCGTCGTCCAGGCCTGTGCTCGTACTCACTGGCGTGCCACCCGCACCGGGCGCTACATCCGGATAGATCACGCCTGTTCCGTCATCTGCAATCGTCGCCGTACCGCTCACGGCTGCACGGCCGCTCGCCATCACCTGCAGCTCAAGCGTTTCTGCTCCCTCATACGCTTCGTCCTGCTCCTGCCCAATCGCGGCCCTCACCAACAATCGGCCCTCTGACGGCATCTCCACGCTGCTGGCCGCGCTCACCCACTCGCTGCCATCCCAGTACTCCAGGTTCCGACTCTCATCGATATCCGCATAGCCCGGTCCGCTGCCTTCCTGCAGCGACAGCGTCAGCTCTTCCCCAGCGCTTCCGCTCACCGTAAACACAACCCATTCCGATCCCTCGTTCACCCTCGGGTTGTCCACCATGACTGTGGTCATGAGATCGTCGTCCATGGGGGCCTGATGGGTGAGGTGATGTGGGGACTAGGAGAAGGGATCTGCACCGGAGAGGAACGCACCATCTGGGATTTCAGTGAGTGGTACCTCAGCCACCTGGAGCAGGGGCCCCAGGTTGATTGGGCCGGGGGAACATTGGCCGGGAACATTGGCAGTGGCCAGACAGCTGGGGCAACGTGTTGATCTGATCGGACACGCAGCACAGCCCATCAACCGTCATGCCAAAAGGCCATGGCTGAATGCAGAAGGACGAGACCTGGTGCTGAGGGGATTAACAGGCGGTGGTAACCAGCAGCAGACAGGCAGCATTACCCCTGCCTGCATCCCGAAACGAGGGTTGCCCCCAAGGATTCGCTCAGAACCTGCTAGGGGAGTGGGAGGCGAACGTGGCAATCAAGACGGCGTGAGGGATGACTCCGCAGCGGCCTGGATGCACCCAGCAGACCGGCGAGTTCCACAAAGTCCGAGACGTAATCCATGTTTTACCTCAGGAGAGGGGGCGTTCCCGAAATGGTTTCAGTTGGCCTGCATGGCTTGACGCGCAAACCAGCTGGCTTAACGGGCTCAGTACACAATCTAATCAGTGCAGCACTTTCGCGCAAGCCCCGCCACAGATCCGTGATCTTGAGACCGGGACGACTGCCCTGGCCGGCCCGCAGAACAGTGACAGCAGAAGGGCGGGCGATCTCCTGGAACGCCTTGCGGCGACTCATGGGCTTGAGCTCAGCACTGAGGGGGAAGCGCTTGCCCAATGCCTTCTCCCTGGATGCGTTGCCTCTCTCACAGGCGTTGGCAGCCTTAGAGGGGAACCATGGAGGGCCATCCCAAAGCCAACCAACACCTCAAGACAGACCAGAGAGACGCAATCGCAACCACGAACAAATTACACACACAATTGACTTGGCTCAATGATTTGATGACGATCATTAAAACCGAAGAGAATGCCCGGGCCATTGGAGCGAGAGCTAGGATTGACCAACCCAGAGCCCGTGGACATCAGGCATTGATCCGAAAAGGTGGGGCAATGCCCAAGCCAGCACGATTCCATTTGAAGATCAAAACCGTATGCCGACGAATCAACCATGACCTTGTCGATTTCAGGCACGGCAGCCACATCAACGAAGACATCAATAGATGCCGAGCCATTCACATCAAAGTCAAGTCCTGTAAGGAGGTCGACAGATTCAGACATCTGGCCAGGAAGATGATTGCTCTTTGGCGACACGTCCTTCCCAGCCCGATAGCCATTGGGCCTCCGATAGCGACTGGAGTAACTGGCGCGGTAGTTTTCACTGCTGAAAACGGGCATATTGCCTTGCCAGTTCACCTCCAACTTACCCGCCGGAATATTCACCGATAACACACGATTGGCTAGCGTGAGTGGGTCGGATTTAATCACAGCCCTGCCTTGAAGAAAATCGGGGTCTGGAGCCTGAACCACGCCATTCACAGTGGCGGTTGGCCATGGGCTGATCTGGACGGAGCTGTAGTCCGACTGGTTCCAGCGAGCCGTGATCGTGTCCCCCCGCACATTGCGGTAGGAGACAGTAGGCGTAGGTGTGTTTAAATTGACGCTCAGGGGAGCAGAGAGAACTGCACTGCGGAACTGGGCGAATGAGGAAAACTGATCAACCGTAGCAATATCGGAGATGATGGCATTTGTTGCTCCCGCGCTTCTCACCACATTCAAGTCGGCGAACTCACCCGTATCAATTGTGTAAGGGTTCCATGGGCGAATGGCGATGTATGTCTGCTGCTCCCGCAGAAAGATCCAGCCACCAGCTTGGACAACTTCATCAGCAGCCTTGGGATAGCGAATCCATGCTTGCTGAATCAGGTTACTACTATTTTGATTTCGGAATGCTTCGTAGTCTGATCGAGTTCTTCCCGCAAATGGGTCGGCCTTCGGAATATTGAAGAGCGAGATTAGAGTCGATTTGTGTTGGACATTCTGCTGAAAAGGGGAGCTTCTTCCCAGCCACTTGTACTGATTGGAATTGGTTCTCCAATAGGGATGATGAAAGACAATTGTGTTTTGATTATCAGTGCTTTTATAGATGATCTCCGTGCCCATTCTTTCGCTGAGACCATTATTAATCCGCTGCCTAAAAATGCCGCTACCCACGGCAAATCGTTCATCGCGATAAATGGTACGCAATGAATCGGCAGGGGCCCCTTTTGCAAACTCTCCAAATTCAGGCACGGATGATTGCAGTGTGTAGGGCCCTATTCCGGTGCCCTGCGCCAAAGCAGCCAACAGCGCCGGAGGCCTCCAAGAGGAAAGGGCAGATGTTACGGCAAAGTGCTTAGCCTCATTTCTAGCGCCAGCATTAGGACCAGATCCCACAAAGCTAGCCGTAGTTTTTGAAGACGTATTCATAAACTCTGCCCAGTAGAGCCAATACAATGCCTTGATATGATTGTTTAGGGCTACATTTGCCTGAGGATCCACAATCGGTGAAGCTGCAGGCCGATTGTAAGGAGCAATTGTGGAACCATTAAAAAAGTTAGCGGCCATATCAGCAACGTGGAACGTCAGCGCAGCATCAGCCGCTGCCTTCAGCTCGGGATCATTGGTATTGTTATAAAGAGCCTGCAAGGCATGAAAATGTAGCGGCAAATAATTAGGGGAAAGGTTTTCATGGTAGCCTTTGCTGTAATAACTTTTCAACGTAGTAAGCAGAGCTGCCTTCGTTATTCGCTCTAATTCTTGACTGCTTATCCGCCTGCGCCTAATACTATCCATCCACCCGGTTTCATTTGGCCAGAGCCGGGAGAAAAGGTAGGCCCCAACATATTTAATTAAGAAGATATTCTCGGTTCCATGCCCAAGAACATCTCCTTTCTTGAGGACCGGCAAAATGATTGAATTGCGTTCCTGTGCAGTGAAACGATCCCAGTATTTCGAAAGAATCCATCCCGCCCCAGCAGGCATAAAAGCATAATTGGTACTTCCTGTCCTAAAGAGATTGAGAAATCGATCGATAGGAGCTCGATCATTCGGGTTGAGATGCAGGCGGCTAAGAACATCAGCCCAGCCGAACTTCTGAGCTTCTATTCCATTGGGAGAATTCGGCGCGCCAATCGTGAAGTTTCGATAGGTATTGATCATCCATGCTGCTCTGGCTTCAACAGCAGTTGCTATTCCGGCAGTTGATTCGCTAGATGTAGCCACCGCTGATACACTCTGGGGAACTGGGTCTGGTGGAGTTGGTGCCGTCTGCGCTGGAGCGGTTTGCCCGCTTGAAGTATTCGTGAGCTCAGTTCCTGAAACGCTTACTTGAGTTTCACTACCGCCTCCAGGACTGGTGAGAGACTGGGCACCGCTGAAAACAGGCAGAGAGTTGCTCCAGTCGATCTCGAGATTTCCTGCTGGGATGTTGACCGTAAGGACACGCCGTGAAAGGGTGAGCGGATCCGATTTAATAACTGCTCTGCCAGCAATAAAATCAGGATCTGGTGCCTGGAGCACCCCATTGACGGTGGCATTTGGCCATGACGAAAAAGCAGGATCCTTATAGTTCGGCTGATTCCATTGGGCAGTAATCGTATCGCCCCTAACATTGCGATAGGAGACAGTTGGTGTTGTTGTACTGAGATTGACTGCCAGAGGTGCAGCCAAAACAGCACTTCGGAATTGGGCAAATGTTTCAAACTGCTCTGTAGTGGCAATATCCGAAATGATGGCATTGACAGCTCCTGAGCTTCGAATCACATAGAAATCAGGAAACTCACGATCGTCAAACGTATAGGCATTAAACGGACGAATTGCAATATACGTTTCATGCTCACGCAAGAAGATCCAGCCATCGATTTGAAGCATTTCGTCAATGGCTTTAGGGAAGCGAATCCACGCTTGCTGAATGAGAGCATTACGGTTTTGATTTCTAAATGCTTCCCAGTCCGACCGGGTTCGACCAGCGAATGGATCGGCCTTGGGAATGTTAAATAGGGAGATTACCGTCGCTTGATGTTGAACATTTTGCTGGAAAGGAGAGCTTCGTGAAAGCCATTTGTACTGGTTTTGATTGGTCCGCCAGTAGGGATGGTGGAATACAATTGTATTCTGATCGTCTTTAGTTGCATATATGATTTCCATTCCCATTCGCTCGCTAAAGCCATTATTGATACGATGGGTGAAGATGCCGCTGCCAACCGCGAAGCGCTCATCTCGATAGATCGTGCGCAAGGTATTAGCAGGCGTACCAGTGCCAACCTCACCAAAAGCAGGTGCCGATGAATGCAGCGTAAAAGGTGCAATCCCAGTACCTTGAGCCAGCGATGCGAGCACAGCTGGAGGCCTCCAATCGGATAACGCCGAGGCAACGGCAAAGTGCTTCGCCTCGTCTCTGGCACCTGCCGATGGCCCATGCCCCGCAAAAGTGGCTGTAGTCGTTGAGGGCGTATTCATCGACTCAGCCCAATAGAGCCAATACAAGCCTTTAATATTGGTATTGATTGTGCGGTTTGTCTGCGCATCAACAATCGGCGACGACGCAGGCCTGTTGTATGGAGCAATCGTCGCTCCCTGGAAATAGTTCGCTGCCATATCTGCAGCGTGAAAGGTCAAGGCTGCGCTCGCGGCAGCCTTTAGTTCGGCATCCTTTGTTGATGAATAAAGCGCATGCAGAGCATAGAAATGAGTCGTCAAGAAGTGCGGCGAAAGATGATCATGATATCCCTTGCTGTAATAACTACGCAAAGAAGCAAGCAGTCGCTGCTTTGTGATTGCATTGAGCTCAGCACTAGTTATGCTCTTTCGCTGTCTGCTATCGAACCAATTCCTCTCTTCAGGCCAAAGCTGAGAAAAGAGATGGGCACCAATATGCTTAACCAAAAAAGTATTCTCAGAACCATGGTCTAAAATATCTCGCATACTCTTAAGGGCCGGAAGAATTACCGCATCTCTTTCCTGCGGTGTAAATTTATCCCAGTATTTAGAAAGAACCCAGCCAGCCCCTGCCGGCATAAACGAACGGCTAAGAAGATTACGCTCCTTGAAAAGATTTACAAAGCGCCGGATAGGTACTGGTTCATTAGGATTTCGATGCAATCGCGCCAGGGTATCTGCCCAGCCAAACTTCTGCCCCTCTGCACCATTCGGGTTGGATGTTCCGCCAATGGTCTGATTTCGATAGGTATCAATCATCCATGCTGCTCGGGCTTGCATCGCGCTGGAGAAATTGATCAGATCCAATCTGAGTCATGGCGAAAAATACGCTTCAAAGGGAGCGCTAATGAACCCGTGCGAAAACTATCATAAAACGAAGTAGCCGTCAATAACAGGTCGTAATCAATGCTTGAACGGCTACTGATTGGTCATCATCTAGGCACTCACAGGCAAGCCTAATCTGGCAGAACTAGGGCCGCCAGAACTAGCCAGAAGTCACCACTGATGGAGCAAGCTGCTACTCATGAGTGGTCGGGTTGGGGAATGAAACCTAGTAAACCAATTAACGTCTAGGACTGATTTGATTCATCGCCAATGCAGGCCCTCTCTAGCCTGCTGATTCACACCTGATTGGGTGATCGACAGCAAGAACGAGAGTAGCACTGGCCTCCACTTAAAGACCGCCAGAGAGAGCAAGGAACACGATGTGTGTGCTCGCAATCCTACCAATGCTGGGCTCGGCTCATGGATTCGGTGCATGGATTGGGCATCTTAAACAGCTCAATCAAACCCTGGAGTTATCGATTGAGACATTCGAGATCACCCTAGCAGCAAACGATTAGCGCACTGATCAACCATCTGAGGTAAAACTGTTTGCCATTAAAAAGTTCGTCACCTTTCCAGCTTGGGCGGAACCATAGCATCAAGGGGGAGAAAGGGTCGGTGGCCACGAGCAGTCGAATCAAGTCAAACTCCTCCTGGCTGTGAATTAAACAGTCCATCCCGAACATTTCAAGAGATGCGTTCCCACAAAGCCTCTCTTGAAGGCTTAGTGCGCGCCTGGCTGGACCTCAACTCTCATCCTCCCGCCTGCCGTAATACGGCTTTGCCACGAACCACTGGCCCGCCGTTCAAGTGAGACCTCAAGTGGGAGCAGAGCAGAGGGCGAGCACTGGTATCGCCACGATCCTGGGATGCCTGCCTGGCGAACCTCATGCCGATGGAACGCGGCCACTTCGGGAAAAGACAACATGAAGCGTGGCCAAAGGCCTCGTTGAACAGCGACGGCACATCCTTCGCAACAGCCGCCTGCATGCCTGGCCGATCAGATCAAGCGATCAAGCGTGCTACACCCGATCCGGTTCATCGACGCAGGATCACGCCCATCTCCTGCCAAGCGCGGCACTGGTATGCCCCTCAATGCCTGCCATCAACTGCTGCCACTACACCAGGACATCTGGCATCACAGGGCAAGAGCACGTCGACTGGCTTTCAAAATGCAGCCCCAACGCGCCTCAGTTTGAAGACCTGGACCCAGGGCATGGCAAAGCTGGCCTGCTGTACCGGGCCTGCTGTACCGGGCCTGCTGTGCAGTGACAACCTGATCGGGCACAAACCGCTGCCCCGCCTCCAGGACTCAGGCAAAGCCCAGCAGCCACCCTGCCCACCCCGAGCCACACGCCGTCGATCAGAAAACCCTGCACCACCTGGGTGGGGTGCGTTGATCGCTGCCCACCAGACCGCCAGGCGGGTGCGGCGGTTGTCCAGCCATGGGGGAAGCAGCACATGGCCTGCTCCAGGGGCGGCTATCGATCAACGCATGGATGCCCTGGTTGCGGCGAGCACTCACCGCCAACACAGGCAGGCCAAGGGCTTCACCCAGGCCGCCGGCATCAATCGCGATGCCGAAGCGCCGTGACTCATCGCTCATGGTCAGAGCCACCACAACCGGGATCTCGAGGGCCCTCAGTTGCAGCAAAAAGCGCAGTTGGCTGGCGATCTGGGTGGCGTTGAGCAGCGGCCAAGCGTTGCTCATCCATGGAGTGCAATGGCCGGGAGAGGGGCAGGCACCGCATCAGCACCCTCTGCGGCCGCAATTAACGCGCAGACCAGTAGGGACAGGAATAAACGGATGCCTCAGCCACCGTGAACGGTCGGTGCCAGATCACGCAGCGACAGATGGGCGCCGGAAAACCATGAAGGTGGCGACAACCCACACAGGATGTCATCTCATGACCTCCCTTTCCCTGACACACCCCATGGGACCCCAGGCTCTGATCACCAATGCTAAGGCTGCTGAGCGATGGGATGAGGCGTCCGGGCGCGTGGCCCCATCCACCGCCGGCTTCAAGAGGACGGGGCCACAGCCTCAGCCATAGCCTCAGTGACATCCGTCAAGGTTCCAACAACGTAATAGTGGTTGCTCTCATCAAGAATCCTGGCCACTTCGCAGAACGAGCGTTGTCCCCGGCGGGGACAGTTGAGGCGATAGGTCACCGTCCAACCAACCTGACTAGACCGACGAGCCGCATCCACCTCAGCCCTGTCGTCCGGGTGGATCGCATCATCAAACAGGCGCGTATCCGCACAGAGCTCAGCCACCTTCCAGCCGGTGAGTGCCTCAATGCGGCGGCTGAGATAGAGAAAACGATTCAAGGTGTGGTCGCGCTTCCAGACAACCTGATCCAAGGCATCGGCCAGACTTGTGAATTCCTGCAGAGACGCCTCAGCGGCCCGGCGCAGAGCCACCATTTCGGAAACATCCGTGAGCGTGATGATGCCGCCGAGAATCGTGCCATCACCATTGCGATAGGGCATCAGCTGCACCAGATAGGAGACATCCTCGCTACTGGCCTCCAGGCTGATGCGCGATGCACCGCGGATCACCTCCAGCAGGGATTCACGCAACCTGGGGATCGGCACGGTGGTGGGAAGGCCGATCAGGGGCTGGCCAAGATCGCTCTGCACCAGGCCGAACACACGCACAGCCAGCGGTGAAAAACGCGTGATTCTCAATTGATCATCAACGATGACCATGCCCTGATTGAGAGAGAGCTGAATATTCTCCATATCCGTATTGAGGCGCTGAAGCTCATCGCTATGGGCCCGAAGCTGCTCATTCAAGGCTGCCAACTCGTCATTGGCAGCCTGCAATTCCTCGTTGGAAGCTTCCAACTCCTCATTGGAGGATTGGAGTTCTTCCGAGGAAGCCTGCAGCTCTTCAGAAGAGGCCTCCAGCTCCTGATTGGCCTGCTCAAGATCGAGGATCGAACGCCGCAGCGTGTCCTGGCTGGCGAGCAGCTCTCGCTCCAGCCGTTCGATTTCCCGCGTAAAAACCCCATCCCGGTCCCCTGCCGTGAGCTCTGCCACAGGCGCTGCAGACTCAATGGGCACCTGGTTGAAGGACAACAGCGTGAGCGACTGATCGCCCACCAGCAGCGGCACAGCCTCCAACCACACAGGCGTGGCGAGATGGGGTAGGCGCAGGCTGCAGCTGCGCACGGCCATGCGATCGGCCCGCACCAGCAGGAACAGCGCTCTCGCTTCCGCCTGCAGTTCATCGCACAGAAAGGTGCTCACCTCGGCCGTGATGCGGCCATCGGGGATCCGGCAGTAGGGAGAGACGTCGCCGATCACCTCCAGGAGGTGATGGTTTTCATCCACCACCAGAGAGGGCTTGATCAGGTTGCGCACCAGCGCTTCCAGCAACTGGATGTGCTGCGCTGAAACCGGAACAGTGGCTTGGGAAGGATGGGAGGATGGTCGTTCAGGGGCAATGAACCGTTGCATCGGCATGGCTCGAGCCAGACGACGGCGGGAGCGGGGCTCAGCCGTGCGCTCATAGATCCGATGCACGGGATTGAGCAAGCGGAAGCCCGCACCGGGACTGAGGGATTCCGAACTACCGAGAAAAAGCAGACCGCCCGGGCGCAGCGACAAACCCAGCAGATCAACCACCTGCTCCTGCAGGGCAGCGGTGAAGTAGATCAGCAGATTGCGGCAAGAAACAAGATCGATACCGGGGAATGGGGGATCCTGACAGATGTTGTGCCTAGCAAATACGATGCAACCCCGCAAATCTTTGGTGATTTCAACCTCATTTCCATCGACCTGAACAAAGCGTTGGCGCAGGGCTTCAGGCATGTCACGGACTGCCGATGCTGGATAAACGCCGCGCCTGGCGATGCGCAAGCTTTGCTCATCAAGATCAGTAGCAAAGATCTTGAGCTCCTGGCACAGATGGGGCGGATGGCCGAGCGCTTCACTCACAATCATACCGATCGAATAGGCCTCCTCTCCGGTGGCACAACCAGGAATCCACACCCGGATCTGCTCACCGGTAAGACGGCGCTCAAGCAATGATTTAAGATGGGATGAAAGCGCTACAAACGCATCCGTGTCCCGAAAGAAGGATGTAACGGTAACCAGCAGATTCTGCATCAAGGCCTGGCATTCGCTGGCATCTACGTTCAGCACAGGCAGGTAATCTTCGATACTCCTTAGGCCAAGGATCGCAAGGCGCCGTTGGATCTGGCGTCGCAGCGTTGATTCCTTGTACTGGGAGAAGTCGATGCCCGTTCGCCTCTTCAACTGGGCGATCGCGCTGGTGATCCATAACGCCTCTGCATCGATGCCGCCATGGGCGCGCCAGCCCTCACCAGAGCTGAACCAATCCTGCAGCCGGGAGCCGAGGGTGGCCGGATCGGCGATCAGATCGGCCCCCCCCATGGCAATGGCGGCAAGGGGCATGCCGGAAAACCGAGCACTCTCAGGCGACTGCACCAGTGCCAGTCCGCCGCTGGCGCCCACCGACCGCAGGCCGCGGGCTCCATCTGAGCCAGTGCCTGAGAGCACCACGGCGACGGCCCGCTCACCCCAGTGCCTGGCGAGGGAATCAAACAGGTGATCGATCGAAGGGCTGGGCCCAAACGAACCACGAGGCTCGTTGAGCCGAAGCCTGTCGCCATCCAGTTCAGCGTCGCAGTTGGGCGGCAGAACGAGAATCAACCCCGGCTCCAGGCCTGCTCCGTCCACGGCCTGTTCCACCCGGAGCGGGGTGACGCGGCGCAGCAGATCCACCAGTTGGCTGGGATGGTCGGGAGCCAGATGCTGGGCCACCAGACAAGCCACGTTGCCGCCCTCCTGCAGCCGGCCAAGCAGTGCCTGCAGCGCCTCGAGGCCCCCAGCCGAGGCTCCGATCGCCACGACGTGCTCCATTTTGGCTGCCATGGACTCTGCTCACCAGCCGGGATCTGGAGATTCACTGAACATCAACAGCCTACGCAGATGAATGGGCATTTGCGCACAATAGCTGGCGCTAACGCAAGCCCGCACCCGTTTACAAGAAAAGCGAACCTCGCGCACAGTTACCGTGCAGATTCGCCTAAAGTTTGGGTTGCAAAAACCTAGATCAACACTCAGCCAGCACCCACCACAGAACACCTATTCCAGGATGACGACTTAGGATGACATCTTCAGTAAATGCTTCACCCGGAATCTCATCCGAAGCCGGCGCCCTCATTCGCAGCAAAGCACATCGCAAACCGGTGCGAATTACGGTTACAGTCTGCCACTCAACCTACTCAGAGCTTGAACATAAAAGCACCGATATGGGACGTTCGATTTCCAACCTTGCCGCCTACTTGATTGAGACGTCCCTGGAGAGCCTGCAGCCACGCTCGGATTGACTTTGTGCGATTAAGTATCCGATCAAGATGCTCTCACAAGACTTTATAGACTCCTCATACAGCAAGCGCAATCCGTTCCACGCTCACCTCCTGCCAGGCCTGAGTGAGCTGACAACAGCTCGCCCATACCGGTACCGGCCACCCATCCCCTTTCAGTCGCCGGACACGAGAACACCATCTGATCTCCACGCGGCTTTTCAACTCTGCCTACCAGATCTTGATCTGATCGCGCTGGAAGGACCATGCTGCCGGGAAGAGCTCCAAAGCAATCGCTCCATCTCGGTGATCTTCATCGCCCAGGGAGAGGTCTGCATTGAGCAGCAAAACACCAGTTGGTGTGGTTCTTCCGGCGACTGTCTGATTGCGCAGGGAGACAGACTTCAGTGGAGCAGCACCCATTTCAGCGTTGTCTGCCTGATGTTTCCGGAACACCAGCATCACCTCCGCATTCAGCAGCTCCACAGCCAGATCAAGTCCCCAGGCGCCTTGCCCCTGATGGCAAGCCAGCCTGTGAGCTGTCAACACAACGAAAGCAAGGATGTGGCCTCCCTGATCAGGGCAATCCATCTCCTGCTGTGCATTGTCAGTGATCTGCAAACCACATGTCCATTGTTGCTGCCCCATCTAAAAATGGGGGAGCAGCTCGGTATCCTCAGCGCCATGCTGGCCATTCCAGCACTTCGCCAACCATCCATAAACCTAGTTGCTGATCAAGAGAAGATCAGAGCTCATTCCATTCTCGATGATCTGATTGATTATATCGACAGCCACCTAGCCGAGAATTTAAGCCTTGATGTACTCGAAGACCAAAGCCACTATTCCAGGCGCTCCCTCCAATACGCTTTCCGCGCTCAATACGGTTGCACTGTCACCCAATGGATCAGAGCCCGTCGCCTGGATCTTGCCCATCGACGCTTGAGCCTGGGAGCCGCAGACGACAGCGTGGGGGACATTGCCAGAGCCTGCGGCTACCGCTCGATGAGCCTGTTCAGCATTGAGTTTCAACAGCGGTTTCATATCAAACCCTCTGTACTCCTGCGGGAAGCCAGGATCTATGAAGCAACATTCCTCACCGGTCAAGCAACAGCCAACCAGCCGATGGACAATGAATTGACGGATCCATAGCCACTCAGTTGATCAGGCCTGCTGGCACCCAATGGATCGGCCAGCCCGCACGGTAACGTGAGCTTTTAACAACTGCGATTGCATGGCTTCAAGCACGTTTCCCTGACTGGAGAAGCGAGTCGAGGATCACAGACGGCCGCAGCACGGCCGTGGGCTCGCGCCAACCACGTGCTCAGACAAGCGCTCCACAGCCTGGCAGCTCTGCTATTGCTTCTCAATTGCTGATCAGCAGCTCGAATGACGCCGGCCGCAAGTCACCGACATCACAAATCCACGTAGCATTTGTCATATCAACCAGCGCGCGATCCCCCATGCCTGCATCCTCCGAGCTCAGCACCTCCACCAGCAGCTCTGCAGTGGCCACCGGTCCCGCCGGGCGCGCCCTCGCCCAACCCATGGAGGCGGCCCTGGTGGATGCCCTGCAGAACCATCTCACCATGGAGCGGCAGGCCAGTGCCGCCTACTTCGCCATGGCCATCTGGTTCGCCGAACGGGAACTGCGGGGCTTCTCCCACTTCTTCAAGCACGAGGCCCACAGCGAGCAGGAGCACGCCGCCACAGTGGCCGACTACCTGATCGCCCGCGGCCAGACGGTGCAGCTGCAGGAGCTGGCCGCACCGCGCCAGGATTGGACCTCACCGGAGCAGATCATGGCCGCCTCCTTCCAGCTGGAAGCAGACGTGACCAGCTCGCTCCAGCAGCTCTATGCCATGGCCGAGCGGGCGGCCGACCTGCGCACCACCGTGTTTCTCGACCCGATCGTGGATGCCCAGGTGGACGCGGAAAATGAATTCGCCCACCTGCTCGGCCGGGTGCGCTTCTGCCAGGGCCAGCCTGCCGCCCTGCTGATCGTGGATGGAGAGCTCAGCGACGACAAGCACAGCCCCGCCAAGCTGGCCTGACGGGCTCGCGGGCAGATCGCACAACCTGAGATCAGCAACACGGCATCACCTTGTTGTTTCGTGGACGCCACGGAGCAACGCGAGCCAGGGGATGCGCGTGCAGGCACTCGGGGTCCGGTCCGGTGCCGAAATCGAGGTGCAACTCCAGGACAACGGATTGGCCCAGCCCGGATTGGCCCAGCCCGGATCGACTCAGCTGGGGAGCGGCCGGCTGGACACCTCGATCAGGAAAGCCATACCCAGGGGATCGCTGACCCCGCGGCGCTGCCAGGCCCGTGCCGTAGCCAGCAGCTCCCTGCGCCGCTCCTGCAGCTGGGCCAGATCACGGCGCAAGCGCAGCATCAAACCGCTGTTCTGGCAGCGGTCCATCGCCTGGATCAACACCCGGCTGCGCTGGCGGATGGCATCCACTTCGCGGCAGAGGCTGCCGACCACGCTGTCGGAGGTGTGAACCGTGGCGGCCATACCGGCTGACGCTTGTTGAGAACCTCTCGCAACCTAGACGGCCGCGACCGCCTTTTGCAAGCGATTCTCATTGGCAGCAAGGGGCGGTTGGATCTTGGGGCTTTGCGGCAGCTCGATGCACAGCGACGCAAGACAGCTGCGCAATAACCCCTAACCTCCAGAATCAGCACCTCTGGCTGGCCGCGTGGTCCACAGCGCCGACGACAGCGCCAACAACAGCAACGACAGGAGCAACAACAGGAGGATGGATCCCCCCAGGTCCTGGTCCACCCCCGCAGGCAGCCCCGGTCCAGCGAGCGATGCCCTGAGCTGGGCTTTTCAGTTCGCCGACCTGTGCGGGATCGATCTGTTTTTGGTGGACCCCGAATCCGGTCGGTTCCTCGACTGCAATGCTTCGGCCCTGCAGACGCTGGGCTACAGCCGCGGGGAAATCCTGGCCATGGGGCCAGCCCAGCTGCAAGCCGATGATCACCACGACCCCGTCTGGGTGACCCAGCGGTTGCGCCAACTGCTCAAGGAGGGCCGCGGCAGCTTTCCCACCCGCCATCGCCGCCGCGACGGCACGGCGGTGGACGTGCGGGTGAACCTGATCACCGTCAACCCCAACGGCCGGCCGGTGGTGGTGTCGCTGGTGGAGACCATCCGCAACGCCCAGCCGCCCAACCCCCACCTGGATCAGCAGTTGCTGCTGTTCCAGGAAACCGAAGCCATCCATGGCGCCGCCGGCTGGCATCACCAGCTGCACTGCGGAACCATGGGCTGGACTCCCCAGGTGGAGCGGATCGCCGGCTGCACGCCAGCCGACTTCCCCGCCTACATGGAGCTGGTGCACCCCGACGACCGCCAGCAGCTGCGCCAGGCCTACCGCCAGGGGGTGGAGCGCCGTGAGCAGCTCAACCTGCCCCACCGGCTGCGGCTGAGCAGCGGTGAGGTGCGCCAGGTGCTGATCACGGGCCTGCCCCGATGCGACGACGCCGGCAACCCCTGCAGCGTGCTGGGCACGCTCACCGACACCACCAGCCACCTCAGCCGGTTGCAGGACGCCGAGCGCAGCCGCCTCCAGGACCCCCTCACCGAGCTCCCCAACAAAACGGCCACCCTCGAATGGCTGGGAAAACAACTCTGCGGCCGTCCCTACAACGCCAACCTCTCGGTGCTGAGCCTGGACATCGACGGATTCCAGGAAATCAACGACACCTTCGGCCACGAAACGGGCGACCAGTTGCTGTGCAGTTACGCCAAGCTGCTGAGCAGGGATCTCGCCGGCAATGCCTGGGTGGCCCGCCTGGCGAGCGACGAATTCTGCGTGGTGTTCCACCAGGGAGTGAATTCCTTCGGCGAGGCCATCCAGCGCGCCCGGGAACTGCAGCTGCGGCTTCATGCCCTGGACACCCTGACCCCGGAGCTGCCCCTGCGGCCCACCGTGAGCATGGGGGTGAGCTGCTTTCCCGAACACAGCAACATCCCCTCGGCCCTGCTGCAGTGCGCCAACACCGCCCTGATGGAGGCCAAGCGCCAGGGCCGGGCCCAGTTGCGGGCCTACTCCACCACCATCAGCCGCCAGATCCGCGAGCGGCTGGTGCTGGACGGGGCGCTGCACAAGGCGATCTCCCGGGAGCAGCTGCGCATCCTGGTGCAGCCCCAGAGCGACCGCAACGGTCAGCTCTGCGGTGGCGAGGTGCTGTTGCGCTGGCGCGACCACCACGGCAGCGACGTGTCGCCCGCATTCTTCATTCCCCTGGCTGAACAGAGTGGCTTGATCTTTCCGCTCACCAACTGGGTGCTGCAAGCCACCCTCGAGCTGATCCGCCAATGGAGGCTGCAGAAGCTGGTGGTACCCCGGCTGGGAATCAACATCTCCACCCGCCTGCTCGAATCCTTCGATCGCAACCTGCCCGACCAACTGCGCACGGCCCTGGCCGACCACCAGCTCACTGCCGATGCGGTGGAACTGGAAATCACTGAAACGGCCCTGCTGCGCAATCCGGTGGCCGCCGCGGAAACCGTGCGCCACCTGGCCCACGACGGCTTTCAGATCGCCATCGACGACTTCGGCACCGGCTACTCCTCGCTCGACCTGCTGCGCAGCCTGCCGGTGCACAAGCTGAAGATCGACACCACCTTCATCCGCAACCTCGAGCACTCGCCGGAGGACCGGGCCATCGTGGCGGCCACGATCACCCTCGCCCATGGCCTGGGCATGGCCTGCATCGCCGAGGGGGTGGAAACCGAGAGCCAGCGCGAGATCCTGCTCGATCTGGGCTGCGACCAGTTTCAGGGCTACCTGTGTGGCCGACCCACCGCCATCGCCCAGTTCGGCCAGTTGCTGGCCGGTGAGGAGCTGCCCTGCGTTCCCGCCCTGCTGGGGCGGGCAGACTCGTCAACCAGCCCAGCGGCGGACCTGGGCAACAAGATGCGGCTGCGGGCCACGAGCTTCGATGAACTGGATGCACTGCGCAGCGCGTTCGAGGCCTCGCTCGATGCCTTCCTGCTGGCCCAGGCGGTGTACGGGCACACCGGCGAGATCATCGACTTCACCGTGCTGGAGGCCAACAACGCAGCCTGCAAGGCGATGCTGCAGACCCGGGAAGGCGTGGTGGGCCAGACCCTCTGCACCCTGGTGCCCGCCATTGTCACGACCGGTCTGCTGGAGCACTACGCCACCTGCCTGCAGCGCTCCATCCCGCTGGAACTCGACGATTTCCCGTTCCAGAAGCCGGAGGGTACGGGCGAAACCCAGATCTACGACCTGCGCGCCTACCCCAGCCAGCACCTGCTCACCATCACCTGGAGGGATGTGACCCTGCGCAGCCAGCGCACCCGCTCCCTTGCTGAGTCGGCCGACCTGCTGGAGCTCCTGGCCCGGAACTTGCCGGAGACCCTGGTGGTGCTCGATGACCAACAACAGATCCGCTGGGTATCGGCCAGCCTGGAGCAACTCACCGGCTGGCGGGGCGAGCAGTGGCTGGGGCGCCCGTTCAGCGACCTGTTCTCCACCCCCACCGCCGTGCCCGAGCCGCTGCCACTCAACGACTGGCTGCGCCATCCCGGGGACACAGGCCAGCGCCGGCTGCGCCTGACCAACCCCCGGGGCGGCTGGAGCTGGGTCACGGTGAGCGGCCGACGCCTGAACAGGAACTCCGGAGAACACGGCTACGTGCTCACGCTGCACACCAGCGCGGAGCGACCTGGGCCGGGGTGGGAGGCGAGCGGTGAAGCGATTGGCGGCAGCTGAGAGCCTGCGCCAGCTGCGCCGCCGCACCTGGCGCAACGTGGGTGAGTTGCCCGATGGCGAACTGCCCCGCACGCCCTTCAACCGCTTCTTCGCGGTTCTGATCGTGTTCTCCGTGGTGTTCGCGGTGGTGGCCACCGAGGGCAGTCCCGACCCCCTGCTGCTCAACCGGCTGGGCCGGATCGACCTGAGCATCAGCCTGCTGTTCCTGGCGGAGTACCTGCTGCGGCTGTGGGTGAGCCCCCTCAGCCAGCGCTACGGGAGCGGTTGGCGGGCCTATGGGCGCTACCTGACCAGCCCCTTTGCCCTGGTGGATCTGGTGGCCCTGCTGCCCCTGTTTGTAGACATCCTCGGCTCAGAGCTCCACTTGGTGCGCCTGTTCCGCCTGCTGCGGGTGCTGCGCCTGAGCCGCTCCCGCCGCTTCCGCGAAGCGGTGTTCCGCTTCGGCTATGCCCTGCGGGCCAAGCGCAGCGAGCTGGAGGTGGCGCTGGTGTTCACGGGCACGGTGATTCTGGTGAGCGCCACCGGCCTTTACCTGAGTGAGAGCCACGTGCAACCCGAGCACTTCGGCTCGATTCCACGGGCCCTGTGGTGGGCGGTGTGCACCGTCACCACCGTGGGCTACGGCGACGTGGTGCCGGTTACCGTGCTCGGTCGCCTGCTCGGCGGCCTCACCGCCCTGGCGGGCATCGGCTCGATCGCCATTCCCACCGGCATCCTGGTGGTGGGTTTCAGCGAAGCAGCAGAAGCCCTGGACAAGCGCAGGCCCAACAAACAGGCCAAGCGGCGGCGACGCAACGGCCAGGCCTGAGCAGGAGCACGGACGGATGGGGGGCCGGGGGAGGGCTGCAGCCCCGGGGCCCCACCATCGGCTCCCCCCTTTCAGGCGGGCTGCTCCAGCGCCTTGTCGTCGGACTGGCCAGGCTCAGCGGGAATCACAAGCCGCAGCAGCACCGGCGCCAGGAAGGTGGTGCCGATCACCATCAGCAGAATGGCGGCTTCCAAGGCCGGTGTGAGGATGCCGGCCTGGGTGCCCAGCCCCAGGAAGATCAGACCAACTTCACCGCGAGGCATCATCCCCAGCCCCACCACCAGCCGGTTGGTGGGTTCCTTGCTGAGGTAGCTCCAGCCAGCGGCCACCTTGCCGGCGATCGCCACCACCAGCAGGAAGGCGGCCACCAGCAGCCCCTCGCGGTTGGCTGGATCGAAGGGGTTGAGCACTGAAAGGTCCATGCCCGTGCCGATCAGCACGAAGAACACCGTGGCGAACAGGGCCACCAGGGGCTTAACGGCCGTGTCGATGTCGTGGGTGTGCTTGGAGGCGCTGAGGATCAGGCCGGCGGCGAAGGCACCGAGGGCAGCCTCCAGGCCGATGGCCTGGGCGGCGAAGCAGCAGAGGGTGAGCACCACGAAGCTGGCCACGGCCACATCGCCGGGGGCCTGGAGCCGGTCCACCACCCAGTCGAAGGCGGGGGCAGCCTTGCGGCTCAGCACCAGGGCCACCGCCACGAAGGCCACGGCCGCCAGGCAGAGCTTGATCAGCGGGCCGAAGCTGAAGGCGCCGCCGCCCACCACGGCCACCACCACGGCCAGGATCACGATGCCGAGGATGTCGTCGAGCACGGCGGCACCGATCACGATCTGGCCCTCGCGCTTCTTCAACCACTTGAGCTCGCCGAACACGCTGGCGGTGATACCGATCGAGGTGGCCGTCATCGCCGCCCCGGCAAACACCGCTGGGATCAGCGGCACATGGAACACGTAATAGAGGCCCGCGGTGCCGAGGGCGAAGGGCAGCACCACGCCAGCGACCGCCACCGTGGTGGCCTGCACGCCCACCGCCACCAGTTCATCGAGCTCGCTCTCAAGACCGGTAAGGAACAACAGGGCAAACAGGCCGATCTGAGACACGGCCTGCAAGCTGGGGAAGGTCTCGTTGTAGACCTCCCGCACGCTTTCGGGGCCGATGCCCGCCAGGGAACCCACGAGCCCGGTCACCCCGCTGCTCAGCTGGGCTTGCACCTCGGGCGGCACGATCAGATGCAGGCCGGAGGCGCCGATCAAAACGCCGGCCACCAGCTCACCGAGGATCGTGGGCAGCTGCAGCCGCACCATCAGCTCGGCGATGGCGCGGGCCACCACAAAGATCACCAGGAAGCGGCCCACCCCAATCAGGGTTTCCGCCACTTCGAGCTGGTGGGGGCTGACCTCCAGGAGCACTGGAGCTGGGAACACCATGGAGCTTCATTGCGTTGTGGCAGGGGTATAGGCACAGGGATCGCGTGGCTGGGGCGGCGGCGGCGACCAGGTCAGGAATCACCGCCGCCGGGTCCGCCGGGCGGACGCAGCCCGCGCTGGGCCAGCTCCTGCTCAAACGAGCGCGCCAACTGGGCCAGGGGGAATCCTGGGCAATTCGGCTGCAGTCTGGGGATGTCACGGCAACAGCCAACCCAGTTCCCAGGCAACCGGCCTATGGTTCCGCGCCAACCTTCGCCAGTCGCGATGACAACCTCATCGGCGCCGCCCCGGCCTCCGGGTCTGCGGGTGCTGAATCACATCAGCACCACCAATATCAAGGGAGATCTGTTCGGCGGGGTCACGGCCGCCATCGTGGCCCTGCCCTTGGCCCTGGCCTTCGGGGTCGCCTCCGGTGCCGGCGCTGCCGCAGGCCTCTGGGGCGCCGTGCTCGTGGGTCTGTTCGCCGCCCTGTTCGGTGGCACCCCCACCCTGATCTCGGAGCCCACCGGTCCGATGACGGTGGTGATGACGGCCGTGATCGCCAACCTCACGGCCCGGGATCCGGAGAATGGCCTGGCCATGGCCTTCACCGTGGTGATGCTGGCCGGCATCTTCCAGATCCTCTTTGGCCTCCTGAAGCTGGGCCGCTACATCACCCAGATGCCGTACACGGTGATCTCGGGCTTCATGAGCGGGATTGGCTTCATCCTGATCATCCTTCAGCTTGGCCCCTTCCTCGGCCAGGCGATCCCCAAGGGCGGGGTGATGGGCACCCTTACTGCGCTCCCCCAGCTTCTGCAGAACGCCAGGCCCACTGAGGTGCTGCTGGCGGTGATCACCCTGGCGATCCTCTGGCTCACCCCCTCCAAGGTTAAGAAGGTGGCACCACCCCAGCTGATCGCCCTGGTGATCGGCACGGTGCTGTCGCTCACCTTGCTCACTGGTGGAGACGCCGCAGGCGCCGGTGGTGAGGGCATCCGCCGCATCGGCGAGATCGCTTCAGGGTTCCCCAAGCTGCAGGTTCCCACGTTCGCTCCGGCTCAGCTGCAAACAATGGTCGTGAGTGCGGCGGTGCTGGGCATGCTCGGCTGCATTGATGCCCTGCTCACCGCCGTGATTGCCGACAGCGTCACCCGCACCGAGCACGATTCCAACAAGGAGCTGGTGGGCCAGGGCCTGGGCAACCTGGTGTCCGGCCTGTTCGGCGGCATCGCCGGTGCCGGCGCCACCATGGGCACGGTGGTGAACATCCAGGCGGGGGGCCGCAGCGCCCTCTCGGGCATCACCCGGGCCCTGATCCTGATGCTGGTGATCCTGGCCGGCGGGCGATTGGCAGCCCAGATTCCCCAAGCCGTGCTGGCCGGCATCGCCCTGAAGGTGGGTGTCGACATCGTCGACTGGGGTTTCATCAAGCGCGCTCACCGCATTTCCCTCAGTGGCGCGGTGATCATGTATCTGGTGATCGCCCTCACCGTGCTCGTGGATCTGATCGTGGCGGTGGGTGTGGGCGTGTTCATTGCCAACATCCTCACGATCGACAAGATGAGCGCCCTGCAGAGCAAGTCGGTGAAATCGGTGAGCACCGGCGATGGTGCCCTAATGATTCCCGACGAGGAGAAGGCTTTGCTCGATCAAGGCAAAGGCCAGGTGCTGCTGTTTCAACTCAATGGCGCCATGATCTTCGGGGTAGCCAAGGCTATTGCCCGTGAACACAACGCCATTCGCGACTGCAAGGCAGTGATCTTTGATCTCAGTGAGGTCTCTCACCTGGGCGTTACTGCAGCCCTGGCCGTGGAGAATGCGGTTGAAGAGGCGATCGAGAAGGGCCGGCAGGTGTTTGTGGTGGGCGCCACCGATACCACCCAGCGTCGGCTGGAAAAACTCGGCCTTTACAAGACGTTGCCGCTCGAACGCACCAACCTCAGCCGCCACGAAGCCCTGCAGCAGGCCGTGGCCAGCCTGGCCTGATCCCTGTTGGGGCCGCTCCAAGGGCTCGGTCTATCCGGGCCCTTTTTGATGCCCAGGCCCAATCGACCTCTTCGACAAAAAGCGAACGACAGCTCCAACGAAAAGCGAAATACGGCGATGGATCAGAGCAATCTCTCAAATCCGGCCCAGCCAGAACACCTTCCAAGCACGGATTAATCCAATTAATCAGTGCAACTGATCGGCCTGATTGGAGCTGCTGGTTGGACACTTCAACGGAAAACACCCAGGCGCCAAGAGCAGTCATTAACGTTTGCCGACCCACTTACAGACATCCCTCCGATGCCTGCGCCACAGAAGCGCCCTCAGGGCGGCTGCGACGCACTCAGTCAGCACCTGCGCGCCATGGGCCGCATCCCGCTGCTCACTGCTGAAGACGAAATCAGCCTGGCCCGACTCGTGCAGGCTGGCCGCCAGGCCCGAGAGGTGGCGGAGGAAATGAAACTCCGCGCCGGCGGCTTGGAGCCCAGCCTGCAGGCTTGGGCCCTGGAGGCTGGGCTGAGCGTGCGCCAGCTGCAGCAGCGGCTGCGCCAGGCCAACCAGGCCCGCAGCCGAATGGTGCTCGCCAACCTGCGCTTGGTGGTGAGCATGGCCAAGCGCTATCAGCACCGCCCGATCGAACTGGAAGACCTAATCCAAGAGGGCACGATCGGCCTGATCCGGGCGGTGGAGCGCTTCGACCCCAGCCGTGGCTACCGCTTCTCCACCTACGCCGCCTGGTGGATCCGCGACGGTATCGGCAGCGCCCTGGTGGCCAAGGGGCGCACCATCCGCCTACCAGCCACGATGGTGGACCAGCTCCAGCGGCTGCGCCAGGCCCAGCTCACGCTCAGCCATCAGCTGGGCCGGGATCCAAACCTGGATGAGCTGGCCGCAGCCACAGGCCTCAAGGCCCTGGACATCCGCGAAGCCCTCTTCCGGGCTCAGGAGCCCCTCAGCCTCGACGGCCATCACCCCCACGATCAGGAGCTCCGCCTGCTCGATAGCCTGGCCTGCCAGCTCAGTCGGCCCCAGGAGCAGGTGGCCTCCACCCTGATGCGGCAGGACATTCAACGCCTGCTCCGGCAGCTGCCGGAACAGGAAGCCGAACTGCTGCGGCTGCGCTACGGGATCGACGAGACGGAGCCCCTCAGCCTCAGTGCCGCAGCCCGGCACATGGGAATCACCCGCGATACGGCCCGCGGCCTTGAGCGCCGAGCGACGGCCTCGATCCGCAGACTGTCCGGCGAATACCTCGATTATCTCGAGGCCTGAGCGTGATGATGCGCTGATCATGGACCTGTTTCGAGCGGGTCGCCGGGCCCATTAAGCGAGTAGAGGCGGCCCGAAGCACTTGCCGACCTGCATCAGCGGGCGGCCTAGCCCTCCAAGCGTTGAAAACGTCAATCTGTAGCCTAGTAACCAGGTCCTAGCCAATCAGCACGATTGACTCCTTGTGGAGTTCTAACCTTTTCCGGCGTACGGCACTACGAAGACAGAATACTATTTCAGAATTTTCCTTTCTCTTCATCCTTAAGAGGATCATAAGCGCCCTTCGCACCGGCAGCTGTCCATGGAGCAAGCTGGCCGAGCAGAAGGAATGCGGGCACGACACTGATAACCGTGAGCAGAAAAAAGTTTGACCATCCAAAACGTTCGGCCAAGACTCCTGCAGGCGCAGACAAGACTGAACGACTTAGGGCATAGACTCCCGAGAGCAAAGCATACTGGGTAGCCGAGAAACGTGGATTGCAAAGACTCATCAATAGAGCCACAAAAACTGCCCCGACCATTCCTCCACTAATATTTTCCATGCTCACGGCTGCGATCAACCCAGCAAGTCCCCCACCAAATTCAGCCAGTACCCAATAACTCAGATTGCCCAAGGCACCCACAACTGCAAAGATCCAAAGGCAGCGATTCATCCCCATCCACGCAAAGAGGAAACCTCCGAAAACAGTGCCAACCATGGTGGCTGCGATGGCCCACCCGCCCTGCACAAAGCCAATATCAGCTTCGGAGAAACCCTCAAGCTTAAGAAAGGGGATGGCCATCGCTGATAACAAGCCATCAGGCCAACGATATAGCAGCACAAGCAACAGAAGTTGCCATGTTCGATTCGGTCCAGCACGATAGATGAATTCCTGTGCTGGACCTAATACTGCAATACGCAATGATTTAACCTCATGCCGAACAGGCCGTAGCTTGGGCCCCAACACCGTGAACGGGATGATACTGGCCATGAAGACAGCACTACCAATGAAGGCAAAGGGCCAGCCATACTGTCCAGCCAGCAGAAAGCCGCCTGCGCCGACCACCAGCATCGCTGCTCGATAACCCAAACTCGCTGCAGCGGCGCCGGCGCCACGCTCTTCTTCACTCAAAAGATCAGTCCGATACGCATCGATGACTATGTCTTGTGTTGAGCTGCAGATAGCCAGAAACAGTGCTGTCAATCCAACGATGACAAGACTTGTCTGACTGGAGCCAGGCCGAAGCAGTGCCATCATGGCGATGACAGCCACGAGCAAGATCTGCAAAACGAGAATCCATCCCCTTCGCCGATCGGGCCACGGAATAGGCCAACGATCGAGCAGCGGCGCCCAGAACAACTTGAGCGTATATGGCAGTTCCGCCATTGGAATCAAGCCGATCAGGCTCAAAGGGATTCCGCTCGCAGTCAACCATCCCTGCAGGAGCCGACTACCAACCATCAAGGGCGTACCACTGGCCATGCCCTGGGAGGCCACCATGGCGAGGCGACGAATGCTGACGGTGTTTTGGTTCATATACACAATCGTAACTCCCACGGCTTGAGTCAACCCTGGGCGTAAACAATGATGAAAACGATAATCAACGAACTTCAGCCATCGAGGGCCACTCAACACTCCACATCGATGGCTTGATCATCCAACCAAGCAAGCGGTGTTCAACCTCCATGCCGAACCCAGCCAGCGAAGGGCTGCTTATCTGTAGCTTCAGCTCACACAAAGAGCCCTATTCCCGCGCGGTGAACATCTGAAAAGGCGTGCGCTTAGCCAGCGCTGAAAGGCCTGGATTCAAGGTCTGCTAGCATCAAAACGGCAGGTCAACAGTTCCTATTGAGCAGTTTGACTCGGGCCTTGCTTTGAAATCGATACTCGCATCCCGGTAGAATTGTCGGTGAAATCAGGTTAGCGGCCATGGCATGTTCAAGATGCGGTTGCCGCATGATGACACGCTCAGCCATCTCCCATCACCAACTCATCTGCTGTGATTGCGGGCGTCCAGTTGGTCAGCGACTGAACGAACCCCAAAACACCATTAAGTGGTGGCTTTTATTCGTTTTTCTAGGAGCTCTTCTGGGTTCACTTGGACTCTTTGTAGTCCGCGACGAACTGCAATCCGGAGATAGTCCTGAATTTGCCTCCGGAGAACCAGCCAAGATGTTTAGATTGTCACGCCCTGAAAGGCGCCATACCAGTCTCACCTCAACATCTGATTAACTGAACACCCAATTCCACCGAGGGCAGAATTCCACCTGATGAGCGGCCACCGAGCAGACCACGGCCTTCATGAAAGGACAAACGGGCCAATCGCTTACCATTCTTTCACCTCCCCCAGATCCAGATTCACTGATCTCGATGGCTTTGGTCTCACTAACAACCAGATTGAGGGCGCTCCAGCACTGGCGTCAGAAGCTCACCGTTCCCCAATTCACAACTGTGACAGGGGCCTTGGTGATCCTGCTGGGCACCTTCATCCTATCGAGTCCGCTCTGCTCTACTGACGATGTGGGTCTCTGGGAAGCACTGTTTACCGTGACCTCTGCGATCACGGTCACTGGCCTATCGATCATTGACATCAGCCGTGATCTCACCCCCGTTGGCCAAGTGGCACTTTCCGGTTTGATCGTAACCGGTGGACTGGGCTTGATGGCCATCACCACCTTCTTGCAGGGCTTCGTGCAGGGCCGCAGCGGCCTTCGCCATCGCCTGGATCGTGGGCGCACCCTTGATGAATTTGGGGTTGGCGGTATCGGACCAACCTTCAACGGCATTTTGATCGCTGGTTTCTGCGTGATGGGCCTGGGTACGGTGGTGCTCTACGCCTTTGGCTTTACAGACATTCAGAACCCATTGGAACGCTTTTGGGCATCCTTGTTTCACTGCATCAGCGCTTACAACAACGCCGGCTTTGGACTGTGGAATGACAATCTAATGGGTTACCGCGATAACCCAGTAGTGAACGGCGTGATTGCCAGCTTGATCGTGATCGGCGGAATCGGCTGGCGCGTGATCAACGACGTGTGGGCCAAGCGTCTCCACCTCAATCGCATCAAACGCCTGAGCCTTCACACGCGTCTGGTGATTCGCAGCACCGTCCTGCTCATTGCCATTGGTGCACTGGGCCTTTTGTTCACCGAGCACTTCGCCCAAGAGAGTGTGGTGGCGGACCTCAGCATCTGGCAGCGGCTACAGGTGACTCTCTTTCAGTCGATCACAACACGCACCGCTGGCTTCAACACGGTGAGCCTTTCAGTGGAAACACTTTCAGAGGCTGGATTGCTTCTGATGATCGTGCTGATGTTCATCGGCGCCAGCCCGGGAGGCACCGGCGGCGGCATCAAGACCACCACCTTTGCCCTTCTCATGGGGGCCACCAAGTGCACCCTTGAGGGTCGTAAACAGGTGGTGATTCGTAATCGCGAGATACCTGGAGATCTGTTACTCAAGGCAGTAGGTGTCACCCTGGCCTCCGGACTTTTTGTGCTGATGATGGCTCTGCTGCTGGGCATCGGGGCAACCGCGGGCGGGACTATAACGGGAACTCGCTTCAGCTTTCTCGAAAAACTCTTCACCTGCATGTCGGCCTTCTGCACGGTGGGGCTCGACCTTGGAGTCACGGCCGAGCTCAATCGCTGGGGCCAGCTGGTGCTAATGGTGGGTATGTTTGTGGGGCGGCTGGGAATCATGTTGCTGCTGGCAGCCCTGTATGGAAACAGGCCGCCGGATCGGGTGGGCTACCCTCGCGAAGAGCTGTTTCTCTGATCTCCAGAGAGCTGGTCTGATCCTCAGGTTTCCATCTGCAGTGACAAGACAATCATTTATTCGTTTATTCCCATTAATGCGATGACAACGTCTAATTCATGGTGGCACTGGCGGCGTGAGCAGACAAAAGAACTCAGCGGATTTGCCGTGATTGGCGTGGGCCGCTTTGGCTCATCAGTCATCGCTGAGCTGATTCGCTCCGGCACTGATGTACTGGCGGTCGACAATAGTCAGAAAGCAGTAGATAGCCTACGCCAGATAGATTCCTCGATCGAAGCACGTGTGGTGGATTGTACCGATGAAGATGCGCTTAGAGCTGCCGGTGTCTTGGATATGGGCACAGTTGTGGTGGCGATGCGTGAACCGATTGAGGCCAGCGTGACAGCAACGCTCATCGCTAAAGATGCAGCTGGCTCCAAGGTGAAGCAGGTGATTGCCCGCGCCACATCCGACCTGCACATGAAGATGCTGCAGCGTGTCGGAGCAGATCGGGTGGTATTCCCATCAAAGATGCAGGGCCATCGCCTCGGTATAGAGCTGGTTCGCCCTAACTTGCTCGACCGACTACGCCTAGATGACATCAATAGCATTGAGGAGATTCGTGTGCCCCAATCTTTTGTGGGGCAATCTCTGCGCGACCTAAACTTGCGCAAGAATTTAAATATAAGTGTACTGGCTGTAGGCCCCGAAAATAATTTAACTGTCAATCCGCCTGCTTCACACGTGATGGAAGCCGGCGAAATGCTGGTGGTGATGGGATCGAGCGAACATCTAGCCCAGCTTCCCGGGCGCTAAAACAATCAAACACATACATCCATTGTCCAAAGAGTCAATTACCCATCTTCAACTGGCTTGCCCTTGGACTGATCAACTGGAATCAACACCACCAATAACTTGTCGATTCGCTTACCATCCATATCAATCACCTCAAAGCGATACCCCTGCCAATCAAAATGGTCGCCCTCGCGAGGCACACGCTCTAAAATGTGCATCACGAAGCCGGCAAGAGTGTGATAACGGACGCCCTGGTCAGTGCCAAAGAGATCCTGATCAATCAGCTCAGTAAATGCATCGAGATCGAGCCCACCATCCACCAAGAATGAACCATCCTCGCGGATAAGCGCTGATGGATTATTATGATTCTCCATTGAGGGCAGATCGCCAACGATTCCCTCCATCAAATCGTTAAGAGTAACAAGCCCCTCCACGCCACCAAATTCATCCGTAACCAGCGCAATATGAACACCACTACGCTTGAACTGCTCCAACATCGAAAGGGCACGCGTACTTTCAGCGACAAACAGAGGGGGCTGAGCAAGCTGTTCAAGATCAATAGCGTCCCCCATAAACTTAGCCTCCAATATGTTGCGCAGCCAAACCACACCAAGGCAATCGTCAAGGGTGCCCTTGCCAACCGGGAAACGCGAATAATTACTCTGAAGGATTTCCTGCAGATTTTCATCCAATGACTCCTCCACATCCAGCCAGCAGATGTCGGTGCGCGGTGTCATCAGGCTCTTGATCGTGCGGTCGCCCAACCGCAACACCCTCTGCACCATGTCATGTTCCACCTCCTCAAACACTCCCGAATCGGTACCCTGGCGAAACAGAGCTTTGATCTCATCCTCTGTGATATTGGATTCACTGTTGCTGGCAACACCAAGAGATTTGAGCAAAACCTCAGTGGAATGGCTGAGGAGATGAACGAGAGGTCCACTCACCCGAGAGAGCCGTTGCATGGTGGGGGCCATGAGGCAGGCCATCTGCTCGGGGTTCGCCAAGGCCAGTCGCTTGGGAACCAGTTCACCCACAACGACGGATAGGTAGGTGATCACGGCCACCACGAGACCAAAACTCAACGCCGGGCTGTAGGGCGCCAAGGGCGGCACTTGCTCAACCCAGCCTTCCAGCTGTTGGGCCACCGTGGCACCACCCAAAGCACCGCTGAGAATGCCAATCAGGGTGATACCGATCTGAACAGTGGAGAGGAATTGATTCGGTGAGTCGGCAAGCCGCATGGCCACTCGGGCTGACTGCCGCCCTTGGGCAGAAAGCTGTTCCAGTCGGTGGCGACGAGCTGAAATAATTGCGATCTCAGCTCCCGAGAAAACCCCGTTGGCTCCAATCAGCAGCAGGACGACCAGGATGTCAGTGATCAAGCGGGGATTGAAGAGGTTCGATCGCCCGATCATGTTAGAGGGATGCGAGCGTAGAACTGTGTTGCGCTCCATATGGGCAGCTCTTCAGAAGCCGCGAGCTTTAACCAAGCCGGTTCACTGTGGGGCCTCAGGGAACCGTATATCCGAATCGGTTTCAGCACGGAGCTTACCGTTTGCAGCAGAGGGCTGAATCTTGTTTGGGTCGTCACCCGAGAGATAGACAAGAAGCACTGAACCCACTGCTGCCAACACGATGAGAACAGCCGCAATCATTTGGTCAGCTTTATTTAGATTCATCTTGTGATTGGCTCCTGGCAGAAAATGGCCATCCCCGATGAGCTCCCGGGAGAGAAAGAATAGCTTTGAGCGTTCTCTGCGAGTTACATTGCATGGGCAAGAGCGACAAAGTCATAATCTCCGACTCCTCCCACCGTCGCCCAACAAGATAATTACACGCCTGATTTTACCCCAAAACAGGCCAGTTAATCACCACGCCCATCAATCCTGAACTTGATCAGGAAGCAGAGAGGATATGTGTGGAGACCAGGCGAAACCATATTATTTTGGCCTAATCAGCCAACGAACAACAACAAAGATGATGAAGACACCGACAACGAATCCCAAAATCGGGGCAAGGACATCGCCGAGAGCTCCGATTTGGTCACCCACCCTGCGATAGCCCTCACCGAGGGCCTGTCCAGCCATGGTGAGGAACAGGATCCACAGCAGACTGCCTGCCGTTGTCCACGCCAGAAAGCGCATCTGAGGCATCATTTCAACGCCCGCTGGCAGGGACACAAGCGTGCGGACCCCGGGAATGATCCGGCCCCAGAACACAACGGCCACCCCATGCCGGTTGAACCATTGGCGGCTACGGGCCAGATCGTTTGCGCTCAGACCCAGCCAGCGGCCATGACGTTTCAGCCACTGTTCCAATCGTTCTTCATTGATCAGGCGCCCAACTCCGTACCAGAACCATGCCCCCAGCACAGTGCCCAGCAACCCTGCCAAGACAACAGGGACAAGTTGTAATCGGCCCTGCTGAATGAGAAAGCCAGCAAGGGGCATGACAACCTCCGAAGGAATCGGAGGGACCACATTCTCCAGCAGCATCACCAATGCAATGGCGCCGTACCCAAGCATGGGATTTGCGTCCACTGCTGTGAGGATCAGCTGGGGGAGCTGTTCGATCAGACCTGCCATATCAACCCTTTCAGCCCATGGCCGATAGCGTATCAGCACGCTCACGGCTCCACCACTGTCGCAGGATCTTCTCTGTCTCCAGGTAGACAAAAAAGAGCAAACTCACGCCAACGCACACCAACAGATTATCTCCTGTCAGAGGCACCGTGCCAAAGAATTTGGCCAGCCAAGGTACATAGAGGAGCAGCAGCTGAAGACTGGTGGTGAGGATCACAGCCCAGAGCAGCCAGGGGTTGCTGAAAGGATTCACCTGGATGAGAGGGCGATCGCTGCGGGCCGATAAAGCATGCCCCATCTGGGCCAGGCAAAGGGTTGTGAACACCATTGTTTTCCAGGGTCCCTGCGGACCTCCCGTGCGGTAGCTCCACACCATCAGGGCGATGACGAACAGGGCAAACACAACACCCACCCGCAAGATGTAGCGCCCAATGCCGCGGGCAAAAATCGACTCCCCAGGGCGGGCCGGTTGGCGTTCCATCAACCCGGCTTCAGCTGGCTCAAGGGCCAGGGCCAGGGCCGGTACCCCATCGGTGACGAGATTCATCCAGAGAATCTGCAGGGGCGTCAGCGGCACCCCCAGCAGGCCCACAAGCGGTGCAGCGGCGACGGTGATCAGTTCGCCCACATTGCTGCCGAGGATGTACTTCACGAAACGGCGGATATTGGCGTAAACCAGCCTCCCCTCCTCCACAGCATTCACGATCGTGGCGAAGTTGTCATCCAGCAACACCATATCGGCCGCTTCCTTGCTCACCTCGGTGCCGGTGATGCCCATGGCTACGCCGATATGGGCCTGCTTGAGGGCTGGCGCATCGTTCACTCCATCGCCGGTCATGGCCACCACCTGGCCGTTGGCCTGCAGCGCTTTGACGATCCTCAGCTTCTGCTCGGGCGGAACGCGGGCGTACACACTGCAACGGGCTACCACCTCGCGCAACTGCTCGTCGCTGCTGGCTTCCAGCTCACGGCCGAGCACCACTTCCGCATCAACGCTGGCCAGGCCGATATCGCTGCCGATCGCCCTGGCGGTGAGCGGATGGTCGCCCGTGATCATCACCGGCCGGATCCCGGCTGTGCGGCAGGTGGCCACGGCCTTGAGCACCTCGGGGCGGGCGGGATCCAGCTGGGCCATCAGGCCGAGCAGCACCTGGTCCGCCAGTTCGTGCTCTGGGCTGGGGTGATGGGGCGAGCAGGCAAAAGCCAGCACCCGCAGGCCGGCAGCAGCCAGCTCACGGGCCTGCTCCAGCCACCACTGGCGTTGCCCATCGCTGATCGGAACCACCCCGCCCCCGTCCACCCAGCTGCTGCATCCGCTGAAGATCACCTCCGGAGCACCCTTGCTGATCAGCAGCTGGTGGGAACCTGCTGCGGCAGCGCCAAGAGGTGCCTGCAGGCTGCCCTCGTGGTCCTCCACCCACACGGCCATCAGCTGCCGCTCGGAGCTGAACGGAATCTCGGCCGCGCGCCGGTAGTGGCTGCGCAGCTCGAAGTCGTCGATCCCCTGCTTGGCCGCCACCACCGACAGGGCGCCTTCGGTGGGATCGCCGAGGATCTCCCAGGTGCCATCGGAATTCTGCTTGTGTTCGGCGTCGCTGCAGAGCACGGCAGCCTGCAGCAGCAACCGCTCCAGGCCGTGGACGGCCCCGGCCGTTGCTCCCTCCGGCGGGGTGAGGAGCCGGGGTGTGAAGGCGCCGTTGGGTTCGTAGCCGAGGCCGCTCACAGCCACGGCTTGCGTTCCGAGGCGAAGTTCCTGCACCACCTGGCGGTTCTGGGTGAGGGTGCCGGTCTTGTCAGAGCAGATCACGGTCACCGAGCCGAGGGCTTCCACAGCCGGCAGGCGGCGGATCAGGGCCGCGCGCTGCACCATGCGCTGGGTGCCGATCGCCAGGGTGACGGTGATCACCGCGGGCAGGCCCTCAGGCACGATCGCCACAGCCATCGACAGCGACACCTCCAGCAGGTTGAGGGGGTCCTGGCCGAGCAGCAGGCCCAGACCCACCACCAGGGCCACCAGGGCCAGGGAGCTGCCGACCAGCACCTTGGCGAGGCCATCAAGCCGCTGCTGCAGTGGCGTGCTTTCGCCACCGGCGGTGTTGATCAGCTCGGCGATCTGGCCCAGCTCCGTGCCCATGCCTGTGGAGGTCACCAGGGCCACGCCCCGGCCCCGCACCACTTCGGTGCCCTGGAACAGGCAGTTCAGACGCTCCAGAACGGGGGTGGCTGCCTCCAGCACCAGATCGGCTTTCTTGAACACCGCTTCAGCCTCACCGGTGAGCGCCGCCTCGCGCAGGCCCAGATCCACCGCTTCCAGCAGCCGCGCGTCCGCGGGCACCCGATCGCCCGCCTCCAGACGGATCAGGTCGCCGGGCACCAGCTCCTCACTGTTCAGGCGTTGCCACTGGCCGTCGCGGCGCACCTGCACCTGGGGCTGGGCCATGTCGCGCAGGGCCAGCAGGGCCTTCTGGGCCCGGCTTTCCTGCAGGTAGCCCAGCAGGCCGTTCAGGCCCACGATCAGCACGATGGCGATCGCATCCTTGGGAAACTTCTGCTCCACGTAGGCCACCACAGCCGAGACGGCGGCCACCGCCAGGAGCATGATCAGCATCACGTTGCTGAACTGGTCCCAGAGGATCTGCCAGTTGCTGCGACCAGCCGCCAGCTCCAGCCGGTTCAGACCGCCATCAGCGAGGCGACGGGCCGCCTCGGCGGTATTCAGGCCCTGGGGCTGGCCCCCCAAGCGATCGATGCAGTCAGCAGCGGTGAAGCTGTGCCAGGCCGGCTGCTGGAGAGAGCGGTTCAAGCAATGAGAAGGAACTTGAGAACCACAGTAAATGCCTTTCGGTGTCTGGTCAGGGGGCATCTGCGGCGAGCGGCAGGGCCATGAGACGCCGTTCCAACAACACCAATCCCAACACAGTGGTGGCGGTCACCATCAGAACCAGGGCCGAGTACTGGCTGGCATTGATCACGCCGGCGGAGAGCGCGGTGGTAGCGAACACCAGGCCTGGCAGTCCCCTGGGGATGAGACCAAACACCACCAGCCAGCGATCGACTCCAGCGCGGCGATCGTTCGCGGTGATGCCGAAACCACAGAGGGCCTTGCTGGCCAGCGCCAACAGCAACAGAACCGCACCAAGACTCCAGGCTTGCCGATCCAGCAGGCTGGCTGCCGACACCCGCATGCCCACGCTGATGAAGTAGAGGGGCAGAAACACCTCCGAGAGCAGCGTCAACACCCGGTTCACCTCGGCCTGCAGCGGCGCCAGTCGTGTGAACAGAACCCCGGCCCACAGCGCCCCCAGCAGGGACGTGAGGCCCGTAACTTCCCCAACCCAGGCACAGCTGATCATCAGCATGAGGATTGCCAGGGGACTGCTCGGGCCACGGCGCTGCTGCCTGGACCACCAGCTCACGCCGAAGTAGCTGAGAGACGCAGCCAACAGGCCCAATACCATGCCAGGGACTCCCTGGCCTGGGGCCCCCAGCTGCTGGCCGCCAGCGGCCACAGCCAGGCTGAGCAGGGCGATCGCGGGTAGGTCGTCGAGCACCGAAACCCCCACCAGCAGCCGACCGGAGGGGGTCCGCAGGGCCTGACGATGGGCGAGCAGGCGCAGGGTCACCCCCGTGCCGGTGGCCGACAGACAGGCCAGACACAACAGCGCCGGGGCCGGCTGTAGGCCGAAACCACCCACCAGTGGCCAATAGGCCAGCAAAGGCGTGAGGCAACTGAGGGCCACGAGCCGCAGGATCGTGTGGCGCCGCGACGCGAGCAGATCACCGCGCACCTCCAGGCCCACCTGGAAGAAGAGCGTGAGCACTCCCAGTTCCGTGAGACCACTGAGGGGCTCGATGGCCTGAAAGGGCAGCACGCTGTTGCCCAGCACAAAACCCACCAACAGCTCCAGCACGATGGCGGGAACGGCCCAGCGCGCCAGTTTGCCTGCCGTGAGCCGTGCTGTGGCCAGGCCAAGCAACAGAATCAGCAGCGTGGAGAGCAAGGAGGAAGCGTGCAGAAAAGGTGGGCATGGCGAGAGCGCCCGATTGGCTTTCGGCCACTGCGGCGGATCAACTGCAGCGGATCAACTGCAGCGGATCACCAACACGATCTGCTGTGCGCGAGCCGATCGCCCCAAAAAGCAGCCTGAAACCTAGGTAAGGCGCCGTTGTTCCCGCCAAGCCAGCACTTGCCAGGCCAGAAACACAAGCAAGGCAGGCACCAACACAACCACTACCGCCAAGCGAAATTCGTCGGAATAGGTGGGAGCGGAATAGAGCAACAGCTGCTCCACCACGTAGGCAACGTAAAGCAGCACCAGGATGCCGCCCTCCAGGCGGGTGATCACACCCCGGGTCCAGAAGATCGGCAAGCAGGCCAGGGTGGTGAGCACCATGATCGGTAGGTCGCGCTGGATCATCACCGGATCCACGCCCAGGCCCCGCTCACCTGCCACCGTGGCGCAAAGGCCCAGGATCACGAGCTGGTTGAGCAGATTGCTGCCCACCACATTGCCGATCGCCAGATCGGCCTTACCCCGGTAGGCGGCCACCAGGGAGGTGACCAGTTCAGGCATCGAGGTGCCTGCGGCCACGATCGTGAGGCCAATCACGGTGGTGCTCACCCCCAGCGACAGGGCCACGGCCGTAGCCCCCTTCACCAGCAGCTGGGAGCCCGCCACCAGCAACACCAGGCCTGCAGCAAGCTTGAGGCCAGCCACGAGGGGTGTAGCCCGCTCGGCCTCATCGATCTCGTTCACCTCGTCGGGATTTTCGCCGGCGGTGCGCATTTCCCAGATGATGTTCATCACGGTGCCCACCAGCAGGGCCAGGCCGGCCTGCCACGTGACCCGGCCTCCGGAGGCCATGCCCCACACCGCCATGGATACCCCCAGCAGCAGCGGCACATCGCGCTTCACCAGGCGGCTCTTCACCCGCAGGGGCGCAATCAGGGCGCTGAGGCCCAGCACCACCAGCACGTTGAAGATGTTGCTGCCCACGATGTTGCTCACAGCCAGATTGTCGGCACCGGCCACCCCCAGATTCCCCTGGATGGTGGAGATCAGGCTCACAAACAGCTCCGGCGCACTGGTGCCGAGAGACACCACGGTGAGACCGATCACGATCTGGG